>JAMQHL010000037.1 GCA_025993795.1 Planctomycetota bacterium
CCGCATAGCTGGGTGTCATGCCGCCGGGGTTGGTGCTGGGGCCGTTGACCCAGCTGACGGCGCTGTTCTTGTTGCCGTCGGTTGCGGGCAGCAATGCGCCCCACATGTACTTGACGTAGCCGGTGCTGCTGAACTGGCCGCCGTATGCCATGCAGTCCAGTTCGTCGTCTTCGGTAAGGTCCTGGATCACACCCGTCGTCTCGGCCCGCAGGCTGGCGACCCGGCTGCCGTACATGCTGCCGCTGGCGTCGAGGATGAATGCGAACTTACCCTGGACCGGCTCGCCGTAATAAGTTGGCGGGTCTTCCTGCGGGGGGTCGGTGTCTGGTTCAGTAGGCGGAATGTCTTCGCCTTCGCTTGGCGGTGTGGGGTCTTTCACGGGCGGCGTTTCGTCTGGTGTGCCACCGCCGGTACCGCCGGTGCTGTCGGGAACCACAATTACTGCACCGCCAGCCGGTCGGTCATGGGTCGTGGGTTTGGCGCCGTCCGGGCTTTTGATCTGCGCCTGGGCGCAGAGCACGCCTGCAAACAGGCAAAGCGCTGCCGTCAGAACAAGTCTGTTCATGTCCTTCTCCTTCAAGTTAGGTTGTAAGGCCTCCAAGCCTCACTCTGCTTAGAGCATTCGGCGTGCCAGTTTTGTGGCAGCGCCCGCAGTTCCGCCCGAACCCGCTGCATTGGCCGGAATCGGGGCCGTGTTACGATATGGAATCGTGCCGGCGGGCAGCAATTGCCGATACGTTTTCGGCCGGAAAGCAACCGCGCGGTAACCTGAAGGATGACAAGTGCCCGTAGACCTGAAGGCTATGTTCAAGATCGACGACGCCACCGTGGTCGCAGCGAGCGACATCCTGCGTCCGTATGAAAAGCTGGTGCCCATCATCATTGAGGGCAACCAGGTGATGCTGCCCGAAAACAACTCGCTGTGGCGGGGTATGCAGTTCTGGGGAATGATGACAGGCGAAATCAACATCGACTTCAGCCTGTTCTGCATCGCGGGCACATGCAAGAACTGCAAATGCCGCATCAAGCGTTCCGGTGAGGACCAGCGCCTGAGCGTGCTGGCGTGCCAGACCGTCGCCGTGCCCGGCCTCGAGATCGTACGCTTGCCGATGGGGTTCACGTACCGCAATAAGAGCTATTAGCCTCGTTGCCCGCGCCGGGCCGGGGCAGAACCATTTATCGCGTGGGTTCTTCAGTTTCGCTTGGCTTGAGGCGGCGGCTGGCGCTTTTCAGGAAGCGCTGGTCTTCGGCATCAAGGCTCTCCATGCCGTGGCTTGCAATCTTTTCCAGTAGGCGGTCCATGCGGCTCTGGATTTCGTTGCGCGTGAGCAGGTCGATCTCTTCAACAAAATAGAGATTGCCGACCTTGCCCTGGCCCTTCATGCGCACCGCGCGCATCTGCAGCTTCCAGTTCAGCACAAAACCCAGCACCGCAAACGCCGGGCCGACCGCCACTGCGGCAAGCAGGCTGTCATAGCTGCCATGCTCGCGGAAAGCTGCACTCATGGCCGCCAGAACGACGGCGGCAAAAAGCAGCGCCATGCGGAAATCATTCTGCGTCTCGACGCGAGTCTCGCGGCGCTCAAGCTGCACTAGCAGTGAAGTGACAATCAGAAACGTCGCGAACGACAACGTACTGAAGGCGTACTTGTGCGGCAGCGCGGCGGCTACACTCGCGTGGCCGATCATGCACAGCACAAACGCCGCCGCGGTCTTGCGCGTGCCGTAGTAGTGCTCCACGGCTGGGCCAGACGACAACAGGCTGAGCCCGCAGACCAGGAACAGCGTGGCACTGACCAGGAAGTCCATCGCGCTGAAACCGGCGCCCGCTAGCGGCGCGTAGTGCGTGAACGCAAACAGCAGGCCACCCGGGGCCGGCTCCGACAGGTTCAGCGCCAGCATCGTGCCGAACGGAATGTTGGCAATCTCGCACACATAGATTGCGGCCTGCGCGAACACTATCACGGCGCCAAGTGACAGCGACAGCGGGTGCGCTGCCATGCGCTCTACCATCTGGTCGCGCCTGAGTATGGAAGTAGCTAGCCGGGACATGCGACACCGCCGTGGAAACAGGCCTGTGTCAATTGTAGCGGGAGGCAGCAACACCAACAACGTCCCGCCGTTGTGACTGCGCAAGATGACGTTACCATTGCGCTGATCGGGGCGTAGCTCAGCCTGGTAGAGCGCCACGTTTGGGACGTGGAAGCCGCTGGTTCAAATCCAGTCGCCCCGACCATCCATTTCTTCCCCCGGCGCAAGCCGGGGTTTTGCGTGCCTGCCCCTACACCAGGTTGATCAGGCCCAGACGCACCAGCGCGCCCATAACTACGGCCCCGCCGGCCAGTATCAACAAGCCGGCTGGCCCGAGACTTCCCTGCTTGCGGACCAGTCTCCGCCCGGCCAATGCGAGGCCAAGCAACGCGAGCCCGCACCCGGCGCCAAGGGCCACGCCGGCGGGAACTTCGCCCATGCCTGTCGGCGCCTGCACAGGCTCGGGCGGCGGCGGTTGTGGCGGCGGTTGCGGCAACGGCTCCATGGCAGGAGCGTCCTTGACTGTGAACGAAGCACGCATGCGGGGAAACACCTCGTGGGCAAAGTCGTATTCGGCAGGCAACGGGGCGCCATCCGCGCCGACAGCCGTGAGCTGGTCACGGGGCGAATGGACGACTGTCTGCGGACTGGTGAATGCAAACTCGAGGCTGTGGACGCCCGCCCCGGTCGCGGCCTGCGCTGTATAGACCAGCCGATAGAAGATGCGGGCGGTGGCGGTTTCGAGCTCGGTCCATGGTTTGCCGTCCGGGTCGTCCGCATGCTGAAGCGAGAAGCGCTTGAAGTCAGGCTCAAGCGCGACCGGGTTGCTGTCAACTGCGAAGTTCAGGCCAAGCGCGATTTCGTCGGCAAGCTCGACAAAACGCTGCTTCATCTCGGGCTGGGTCACGCGGCCGTCAAGGTTGCGGTCCAGACCGTTGCGAAACTCGGTGTAGCTTGCGATCACACCCTTGTACCGGAACTCGAGCACAAGCTCGAAGGTCGTGTCGTCCAAAACGCGCACACGGGCATTCAGTTCAGCGTTGTCATCCAGCGGATGGGCTTGCAGCAACCCCGCAAACAAGACAGCAAGAGCCCCCGACGCCACTCGGAGGCATGGCAAGCGGAGTATCGCGCGCAGCAACATCGCCCGATTGTACCACCACTCGCGCTTGACGGCGGGCCGCCTGCCGCAATCATGGCAACATGACTGACATGGGCCTGCCAATTCGCCCAAGGCGCAACCGCAAATCTGCGGCTGTGCGGGGGCTGATACGCGAGACACGACTCAACCGCGAGCAGTTGATCTACCCGGTCTTCATGCACGACGATCCAGGCGACACGCCCCTGCAAAGCCTGCCGGGCGTGACTCGCTGGGGCCTCAAGGGCCTGGTGAAAGAAGCGCAACGCGCGCACAAGCTGGGCATTGGCGCAATCGTACTGTTCCCCAAAGTGCCGGACGGCAGCAAGTCCACCACTGCCGACGAAGCCTTCAACCCGGACGGACTGGTGCCGCGCGCAATCAAGGCGCTGAAAGACAAGCTGCCCGAACTGTGCGTGATCACCGACGTCGCCCTGGACCCCTACAACAGCGACGGCCACGACGGCATCGTGCGCGACGGCAAGGTCGTCAACGACGAGACAGTCGAAGTGCTGTGCTCCCAGGCGCTGATGCACGCGCAAGCCGGCGCCGACATTGTCGCGCCTTCCGACATGATGGATGGACGCGTGGCGGCGATTCGCGGGGCGCTCGACGATCAAGGCTTCAGCGACACCAGCATTCTTGCCTACACCGCAAAGTACGCCAGCGCGTTCTATGGCCCTTTTCGCGGCGCGCTGGACTCCGCGCCCAAGGCCGGCGACAAGAAGACCTACCAGATGGACCCCGCCAACATCCGCGAAGCCGCGCGCGAAGCCCAGCTCGACGAAGCCGAGGGTGCCGACATGCTGATGGTGAAGCCGGCAGGGCCGTACCTGGACGTGATACGCGCCGTGCGCGCCAACACGACACTGCCAGTGGCGGCCTACCAGGTCAGCGGCGAATACCTGATGTTGAAGACCGCCGCGCAAAGCGGCTGGCTTGACGAGAAAGCCTGCGTGCTGGAAAGCCTTACAGGCATAGTGCGCGCGGGCGCCGACATGGTGCTGACGTACTATGCGCCGCAGATCGCAGTGTGGTTGTGAACCGGCAACACACGTTCGATCGTCGCCCGTTCGGCAGTAGATCTACCCGTCTCTTACGCTCGGGGCTTCTGTTTTCAAGCGCGCTATCACGTTTGCCATATCGCTTGGCAGCGGTGCTGTCAGTTCGATTTCCTGGCCTGTGTACGGGTGCGTGAAGCGCAACAGGTGGCTGTGCAGGGCGCAGCGGCCTAGCAGAAGGGCGTCGTTTTCACCCCGCGGCACGCGCTCGCCTTTGGCCAGCGCTTCGAATTCGTGGCGCTTTTGCGTGTCTACGGCGCGAATGCGGTCGCTTACGTCGGCGTCGCTGTCGCCTTCCTTAAAGCCATAGGGGCTTTCGATGCGCGTTGGTGGTGGCGGCAGATCGCGCAGGTCTCTTTCGCGCAACTCATCGCGCACTCCATAGTGGTGGTCACAGACAACCGGGTGCCCGATGCTCTGCATGTGCACACGAATCTGGTGCATGCGCCCCGTGTGAAGCCGGCACCGCACCAGCGTGAAGCGCCCCAACCGCTGCTCGACCCGTACCTCGGTGCGCGCTTCCTGGCCGTTGGGGTCAATACGCCGCAGCATGCTGACTTCGGCGTCAGTGTCCTGCGCGATGGCCTTGTCGATCAACTGGCGCTGCGCCGCGACAGCGCCCTCGACCAGCGCCAGGTATTCCTTGACAACTTCCTTTGCGTCCAGTGCCTTGCCCAGCGCGCCCGTGGTCTGGGCGTCCTTGCCGCACAAGATCAGCCCGCTGGTTTCCTTATCAATGCGATTCACAAGGCGCGGAAACACGTTGGTGCCCTTGAAACGAAGGTGCAGCGCGTTGAGCAACGTGGTGTATCGGTACCCGCCTGTCGGGTGAACAATCAGGTGCGGCGGCTTGGAAACGACAAACATGTGCTCGTCTTCAAAGATGATGTCGTAGGGTATGCGCGCCATCTCGCTGACGTCTTCGTGGGGCGGCGGCAGAATCAGCTCCAGGGTGTCGCCGCTGCGCAGCTTCTTGCCCGAGTCAATGGCCACGCCGCCGCGGCGGATGCGGCCTTCTTCGAACGCGGCTTGCACCTTGGTGCGCGACATCCAGGGCGTGCGCTCGGCGACAAACCTGTCAGCGCGCATGCCTTCTTGCGGCAACTCGACGCGGTACACCCGGGCGCTCTCAATCTGGGAGAGATCCGCCGGCGGGTCTTTCTGTTTGCGCGGTCTGCGAGAGCCTTTGGGCATTGGGCGATTCACCGGGCCTGGGTCGGGGCTACAGAGTAACCGAGCCCGGCCCGGCCAATCAGAGGCAGTCCTCTGTGACAACGTCTCGAAATCAGTCGCCCATCTCGATCGGCGGGTTGACCTGTATGCCGCCCTTCACTTCCGGCCCCGGCGCACCTGCCATGATCCACTCACGGATCTTGGCAATCTCGGCGGCCGGCAGCGGGTTGGCGCCGAATGGCATGTGCGGCTGTTTGCGGCCCTCAAGGTGCGCCAGCAGCGGGCTGTTTTCGGCATAGGGCACCACGCTCAGGCGCGGTCGCCCAAGGTCGTTCACTGCGCCGCGTCGCAAGCCCGCATAGGTCACGAGGTCGAGCTTGCGCGCCCTGGCGCTCCAGGTGTCCAGCCAGCCCGCGCCGCCTGCCGGGTTGGTCGCCTCGGGTGCTTTGTCTTGAGGCGCGTAGTGACAGCCATTGCAGCGGCCCATCAGGATGGACATGACCTCGTCGTGCGTCACGTTGGTTTTCGGCGGGGGCACCGCGTTCGCCACGTACCACGCCAGTTCGTTTGCCTCGTCCTGCGTAATGCCAGGCGCTGTCATGCCGGCCCACGGCATCCACTTGACAGGATCAGCGATGGCCGCCGCCAGCCACTCGGGGCGTGTGCGCGAAAATGCCAGGTCAAGGCGCGGCGCGAAAGCCTGGGCCTGCACCACCGGCAAGCCGTTCGCGTGGTACTGGGGCGTCAGGGTATGCGCGCCAAGGCTGTGGCAGGTGCCGCACTGGTATTGGTCCCAGAGCATCGCTGCGCCTTCAAGGCGGCTGGCGTCGGGTTCTTTCTCGCGTTGGGGTTTGAAGTCGGGCAACTCGGAAATGCGGCCGTCAGCCAGGGCCACGAGGTATCCGGTCAGTACCTCGATTTCGAAGTCGCTGAGCGACAGGTCGGGCATGCGGTCGTTGCTGTTGCCGCGAATCGCGTACGGGTAGCGCAGATAGCGACGAATCCACTCTTCCGGCCGGCGCTCGGCAATGTACTTCAGCGGCGGCGCCAGGTTCTCGGGCCTTGCACGAAGCTGGTGACATTGCTGGCAGTTGGCGCGGTCGGGCGGATGGTCCTTGGGTGCTTCCGTGCGGTGGCAGAAGTTGCAGTTGTGCTGCTTGGCCAGCAGTTCGCCCGCCGCCAGGAACTCAGCCTTTGTCTTCGGCAGCTCGGCTTGGGGGCTGCCGTCTGCCGGTCCGCGCTCGCGCGTGCCATCGACAACCAGCAGCACGACGCCCAGCACACACAGGGCGATGCCGCTGACCAGGATGATCACGTTCGAAAGCTTGATGCCGCGCATAGGAGCAGTCTAGCTAGGGACCAGGGTTGAGCGACAAAAACGGGGCACCCCGTGCGGAGCGCCCCCAAGTCTGTTTCTGCTGCCGGCTATCCCCGCTTCATCAGGCTGGGATCGGTCTTGGGCTCAACGGGCCGGTCGCCGCGGCGCTTGAGATAGCTGGTGTACTCTGACCAGACCTCTCGCACCTGCTCTGGTGTGACGTGGCCGTCGTCCATCAGGATGCTCTCGACGCGTTTGATGTCGCCCAGCGCCTTGAACAACTGGCGCTGGAATGCCAGCGACTCATCCAGTTGCGTCTTGGTGATAAAGTTCTTGCGGAAAAGCCGCTTGCCGAGGCGCTTGTCTTCCTGGCGAATCAACGCGTAGTTCCGCGCCTTCACCAGCTTGTACAGTTCGGCGCGGCCCAGCAGGTTGCGCTCAAGAATTGCGTGCGCGAGGTCAAGCTCGCGGCCTTCGTTCTTGGCTGTCTGCACAGCCGCAACGGCGTCGTCCACCTGGTCCTGGGTGACCTTGGTGTTCTTGACGACGATCTGGATCAACAGTTGATCCGCCTGCGACATACGAGCAGCCCTGGCTTCCCGGGTATGAGGTTGATTCATGTGGCAGCTTCCTGGGGGAGAACACGGGGAGGGATCTGCCAGTCCCTTGCGCTAGATTTAACACCCCAGCGGGGGTTTAGGCAAGCACACGCTACCACAAACCGTGTCAGCGGCGCGGATTGGCAACAGCGTGCCGGCACTTCGCGGGGGAACTGAGGGGAAACCAGGCGACTACTTGAGCTCTTGGCCCAGGGTTGCGGCGCTGGTCAGCCCAAGTTCGGCGTAATAGACGTTGCGGTCGGCGTCAGCAAGAATCACGAACGGGGCCTTATTCAGCGTCAGCACTTTGCCCTTGCGAGTCTTGAACACGCGGTTGAACCCCTGCCCAATTCGCGTACTGGCATCCGTCTTGTAGCATGGGAACGTAAGTCCCTGCCGCGCCTTGAAGTCCCGCGCTTCAGCGACGCTGTCCACGATAAAAGCGATGATCTCGACTTCAGGGTGCGCCTTGTGGAAAGCCTCAAGCTCGCGGGCCTGCTCAATGCTTGGCTGGTGCCACGTCGCAAACGCAGCGATCAGCAGCTTTTTGCCCTTGAACCGGTCGTCCGTGAGCCGATGTTCCTGCTCTTGCAGGTCCTTCATCTCAAAAGCGGGCAGCTTGCGGGCAGCGTCAGCATCGGCGGCGCCGGCGGTAAACGCCACGCCCATCACAGCCAGCAACACAAACATTACGACTGACTTCACGTTTACCTCGAACGTGGCGCGCGAAAGTTGCCCGCCACCCGGTACTTCTTGAACTTCAGGTCAATGCGCCCGACCACAAGGTCAGGACCGTCGTACAACAGCTCCCACGTTCCGGACTCAAACGTGTCGTTGCCGGCAGCTGTAAACCCGCTGACGACTGTCCCGGTCACGGAACCCAGCAATGCCGTTCGGACCGTGCCGTCGCCTGCCAATTCGGCGCGCAACGATACCCGCTTGTCATCGGTCTGCAAGAGAGAGATGTCGCCGCGGTCAATGAACTCAAGCAGGAACACCCGGCTGTCGCCACGCGTGACCTTGCCGTCCTCCGACAGCGCGGCACCCGCATACCAGGACACTGCTTCAATGCTGTACGCCCCGTTGACCTCATTTACCAGCGCCGGCGTGGTCAGTTCAACCACCCCCTCGGTCGGCGCCCCGGTCTTGCGGAACATCACGTCGACCAGCATTTCGCCGCTGCCCGGGGCCGCGCAACCTGCCAGCATGAGGCAGCACAGCGCCAGGACACACAACGCCAGCACCGCCGAACTGCCGTGAGAACCCGTACCCGGTCTTCGCATTTCCGCAACGCTAGCCCGCCGGCAACCTGAGTCAACCTCGCATGCATGACGCAACCTGCTATCCTGCCCATATGCGCTACATCGCCATGATGCTGGCACTGCTGTTGGCTGCCGCCCCCCTGTGGGCCGTCAAGCTGAAGTTGAAGGCCGACGCAGAGGAATTCGAAGCGGCGGTCCTGAACTTCGATGGCGAAAACGTCACATACCGACGCGGCCGCAAGGAACTTACTGCCAAACTTGCCGACTTTGAGCATGCCAGCGCCTTCGAGATCAAGAAGCAGTACACCCGCGAAGACGGCGCCGAGTGGCTTGAGCTCGCGCGCTTTGCCCTGCACCGCGCCCTCTACACCCAGGCCCACGACACCGCGCGCCAGGCCGCAAGCCTTGACCCGCGGCTGCAACCGCAGGTTGAACGGGTACTGAACACCGCCCGCTACCTGCAAGCCGATGCTCTGCTTGAGCGCGGCAGCGTGGCCCTGGACGAGCAGAAGATTGATGATGCGCGCCGGTTGCTCACCCAGGTGATTGAGCAGTTTCCGGACACGCCCGCCAAGGTGAAAGCCGAGATTCTGCTGGGCACGCTTGACCGCGTCGCCCTTGAAATCAAGGCCAAAGAGCTTGAAGAAGCTGCCCGCAAAGCCCAGGAAGCTGCCGACGCGGACGAGCGCAAGAAACGCAAGCCGACGGACGACTGGTTGAACGAGCTTTCTGCCCAGGTTGACGCCCAGCGCGACGTGAAACGGGCCGGCGACACAGAGTGCGTCGCCAATCGCATTCACAAGGGCCTGCCGATGTACGAAAACGTCGTCAAGGCACTCGAGACGATTCGTAAGCAGATTGAGGGCAACCGCCACTACTACACGTTTCGTGGGCAGATGGAGCAAGCCAACAGCATCGACAAAGCCGCCAAGACACTCATGGTCGACACCTACGAACGCTGGGTCTATTACCTTTACTTCAACGCGCGCTACGACGTCGCCGCAGGCGTCTGCAACACGGCGCTGAAGCTTGCGCCCAGCGACCGCCGCCTGCTGAGCCTGAAGGTCGATATCGACAACATGTACGACCCGCTTCAGAAGTAGCGCCCGGCATTGCCATCAAGGCATGGCCGCGTTTGCGACAGCAGGTACGCCAAATGAAAACATCGAAGCGGTATGGGCCGCTTCGATGTTTCTGGCTTATGCACTGCATGGCGTCGGGCTGACTTAGCTGCGCGGGGCGCGTTCGCGCCTTGGGCCGCGGTCGCCGCCTCGGCCGCCACGGTCGCCGCCACGGCCGCCCGGACGACCGCCGTTGCGGGGTGCCGGTGCGCTGTAGGCTTCGCCGCGATCCTTGAGGATAACGGCCTTGCGGCTGCCCTTGATCTTGCCGGTGGGGTCAACGTTGATGACTTCGAACTCAAGTTCGTCGCCGACCTTCACCACGTCTTCGGGTTTCTCGACGTAGCCGTCGCTCAACTCGCTCACATGGATCAGGGCTTCAAGCGCGCCGTTGAACTCCACGAAGGCGCCAAACTCGCGCATGCTGCCGACCTTGCCCTTGTAACGCTGGCCGATCACCGGCCTTTCGGTCATCTGGCGGATCATTTCCTTGTTCGCCAGAACTTTCACGCCGTCTTCGCCGAAGATCTTGACCGTGCCGTCTTCTTCAACGGTGATGGTGGTCTTGAACTTTTCCTGCATGCCGCGAATGACCTTGCCGCCGGGGCCGATGATCGACCCGATCTGCTCGTTGTCGATCTTGATGACCTCAAAGCGCGGCGCCCACTTGCTGATTTCCGGGCGCGGGGCTGCCAGAGCGGCTTTCATCTTGCCCAGAATGTGAAGGCGAGCGTCCTTGGCCTGTCCAAGTGCCTTGCGCATCAGGTCGGCCGTCAGGTTCTTGACCTTGATGTCCATTTGAAGCGCGGTGATTCCATCGGCTGTTCCGCAAACCTTGAAGTCCATGTCACCGACGTGGTCTTCGTCGCCGAGAATGTCCGTCAGCACCGCGTGCTTGTCGCCTTCGCTGACGAGGCCCATGGCCACGCCCGCGACTGCCTTCTTGAGCGGCACGCCCGCGTCAAAAGCGCTCAAACTCGCGCCGCAGACGCTGGCCATGCTGGAGCTGCCGTTGGATTCAAGGATGTCGCTGACAATTCGAATCGTGTAAGGGAACTCGTTTTCGGCCGGCAACATGCCGCGGATGGCGCGCTCGGCCAGGGCCCCGTGGCCCATCTCGCGGCGTGAAGTACCGCGGATCATCTTGGCTTCTCCGGTGCAGAACGGCGGGAAGTTGTAATGCAGCAAGAAGCGCTCTTCGCGTGATTCGCGCAATCCGTCAATCAACTGCGTGTCCTGGGCGGTGCCCAGGGTGCAGGTCACGAAGGCCTGGGTTTCGCCACGGGTGAAAGTAACGCTGCCGTGGTTGCGCGGGAACGGGCTCATCTCAATGGTAATGTCGCGGACTTCATCAAGGTTGCGGCCGTCGATGCGCTTGTTCTCGCTCAGGATGATGTGGCGCGTGGCCTCGTACTTGAAGTCGCCCAGAATCTGCGAAGCCTGCTTGTAGCGAAGCTTGGCAGCATCATCGGCGTCAGGGCCGACGGCGTACGCTTCAAGCGCCTTCTTCTTGAGTTCGCTCAGCGCACTGCTGCGCTCATGCTTGGCCTTGATGCGGATCTTCTCAAGGAAGTCCTTCCAGTGCTTGGCCTTGATTTCCTTGACCAGTGCCTCGGGCGGGGCTGCGGGCGGCGTAAAGGCGATGGGCTTGGAGCCTGCCTTCTTCACCAGCTCAATCTGCGCGTCGCACAGCTTGATGATTGCCTTATGCGCAAGGTCAAGCGCCTCGACAATCTGTTCTTCCGAAAGTTCGTGGGCGCCGGCTTCGACCATGCTGATACCGTTCCTGGTGCCTGCGACTACCATGTTCAGTTCGCCGGTGTCCACGGTCTCGTAATCAGGGTTGACGACGAACTTGCCGTCGCGGCGACCCATGCGCACAGCGCCAATCGGGCCGTCAAACGGCAGACCTGCCAGCATCACAGCAGCACTGCTGCCGTTGATCATCAGCATGTCCGGGTCAAGGTTGGGGTCGGCCGACATCGCCATGCCGTTGATCTGGACTTCGTCGTTGTAACCCTCTTTGAACTGCGGGCGCAGCGGACGGTCGGTCATGCGCATGGTCAGCACTTCTTTGGTGCTGGGGCGACCTTCGCGTTTAAAGAAACCGCCGGGGAACTTGCCTGCAGCACTGGTCTTTTCTTTGTATTCGACGGTCATCGGGAAGAAGTCGATGCCGGGACGCGGGGCAGCAGTCGTAGCCGCCACGAATACCGCGCTGTTGGCTTCGCGCACGAGTACCGCGCCGGCCGCTTGCTTGGCCAGCCATCCGGTCTCAAGGATGATGTTGCGACCGCCGATTTCAACGGTCACGACGTGCTTGTTAATTACATGTTTCTCTATGGCCATGATGTAGCTTTCCTGCCCTCAAATGAGGGCTGATGGGCTCCTTCCCTGTCCGGAGGAACCGGTGATAGTGGGTGCAAAGGGTCGGGCGCTTGCCCGGGCGGGCAGAGAGGTGGGTGTTTTTTTCCGGCAGCCCCTGGGGCAGCCCGAAAACACCGGCCTCTGAGTCCGCGCGGGTTCCGGGATTCTGGCTGGTTGCAGACCAGTCAGGCCCGGTGACAGGGTCCCAGACCCCCCACACGATGCAGGGCAACATGCCCTGTAAAAAGACGGGCGGGCACACAGGCCCGCCCGGGTTACTTGCGAATACCGAGCTTGGTGATCAGGTCGCGGTAGCGCACTTCGTCGGTCGAATCGAGATACTTCAGAAGTGAACTGCGCTTGCCGACCATCCGCAGCAAGCCTCGACGGCTGCTATGGTCTTTCTTGTGGATCTTCAGGTGTACGGTCAGGTTGTTGATTTCTTCGGTGAGCAGGGCGACTTGCACCTCTACAGAACCGGTGTCCAGCTTCTCTTTGCCCCCGCGACCGAATTCCTGAACAAGTTCGTCGCGGCGCTTCTTGGTGATCATCGTTCCCTTTCGTTGCACAGGCGCCGGCAGCAGTCGCAACCGCCATCGGCGTGACTTATGGGGGCGAAAGGTAGCAGCGAGGGCAGTTCCGTCAATGGGGGGGACGGCAGGGGCTGGCCGTTACTCCGGCTGTACGTCGAATATGGTTTCGCTGTTCGGAATCTTTCGAAAGACCGCACTGGCGGGCCGAAATTCTCCTTGCCGCGCAGAGCGCACCGCCAGCAGCGCCTCGGCGATTTCTACATCTTCGGGGGTGGTGATCTTGAAGTTGGCTGCACTGGCCGGCACGACGCTGCAACGCGTACCCGCAAGTGCAGCCATTGCAGCATCGTCCGTAACGTCCTGCGCGTTGTGCTTTTGAAAGGCCTTCATCAGGTCTTCGCGGCGGAAGGCCTGCGGAGTCTGTGCGCCCCATAAGTGACCGCGCTCGACAGAGCCTTTCACGAGTTCGCCCTCGACCTGCTTCAAGCTGTCCCGCACCGGGTGCGCTAGAATGGCAGCCCCGGTTTCACGAGTCTTGGCCATCAGCGCAGTGATCTCGTGGCTGGTAACAAACGGACGTGCGGCATCGTGGACCATGACGTACTGCAACCTGGCATCGCACGCCCACAATCCGTTCAAAACACTGTCCTGTCTGCGTCTGCCGCCGACAACAAGGCGCGTAACACCCACGGTCTTGAGGGTATGCACAAAGACCGGCGGATCGGTCAGGTCGGCGATAGCGGCGTTGGCACGGCCCTTGGCAATGCGGTCCATTTCGTCGGCGGGCAAAGCGACGATGACTTCGCCAATTCCGGCTACGCCCATGAAGGCACGGGCAGAGTGAACCACGAGGGGCGCACCCGCGATATCGAGCAGCGCCTTCTTGGTCGTACTCTGCATGCGTGAGCCGGAGCCGCCGGCGACTATGATGACCGAGAAGTCGTCCATCCACGCAGGATAGCAGAGGTCGTCGCCGGCCAAAATGCCGGGCGCGGTCACTTGCGCTTGCCACACGCGTTCAGCTTTCCGGCAGACCCTTTGCAGTTCTCACCGGCGCCGTTACAACCCAATCCAAGGAGCCAGCCATGCCCCAGATCACCAGCATCGTCGCGCGTGAAGTGCTCGACAGTCGCGGCAACCCCACCGTCGAGGTTGAAGTCGAAACGCTCAGCGGCGCTTTCGGACGCGCCATCGTGCCCAGCGGCGCATCGACGGGCGCACACGAAGCCCTGGAACTTCGCGATCAGGATGCGCGCTATGGCGGCAAAGGCGTGTTGCAGGCCTGTCGCCACGTCGAAGCCATGATCGACCCGGAGGTCAGCGGCCTCGACGTCACCGACCAGGCCGCCATCGACGAAGCCATGCTCAAGCTGGACGGCACCGACAACAAGCAGAAGCTGGGCGCCAACGCGATCCTGGGTGTCAGCATGGCCGCCGCCCGTGCCGGCGCGAACTATGAAGGTGTGCCCCTGTATCGGTACCTTGGCGGGCTGCACGCCACCACGCTGCCGGTGCCGCTGATGAACGTGGTCAACGGCGGCGCCCATGCCGACAACAATCTCGGCATCCAGGAATTCATGCTGGTCCCCCACGGCTTCGTGAACTTCAGCGAAGCGCTCCGCGCCGGCGCCGAGTGCTTTCACGCGCTCAAGAAGCTGCTCAAGGACAAGAAGCTGAACACGGCCGTGGGCGACGAAGGCGGCTTTGCACCGAACCTGGAAAGCGACGAGCAGGGGCTGGCCCTGTTGAACGACGCCATCGATGCCGCCGGTTACAAACCCGGCAAACAGATCAGCCTCGCGCTTGACGTCGCTGCCACCGAGTTTTTCAAGGACGGCAAGTACGAGTTTGGCGGCAGCAAGCGAAGCAGCGAAGACATGATCGCCTGGTATGATCGCCAATGCACCAAGTACCCGATTGTCAGCATCGAAGACGGGCTCGCAGAAGACGACTGGGACGGCTGGGTGAAGCTGCAAGCGGCGCTGGGCGGCAGTATGCAGATTGTAGGCGACGACTTGTTCGTGACCAACGTAAAGCGCCTGGCGCAGGGCATTGACCGCAAAGCCGCCAACGCGATTCTGATCAAGCTGAACCAGATCGGCAGCCTGACCGAGACACTGCACTGCATCGGCATGGCGCAGGCCCGCGACTGGGGCACCGTGATCAGCCACCGTAGCGGCGAAACCGAAGATACGTTCATTGCCGACCTGGCCGTGGCTACCAATGCTGGCCAGATCAAGACCGGCAGCCTGAGCCGCACCGACCGCGTAGCCAAGTACAACCAGCTGCTGAGAATCGAAGAAGAACTCGACCAGCGCGCGCAGTATGCCGGCAAGAACGGCAAGTTCGTGCGTTGAGGCGGTCATGCGTTTCGAGGACGTGTCATGCCCTATATCACGCCAGAGCAGCGCAAGCCGCTGGAACCTCTCATTGACCAGCTCTCGGCCCTGCTGCCGGATAAGGATTTCGCAGGCACGCTGAACTATGTGATCTCGCGACTTGCGGGATCAGTGCTTGCCGGCAAGACCAACTATGCGCGCCTCAACGAAGTCATCGGCGCCCTTGAATCCGCCAAGCTGGAGCTTTACCGCCGCGTCGCGGCTCCGTATGAAGACACAAAGGCCGCCACCAATGGCGACGTGTATTGACCACGCAACTGCGGGCCGCAATTCCGCCAGAACGCACTTCGCGAGTCCTGGGCAAATTGAAATCTAAAGCACCGCTCAAGTAGTGGCCGGTCGGCGGCTTATGTGGGATACTACATAACCGGAGCATCCCCCCTCCCGGCAGCAGGAGCAGCACTGTGGACGACTTTTCCCTTCGTGGCTTCAGCTTCAGCAGTTCCGCAAGCTACTCGATTGTGGAAGAGCTTGGCCGTGGCGGCATGGGCATCGTCTATCTGGTCGAGAAGAACTGCGGCGGTGTCCTCGACTACGTCGTCTTCAAAGCCTTGAAGTCCCTCGACGACGAACAGGAAGCCCGCCTGCGTAATGAAGCGAACATTGCGACCTTTCTCCGCCACGAAAACATCGTCAAGACCTATGGGCTGGAGAGCGTGAAGCTGTCCGACATGCCAGAGGATTTCCGCAAGGGCTATGAGGTCAAGAACCATCCCAAGCAGACCAGCGACCTGCAACTGCCGAGCTTTCACCTGCGGCGAATCGCCGACCCGCGCAAGGGCGGCAAACGCACACCCGGATTTGCCCCTGCCCGCATGCCGCACCCCAGGGCGACGCGCACAATCGACGCCGGGCCGGTCGTCACGTTCATGAGCATGGATTACGTCGACGGTGTCGACATGGCCATGCTGATGCGACACCACTTCAAGCTGCACCTGATGCTGCCGATCCCGATTGCAATGTTCATTATCAGTCGCATCGCGCGCGCGCTTGCGTATGCGCACCAGTGGATCGTTCACAAGGATGTCACGCCAGGCAATATCCTGATCAGCACCGAGGGCGTTGCGAAACTGGCCGACTTCGGCATTGCCGCGCCGCTTTCTGCCGCCGGGGAAGAGTTCGCGGGCAAGGTGCATTTCATGGCGCCGGAGCAACTGGCGCGCGAACGCGTCGATGGCCGCGCCGACATCTTCAGCCTGGGCGTGGTTGCCTATGAGTTGCTGACGGGCATCAACCTCTTCAAGCCGCTGTCGCGCGGTACCTGGGACGAAAACGTGCGCTGGGTGAAATCGGCGCAGGCGCGCCCGGTCATTCCACCGCATGAGCTGTGCACAGACGTGCCCGAGAAGCTGTCGGCGATTGTGATGAAGATGCTTGAGTACAACGTCGACAAGCGCTGGCAGCGCATGATCGAGGTGCTGATGGAGCTGGAAAAGCGCCACCTGTACGCCCAGGGCTTCGGCCCGACAAACAACTCGATGGCCAGCTACCTGCACATCTTCGAGAGCGATTTCCTTGAGGCCAACCAGGACGACCTGCGCCAACTGACGTTCCTGCGCAACCAGGAAGGCAAAGTTGCGCTGCAGCGCCGCGTCAGCCGCGAAATGTTCAGCGAAAAAGGCCTTGAGCTGGTGCGCGAACGCAAACGCAGCCCAATCTACAACGTGCTGGCCCGCCAGGAGTCAGGCAGCAAGAACAACCCCACGCCGCACAACAACTATCCCAAAGGCCCCGCCAGCATGGCCGGCGGCAGCGTCATCATCGAAAACACAAAGCTCTGAAGCCTGCACGATCCGGCGCCATTGCTGCTGACTGGGACCTGACCTCGGCTGCATTCCAAATTCTGAATTCCGGAATCCACAATCGCCTGCCGATATGTAGTCTCCCGGCATGAGCGCATGGACCACAGAAGAACGTGACGACATCGTAAAACGCCTGCAGCAGAAGGGTGTGAGCCGCCCCTGCCCGCGCTGCGGCAGCGACCAGTTCAACCTGGTAGACGGATTTGCCGTGTTCGGCCTTGTCGACCGCCTCGAAGATGAGGGCGTGCGCCACCTGATGCCCAGCGTGTGCGTCGCCTGCTCGCGCTGCGGGTTCCTGACGTTTCATGCCCTGGGCGCACTTGGCCTTCTGAACAAGGACCAGCCGCTGCCGCCCGGCGAATCCGAAAAGCCCGAGTAGGGCCGCGCCGAAGCTACCGGAACTTCACGCCGACACTGAACTGGAAGTGGTAGATGTCGTTGAACTCGTCGGTCGGCAGGTAGAGCTGCACCCCGGCTTCAAAGAACAGGCCGTAGGTGTCACTGATCTCGAAGTCGGCACTGCGGACCGTGACCTCAAGCCCATTGGTCAACCCGCCCGCACCCCGGAACCCGACGTTGTTGAAGGGCCGCCACAGCGTGAACAGGATGAAGCGAAAATCAGGATCCACAAAGAAGAACTCGAACCCGAGGCCGGTGGCGGCGCCCGAGATGTAACCCTGCTCCCATTCCACGCGCTCGCGGTCTTTGACCTTGCTGAGCGTTCCGAGCTGGTTGTCGCGATACACGGTCTCATTGGCGCGTATCTCGCGGCGACGGAACACCGCCAGCGTGTCGAACTTGGCGACGAACCAGAGCCAGCGCCAGCGCAGCGCAACCTCCAACTCGCCTCGCATGCTCAGCTTTTCCACGTCGTTAGCGCCGCGGTAATTGCGCGAGAACGGCAGGTCCACAAGTTCATGCGTGTTGTGATAGCTGGCGTTCAACACACCGAAACCGACGTCCAGGCGCGGCAGGATCGAAATCCGCCACTCCGGCGAAAACTTGTACTCAATGTGTGCGCGCGCACCCACCCCCACGAAGTCAAAGCTGTATAGCCAGCTCGTGGCCAGCGACTGGTCGAGCCCGCGAATGTCGCTGATGTTGTAGCTGCGTGCCGTGTAAAAGACGTTCCAGGCAACGCCCCATTCTTTCAGGCCTACCTGCTGGAACTTATCGGTCTCGCTTGGGTGCAGCGTCCGCGGCGGCTTGCGCTTGATGTCAAACTCGGCGGGGCTGGCGCCTTCCTGCGCGCATAGCGGCAGGCTTGCCGCCAGCAGGCAGAGAATCAGGAATGTACGCAACATCAAGCCTCGCGGTGGCCGCCAAAGGGTGCGCAGTCTAGGGGTGCGGGATGGTCGGTCAAGCGAGTGGGAGCAGGCCGCAGTTAGTAACGACTATGTGCCCATTTCGCAGTTGCTATCTGGACTGCCATGTGTGCACGAGCACATCCAGCGGCGCGCCGCCCACTGCCTGTGATTCGGGCTGAATGCCGTGGCCCCGGATCAATACCGGCGAGCCCCTGCGCAGAATCAGCTTCACTTCCGCAGTCTGGGCCCCCGGCAGATCAAACGTGTACACGCGCGGTTCATCGGGCAGCAGGCGCGTGTCTTCGCGCTGTGCTTCACGCCAGTACGGGTTGCTCCAGTCATCGCCGAAGCGGCGGCCGATCAGCGCGCCCGTTGTCGCACTTGCCGCTGCACTCACGCGCTCGTCGGCTGGCAGGCCGCCGTCCGGCGCCAGTGCCTTGCCGTCTGCGCGGCCGTGCACAGACAGCACATAGCGTTTCAAGCCGTGGCCCGTAGGAATCGCATGGCCCGCACCCACGTTCGTCAGCGTCACACGGATCCGCAGGCCGTCGGCGACCGGCAATTGCTCTACCTGCATCGACACGCCGCTGCGCAGCATGTCGATATCTTCGGTACCGTTGAAACTGTGCTTGTGGGCCTCATGCAGCGGGCGATAGCGCGTGCTGAACCGCGCGATTGCCACACCATTGTTCTGGACCTCCGCGCCGCTCAAATCGCCGCCGACATTTGCCGGCATCGGGATGCCGTCGGGCCCCGCCAGCATCGCAACCTTGCCGGCGGTGTATTGCGGCATGTGGCAGTCCTGGCATTGCTTCAGGTTGCCCGGCTGGGCGTACTTGCTTGCCTGCCATTCGGCGTAGGTGCTTTGCACATGCTGTCCGGCATGAGTGTTCTGGTGGCACGAGGCGCATAGCAGTCCCATGCTGAACAAGGGGTTGTAGGCCGCACCCATGTAAAGGAAAGAAACGTCCGGCAGGGGCCCGAAAACGCGCTTGATGCCGCCCGGCACGCGCGGGTCATTGGGGTCGGGGCGCAACAACCGCAATGAGCCGTTGACGCCATTGGCCTCGATGTTCGGCACAGCTTCAATCTTGTGGCAGAAATCGCAGTGGTTGCCCTGCAGATGCACGCCGCCTGCATCAAGCAGTGTCTTGCCCCCCAGGAGGAATTGACCCAGCGAACTTGCCAGGCTTGGGCTGTGGCACGGCGTACAGGTGTCCTCAGTTTCTCCGCGCGCAAGTGCTGCGGGCTTTGCGTCTTTCTCGAATGCTGCCCGCACCCATGCATTGCTTGCCATGGTCGCGTGGCGCGATTCGCGCCAGTGGCTCTGCTCGCGGCGATGACAGTTGCCGCAGTTCAGGTGCGTGTCCGGTGTGTATGCGGCCCCGACCGTGGGCTCTGGCGATACCCATTCGTAATCCCGATGATCCAGCACATCAAGCCGACGCAAAGCAATCGTGGCCAGCGCAACTTTCTGAGTGTCGCGACGCGGGCCGATTGCGCGAAATGCCGTTTCCTGCTCCAGCGTCACGATACCGTTGTAGTAGCCGAGCTTGCCGGCCGTCAGCAGCGTCAGGGCCTCAATCTTATTGAGGTCAATGCGAAAAAACCCGCGGGCGTCAGTGACCGTCTCGATCCTGCCGGCGGCGCGCCGCTTGACGGCGGCACCGTCAATGCCGTTGCCCGACTCATCCACGACGCGGCCCCACAACACGGCGGGGGCCCCATCAGAAATCTCAACCGCCGGCACCAGCGTGGGCACCCGCCCCTCAAGCGGACGCTGGGCCCACCGGGGCTCGAAGTAGGGCGTGTCAGCGCCGAGTTCTTCGCCGGGCCTGAGGTCTACCATGACGGCTTCACCAAGCTCGATCGGTTTGTCACCAAAAGGCAGCGTGTCGTGGTAGTAGCGCACATGGATGCGCCGACGGTCCGCGCTGAAATCAAACCACGCACCGCCGCCATTGCTCACGGCCCTTGACAGGTCAAGACACGACCAGATGGTGAACCATTCGCCGTCGGCTTGCCGGCGCCCCTCGCCCACGGAGTACCAGGCGCCGCCTTCGCGCTGGTCGTCGGTACCCCAGGAAATGTAGTGTATGCGGTCGCCGCTGATCTGCACGTCCACCCGGTAGCGGTACTTCCCGAATACATAGGTGCCGACAAAGTCGGGCTCGGGGCTTTCCTGCGGGAAACTCTGCCAGGTGGGCGACTGGCGCCAAGCCTTCAGGTCGCGTGCCCACTTTGCGACTTCCGCGGGCGTGGCGGCGGGGTCATACTGCGAACGATAGCCCGGCACACGCGGGTCAAGCGCGAGCACCACCGCGAGCAAGGCCAGCAGCGCGATCACGAATAACCCCTGGACCTTTGGCGGCATGCTCATCCCGTGAGAATTTCAGCCCATGCGTTACAAACCGACCGAAGGATTGCAAATGAGCAACGGTTCGCAACTACATACCGTCATACCGAGGAGGCTTTTCATGAAACTCGCCCTTTCCCTCGTCTTGCCGGCCGCGCTGCTGGTCGGCTGCAACCGCACGGACACGCACAGTGAGGCCAGGCTGAACACCATGGCCTCCGAACTTGCCGACATGCACGAGCACAACCTGGACCTGACCGGCGAGATGGTCAAGCTCAAGGACGAAGTCGCCCTGCTGCGCGCCCGCAACGCGACGCTGCAAGCCGACAACGAACGCCAGCCCGCGCTGGATACTTCGCAAGTAAACGCCATGCAGGCCGAGATCACGGCGCTGACAACGCGAGTCAGTGCGCTTGAGAAGCAAATTGCTTCGCAAGCGTCTGCGGGCACGTCCAAGCCGGAAATCGCTGAACCCACGCCCGCCGAAGACACACCCAAGCCCGATGCCGCCGCCGCTGACCGCCAGTATGAAACGCTGTGGCCGCTGGTGAAGTCGGGCGACAAGAAGGCGATGAATGAGCTGTCCGAGCTTGCCAACGGCAGCAGCAAGGAGTTCCGCGACCGGGTGATCAAACAGGCCCGCGACTGGGTGAAAGATGAACCCGAGAACAAGCAGGCGCGCCTGACGCTGGCGTCGCTGCTCGTGTCGCGCTTCCAGGACCTGCGCAGCGAGCCCATGAAGCAAGGTGCGTTGGCCGGCGAGATCGTCACCGAGATCGACAAGGCGCTGACGATTGACCCCGATTACTACGAAGCGCGGCACTTCCTTGCGATCATGAAGGCCAACTACCCGACGTTCGCCCCGGAGTTCAAGACAGCCAATATTGACCTCGACAAGGCATTGGAGATGCAGGCGCAGATGCCCTGGGAAGATATCTTCTGTGAGATCTACGCGGCCTACAGCATGTGGTTCCGCAAACAGGGCAAATTGGATGAAGCACTGGCCAAGGTCAACGCCGGCCTCGAAAAGTCGTCACAGGACGCCGGGCTGCTCGCCGAGAAAGAAGCCGTCTTGGCCGCGCAATCACCGCAGGGAGACTGAGCATGGATCGCGTCCTTACCACAGTCGCTGCGGCCCTTGTCGGAGTCATGATTGGCGCGACCGCCGTCTGGCTGCTGCTTGAGACAAGCATCGAACCCGGGCCCGTTGCCACAACGAATGCACCCGACAAGCCCGCCTCGCAAACGCCAACTGATCCCGAGCCAGACCCCGTGCTGGAACGCGCACTTGCCGATGCCAACGCCGCAGTGAATGCAAGACGCGAGGCGGACCGCGAACTGGCCAAGGCACGCTCGGAACGCGACAGCGCAGCAACCGAGGTCAAGCAACTCAAGCAAGAAGTCGAGCGCCTGAAGGACGAGGCCGCCAAAGCCATCGAAACCAAGCCCGAACCCGAGCAACCGGAGCCGCCGAAGCCAGGCAGCGTCCCCGTTGCCTTCGGCAAGTGGGCCGATTTACCGGCAATTCGCGACGCCAACTGGGACGAAATCGGCGGTGCGGCCCGCGAAATGGTCCCGCTGCTCAAAGAACTGGCCGAGGCAATGGCCGAAGGCAAGTCACCGCCGCCTGCCCTCATGCAGAAGATCGGCGAGCACAACCGCAAGCTCGTCAATCATTACGCCAAGGTTATGGGCAGCCTGCCCACCCACGCCAGCGCAAACGGCGAGTTTACACACCCGATCAACCTGGCCAACATGCTGGCGGCGCAGCTCAAGGGCGCTGGCAAGCCGCTGTCTGACCAGCAGATCAGCGAACTCGTAAAGCTGGGTGACGAGTACGATCGGCGCTGGGACAAACTGCAGAAGGGCTACGACGAAAGTACGTTCAAACTGGAAATGAAACTCGACGAAGGCGAGTTAAAAGAGTGGTTCAAGGCAGAGATGCTGAGGGTGTGCAGCGCCGAACAGCGCACGATTGCCGTGCCACCCGAAGTGGACGGCATCGTGGGTCTTGACCTGTACTCCGCGGGCCTGATTTTCCAGAGGGCCATCGAGCACATTACGGCCGCAGACCAGGAAGCCCTCAAGGCCGCCATCAAGGCCGCAATCGCCAAGCCCACGGGCATGGATGCGGCGGTGCTGGATAGCGCGCAGTTCGTGTTTGATGACTGGTTGAACGGGCTGCAGGCACAATTGGCGCCGCGCACGCGGGTGCAGCTTCAGCTCTTCCGGACGGCTGAGGTGATCGCGTCGGGCAAGGCGCAGCTCAGGGCCTTCAAGCTGCTGCACAGCGATTATGCCCTGGGCGATGAAGCCAGGAATGTAATGAAAGGCGCCGAAGCAGTTATCCTGCCCCACCTGCTCACCGAGTAAGGGCGGCACGCAGTGCAGGTCCGCTGTCCGCAAGCAAAGCCCGACACGCCACTTGAGTCACGCAACTCAACGGGCTAAACCACAAACGTACAGGAGACGCCCATGACCACCGAACCATCCAAGCCCGCTTCCGGGGACATCAGCGTTGCAGAGGCGAAGCAGAGGGTTGCGGATGTCGCAAAGCCTGTGGACCGAATTGTGATTCACCCGTTTCCGAAGGTCGTGTTGCTGTGGCCGGTGATGGTCATCAGCCTGCTGTTCTTCTTTCTGGGAGGCGGCATCAGCGAAGCCGGCGAGTCAATTGTCAATCGCTCGGCATTGGGCTGGTGGTGGATTGTTGTCTTCTTCGTAAACCTGATGGTTCACACGTTTGACTTCGGACGGACCAACTTTATCGCCACTCTTGCCGTGATGGGCGTGGGCCTGCTGGGCCTGTGGGTCTGGGACCTGCAGAGTGAGGTCGCGGTTTACCAGTCAATCTATGACTTCTTCGCCCGGCAGGAACTGAACATGCACCCCAACTTCTACGCCATGATCGCGGGCGTGCTGGCGGTGCTGATGCTGATGGCATTCATTACCACGCGCTTCAACTACTGGGTGCTGGCGCCCAACCAGCTTACACACAAGCACGGCATTCTTGGCGACGAGCGCCACTACGCGACTCTGAACATGGCTGTAGAAAAAGAAATTCCCGACGTCTTCGAATTTCTGCTGTTCGGCAGCGGCCGCCTGATCTTCAAGCCAGGCGTCGGCGCAGAACAGAACAAGGCCCTGGTCGTGGACAATGTTTTTCGCGTAAACCGCCTTGAGAAGTCTGTCCGCGAATTCCTGGGCGTCATCAAGGTTGACGAAGACCGCACGCGCTGAGCTGCCGCCGCCGATCACGCATCAAACGGCCGGGGCGCTGCGCCCCGGCCGCGCCTTTCGGCGCATCGACACACTTGCCGCGATGATGGCTGCACATGCCGCCGCAACCAGCAGCCAGCTCGCGTACTCGTGCGCAGATGCCGCGTGCCTGCCAAGCCTCACTTCTCCTCGCGGCTCAAACGGCGCGGCGTGTGCGGCCCGCTGCGAAGGTAATTCCCCGGAAACCGTGAGTCGCGCACGTCGCGACGGACGCTCACCGATGATCAGGCCGATTGCATTGTCCAGCAGCAACGCAGCATCAAGGATCGGCGCGTCGCTGAAGGGGTCGCCCGCAAACACCAGCACTTGCGCGGTTTCGTCCAGTTGCACGAAGTCGCCAATCCGTTCCCCGCCACGCAACGCCGACACCAGCGGCCTGCGACCGCTTTCCTTGTCCAGAAGCCGGCCCCCCGCCGACCAGTCAAACGCCGCAAGCGGCAGGTCGGCAAACAGCGCGTGCCCCGAGTCGTAGCTGATCTCGGTGCCGCCCAGGTTCGCGCTGGTGCCTGCATTCAGCCGGATTGCGCGGCTTTGGTCATCGGCGCCAAGCCACAGCTCCGGCGCCTCACCCACCGCTGGATCTGCACGCAGCGCGGCATACAGGGCCCTATGCTGCGAACTTCCCCATGCCGCGCCGACGCCAACAACAAAAGGCCTGTGGGCCAGCGTAACGCGGTTGCTATGGAGGTCTTCAATCGCTGCCTGCACGGCAGATGGTGAGTAGCGATAGATCAGGTCAGGCCCGGCGTCTGTCGTGCCCTCAAGCTTGAGCCCAATGACCAGCGGTGGCGCACCCCGCGTTGCCCTTGCTTGCACCGTCTCTCCGTGCGTCGTCACCTGAAACAGCACGCCCGCGCGCCGGGCCACGTCACGGGGCAACACTCGGCCCATGCGCTCGGCCGCGGGGTGCGGCTGGCACAGCAGCAGCACGCGCGCGTCGGCGTGCGCGGTGCGGGTCTCGAACTGCGCCAGTTCTGTTTCGATCGTGCCGGGCGCAAGCATCACGACGTCGTCGGGCATCTCTGCGACCCGTGTTGTCGAGGCCGTATACAGCTCAAGCGCGGCCCCCGGCACAACGGCGCGCACTCGCTCAAGCGCTTCCGTCAACTCCGGCTCATGGCCGCCCGCGCCAAGGCGCTCCATGAACACCGCCACACGCTCGTCACCAGCAGCGGCTTGCACAGCCGGCCGCGAGGCACCCAGCGCGCCGAGTACCGCCGCCGTCAGCGCGGTCCAGAACAGCAGCTCAAGCCGGCGCCGACTACGGGGTGCGGACTGTGCGGCCAAGGCCACGCGGCGCCATAGCATCAGCGTGCCGACTTCAAGCTGACGCGGCTCGCGACGCTGCAACGCCAGAAACAGCAGCACCGGGACGGCAGCGAACAGCAACAGGGCCGGCAGGGCAAGAAAGCTCACAGGGCGGCTCCTGCGGGGATCAGCTTGCCCAGCATGAGCTCGCGAAGATCGGCGGCGCTGTCAGTGACGGCAAAGGCCCATCCGTGGCGAAGCGCAATCGTCTCCAGTGCTTCAATGTGTTTCGTCATCTCGGCGCGGTAGGCATTGATTGTTGACGCGTCAAGGCTTATGCCGAGCGTCTCGCCTTCCTCAAGCCCCAGCAGCTTCGCATCGCCCGACGCGACCGGGTCAAGCTCGTCGGGCGCCAGCACCTGCACCAGCGTGACGGCGCAGCGCTTTTCGGAAAGGGCCTGCAGGGGCGCCAGGTTTTCCAGCGGTTCCAGCGCATCCGTGACCACGACCAGGTTCGCGGGCGGCTTGCGCGCTGCCAGCGCCTTCGCGGACTCGGACAGTGTGGCTGTGCCCGCAAACTCAAGGGCGGTCAGTTGTTCCAACAGCCTCGAAAAGCGCGCCGCACCCTCGACCATCACCCCGCCGGCCAGGCCGGTACTGCCGCCGCGGCGCAGGGCAAGAAACCCGAACGCCGCCGCCACGCGCCGCGCCAGAACGTGCTTGGGAGGCTCGCCAACCGCCATCGATCTTGACGTGTCAACCAGCAGCGTCAGGGATTCCGTATGCTCGGGCTCGAACTCGCGCAGGAACAGTTTTCCCAGCCGGCCGTATGCGTTCCAGTCAAGCCGCCGCAGGTCATCTCCGCGCGCGTACGGACGATGGCCTTTGAACTCGGATTGGCCCTGGCTGCGCCCGCGGGACATGCCCTCGCCGGCTGATCCGCGCAGGCGCGACAACGCCGCCTCCAGTGCCTCAAGCTGGCGCAGAAATGCAGGAGGGAACAGGGCTTCTTGGTGCGCCATAGAATTCAGGTCCCGCAATGAACGGTTTTCTGATCAGGCATTTCAACTTCCGGTTCCCGGCGCGGAGATGCTATGACCCGTTCGCCACAAATCATTTGCGCGTTCGGCGGTCGCGGCGCCAGATGTCCCAGACCAGCGCGGTGCCTCCGCCAACCGCCAGCGTAAACAGCAGGATCGCAACGCCGGGGTAGCCGAAGATCGTGAACTCCGTCTTGATGCTCATCAGCATCGCCGCTCCCATGATCAGCGCCCCGACCACCAGCCCCTGCGCAATCCGGTTTGCCACCTTCTGAAAGCCCTGGACCATCTCCGCTTCATTGAAGCTGTGTACCTTGAACTCAAGCCGGTTGTCGGCCAGCCGATCCATGATCTTGTTCACGCGGGCGGGCAGTTCGTTGGCAAACTCGCCGACTTCCAGCAGACGGGCCAGTGCCGCGGCCGGTGATACCTTCTGGCGCATCATCTTGAACACCAGCGGGATCGACTGCTCACGGATGGCGCGGTAGGGGTCAAACCCGGGCGCCAGCTTGCGACCCAACTCGTCCAGGCTCATCAGCGCCTTGCCCAGCATGGTCAGTTCGCTCGGCGGGCGCATGCCCGCGTTGCCCGCCGAACGCGCCAGCTCAATGACCACACGGCCAAGCTGGATGTCGCCGACACTCTGGCCCTGGTAGGCATTGACCAGCGACTTGATCGCAGACCGAAACGCAGGCTCGTCGAATTCTGAACCCGGCTGCCCGATCTTGACTGCCAGGTCAGCAGCGGCATCGGCTCGCCCTTCGCCCAGCGCGATCATCAGGCGCAGCAGGTGCTCACGCATCTGCGCAGAAATGCGCCCGACCATTCCCAGGTCAATCAATGCCAGGCGGTTGCCGGGGGTCAGGAACACGTTGCCGGGGTGCGGGTCGGCATGAAAGAAGCCGTCGATGCAGATCTGCTTCATGTACGCCTTCTGCAGCGTTCCGGCCAGGTGCATGCCATCGATCTGGCCGCGACGGACATCGTCGATATCGGTGATCTTGATGCCGTCCACGAACTCCATGGTCAGGACGCGGGCGGTCGTAAACTCAGGCACCGGCAGCGGCACCATGATGTCCGGAAACTCTTCAAGGTTCTTGGCCAGCGTGGACAGGTTGTTGGCCTCGGTGCCGTAATCAAGCTCGCGCATCAGCGTACGCCGCAGGTCTTCTACAATCGCCTTGACCCGAAAGCGGCGTGCGTGCTCGCTGACGCCTTCCATCACGCCGGCGACTTCATCCAGCACATCCAGATCGTCCGCCAGCTTTGCGCGTATGCCGGGGCGCTGCACCTTGACTGCCACCACCGCGCCACTCTGCAGCGTGGCCTTATGGACCTGCCCCAGCGACGCGCTGGCAAGGGGCGTGGGCTCAAACGTCAGAAACACGCGCGACGGGCTGATGCCGAACTCTTCCAGCACAACCTGCTCAATCTCTGCGTACGGCACCGGGCCGACGCGGTCCTGCAACGTGCTGAGCGCCGCGACGTACTCGGGCGCCAGCAGGTCGCCGCGCGTGCTCAGCACCTGGCCGAGTTTCACGAACGTGGGACCCAGAGCCTCAAGTTCCGCGACGAACTCCTCAGGCTTGGGGTGTGCCCTCTGCGTCAACTTTCCCAGGTCTGCGCCCAGCAACTCTTCCAGGCCGCTGCTGCGGACCAGTTCACTGAAACCGAAGCGCAGCAGCAACGACGCTATCTGCCGATAGCGATTCAGGTGCTGGGGTTTGAGCGATATCTTCATTGGCTGCGCAGTGTACACCGCTTCTGCCAATCGCGCACACCGCCATACATTGAACCGCCCGCAGCCAGCCAGTCGCCGCGCAATGGGCACAGCCGTCTTCGCCTTTCCGACCAGGCCCATGCGGGCAGCCGACATATTGAAGTCCAAATCGCGGATTCTGGTGAAAATTGCCGGACGTCTTCGGCAATCACAGACATCCCTGATAGACTGGATTGCCCATGGCGCGTCTTTGCCTGATCTTGGGTCTGCTAACTGCGGCATGTGTCGCGGGTCTGCTGATTTCATCGCCGGCCGCAGCCGACAAGCCTGCGTCGAGGATGGATGACAGGCCCGGGCTGGCAAAAGCTATCGACAAAGAGATCGCCGCAGTCTGGCAACGCGACAAGCTTACGCCGGCGGGCAGAAGCACCGATGCCGAGTTTCTGCGCCGCGTCTATCTTGACGTAGTCGGCGAGCCCCCGACCCGCGCGGAGACCGAGGCGTTTCTGGCAAACAAGAGCAGCGACAAGCGTGAAACGCTGATTAACTCGCTGCTTTCCGACCCCCGATTCGGCGAACACCTTGCCGACCGCTGGATGCCGGTGTTTCGCGAGCGCGGCTCTGACGAACTTGGTGAACTCAGCGTTTCCGCCAACGACATCCTCGCTTCGTGGCTGGCCGAGCAGTTCAACGCCGGCGCCGGCTTCGACGCCATCGCACGCGCCATGATCACCGTCGATGGCCCGATCAGCGCGAACCCGGCGGCTGCGTACTATGGCCTGGCCGGTTTTCCCGTGCGCACAGCCGACGCGGCGGGCGTCACCAGCAAGCACTTCTCGGGCGTGCAGGTGCAATGCGCCGAGTGCCATGACCACCCCTACGAGCCCGCCTGGACGCAGAAGCAGTTCCGGGGCGTCGCGGCGTTCTTTGCGCCGATTGAAGTACAAGCCGACTTCAACACACAACCGATTGACCCTCGCATCGAGATCAAGGATGTGCCGCTGGCCGAACACCTTGAGGCTTACCTGAAAACGCTGAAGGAAGACATTCCTGCGGAGTACCGTGGCCGGGTCAAAGACCTGCTGCAATACAATGTGCCGCAACTGCCGGGCGACGATGCGCTCAAGACTCGCGACCCAAAGATGTGGCGGCGCATTTACGCGGACTGGTTGCTCAGCCCCAAGCACCCCACAACGGCGCGCTATCTGGTCAACCGGCACTGGAGTTTCCTGTTCGGCATCGGCCTGCTGAACCCCGTAGATGACTTCAACAGCCTGAACGAAGCGAGCCATCCCGCGCTGCTGGACGCACTGGCTGCTGACTTCGTGGCACACGGGTTTGACGTCAAGCGTCTCTATCGCGCGGTCTTGAACTCCCGCGTGTACCAGTTGTCAGGCGCAGGCGGCCCCGCTAAAGCCGAGTTGTGGCACTTTGCGTCGGCGCCGGTGCGGCAGCTCACGCCGGAGCAGACCTTCGGCGCGCTGTTCGGCCTGGAGGACGGCGACGCCTACCTGAAAAGTTTTGCACGCCAGTACCCCAGCGCCTACCACCGCCTGAAGCAGTTTGCGGCCATACGCGAGATGCAGAAGAAGAACGGACAGGAACCCGAAGACAACGTCAACTTCAACATGAAACTGTTGCAGACCTATACCGACCGCCTCGACGCCATGCGCCTGAAGTGGCGGCTGCGACGCGCGCTTTCTGCCCAGTACAACGCCATGGCACAGAACGACGAAATGACCACGAGCGAGGGCTTCTCGTTGTCGATTGACCAGGCATTGCTGGTGTTGAATGGAGACGTCACCCGGCGCCTCAGCGGCAGCACCAACGGCTCGCTGGTGTACGCCGTGATGCGCGATATCAAGGGCACCTCCGCCCGCGTGAACGCCATGTACCTGTCGGTCCTGTCACGCCCGCCGGATGAGGCCGAAGCTTCCCGGGCCGCTGCCCACATCAAGGCCTGCGTCGATGCTGGCGAAACCGAACCATCCGCCTACGAAGACCTGTTCTACGCGCTGATCAGCACCACCGAGTTCGCAACGAATCATTGACCCTGGCCGCATTCGTTACGGCGCGACGGGCAATGCTTGCGGCGGCTGCGCGGTGGCATCGCCTTCGAAGTCCAGGAAGTGCAGTTGCGGGATAATCTCTTTCAGCCCCTTCTCGATGCGATCAGTTTCCAGGGCAATCGCTTCGCTGATGCGCTCGCCAAAGTCAGCGGCGAACTGCCTTGCGGCGTCGTCGCTCTCCAGCGAGTGGCGCCGCTCGTTCACCCAGGACGCCAACTGCTCGCCGAACCAGCGGCCGTTCCAGTCAATTTCCGCCTTCAGCTTGTAGCTGTCGGCGCCCAGCACGCGACTCTGGATCGCGCGGACGCACTCCACGCTCGGCTGTGCGTTCAGAAATGCCAGTGCTTCCACCTGCGCCTCCTTGGGGATGCTGCGTCCCAGAATCAGGCTGCGGTTCTGGTAGCCAAGCCAGATCGCGACAAACCCCAGCAGGCCGCCGATGATGATGCTGCCGACGGCATCCGGCACCGGGCTGCGCGTCAGTGCAGACAAACCGATGCAGGCAACCGCGATTACGACGCCGCCACAGGCGATGCCGTCCTCCAGCAGCACCGCCGAGATCGTGGGGTCGGTGGTGGTCTTCAGAAATTTCACGAAGGGCATATTGCCGCGCGACTTGTTGATCGCCTGGATTGCCTTTAGCAGGACGTACCCGTTCATCACAAAGCTGATGCCCAGAATGACGAACAGCCACCAACGAATGTCCAGCGGGTGCGGATTCAGCAGCGAGCTGACGCCGTGGTAAACCGTGACACCACAGCCCAGCACAAAAATGCCGACAGCCGACAGCAGCGCGAACAGAAAACGCTCGCCGCCATAGCCGTACGTAAACATGGCGTCGGGGGCCTTTTCGCTGCGCTTGATGCCCGTGTACAACAAGCCCTGGTTGGCGGTATCGGCCAGGGTGTGCATGGCTTCGCTGAACATCGAGCCCGAGCCAGAGAATGCAAACGCGGCAAACTTGAGCACGGTGAGGCCGGTGTTGCAGATCAACGCGGCAAACACCGCACCCTTGGAACTGGAATCACCGGACATGGGCAGGAATCTAGATCGGGTTCATCAGGAATTGAAGAACTCAAATGCATCGCCGGGATCAAAGGGCTCGATGCCCTCGGCGTCAAACAACGCGCACTTGAGGCCGGCGGCATGGCAATCACCCTCGTGCTCGCAAATGAAACCGCGAAAGCGCAACGAGCCGCGCACGTCTTCGCCTTCGAAGTCGATGCGGACTTCTTTATCAACCTGCACGCAATGAATATCAAAGGTGGGCATGGGATTCTGGGCTCGGGAACCTGAGCTTCGTGTGCTGCGCCAGGCTGCACTTACAGCATACTCACCGGGTCCACGTCTATGCTTACTTTCAGTCGCTCCTGCACTTTTACCAGCGGCTTGATGGCGTCCACGACGCCGCGCACTTCGCGGAACCCGCGGGCCTTGATGATCACCTGCTTGCGGTGCTTGCCGCGCAGCTTGGCAATCGGCGCGTCAAACGGCCCGGCGACCGAAAATACCGCGCCCTTGAAGCGCGCGGCGAAGTCCTGGGCCGTGTTGGCAATCTTGCGCGCCTCTTCTTCGGCCTTGTCGGCGCCCCTGGCCTCGACGGTGATCAGCACCAGCCGTGAATAGGGCGGGTACTTGCTCTCGTCGCGGTGCGCCAGCTCATACTCGCTGAACGCCCGGAAGTCCTGCCTGGCGCCGGTGACAATCGAGACGTGCTGCGGCTGAAACGTCTGCACGATCACCGTGCCGGGCTTGCTGCCGCGGCCAGCGCGGCCCGCAACCTGGGTGAGCAACTGAAAGCTGCGCTCATAGCTGCGAAAGTCGCCCAGCCCCATGCCGACGTCGGCGCTGACGACACCCACGACCGTGACGTTGGGGAAGTCGAGCCCCTTGGCAATCATCTGCGTGCCGACGAGGATCCGGGTTTCGCCCGCGCGGAAGGCCTCAAGCGTTTCTTCGTAATCTTCGCGCGTCTTCATCACGTCGCTGTCCATGCGCGCGATCGTGCGGTCGGCGAAGATCACCTTCAGCTCTTCCTCAAGGCGCTCGGTGCCCATGCCCTGCAGTTTCAACTTGCCGGACATGCACGAGGGGCAGGCGCGCGGCATCTCGGTGGTATCGAGGCAATAGTGGCAGGTCATCTTGTGCAAGCCGCGATGAAACGACATCGGGATGTCGCACTGCGGGCACATCAGGGCCTGCCCGCAGTTGCCGCAATTCAACATCGTGTGATAGCCGCGCCTGTTTAGAAAGATGATCACCTGCTCATTGCGCTCAAGGGCCGCGGCACAGGCGCCGCGCAGGCGCCGCGAAAAGAACGTGAACTGGTGCTGCTCGCGGCATTCTTGCGCCATGTCGATGATCTCGACCTGCGCCAGGTTGGATGCCGTGTGCGCTGCATCCGCCACCGGTTCGGCGCCGCCCTGCGCGCGTACCCGCGTGCGAAGTTCCAGCAGCTCATACTTGCCGACTTGCGCGTTGTGCCAGCTTTCAAGGCTGGGCGTTGCTGAGCCCAGCACCGCCACCGCATGTTCCAGGCGGCAGCGCATGATGGCGGTATCGCGCGCATGATAGCGCGGCGTGTTGTCCTGCTTGTAGGTGCCTTCGTGTTCTTCGTCGATCACGACCAGGCCAAGGTCAACGACCGGCGCGAACAGCGCGCTGCGCGGGCCGATCACGACCCGCGACTTGCCGGAGCTGATGGCGCGCCACGCGTCTCGGCGCTGCCCGTCGGTCATGCCTGAGTGCAGCACGCTAACGTTGTCAAAGCGGCTGGCGAATCGGCGCACGGTCTGAGGCGTCAGGCTGATCTCGGGTACCAGCACAATCGCCGACTTGCCAAGTTGACGGGCCTGCTGGATCGCGCGAATATAGACCTCGGTCTTGCCGCTGCCCGTCACGCCGTACAGCAGGAAGGTCTTGAACTCGTCGCGCTCGACACTGCCGGCGATGGCGTCCAGCGCGAGTTGCTGGTCGCCTGTCGGCTCCTTGGGTCCGTCCTCCGGCCCCCAGCCATAGATGCCGCCGGACGCGTGCTCAGGCTCGACACGATCCAGGCGCAGCCAGCCCTGCTTTGCCAGCGTACGGATCGGCGCCGCACTTACCCCGAGCTTCTCGGCCAGATCCATCGGCGTGAAAATGTCATCCACGTAGGTGCCCACGGCGCGCAGCACACGGGCATAGCCGGCGTTGCGTTCGCCGGCGTTGGCGCCGGCCTTCTTTGCTGTCTTTGCACTGCGGACCTTTTCCTCAAGCTCGGCGGCAAAGGCCAGCAGTTCCGCCGGTGGTTTGCCCGGACGCACTACCGTAACCAGACGGCGTTTGCGGCCGGTACGCACGACCGCAGGCAGCACGGCTTGCAGCGCTTCGCCCCATGAGCACGCGTAGTACTCTGCCATCCATTGGGCAAGCTCCAGCATGCCCTTGTTGACCAGCGGCTCGTCGTCAGGGGCCTCAAGGATGTCGCGCACCTGGTGCCGCATCAGGGTTGAGCGGCCTTTCTCTGCGACGACGAAGCCCTGCAGGTTGCGTTTGCCGAACGGCACCGTCACCCGATGACCGACACGCGCGCGGCCTGCCAGCGGCTCGGGCACGGAGTAGTCGAACAGCCGGTCCACGGGCGTGGGCAACGCGACCTCAACGAAGCGACCGGTCACCGCCCGTTCGTTCTCGAACAGCATGCCCTTTTCGGCCATAGTGCCAACTATAGTTGTGCGCATCCCGCAGACTCCTGTGTCAGCCGAATGTTGAGTGTACCGGGCATTGCGACACTGCCGTGTCAGCCGGGACCTTTCCCGGCCGCGGCGCAGTTGCCAGTATCCATACATGCACGCGTACCTGTCCGACAACCGCCTGCGCAAAGAAGAACGGCTGCTGACAAAGGCCGACTTCGACCGCGTGTTTGAGCAGGGCACGAGTGCGGGCAACAAGCGGTTGATCATTCACTGGCGCGCGAACGACCTCGGGCACCCGCGGCTGGGGCTGGTTGTGAGTAAACGGTTCGGCAATGCGGTAGCGCGCAACAAATGGAAGCGGCGCATTCGTGACATCTTCCGTCGCAACAAGGCAGCGGCCGGCGCGCGCGACGTAGTGGTGTTGCCGGGCAAACGCGACGAAGCCAAACTTGCCGACCACAACGAGCTGCAGGAGGCCGTGTTGGCGCTTCTTAAGCGGAGCGGCTGAGGAGGCGTATGACTCAATTGCTTGGGATTGCACCGGCGTTTGCGGTACGCGACCTCAACGCCATGTGCGACTTTTATGAGAAGTTGCTCGGCCTGCAGGCGACGTACAGGACTGGCGTGTACGCCGTGTTGCGCAACGGCAGCGTGCAACTGCACCTTTACCCGCAGCGCGACGGCATGAACGCCGGCCAAGGCTGCGCCTACGTGTTCGTCGAAGGCGTGGATGATGTCTATGCCAAAGCACAGCAGATCGCGAAGGTCGTCCACCCGCTCAAAGACCAGGAGTACGGTCTGCGCGACTTCCTGATGCAGGACCCCGAGGGCAACCGGGTAGGCGTCGCGCAAAGGCTGTGACGCCCCGCCAACTTCGCTACACTCGCGCCCATGGCCGGCGCACGCCATCCTGCTGCACCGCTCGACCCGCATGCACTGCGCGTCATGAGTTTCAATATTCGTGTCAACGTCAGTGACGACGGCCCTAACGCATGGCCCCACCGGCGCGACATGGTGGCGTCCATGATCCGCTTCCATCAGGCCGACGTGATCGGCGTACAGGAAGCATACCGCGAGATGACCGACGACCTGCAGCGGCGCCTTGCCGGCTATCGGTGGGTTGGCGTCGGCAGCAGCGACGGACGCGACGCGGGTGTTGCCAACCCGATCTTCTGGCGTGAGTCACGCCTGGACCTGTTGCACTGGGAAACACGCTGGCTGACACCCACGCCCGAAGTTGCCGGCAGCATCGGCTGGGACGCCAGATTCCCGCGCACGGCCACGATTGCCGTGCTCCGTGACCGGCACAGCAACCTTACGCTGCATGTGTTCAACGTCCATTTCGACCACGTTGGCACCCAGGCCCGCATCGAGTCCGGCCGCATGCTTGCCGCCATGGCCAATGACCTGCCAACCACGGCGTGCGCAGCCGCCATGGGCGACTTCAATTGCGGCCCCGAGGAACAGCCGATCACCGAGATCCTGAAGTCGCAACTGCGCAACGCCCGCGAATCAAGCCTCAATGGCGCCCACGGGCCCAGCGGCAGCTTTACGGGCTTTGACAGCCTGGTGCCCAAGACCCCGATGATCGACCACATGTTCGTGTCGCCCAGCGTTACCGTGCAGCAGTACGGAGTGCTTGCTGACCACTTCGACGGCCGGTTGCCGTCGGACCACTTCCCCGTGCTGGCCGAACTGATCTTGAGTTAGTGCCGCTCCAATCGGGTGCTGCCTTTCCCATCGTCCGCGCCGCTGCACGGGGTACGCTGATTGCGGGTGACCGCGATCGAGCGCGACCCCGGGAGAGCAGAAGCGGAGGTCGATATGTACCGGGTGGTCTGGCTGGCAGCGTTCTTTGCGATCAGTACGGCGTACTTCTTCGACCGGATGTGGGTGCTGGGACTTGTATTGCACACCATCCTGCTGTTCGCCTGGCTTGTTGTATCGCCGGGTGAGTCACGCAAGAAAGAGTAACGCGCGAGCTCACCGTCCCGGGGCAGAAGGTCGGCATCCTTCGGTTCGTGCCGCACCCCGCCTGACCGATAGCCACGCACTGTAACCGCCGCAGGCTTATGAGTTTGCGGCGGTTTGCGTTTTTCTGCGGCCGGCACCCGCCCCACCCCCGCACCTTTTTCGGGGGGTACGACGCGCCGATCCCCCGCGCGTCAGCCTGGGCCATGCCTTGGCAAGATTATCGAAAGCAGGACAGAGGCTTTGGAACCACAGATGAACACGGATTCACACAGATGGCGGCAACCGGACCCGCGATGCACGACACCGTCCGCTGCCTGTACCCACGGGTCATTGCGAATCGCAGATCAGACGACGCAGCGATGCCCCGGCGTGCGGCCGCAGACAGGCTTCAGCACCTCGCCGCGCCCGCACGTAAGCCGCCGGTTGGGTGGGCGCGCCTCTTGGTCTGTTTGCAGAGGGATCAAAGCGGACAGCCAACGCGCCGGCGCGAGGCAGTTCCGATTCAGGGCCAGGGTTGTAGCGCTAGTCCTTGATGGCGCCGCGGTAGAGCGGGCGACCCATGCTGTCGACGGGCTGTCCATCCTTGTACTGGATGCCGCCGTACTCTTCGTCAATGCCGACATCACCGTGGCGCTTGGCACGCAGGCGGTTCAGCAGTTCCAGTTCAGCGTCGTTGTAGCGCTCGGGCGCGTAGCGCTCCGCCAGCAACGCCACTTCACCCGCTCGCAGACGCACCATCACGATCACCGGCGGCGCCGAGCGATGCGTGCGATGATGCACACCGCGGGCGCGCGGATCAGCCGAGCCGACCTCAGGGTCCCAGCCGCGCACGCGAGCCTGGTCCTGCGCGACGGTATCATAGCCATAGCCCGAAGGCGGCTGGTAAAGGTGCTTTGCGGCGTCTTCAAGCTGGAAGCGGCCAAGGTGCTGGCTGCCCCGGGCATCCACGCGGTACAGGTCACCGTCGATGCCAAGGATGGCAAGCCGGTTCCAGTACTTGTCATAGAACTCAAAAAGCAGCAGTTTGCCGCGGTCTTCTTCCAGGCGGCGGATGTAGCCCACAGTGGTGAGCGCCGTCGGCTGTGTGGCATCGGGCGCAATCTGCACGTGAAAGAACTCAGTGCCGACAAGGCCGCGACCCTGACCGGTGCTGTCGCGCATCTTGTCGGCGATCTTTTCGCCCTGGAACATGGCTGAAATCGAGTAGCCTGCCGAACCATGCAGCATCACGGACTGGTTCACGGCCTCGGCATCAAGGCTGGCGTCGGGGCGGGCCAGACGGGCCTGATCCGCCACGCAGCCGGCGAGGCAAGCCAATACGCTAATTGCGATCAGAACGCGCATGCGGGTACCAATCAGGCGGGGGAGTCCTGAGCTTACCCGGGCAGGCACCCCAGTCAAAGGGGAAACATCATGCGCCATGGCCCGCTACCCAGCCCGATGCCAGTGCGAAATGCTGCTCAAATCCACCCCAGTCAGCACTTACGTCCAGCAGCCCGCCAACGATAAACAACCCCGGCTGTAACCGGCTGGCGAATGTGCGAGGGTCAACTTCGCGCACACTGACGCCGCCGCTGGTGCTTTCGGCTGTCTGTGGCCCGGCAGTCCCCGTGATCCGCAGTCGTGTGGCTGTCATCCGCTGCAGCAGTCCTTCGCGGTCGGCCTTCTCCAGGTGCATCGAGCGGGCATCCGGCTTGACCTTGAGCTGGCGCAGAAAGACCAGCGCCAGGCGCATCGGCAGCATGCGGTCGAGGGCGTAGTCTGCACGTTCGCGGGTGGCTTCGCCGAGCGTATGGTGCATCCACTTCGTGACCTCGGCGGGCGTCTGGCCCGGAAAGAAGTTGATCAGCAGTTCCAGCGCCTCGTGCTCGGCATGTCGGCGGGCGGCTTCGGCGCTGATGTTGAAGATCACCTCACCGGCTAGCCCGTCGGCCGTAAACTGCATGCTGCCTTCGCGCTCTGTGACAACCTTGCCGCCGGACAACAGTTGCATTCTCACGTCCATCCACACATCTGCGACAAGACCGACCCAGGACTCCTCGACGCGCAGGCCAACATGTGCCGGCACCAGCGGGGTCACGCTGTGTCCAAAGCCAGCCGCCAATGCACAGCCTGACTCGTCGGCGCCGGTGGCCAGAATCAACGAGCTGGCGTGCACAACTTCACTGTCTGCGCGCAGCGAAAAACCTGTCGCCAGCGCCTTGGTGCGAGTGATTGCGACGTCGGCGTACAGGTCGCCTCCGGCCTCTTCCAGGGCGTCCAGCAGGGCATCGCGGACGGCTTCACCGCCGCCGGGGGCGACAATGTGGCCGTAGTGCTCGGCTTCATGTAACTCGAGCCTTCGTTCGGCAAACCAGGCAGCAAGCTCGTCTGGACCGAAGGCGCGCAGCGCGTCTGTTACAAACCGCGCATGGCGCCCCTGAAAGCGCGAGACGTCAAGTCCGCTGTTGCTGACAGGGGCAGCGCCCGAGCCCGCACGCAGAAAGTTCAGGCATACTTCGGGGGCGCGCTCAAGCACCATGACCGAGCGGCCGCGGGCCGCGGCCGAGATGCCGGCCATCAGGCCAGCCGGCCCCGCGCCGATCACGACGACGTCGCGGGAGATGATTGCGTCAGGCATTGGTTAAGGCCGGAAGTGCTGGCCGACGTCGTAAAGCATCAGCGAGCCGCGGGTAAAGTACATCGCCACCATGCCCGCATACACGAGCAGTGCGACCACGGAACCGCCAAGACCCTGGTTGATGCGCTGCTTGCCAGACATCGTCTTTTCGAAGAAAGGAAACACGATGCCAAAGCCGAGGGCAAACAAGGTCCCGACGTAAAACGGGGTTGCAGCCGAGGCCTTAATCGTCTCGCTGCCCAGGATGCCTGCCCCGTAAAGGACCACCCAGATCACCATCATGGCAATGTTGATGAGGCCCACGTAGTAGGTGATGGAAATGGACTCTTTAGCTGCCACGTTCAGCCCCCCCGTTGCACATGCGGCAACACGTAGCGAAAAACGCCCTGCTGCCCCGGTGCCTCTTCTACCCCGACCGTAATGGCGTGCAAGTGACGATACTCGTTACGATGAACCAAGGCATCATATAACCTTCCCGCCAAGTAACTTGCGAGAAGTTCTGTGGATGTATTTGGCAGGTCAAGCAGCAGCGTATCCTGCCTGGGTACAGAAAAGCGGCTGCCATCGGCGTGGGTTACGTTGACGTTGGTTTCGTCCTCGGTGATCTTCAGCACCTCGGCACGTCTGGCAAAAAGCGTCTTGTGGTCGAGTTGGTTGCACAGGTCTCGAAATACCGGCTTGAACGTGATGTAGTCCAGCACGTAGCCAGCCGGGCCAAGTTCACCCTCAACCTCGACCCATGCCCAGTAGTTGTGACCGTGCAAGGGCTCACGCGTGCCGTCGTTGAACAGCAGGAAGTGCGCACACGAAAAATTGAAGTACTGCTTGTCAACCTTGATGCGATACATGGCGCCAGCCTACATGGGCGCCGTGTGCGCTCCAAGGTATCAGGCACGCGCTTTCGCCTAGAACTGGCGCAGGAAGCGCAGGTCGTTGGCTGTGAAGTGGCGGATGTCGGGTATGCCGTGCTTGAGCATCGCGATGCGCTCGACACCCATCCCAAACGCGAACCCGGTGTACTTCTCAGGGTCGTAGCCGACCGCCTTCAGCACGTTTGGGTGGACCATGCCGCAGCCCAGAATCTCAAGCCACGGCTTTTTCAAGTGGCTGAACATCTCGGCGCTGATGTCAACTTCGGCGCTTACCTCCGTGAACGGAAAGTAGTGGGGGCGCAGGCGCATCTTGGCGCTTTCGCCGAAGTACTCACGCACGAACAGTTCAAGCACTGAACGCAGGTCGCCGAAAGTCAGGCCTTCTTCTACTGCCAAACCTTCGATCTGATGGAACATGAAGTGGTGAGTCGCATCGACGGTATCTGGCCGATACACGCGACCGGGGGCAATCACACGCACCGGCGGCTGCATTTGCTCCATGGTTCGAATCTGGATGGTGCTGGTCTGGCTTCGCAGCAGCAGCGGCACAGGCTTGCCTTCCCAGTCCGGGCCGGTGACGCGCAGATAGAAGTTATCCAGCTCGTTGCGCGCGGGGTGGCCGGGCGGGATGTTCAGCGCATCGAAGTTGTGTGCCTCATCCTCAACTTCAGGTCCCTCTACCTCCGCAAAGCCGATCCGGTTGAAAATATCCACGATCTCTCGAACCGTCTGCGAAATGATGTGCTGGTGGCCGATCTCGCGGTGCAGGCCGGGCTTGGTCAGGTCAATGCCGGGTGCTGCGGGTTTCGCGTCGCCGAGCCGAGCCTTGGCTTGAGCATACGCCTCTTCAAGCTGCTTGTTCAGCAGGTTGGCGGCTTTGCCGAACTCGCCCCGCTGCTCTTTGGGCACTTCCTTGACGCCGCCAAGAATGGCCTTCGCCACGCCCTTGCCACCAAGGTAGTGACGGCGCAACTCCTCAAGCTGCTCTGCCGACGCGGCATCCTTGAAGGCCTTCAGGCCCTCTGCCAGCAGGGTGGAAATGTCGGACAACCCGTATCCCATGCGCCGGGAATATAGCGCCACAGGCCGTAGCCGAAAGGGGCGCGCTGGTGCACGCCCCTTTCGTGTGAGCAACGACCGGACTATTCCTCGGTTGGGGGTTCTGGCGGCTTGGGGGGATGGGGTGGCTTGCCCTCGCCGTCACCCTTGGGCGGACGCGGCGGACGCGGCGGCTTGCCCTCGCCGTCGCCCTTTGGCGGACGCGGTGGCTTGCCCTCGCCGTCGCCCTTTGGCGGACGCGGTGGCTTGCCCTCTCCGTCGCCCTTTGGCGGACGCGGTGGCTTGCCCTCTCCGTCGCCCTTGGGCGGACGCGGCGGCTTGCCCTCTCCGTCACCCTCCGGAGGCTTTGGCGGCTTGGGCGGGCGTGGGTTATCTTCGTCGGCTTGCGGCGGCTTTGGCGGCTTTGGCGGCTGATCGCCGCCGGACTGCGCAAAGGCGGGTGCGGCAACGAGTGCCGCAAAGGCGAATACGGCAAGGAGCTTCTTCACTGGTGTCTCCGATAGTGCTGCACCGGATTCACGCATGAAGCTTGGGGCATTCACGCAAGAAACTGAGTACCTGTTCAAGGCGGCGGGCTATCGCACGCGCATGAACCCTCGCACGATGATGACGAACACCGCAACCGCAGCCAGCAGGCCCATGAGCGTAAGATCGATCTCGCGAGGCAGCGTCTGCGCCTCGTACAACTCCCATGCCGCGATGCAGGCCACCGCAATCAGCGGCCAGAATCTCCAGATGGGCGGGCGCGGGCGCTGGTTCACGCTTGCTCCGCCAGTGGGCCTTCGTCGCGCAGGCCCACAAGCTCATGCATACCCAGCCGTTTGCATACTTCGTCGGCGAGGATCTCGGGGTCAGTGCGGGCGTTCACCGCCGTAATGCCGAGCATCTTTTCGATGTACGCACGACCGACTTCGTTGTCCGTCGCCGGGCCCGAGATGATGTCAATGCGCTGGCCGCGGTCGTCAAAGATGCGCTTGGCGCCAAACGCCCCCACCGGGTCGTTGGCGCAGCAGATGTGCACCTTGGTGTGCCTGTAAATGTCTTCGTCGTCAAAGTACGTGATGACCGCATAGCCGCCGATGATGCCGTCGCCAAGCTCAAGAATGATTACGTCGGGCTTGTCTTCAGCCAGGCCGTTGATGATGGTCTTGCTGATGTCGGCAATCGTGTCGAGGCCGGCTGTGCTGGCCAGGCCGGTGTCGACAAAGCTGAGCGTCTTGCGCGCCCCGTGATCTTCGAACGAGAACAGGTCGCGCCGCGCAGCCACGCCCGACAGCTTGCCGGCATGCACGCGCAAGCCGCGCTGGGACAGCAACTGGCACAGCTCGGCGACGGCTTTGGTTTTGCCGGCGTTCATGCAGGTGCCGCTGACAGCGACAATCGGGATGTTCATGCCGGGTTCGATGCGTTCGTGGTCGGGGATGCTTGAATCCACAAGATTCAGGATGCGCCCTTTGCGCATGATCATGCCCACAACTTCGACTTTCAGCGGCGCGCCAAGGTCCTTGTTGGCACTGGTGCAGACGCCGATCACGCCGCCCAGGTTCAGCATGTTCAGCACGTCGCCCGACTTGATCGTGTCCGGCACCTTGCCGACGTAGCCCTTGAGCGCGTTGCGCGCGCCCAATGCGCCAATGATGATGTCGCCCTCGAAGATCTTGGCCATGCGGCCTTCTTCAAGCTCAAGCTCACCGTATGTGGTTTTCTCGCCAAGGGCGCGCACCACGACCACGTTGCCCGGTTTAGACTCCAGGTTTTCGGTGACTACGCGTTCGTCCTTGTGCAGCGTCATGCGGTGCACGACACTGGCGATTTTGTGTACACGGATTTCCATGGTGTTGATCTTAGGCAATTTCGCCGTGTCCGTCGCGCCCCCGTTGCCACCAACAATCTGTTCTTCGCTCATGTCTCTGCCCTCGAACTGCTTTCTGCCGCCAAGTAGCCAAGGCGGACAAGAACGGATTCAAGCCTTGGCGCGCCTTGGCGGCTAACTGCCCTTTCCTGCCTGGGCGGCGAGGCGGCTGGGGATGCTCAAAATCTTGCCGAAGCCTGCTGCGTCCGCCCCGCTCCATAGGCTGAACTCTTCGCCGTACTTGCCCGCCGCGGCACTCATTAACGAATGGGGGCTGGTAATCCCTCCGACCCGGAAGTGGCCGTAGCGCACGTCGATACTGACCTCGCCGCTCACACGCTGCTGGCTGTGCGTGAGCATGGCCTCGATGTCGCGCAGTGCCGGGTCGAACGGCTGGCCCTCATGCAGCATCGTCCCATAGAAGTCGGCTACGTGGTCTTTCCAGAAGCGCTGCCACTTGGTCAGCACCAGCTTTTCCAGTTCGCGGTGCGCGGCAATCAGCATCAGTGCCGCAGGCGCCACGAACGCCACGCGGCCCTTGATGCCGACAATCGTGTCGCCCAGGTGGACGCCGCGGCCGAGCGCATAGGTCATGCCCAGCGTGTTCAGTTCTTCGATCAGGTCGGGCGCGGCGCACGCCTTGCCGTCAAGCGCCACGGGCACGCCCTTGTCAAAGGTCAGCTTGAGGGTACGGGGCTTGGCTGCGGGATAGCTTTCACCCGCGAGCTCGAACACTTCGTCGGGCACAGTGGTCGCGCTGTCGTGGGTTTCTTTGCCGCCGACCGTGGTCCCCCACATGCCCGCGTTGATGCTGTACTGGGTGGTCTTGGCCGGAATCTCCATGCCGTGCTTGGCCAGGTATTCGGTTTCCTGCAAGCGTGTCAGGCTGTGTTCGCGCACAGGCGCCAGCATCTTGAGACCGGGCGCCAGTACGTTCATCGCCACGTCAAAGCGAACCTGGTCGTTGCCTGCGCCGGTGCTGCCGTGGGCTACCGCGGCTGCCTCATGCTTCACGGCGTATTCAGCCACCATGGCGGCTTGCACGACGCGTTCAGCGGCGACGCACAGGGGGTAAACCCCACCGCGCATTACGTTGCCGAACAGCATGAACTTAACGAAGCGGTTGAAGACCTCGGCTTTGCCGTCAAGCACGACCGGGTTTTTCACACCCAGTTTGCGGGCGCGTTCGTCGGCGCGCTTGAAGTCTTCGGCGCTGAAGCCGCCGGTGTCGATCATGACGGTTTCGACGTCATAGTCGTACTTTTCCCGGATGAAGGGGATGCAGAAGCTCGTATCCAGCCCGCCGGAGTAGGCCAGTATGCAGGTACCGTTGCTCATTCGTCGCTCCAACTGACTGATTCACCACAAAGAACTGCTTTTCATAGCCGCAGATTCACACAGATACACACGGATAACGGCAACTACACTCTTCTGTGTCTGTGTTCATCTGTGCGTGCAGCTGTGGCTCATTTGCATTTCTCTGTGGTCTCTGTGGTGAAACCGCAGTTCATTCCTTCAACCATTGCTTCAACTCTGCCAGACGTTCCAGCACGCGGGCTTTGGCCGTGCCTGCGTATACCTGCTTGCGCTCAACCAGTGCTTCCAGTGAAAGCTCTTTCAGCAATTCGGGCTTCAGGCGCTTGTCCACTGCTGCGAGGTCTCCTGCCGTCAGGTCGGCGAAACGCATCCCCTTGGCTTCTACATACTTCACCAGGCGGCCGGTGATGTCGTGGCCGTCTCTAAACGGCACGCCTTGCAGCACAAGCCAGTCGGCCACATTCATGGCTTCCATGTAGCCGGCGCCGGAGTCGAGGTGCGCCTGGATGCGCTCGCGGTTGACCTTGAAGTTCTCTTTGCTGAACACCAGCGCCATCACGCGCAGGCAGGCCAGCGTCTGGTCGGTCGCGTCAAACACCGCTTCCTTGTCTTCCTGCAGGTCGCGGTTGTAAGTCATCGGCAGGCCTTTGAGCAGCGTGAACAGCGACATCAGGTGCCCAACCACACGGCCTGTCTTGCCACGCACAAGCTCGCAAGCATCCGGGTTCCGCTTCTGCGGCATGATGCTGGAGCCGGTGGTGACCGCATCACCAAGCGTGATGAATCCAAACTCGGCCGTGGACCAGATAATCAAGTCTTCAGCAATGCGGGACAGATGCGTCATGCACTTGGCGCAGGCGTACACAAGGTCTAGGGCAAAGTCGCGGTCGGAAACGGAATCCATCGAGTTGCGCGCAGGTTCAACGAACTCGAGCTCCAGTTTCAGAGTTTGGCCATCCACCGCGAAACTGTTTCCGGCGCACGCGCTACTTCCAAGAGGAAGCACAGAACGAGCAGTTCCAACCGCTGCGTCGAATTGGGATGCGTCGCGTTCAATCATCTCGGTGTATGCAACAAGGTGATGGGCCAGCCGTACCGGCATCGCACGTTGCATGTGTGTGTACGCGGGTACGATGACCTCAATGTTGTCGGATGCCCGGCCGGCGATCGTTTGAATCATCCATTGGGCCGCGCTTGAAAGCTCCATTCCGACTCGAATGCACCACAGCCGAAGATCCGTCGCCACCTGGTCGTTGCGCGAGCGGCCGGTGTGGAGCTTCTTGCCGGCGTCGCCGATGAGTTCGGTGAGGCGGGACTCGATGTTCATGTGGACGTCTTCAAGCTCGACCTTCCAGTCAAACTTGCCGGATTCGATTTCTTCGGTGATCTGCTTGAAGCCCTTCTTGATGTCCGCGAGTTCCCTCTTGGTCAGGATGCCGATGCGCTGCAACTCGGCCGCGTAGGCGAGGCTGCCCTGGATGTCCTCGCGCCACAGCCGCTGGTCAAATGACACCGACTGGCTGAATTCCTGCATCAGCTTGTCCGGCTTGCCGCTGAATCTTCCTTGCCACATTGTTCGAACTTCCTTTTTCACCACAGAGATCACAGAGTCCACAGAGAACTACTTGCGCAGCCTGACGATCCCGTCTTTCAGCAACGGCACGTTGAAGTTGATGAGCAGCGCAATCGGCTTGCCGCTGAGCTTTAGGTAGGTGAGCACCTGGGCCTGATGTATCTTGTCGAGCTTTTCGACGGATTTCAGTTCGAGGATTAGCACGTCTTCGACGACGAAGTCCAGCCTGTAGCCGCAATCCAAGTGCACGTCCTTGTAGTGCACGGGTAGCGGGACCTCCCGCTGGAACATGATTCCTGCCAACGCCATTTCATGGGCCAGACAGAAGGCGTAGGCAGATTCGAGTAAGCCCGGCCCGAGAGTCTTGTGCACGGCCATGCAGAGACCAATCACCTTTTCGGTGAGTGCGTTCAACTCGTCATCGGACCATTGCCTTGTCATCTCTGTGCTCTCTGTGTTCTCTGTGGTGAATCGCGGTTAGGTCTCAAGGAACAGTTCCGCCGTCCTTCGATAGATTTCGTACCCGCGCCACAGTTCCTTTTCTTCCAGATACTCGTTGGCTGCGTGGCTCAGCTCGGGCTTGCCGGGGCCGATGATCAGGCCCTGGGCCTTGTCGTTCCACCATGCGTCTGACACGCCGCCGAAGGCCTGGGTCCTATCGCGCGCGCTTGCTTTGCATGCGCATTGCACCAGCGGGTCGCTCGCGCTTCGCACCCACACGCCGAAGCGTGCCTTCTCTTTCTCGACGCAGGTGTGCGGGCTCATGGCGGCTTTCACGCGCCTGATCGTTTCGCCATTGTCGAGCTGGTTGATTGTGCGTCCGTCGATCACCCACTTAACCTCACTGGGCACGACATTTCTCGCGACGCCGCCGTTGACCATGGTGACGGCAAGCGTGGTTCTGCCCAGCAGATCGTCGCGCTCAGTGAAGCCCTCGTAAAGTTCCTCGACTTTCAACATGTCGCGGGCCGCGCGGTAAATCGCGTTCTCGCCCTGCCATGGCCGCGCGGCGTGGGCACTCTTGCCGGCGGTCTTCATGTCCAGCTTGAACATGCCGCGCTCGGCAATGCAGACCTCGCAATCCGTGGGCTCGCCCGTGATGCATGCCTCGAACTCAGGAATCTCGGCGCGAAACATCTCGAATCCTTCGCCCTGGACTTCCTCGTCGCAGGTCGGCGCGAACATCAGCGTGTACGCGGCTTCGTCGAACTTTGCCGTCAGCAGCGCGTAAATCATGCCTATCAGGCAGCCGCCTGCATCGCTGCTGCCCAACCCGTATACGCGGCCGTTCTCGCGGGCGCCGTCCCAGGGATCGCGGGTGTAGCCCTTGTTGGCGGGCACCGTGTCAGTGTGCGTGTTGAACAGCAGGCGCCGTTTGCCGCTGCCGCGCCATGCCAGCAGGTTGCGGCCGCTGTGCTTGAACGGCAGCCCGTGTTTCGTGAACTGCTGTTTGAACCACTCGATCACGCCGTGCTCATTGCCCGACACGCGCTGGATGCGCGTGATCTGGCTTAGCGAGTCGGCAAGCTGGTCTTGTGTGATCTGCATGGCGTCCCTTGTCATGCTTCGGACGCCAGTTGCGGGAGAGGGTCAGGCACCTTTTCATCGGGGCCCTGTCGGACCCCGAGAAAAGGAGCCAGACCCTATGCCAGCGCAGTGGAACGTCCTGAGAAAGCCAAAGTGAAAGCTGCGATCGCCGACCTATTGTGGTCGGCGGGTGATCGGTCGGATCGGTCGCAGGTGGTTCACTCTGGTTCTCCGGTCGCTCGCTTGCCTTGTTCCCAAGACACGCGGCACTTCCTTGTATGTCTCCTGGCGCATCGCCAAGGCGGATAGAAATAACGCGTTTTGGGCGTGTTGCAAGGGCAAAGACGAATTTGAACACAGAGGAACAGAGCAACAGAGCCTGCTCGGGCTGGCATGCCGGAGCTGGCCGCTCGGCTACTCTAACTTCACTGCCGCGGGGCACTTGGCGCAGTTGTGGCCTTCGGCTTTGCCCTGCGAGACGCGCAATGTGCGCCACACGCGCCACGCGGCGAATGCCGCGGCTGCGAACAGGACTGTGGCAACTATGGCGTACTCGATCATACAGTGTTCACTCCCCCGCCCCCGCGGGTGGGGCGGGTCATGCCCCTAACGCGCTTGCGGTCTGGTATGTCAGCAGGGCTGCCACGTAGGCCAGGCTTGTCATGTACGTAAAGCTGGCAATCGGCCATTTCCAGCTGTTGGTTTCGCGCCGGATGATCGCCAGTGTGGCAGCACACTGCGCACAGAGCGCAAAGAACACCATGATGCTCAAAGCCGTCGCCAGTGTGAACAGCGGGTTGCCTTCCTTATCTTTGGCGTCCACCAGCACGTGGCGAAGGCTTTCGGATTCTTCGTCTTCGTCGCCACCCAAATTGAAGATCGTGCCCAGCGACGCAATGATCACCTCGCGCGCGGGAAAACTGGCTATGGCAGCCATGCCGATGCGCCAGTCCCAACCCAGGGGCTTCACCGCCGGCTCAATGGCATGGCCGGCAATGCCCAGAAAGCTGCCGGCGAGCAGTTCGCCATCGCGCCGCTTCTCCAGCGTTGTGACCGCTTCGTCACCCTCGATACGGGTGGTGAAGATGGCCTGGGCAGGCTCGAACGCGGCGCCGTGGCGCCGCTTGAGCTCAAGCATGGCGGCGGCAAACGCGGCTGCCCGTTCTTCCAGCGCGGCTTCAAGCTCGGCCCCGTTCACGATTGTTTCTTCGGCGGCGGAGACGGATTCCTCGTGGGTTGCAGTCAGTTCTTCGATGTCGGCGATGGCAGCAGCCAACGCCTCATCATCGGGGGAAAAGCCGCCGTCCCTGGCGATCGTCGCGATTGCCGCGGCGACTTCGTCTTCGGACGCGGCAATGGCGGCATCGTGCTTCTCGATCATGGCGCCATCGCGGGGGAAGTAGGCCAATGCCCACACGATGATCGCGACGGCAAAGATGATCGTGCCCGCGCGCTTGATGAATGCGGTGCCGCGTTCAACCAGCACACGCGCGACAGCCCTGGGACGAGGCATCTTGTAGCTGGGCAGCTCCATGAGAAACGGCGAGACTTTGCTCTTGAGAATGCCGCGCTTGAGCACCAGCGCAGTCGGAATCGCAAACAGCACTCCCACCCAGTACATGGCAAACAAGACGAGCCCCTGCAGATTGAAGGGCCCGACGCCGTGCTCCGGCACGAACGCGGCAATGAACAGCGTGTAGACCGGCAGGCGCGCGCTGCAACTCATGAACGGCGCCAAAAAGATCGTGGTCAGGCGCGTGTTGCGGTCTTCAATCACGCGGGTGCCCATGATGCCCGGGATCGCACAGGCAAAGCTGCTGAGCAGCGGGATAAAACTGCGGCCGTTCAGTCCCAGCGGCGCCATCACGCGGTCCATGAGAAACGCTGCCCGGCTCATGTAGCCCAGGTCTTCAAGTATCGCGATGAACAGAAACAGAATCAGGATCTGGGGCAGGAACACCAGCACCCCGCCAACTCCGCCGATCACGCCATCCTTGAGCAGGCTGTACAGAATCGGCATGCCATCCGGCACCAGCGCCAGCAGCAGGCCGCCCAAAGCGCCGACGCCTTGCTCGATGCCCTCCATCAACGGGCCGGCCCAGGCGTAGATGCTCTGGAACACCAGCAGCATGAGCACCATGAAAATCAGTGTGCCCCAGACTTTGTTCGTCAGCACTGCATCGACCCGGTCAGTGCGGGTGCGCTTGCCGTCGTCGTCGCTGGTGCGCGCCTTTGCGACCCAGCCGCCAATCAGGCCGTAGCGCGCCTGCGCTTCCAGCAGTGCGAGGCTGCGGCCGGCAGCGGCACGCTCGCGCAGCGTTTGCAGAGAGTCGGCAAACGCCTTCCCGCCGACCTGTTCACATTCGTCAAAGAACGGACCGGCGCCGTCGACCAGCAGGCGAAGCGCCTCCGGGCGTGCAGGCTTGAAACCGAGCCTGACCGAGAGGTCACACACCGCCGCGTGCAGGTCATCCACCGATTTCGTGAAGTCGTCACCAAAGGGCACGTGAAGCGCCTTGCCCGGGTGATGCAGTGTGCGGTGCAGCGCCGCTTTCAGGGCATCGATACCCTTGCCCTGCGGCGAATTGACCGGCACGACTGTGGCGTTGAGCTGGTTTCCCAGCATCTCAACGTCAATCGTGATGCCTCTGCTTTGCGCCACGTCCAGCATCGTCAGCGCGATGACGGCAGGCAGCCCGAACTCAAGCACCTGCGTGGCGAGGTAGAGGTTGCGCTCAAGGTTACTGGCATCGAGCACGATGATGACACCATCGGGCCTGGGAGTGCCGGGAACCCGCCCCAGCAGCGCCTCGGTGGCTACGCGCTCGTCGGGGCTGCGGGCTGACAGGCTGTAGGTGCCGGGCAGGTCGATGATGGTGATTTCAGAGTTCTCGAACTTTGCTGTCCCCAGCTTGGCTTCAACGGTCACGCCGGGGAAGTTGGCGATTTTCTGGCGCGTGCCGGTGAGTGCCGTGAACAGGCTCGACTTGCCCGTGTTCGGGTTGCCAAGCAGCGCAACAGTGTGCCGGTCGGCGTGTGTCACGTTTGCACCTCGACTTCGATGCAAGCGGCTTCTGACCGGCGCAGCGAAAGCGAATAGCCCATAACCCTGATTTCGATGGGGTCGCCCAGGGGTGCCTGGCGCACGACCTTGACCTGTACGCCTGGCAGCACGCCCATTTCGAGAATGCGTTGTTCCAGCGCTGCTTGCCCGGTGACGCTGATGACACGGGCGGAAGCACCAACGGATAGATCGGCAAGGGTGGTCATGGCACTAGCCCAGCGGCCGCACCAGCACACGTTGCTGCAACTCGGCGGAAAGCGCGAAGCGTGATTCGCCGGCTTGCACGATGCCCGGGTTGCCGCGGCGCACCACGCGTACCTGCTTGCCCGGGCACAGGCCAAGTTCGCACATGCGCTTGGACTGCCCTTCGGCGTCGATGATTTCAACGATTTCGAGGGCGCCGTCCTGGGGCGCAAACGTGGAAAGCGGGGCAGCCGGGATCAGTGTACGGGTCATGGTGTGGCTCATCCGGTTCGTCTGCGACGGCAACTCCGTGCCGTCTGTCCTGATACTCAGTCTCAATGTAAACGAGCGGCCAGCCGCTGACAATCCCCAGCCGCCGATAAATCCTGTGTCGTGCGGACCATATCATTGCGCCGATTGTGGATCGACCGGGTCCGCTACCCGCTTGTTGCAACCCACTTGCAGGTGTGCAGCCGCCTCCCTACCATGCCGCGCCCGGGAGGCTGTTGTGCGCTACCTCATACTTCTCGTTCCTTTCTTGATCGCCGCCTGTGGCGGTGGTGAAACCCGCACGCTTCGGCGCGGCGAGACCCTGCGTGTGATTGCTACCACACCTGCACTTGCCAGCATGGCAATGGCCATTGCCGGCGACGATGCCAACGTCGAACTGTTCGGCCCCGAAGGCGGCAGCAGTCACGACTTCGAACCCAGTGTCAACGACCGGCGCCGGCTTGAAACCGCCCATGTGTTGCTGGTGAACGGGCTCGGCCTTGAAGGCTTCGACACTGCAAAGGTCGCGAAGTCGGCACGCATACTGCACGTCAACTGCTCAGCCGGCTTCCCCGAAGACTACTTGATCCGGGGCGACCAAACCCAAGACGACCACACCGGCCACGACCACGGGCCCGGCGAGCACAACCCCCACGTCTGGCTGGGAACCGAGGGGGCACTGCACCAGGCGGCCGCGATCACCGAGGCGCTGGCCATCGCGGATACCGCCCACGCGCAGGGCTACCGCAGCCGCTTCGAGGCGCTGAAGATCCGGCTGGAGGCACTCTGCGCCGAGTACAAGCCAAAGGTGGCTGCACTGAAGAAGAGGAACTTCGTCAGCAACCATGACGCCTTCCCCTACTTCGCCCGCGAATTCGGGCTGAAGCAGGTTGGCGTAATCCAGCGAACCCCCGGCCACAACCCCACCGTGGAGCAGCGCCGCGCCATCGAGCGCATGCTCAGCAACGGCCACGCCCACGCCATCTTCATGGAGCCGGGCTACGACGATGCCGCAAGCAAGATCATTGCCGAGAACAGCAGGCTTCCGCTGGGAGTGCTTGACCCATTTGACGTGGGCAAGCCGTCTGCGGACGGCCTTGAGAACGTCCTGCGAGCCAACCTTGAAACGGTGCTGAAGACCCTTGGGCCATGAACCCCTGCTGCAACTCAACAACGTCACCGTCGAAGCAGGCGGCAAGGCCCTGGTGCGCGACGTGAGCTTTACGCTGGTGCGCGGCGAAATGATCGCACTGATCGGGCCCAACGGCGCCGGCAAGACCACGCTGCTGCGCGCGATCCTGGGCCTGGTGCGCTACCGCGGCAAGATAGTCATTGGCGGTCGCATCGGCTATGTGCCGCAGCGGCTGCAGTACGACCGCACGCTGCCGATGACGGTGCTTGAGTTCATGGCGCTGACGTTGCAGTCCAGCCCGGTCATGTTCGGCATTCGCCGCGCGACGCGTCGCCGCGCACTGGAACTGCTTGACCACGTCGGCGCAACCAGGCTCGCGCGCAGCAGCCTGGGCGGCCTTTCGGGCGGCGAGTTGCAGCGCGTGATGCTGGCCGGGGCATTGCATGGCGCGCCTGAACTGCTGCTGCTGGATGAGCCAGCCGCCGGCGTAGACATCGAAGGCGAGGCCACGTTCCTTGAACTGATTCACCGGCAGGTGCACGAGCGCGGGGCGACCGTGGTGCTGGTAAGCCACGACCTGAGCGTGGTCAGCGATATCACCGACCGCGTGATCTGCCTGAATGTGGACTTGAAGTGCGAAGGCAAAGCAAAGGACCTGCTGACGGCAGAGCGCATCGCCGAGGTGTTCGGCGGGCACAAGGCGGTGTACGGGCACCATCATCACCACTGACCAGCGGACCGCATGATCGACATCGTGATCAACTATCTCACTGAACCCTGGCAGACAACGATTCTGCTGTGCGTGGTGTTCGCGTGCGTATCCAGCGGCGTGCTCTCGCCGATCGTGGTCAGTTCACGCATGGCGTTCTTCAGCGACGCCGTGGCGCACAGCACACTGGCGGGCGTGGCGCTGGGCATGCTGCTGGGCGTGGGAAGCCCGGTGACCACCATGATCGCATTTGCCGTGATTGTTGCGCTGCTGATTGCCACCTTGCGGCAATACACAACGCTTGCGCTGGACACGTTGCTGGGCGTGGCCATGGCGGGCTCGCTGGCATTTGGCGTGCTGATCTACGAAAAGGTCCGCGGGTACTCCGACCTGCATAGCTACCTCTTCGGCTCGGTCAGCCTGCTGGGCACGGAAGACCTGATGTTCCTGGCCGCCAATGCCGTGCTGGCACTGCTGATGGTCGGGTTGTTCGCCAACAAGTTCCTGCTGGTGGCAGTCTCGCGCCCGCTGGCCCAGGCGCGGGGCCTGCCCGTGGCGCGTTACGAGTACCTGCTGATTGTCGTGCTTGGGTTGGTCGTTGCGGTCGGCGTGCGCGCAGTCGGGCTGCTGCTGGTCAATGCACTGCTGATTGTGCCGGCCGCGACCAGCCGCAATCTCTCGCGCAGCGTGGCCGGAATGTTCTGGGGCTCGGTCGCCGTGGCGCTGACTGCCGGCTTGGCGGGGTTGTTCCTGTCTGACTGGCTGGACTTTGCGGCGTCACCGGGAATCGTAGCAGCGGCAGTGATCCTGTTTCTGGTTTCGCAGCTGTTGCGGCCGCTGCTGGGGCATCATGTAGCCGAGTAGTGGCGGCACCCTTCCCGTGTCAGCCTGCACGGCGTACACTTTGGGCATGGCCGAAGAGACCAAACGTGTGCCCGCATTCCTGTCCGGGCCGACGACAGCAACGGCAGTGCTGCTGCCGATGCGCCTGTTTGTGGGCTACTGGTGGCTGAAGCTGGGCTGGAACAAGATTGGCGACGGCTGGCTGTCTGCCGACCAGCACCGCCTGCCCGAGTTGATCAAGACGCTGACTCCGCCCGACTGGTTTGCCGTGACATTCATTGAAGCCGCCAACGAAAACACTTTCCTGTTCCAGTGGCTGATCGTGCTGTTCGAGCTGGTCTTCGGTCTGCTGATGATGGCCGGTGCGGTGACGCGGGTGACAGGCGTTGTGCTGGCAATCATGGCACTGGTCGCATTCATCGCCCGGGGCCTGCCCCATGACTCGTGGATGATCCCGATGATGCTGATGGGGCTGACGCTTTCGATTGCAGCAGCGGGTCGCTACCTTGGCGTCGATGCGATCTTGAAGGCCCGGCTGGTGCGCGTGCCGCTGTTCTGATACCGCAACTGCGAAACACACCCATGGACAAGCTTGCCCCGAAAGCCCGGTTTGATGCGTATGCGGCGCTGCTGGGCCTGGACGCGTCAGGCGTCGATTCGATCCGCCACAGTATCCGGCCCCTGCTGGCCAACGTGAACGAACTGGTGCGCCGGATGAACGAAGCCATGAATCACGCCGGCGCGTCGCTGGTGCTCGGCGACGTCGCCGGCGAACGCCGCGAGCGGCTGCAAAGCCTGCTGGCAAGCTTTATCCTGCGCACGGTCAACTGCAACTTTGACGAAGAGTATTGCAACTACGCGCACGACATCAGCCACGGCGCCGACGTGCCGGCAGGGCTCTTCAGCCTCGGCCTCACTCTCGCCAACGACTTTGTGACGCAGACGCTGCCCCTGCACATCGATGAACGCGAACAACTGGCCACGATGCTTGCGTCATGGAACCGTTTGACCGCGGCCCTGCGCGAACTCACACGCAAGCCCGCCGCCGCGACCTGAGCGACCTCTGGCGGCACCGCAAGGCTGTTGAGTCATATCTGCGTGCGCACGATGCCGTCGCTGGTCAAGCGCGTAGTGCTGCGCAAGCTGACGACCAGCCGCAAACACGGCCGCACTACCAACCGTGGCTCTCTCGACCGGGCATCGAAGCGACGACCTCGGCCATGATGGACAGCGCGATCTCGGCGGGGGTCTGCGCGCCGATGCTGATGCCGACCGGACATTTCACGCGCGCCCACACCGCCTCATCTGCGCCGCGCTGTTTTGCCGCCTCAGTCATTTTTGCATACTTGAGCCTGCTGCCGATTGCGCCCAACTGGGCAGCCGGAAGCACCTTCAGCGCCGGCACCAGCGCATCAAGGTCGAAGTCGCCGTTGTAGCCCAGGCCGATCACATGGCTGAACGCCGGCAGATCTTTGCGCGTCAAGTATTCTCCACCGCGGGCGCATACGACATCCATGGCGCCGGGAAAATCCTCGCGCTTTGCAAACTCGGGACGGTCGTCGAGCACGACGTACGGAAACTCCAGCATCGCGCAAAGCTTTGCCACGGCGCGGCTGACGTGTCCGCCGCCAATCAAGAGCAGACAGGGTTTGGGCATGAATACCTCGATAAACACCTCGTTGGTGCCGCCGCACTGCGACTTCACCAGGTTGCCGGGGCGGTTCGTCAGTTCGTAGCTGACGCTGCGCGAGCGGCCCTCGGCCAGCGCCTGCCGGGCCTGCACGATCATCTGCAACTCAGCATCGCCGCCCCCGATGGTTCCTGCCAACTCGCCGTCGTCGCCCACGAGCAGCTTGAACCCGCTCTTGCCCGGCGATGAACCCCTGACCTTGATCAGGTGCACCAGCGCGAACGTGCGGTTCGCGGCAAGCAGGGCGGCGGCACGATTGAAGACTAGACTGAGCATGGCATTCCGTCACGAACAGCGAGTAACCAATAACCAGTTACCAATACGCCCGCCACACGCAGTTCATTGGCAATTGGAAATTGGCTATTGGTCATTTGCTGTTGATGAACGCGCAAGGGCGCTTCGGTACTCATCCGGCGTGTCGATGTCTGCCAGCACACCCGGGTTGTCTACCGGCACTTCCTTGACCTGCGTGTGGTTGTCGTCGATGACCTTGCGCGAGCTCTCGTTGCCTTTCAACTCCATGAACGGCTGGCGAAAGCCAATGTCCACCAGCATCGGGTGCCCGCGCCGGCCGTCATGCGTCGGGATGAAGATGCGCATCAGGCTTGCGCGCCACTGCCCGTATGCAGCAATCAGCGCACGGACATCTGTCGGCGTCACCAGCGGCACATCCACCGGCCAGCAGATACAGCAATCGGTCGAAAAGTCCTGTGCCTGCAACGCCAGCTTCAGGCTGCTGACCTGGCCGCGCTCCGGCTGCTGGTTCACGATCACGTTGGCGTCGCGCAGCTTCGCCCCCTCCTGAATGGCCGCCGCGTCCTTGCCAAGCACGACATGAAAGCGCGAACAGCCGGCCTGCGCGGCGACACCCAACACATGATCAACCATAGGCACGCCGCCCCAATCCAGCAGCGCCTTGGGCCGCCCCATTCGGGTCGAGTCGCCAGCCGCCAGCACGATCACCGCAACATTGATTTCGGGCACGTCATCCATGGCGCCAGCTTAACAGCGCCACGCCAAATGCAACGCGGGGCCCGGCGGGGCCCCGCGACCAGCCGAACCTGCGACGGCTATTCCTGGTCTTTACCCTTGAAGCCGTCGGCCATGGCGCCGAACAGCGTTGCCATCATGGAGATCCGCCATTCGCCGTCTTCCTGGATGCACACGTAGTTGGCGGTCTCGGACTTGCCGTCTTTCACGTAGGTTACGGGCACCTTGGCCTTGTCGCCGGTGATCGTGGCACTGCCGACGGACCAGCTTCCTTTGCTCTCTTCGTTCTTGGTGACCGTGACAGAGCCGCCTTCGTCTTCCTTTCCGTCTTTCTTTTCTTCGCGCTCGGCTTTGATCATGCAACGTTTCGCGGCTTCTTTGTCGTCGGCATCCATCGCCTTGTGGAAGGCTTTGACGGTGCCTTCAGGTGTGGAGTAGTCAGGGCCACAGCCAGAGACGGCAAACGCGCCGACACACAGCGCAGACAGCAGCAGGATTGCGTTCAGGCGGGTCTTCATGGGATGCCTCGATTTCGAAGAGGTTCAATTGAATAAAGGGAGGGAGTGTGATTTCAGTTGCGCCAGGCCGCAACCACAAATCCGGCAATCTTCGGCGCGACGCATCAATCGCCTGCGTTGGCTTTACGGCGTTCCCGCAGCACGGCCACGTACCTTGAAAACGTTTTGTCCATGCTGATGCGCCAGGTGGTCTCTTCCTTCAATAGAACCACCGGCATCGTGTCGCTTTTGCTGGGCGGCTTCACAACGACACTGACGTTGACGATGATTTCGTCACCTTCGGATTTCACATCCCCTATGGTGTATGACTCCATGTCGCCATCCTTGTTGAAGCCGTAGCTTGCGCCCGACGGCATCACCTTCTCTCGTTCTGCCTTGATCAGCAGGGCTTTGCACTTGTCCTGGTCCTGGGCCAGGCTCGCCTGCATCAGCTCTTCGACGACGCCCCTGGCGATCACTTCGTCCGCACTCAGGGAAGAACCGGTGTTCTCCGAGTCGGCATTGCCCGCTGTGTTCAGGGCGGGGGCTGAGTTTCCCGGTCCACACGAAGTCAGCACGACGCACATGAGCATCAGCAGGCAGAAGAGTTTCATGCTGGTCTCCATAACAAAGATGGGCGCATCGTCGCGCCCGTGGTTGTGCGGTCAGTCGTCCGATCCAACTATCCCGGCAGGAAGATGCTCAAGCCGCCGTCTACAATGAACGTATGGCCATGCACCATGTTGGTAAGGTCGCTGCACATGATCTGGACGGCGTTTGCCACGTCTTCGGGCGTAACAAGCTTCTTGGCCGGCATCCAGTGCAGGCTTTCCTGAAGCATCACTTCGCGGTTGGGAAAGTGCTTCAGCGCATCGGTGTCCACGACGCTGGCCGAAACCGCGTTCACGTTGATGCCCTGGCTGGCGTACTCAATGGCAAGGTGCCGCACCAGCGACTCAAGCGCGCCCTTGGATGCCCCGACGGCCGCGTAGTTGTTGAACGCGCGAATGCTGCCCAGGCTGCTGACGGCGACAATCTTGCCGGTGCCTTTGCCGTCGGTGCCCTTCATCATGGGGATCGCATGGCGCGCCAGCGCAAGCAGCGCATAGGCGTTGATGTCCAGTGTCCACTGCCAGTGATGGTGCGTGAGTTCCTTGCTGGGCTTGAGCACGCCGCTGGCCGCGTTGCTGACCAGATAGTCAAGGCGGCCCCACTTGTCAGAGATCTCCGAAAACATCTTTTCGATATCTTCGTCTTTGCTGACATTGCCCTTGAGCAGCAGCGGCTCTTTGCCGCCGGATGCATCAAGCAGCACGGCCCGCGCCTCGTCGGCTGCCGCACGGTTGCGCAGATAGTTCACGGCTACGTCAGCGCCCGCTCTGGCCATCTTGGCCGCAATTGCCAAGCCTATACCGCGCGTACCGCCGGTGATGAATGCCTTCTTGCCTGCGAAATCAAACATACGTCTACTCTTATGGCGCTTTCGCCCTCTACCTGTGGGCGATAAACTCACCCGCGGCCGCAGCCGCCTTTTTCCGATTCCAAGCGTGCGGATTGTAGGAAGGTTCTAACCCATGGGCAAATGGACGCTAGGGTGTTTGTTGTCGGCGGCACTGTTTTTGTTGGCGGGGGTCCGAACCACGGCACAGGACACATCCGCCGATCAGACGGGCTATCTTCCCGGCCAGTTCTTTACCCCGGCGGACTATGAGCACATGCAAGCGGCGCTGGCATATCTTGACCTGACGCCTGCCGACCTTTCCTACGAGAAAAAGCACATCGACCACAAGTTCCGGCTCAGCGCCGCCAACCGCGGCCTCGACCAGCCGCTGTCGGTGCCGGGCATTACAGAAACAGCTGCACGCGAGCTGGGCACCGCTGCGCAGGCGAGACAACGGCTGGCCCATGCCGAAACGTTGCTGGACCAGACGCCCCGCATCACGGACGCCGAGCTTGCCCTGGATGACGCGGACTACCGCCGCCACCACGACCAGACCGCCGAGCTTGAGACAAAAGAGGGCCGCGAAGCCGCAATCGCGGCCCGCCACGAACTGCGCTGCCAGGAAGTAATCGGCGGCAACCCGCGCGAAATCCACGACCTGGGCGGGTTGCAGAGCTTTGTTGACGGCACCCAGCGCTTTCTGTCACGCGAGAACAAGCGCAGCATCCGCCGCGAGTTCGAGGCCATCGTCGAGCGGCTTTACCATCCCGTACGCGCACTGAGCCGGGTACCCAGTGGCCTCAGCGCCGACGAAATCAACGCGCTGCGTCGCCTGCCCATGGAAACGGTAGATGCCGAAGTCAGTGTACCGGGCAGCGGCGCCCCCAGCGGCGACTTGCTGCTGGCTGGGCAGAAGGTACCGATCACGGCCTGCCTGGCGGCCGCATACTGGCTCAAGGACGTGCTGTCGCAACTGGTGCCTGCACTGCAAGAGATGCTGCGCAAGGGCGAACCGGATGAGTACCTTGGCTTCCAGAGCGAGGTGGACGGCGTCACCGGCGGCATCATCGGCGCATGGCAGGGCCCTTGGGGCAAGATCGTGCTCGGCGGCACCGGCCCCAACACGTACGAAGGCGACGACTTCGTTGCCATTATCGACCTCGGCGGCCATGACACCTACCGTGGCCGAATTGCAGCGGGCATCGGCTCACCGGGGCATGCGCCGGTCAGTTGCGTGCTGGACCTTTCGGGCGACGACACCTACAGCGGCGACGACTTTACCCAGGGCTTCGGCTTTCTCGGCGTCGGCATCCTGTGGGACCTGGGCGGCGGAAGCGACGATTACCGTTGCGGGTTCTGCGGACAGGGTTGCGGCATGGCCGGCTACGGCGAGCTGTACGATGACGGTGGCGACGACAGCTACCGCTCCGACTCGGGCTCGCAGGGGGCCGCCAGCTTTGGCATGGGCCACTTGATCGACAAGGGCGGCAATGACACTTATCGCGGCGCGCGCTTCGTGCAGGGGTTTGCCCAGGTGATGGGGCTGGGCGTGCTCAGTGACGCTGACGGCAACGACCTGTATTTTGCCGGTGGCAAGTATCTGCATCTGCCGCTCTGGAACGACCGGTACCAGTCCCTGAGCCAGGGGTTTGCCATCGGCAACCGCTACCTTGGCACCGGCGGCGGAATTGCCTTGCTGCTCGACGAAGGCAACGGCAACGACGTCTACCATGCCGACATCTACGGCCAGGGCAGCAGCTACTGGTACAGCCTTGGCATGCTTGTCGATTGCGGCGGCAACGATACCTACACCGTCGGCCAGTACGGGCAGGGCGCGGGCATTCACCTCAGTACCGGCATCCTGGTGGACCTGTCAGGCAACGACACGTACGCCATGGGTGTCGGGCTTGGGCAGGGCGCCGCCCACGACTGGGCCGTGGGGTGGCTGATCGACCGCGCCGGCAACGACATGTACCAGGGCAACGGGCAGGGCATGGGCCTGAACTTCTCATTTGCCGTGCTGCTGGACTGCGCCGGCGACGACAGCCACAGCACCAACAACGACGGCAGCATCGGCAAGGGCAGCAACAACGACATCAGCCTGCTGCTGGACCTTGGCGGCTACGACGTATACGGCCCCAAGGAAATCAAGGACAGCACCCTGACACGCCGCGCCCGTCGAGCACTGGTGTATGACGTGCCGGAGGGCTGGTTTCCGGGCATTGACACGTCAACGTTGCCGACACCCCAGGACCCCGCGCCGGCCAAGACAAAGGTCCAGCACATCCTGATCGCCTGGGACGGCAGCGGCGTGAACACCCAGAAGACGCCCCGCACCAAAGAGCAAGCCAAGGCGCTGACGCTCGAAGTGCTCAAGAAGGCGCGCAGCAAGAACGCCGACTGGAAGGCGCTGCAGGTCGCATACAACGAAGATTGCGCCAAGGGCCCGGACTACGACAACACCCACAACACGTATGATGCCGCACCGGGTGCGAGGCTGGTAAAGCCGTTTCTCGACCTTTCGCTGAAGCTGGGTGTCGGCCAGATCGACTGGTGCGAAAGCAAGTACGGCTACCACATCATCAAGCGCGTTGAGTAGTGCGCCCGTTAAATAGTGCCCGCGCGTTACAGCCTGTTCCAATCCGCACGCGGCAACGGACAATCGCGCCATGGGATCGACCCGTGAATACACTTCGGCGCGCTGGCACTCGCGCGCCGGCTTTCTCGCCACGACGCTGCTGGCGTTGCTGGTCATGGGCGCGCCGTTCATGGTGACGCGCGGGTTGCTGCAACACGGCGCCCTGTTTCTGCCTGCGGTGCTGGGACTGATGCTGCTGTTCGGCGGGCCGCTGGTGCGCATCGCCCTTGCCACCGGCCGCCTTTCTCATCGCCTAACAGGGCGCGAGGCACTGCACGGAGTGCAGGTGCTGGTGCGGGTTGTGCTTGCGATTGCGCTGCTGGTCGTGGCCCAGCGTGCCATCGGGTGGATCTTTGCCGAGACCCTGTTTGAAGTGCCCAGCGGGGCACTCGAGTTTCGCGCCCGTGAGCTGACGACGGCTTCCACCGCGTGGCACAGCGAGCCATCGCAGGCTCTTTGGTGCGGCCTGGGCAGCGCGCTTCTTCTCGGCCTTGTGTTCTGGGCGTTAGCTCGGCGGCGACGGCTCGCGGGCTTGAGCTGGATTGCCGGCTGGGTGCTCACCACGATCGTTGCGCTGTTGGCGCTGGGCCTGGTGGTCGGTTACAGCCTGCCGGGGGCCGGCGCCCTTGCCGCGCTGGCTGCCCCGCTTAAGTGGAAGGCGGTGTGGACATTCGGATTCTGGGGCGATGCCGCGACGATTGCCCTGCTCGGGCTTGGTGCCCAGACGGCCGTGATCACCGCTGCGGGCCGCGGCCTGCCCAAGCGTGCGGCAATCGGGCGGGAGGCACGCATCCTTGTTGCCGGCATCAGCTTTCTCACGGTGCTGGGGGGTCTTGTTGGCTTGCTGCTGCTTTGCGCCATCTGCGTACGGCAGGGCATTGTTCCGGGCATTGAACATGCCGCGCCCGGCGTTCTGCTGCTTGAGCTTGTGCCCGCGCTGGGGCGCCTGCTGTTCTTTAGCTGGCCTGAGCACCTGCAACCCGGCGACCGCCAGATTACGCTCGCGTGGTGCTTCCTGCTGGCCGTCACCTGCTGCCTTGGCGCTGCCGCGCTGCTTGCGTCCCGGCGTTTTCTGCCGCAACCGGCGGGCTCACGCGCGGCGTGGTTCGGGTATGCCGCCGCGCTTGTGGCCGCAGGCGCCGTCGCGGCGGGCTGGGCAGCCAGCACCCAGGACGCGTGGCTATCTTTGGCGACCGTGATGCCGGCACTGCTGGGCGTGATGCACCTGACCCTGGCTCGCCGCGCGGGGGCTGACCTGCGGGTGGTCAGCAATGCCTTTCACTCTTCGCGCGCGTGGCTTGAAAAGCTGAACATCACCTTCACGTTCCAGATTGCCCGGCCGCTGCTGCTGCTGGTGGTGCTGGCGGTTGCGTTGTCGCGCCGCGAGTACGGCCTTGTGCTGGCAGGGTTTGCGGTCGCGTTTGCCGTGATGTGGGTCGGCTCATGGCGGCCCCGCTCGCGCAGCCGCGATACCGGCCTGTTGCGCGCTGTCGGCACCGCCGCGTTGCTGATTGCCTGCAGCGCGCCGGCGCTGGCCCAGAAGTCGCAGGCAGACGAAGCGTGGTCCACTGCGATGGAAACGCCCGTCGGAAATGAACGCGCCGTGGCACTGGCGCGGTTTGAACAAGGCTGGATGCGCGGCGAGAACGTGGACCTGGCGGCGCTGCGGCTTGCCGCCGATGAGGCGGTGGCACGCGTGCGCTCTGCAGAACTGCCAGCCCATGAACGTGATGCGGCATTGCGCAGGGCGCGGGCCGCCATGATCTGCCTGCTGATTGCCGACCCCACCGGCGACGACAGCCTGCGCCTTGAGCGGGCAATGCTTGTCGAAGACGGCCTGATGCCGTTTTCGCGACTGGAAGAGGCCATCGCCGATCACCAGGCCGGGAACACGACCCCGCTGCTTGAGTTGTTGACGCAGGTTCAGCAACGCCTGGGCGCCCACGCTCCGCAAGATGCTTTCTTGCCAGGCGCCTCGAAGGGCACCAGCGCCTTGCGCGATGCGCTGCAAGGCAACGCGGACCTGCCGCAGTTGCTTACCGCCACGGTCAAGGATATGCGTGAAACCTATGGCGCCGGCGGTCGCGAGGCCCAGCGCCTGCGGGCGCACCTTCTGCAACGGGCTACGGCCGGGAGCACACTGCTGAAGCCTGACGCGGGTCCCGGCGTTGTGTACGTTGTCAGCATGTTGCTGGCGGCGTTTGCGCTGGCATGGTCGTTGATGCTGGGTATCGGCAGGCCCCGGAAGTGATGCGCATCCACGCCGTTGAACCCGCCCGCGGCATGCGCTAGAAACCACCCGGAGGCCGACCGTGCGCTTTGAGCTGAATGAAGAACTTGCCCTGCTGCAGCAGACGACGCGTGACTTCGCCAACGCCGAACTCAAGGCCGCGGCGCGCCGCATGGACGAGACCGAAACTTTCGAGATCGACGTCTTCAAGAAGATGGCGGGGATGGGCCTGACCGGCTTGACCATACCTGAGCGCTTCGGCGGCAGCGGGTTCTACGACCAGGGCATGCCCAACCAGGCTGCGTGCGTCGCCCTTGAAGAGGTCAACCGCGTGTGTGCCAGCACCGGCGTCACATTGAGCGTGCACATGTCGCTGTTTTCCAGCCTGCTCACCAAGTGGGGCAACGAAGAGCAGCACCAGCGTGTGCTGCCCAAGGTCGCCAGCGGCGAGTGGCTGGGCGCCTACTGTCTGTCTGAGGCCGGCAGCGGCACCGACGCCGGCAGCCTGGTGTGCGAGGCGCGCAAGGACGGCAACGAATACGTGCTGAACGGCAGCAAGCTGTGGATCACCAGCGCGCCCTATGCCGACGTGTTCATCGTGTTCGCGCGCACCGACAAGGCCCAGAAGACACGCGGCATCAGCGCCTTCATCGTCGAGGGCAGCCGCAAGGGCATAACCATCGGCAAGAAGGAAAAAAAGATGGGCATCCGCGGCAGCGCCACCAGCGAGGTGCTGTTCGAGGATTGCCGCATCCCGGCATCCAACCTGATCGGGGAAGAGAACCTCGGGTTCAAGATCGCGCTGGATACCCTCGATGGCGGCCGCAACGGCATTGCCGCGCAGGCCGTCGGCATCGGCCGCGCCTGCCTTGAAGACGCCACCGAGTACGCCAAGACCCGCGAGCAGTTCGGCCAGCCGATTGCGAACTTCCAAGCCGTGCAGTGGATGCTGGCCGACATGACCATGAAGCTCGATGCCGCCCGCCTGCTGATGTACCGCGCCGCGTGGCTGCGCGACAACGGCAAGCCCTGCACCACGGAAAGCGCCATGGCCAAGCTGTTCGCCAGCGAAGCCGCCAACAAGGCGGCGAAAGACGCGGTGCAGATCTTCGGCGGCAACGGCTACAGCAAAGAGTACAACGTCGAGCGCTACTTTCGCGATGCCCGCATCACCGAGATCTACGAGGGTACAAGCCAGGTGCAGCGCATCGTGATCGCCCGAAGCCTGCTGGGCGATTGAATCAGAGCGATCAACGGCACCTGCGGTTCACCACGGAGGCTGGCGCTGGAAGTCCAGCACAAGCATTGGCAGTTCTCCGTTGCTGTTTGACTCTGTGGTAGATGGCCATTGCAGGTCGCGACCCGACCGGCTGAATCACCGCCGAAATCAATGCCCAGCGCCTGCGCTTGCGGTTACCATGGAACGATGCGCCTGACTGTCGCCATCCTGCTTGTCTGCGTGACCGGCGCGTTAGTCCGGGCCGACGAAGTCGCGCCCGCGACATACGAGCTGCATGAGTCGTGGCAGAAGGACTTCGTCTACACCATCGACGAGTCCGAAACCGTAGACAGCACCACGGTCTTTCAAGTCCCCCAGAAAGACGGCGGCAAGCAGCGCGTGTCCGGCGGCGTCACCGACAAGCACGAACGCGTGCTTGACTGCACGCCCGTGGCCTTCGACGACAAGGGCGCAACCAAGCTGCATTTCACTGTGCTGAAGCACACCCTGCTTCGACACGAGCTGCCTCCCGGCGAAGCCGCCGCCAGGCAAACCCACAACGGCCAAGGCCCTTTCACCGGCGCCGAATGGGACGAAGACTGGAAGACGGACCACTGGAAACGCGCGCTGACCAAAGCGGCGACCAGCCAGTTCGGCCAGTTTCCGGACGAACTGATGAAAGCCATGCGCGCTAAACGCTACACGCGTCAGCACTACATGCTGCCGACGGGCGCGGTGACCGAGGGCGCAACGTGGAAGCCCGACGCAACGCACCTGCTGGAACAGTTCAAGCAGTTTCAGCGCCAGCCCGACGCACCGGAACTGGAAATCGAGTGCAAGCTCGAAAGCGTGAAAGACGGCCGTGCGGTTTTGTCCCTTAAGTGGAAGGCCGAGAAGCTGCTGCCGGTCAAAGGCGACACCGGCTCAGACTGGAAAGCAGGTGCGAGCGTCACGATTGAAGGCACAGCGATTCTCACGCTGCACCTCGCAGACCAGTTTGTGGAGAAGTTCGATAGCGAGACAACGGCCAGGCTTGAGGGCGATCTCTGGAATTCGGGAAGCTGGCTGCCGGCAGAGGCCACGCTGAAATGTTCCCGAGTGGTGGCCACGACGCGCAAGAAAGTAGAGCCCAAGTGACCCTGCCCATGGCCGATTGCGGCCACCCGCGGCATAATCAGGTACCAGCGGGCCGGGATTACGCATGAGCCAGATTCAAAACACCGACCCCATCATCGGCCAGCAGTTTGGCAACGTGGTGGCGCAAAGCATTCTCGGCCGTGGCGGCATGGGTGCCGTATACCTTGGCTACCACCCCGGCCTGGACATGAAGGTTGCCATCAAGCTGCTGCCCGACCTGTTTGTCGGCAAGCGCGAACTGGTGGAGCGCTTTCTGCGCGAAGCCCGCGTCAGCGGCAAGCTGCAACACCCCAACATCGTGCGCACCCTGGACGTCGGCCAATCCCACGGCGTGTACTACCTGATCATGGAGTACGTTGAGGGCATTGACGCCCAGAAGCTGCTTGACCGCGAAGGGCGTTTCTCGCCCATGCGCGCCATCAACATCTGCGGTTTTGTCGCCCGCGCGCTGGGCGAAGCCCATGAACAGGGTGTGATGCACCGCGACATCAAGCCCGCGAACATCCTGATCGCCCGCGACGGCAAGGTCAAGGTCACTGACTTCGGCCTCGCGCGCAGCATCACGAACACGGCAACCGCGCTGACGCTGAGCAACCAGGTGGTCGGCACGCCCAACTACATGGCGCCTGAGCAGATCAAGAGCATGGACGTTGACGCGCGCGTTGACATTTACGCCCTGGGCGTGACGTTCTGCCAGTTCCTGACCGGCCAGTTACCGTTCGACGGCCCGACGCCGATGGCAACGTTGCTCAACGTGGTCAACGAATCACTGGCGCTGCCCAAGGAAATCTTCGACCCGCTGCCGCGCGAAATGCGCGAAGCCATCGTCGCCATGACCGCCAAAGACCCGCGCCGCCGCCTGCCGAACATTGCCGCCGTGCTTGCGGTACTGAAGAAGGCGCGCGATGCGCTACGCAAAGCCGGCCTCGACAGCACCGAGCCGCTGAAGGGCCCGCCGCGCAGCAGCAGCCCCGCCATTCCAAGCATGGGCGGCAGCAGCGGAAGTTTCGCAAGCCGCGCCAGCACCCAGTTGCCGCGCAGCAGCCCGGACAGCTTCAGCAAGCCACTCGGTAGCGGCCCGTCCACGCCGCCAAAGCCCGGCGGTCGAAAAAGCTGAACCCGTGCCGCGTAATTCCCGTCACAACGAAAATGCCCCGCTGATATGATGCCCTCTCAAATTCAGGGGGAGCCGTCATGAACCAACCGATGCAGCCGCAGCCCGGACAGCCACCGCAGTATCCGCCCATGCCGGGGCAACCTTACCCGCCGAACATGCAGGGCCAGCCGTACCCGCCCCTCCCGCCGCAGAAGCAGGGCATGAGCGGCGGCAAGATCGCGCTGATTATCGGAGGCGTGATCTTTGCCCTGTTGTTCCTGGGCGGCTTGCTGGTGGGCGTACTGGCCGTGGCGGCGATCCCCAAATTGACCGATGCCAAGAGCAAGCTCGAGCTGAAGCAACTCGGAGATCTCAAGGCAGGGATGCAGCAGATTTCGGTTGATGGTGCAAAGCTGAATAAGCTGAAAGGCAAGGACTTGAGTTCAGCAGCCGGGCGCGACTTCTACGAAGCGGCGTTCAAAGCAAAACTTCTTGACGACAGGCTGCTCAACAGGATGTGTACCCTCAACGGTACCGATACGCCCGCAGATCCTGGTTTCCTTAGCAGCGACGGCAGCCTGCCAGCCACGTCGTGTTCATACACCGCGCCCAGAGGCGGTGAACTGCTGTCTGTGATGTCCCGCAGGGCACACATGCGCACGGTGCTGATCACATTCAACTCGCGCAACTGGAACAACTACCCCAACGACGGGGTGCCCGTTGTCTGGTCCAACGCCGATGCACCCGCCTTCATGACCTTCGAAGAGGCCGAAAACGACTGGGGCATCACCCGCGCCGAATGGGACGACCCCGCCGGCAAGCTCTTCGGCAAGAAAGCACCCTTCGACCACACGTATGAGTAATTGCCGCACGAAGCTAGGCGCCAGATGCTGCTAACTCTGGCGGTTGCTTCAGCGATTCCACGTACTGATCCCACATGGCTTGCGTTTCCGGGTCCGTCGCGGGGTCGTACTTGGGTGCCTGCGCGCGCATGGGCGCCG
>JAMQHL010000013.1 GCA_025993795.1 Planctomycetota bacterium
TGCTCATCCGAAAGGTCGGTAGGGTAGTTGGTAGCCATAACCACCCCATCGACAGAACCCGCCCGCAAACTACAGCTTTGTTAAACAAGCTCTTAGCTGCGGATACGCACCATATGCGCGGGGCTTTCTGGCGTTTCACAAGCTTTCCGCCGGCGCGCTTCACCCGCATCTGGGAAATCGCGCCATCGCCATTGATTCGCGGGGACCGTCCTCATTGCTTGCACCGGCGCAAGGCGCGCACAGGACAAACAGCCAAGGCAACGCGCCATGATTTCCCGCGTTTTGCTCTACATCTTCAGAGATTGTGGGGGGCTATGCTTCGGGCCAGAACTGGATGTTGTTGTCTTTTGGTGGCGGGAAGTCGGCTAGCAGGGCCTGTTTTACCTGGGGCGGGTGAATCTCTGCCCCGGCCAGTTCATCGCGTTTCATCCATACCAGGCCCGTCACCCCTGCGGCGTTGCGGTCGGGTGTGAAGCGTCCAAGTGCGGCAGGCTCGCGACCGGCATCTTGCCCCGTCACTTCACACAGGAATACCCCCGCGACCACGTGATGACTGACCGGCATGCCCTGCGTGCGCCGCTTGTGCCGTGCTGCGATAAATTCGCGCACATACAGCAGCTGGGTCGCACGCACATGCACGCCCGTCTCTTCCAGCACTTCGCGTTCGCACGCCGCCTGCATGGTTTCGCCATGACGCACGCCGCCGCCGGGCAGAAAGTAATACGTACGTCCCGGCTCGTCACCGCGCAGCAGCAACACGTGCCCGCGATGCAGCACAATCGCGCGCGCGCCTACGCCGGGTGGGCGATTGTCACGACTTTCCGCCATTTGCCTGCGCGTTCAACCAGTCCATCAGCCGGGGGTCTTCCACAGTACCGTGGCCCACGCCCGGCTGCACCAGCCATTCGTGCTCGATGCCCGCCATCGCAAGCGTCTCATGCAGCATCAGGTTGTGCGGGTACAGGCCCAGTGTGTCTTTGTCGCCACAGGTCAGCAGCAGCTTGAACGGCGGCTTGAAGCCACTGCGGGCCAGGCTGAACGGGTCGTGGGCGCGGTATGTTTTCTCGTGGCGGAAGGCGTCGCCGACATTTTCGCGCCAGCGCCGGGTGAAGCGGCCACCGAATTTTTCGTCAAACGCAGCTTGCTCGGATTCGCTGTGCCACGGCGACGTGTCGTACAGAAACGGGCTGGCTGCAACGACTGCGTCAAAGAGGTCCGGGTTGCGCATACTGACCATGAGCGCGCTGAGGCCGCCCATGCTGTGGCCAAACGCGACGGTCTTGCCGTTGACGCGATACTTCTTGCGCACGTCGGGCAGCACCTGGTCAACCAACATGCGCTCGTAGCTTTTCATGACAGGATCGAACAGGCCGGCGCTGGGGCTGACGACAATAAAGGGCTGCAGCTCGCCCCGGCGTACACGCCCGGCAACGATTTCGCCGATGCGGCCCTCGCGGCCCCACCCCCACCTGGTTTCACCGCCGCCGTGAAACCACACCAGCAGCGGGTAAGTGCGGGCGGTTTCTTTTTCATAACCGGCGGGCAGCCAGACGCGATATTCCATCTCGCGCCAGTCGTCCACGGCGCGGCCGCCTTCGCTGGTCATCAGTTCGCTGACGGGCGCGCGACAACCGGCAAGCATCAGCAGCAGGATCGGAATCAGCAGCAGTCGTTTCACGTTACGTCCTTGGGCTCGTTGGTTTCGATGCTAAACAAACAACCCGGAAAAGCGGAGTGTTCCATGCATGTTCTTGTGACCGGCGGGACCGGGTTCATCGGCAGCCGCCTGGTGCCGAACCTGCTGGCGGCTGGGCATGCGGTCACGGTAATGTCGCGATCCACGGCAAGCGTGGCGCGCGCATTTGGCGACAAAGTCAAGGCCTGCACGCTGGAAACGCCGCCCGAAGCCTTTGACGGCGTCATCAACCTTGCGGGCGCGTCGATTGACAAACGCTGGAATACAGCGCGCAAGCGCGAAATCCGCCAAAGCCGCGTCGAGTTCACACAGCGCATACGCCATGTCGCTGAAGATCGTGGCGCGAAGGCGCTGGTCAGTGGCAGCGCGATCGGCTGGTACCCCGACGGTGGCGACGAGCAGTTGACGGAAGACATGCCGGCGGCGGACAACTTTCTGGCAAAGCTGAGCATTGACTGGGAGGCTGCGGCGCAAAGCGATAAGTTGCGCGTGGCAATTGTGCGAACGGGCCTGGTGCAGCATGCCAGCGGCGGCATGCTGAAGCAGATGCTGCTGCCTTTCAAGCTGGGCCTGGGCGGTCGCATCAGCCACGGGCGCTTCTGGTGGGCCTGGATTTCGCTGGACGACATTGCGGGAATTTTTCAATGGGCGCTCGAGAATGACGTCAACGGCGTGGTGAACGGCACGGCGCCAGACCCCGCGCGCAACCGCGCGTTCACGAAGGCGCTGGGTCATGCGCTTCACCGGCCGACCTGGTTTCCACTGCCAAAGTTCGTACTGCGGATCGCGATGGGCGAAATGGCCCCCTACGTGTGGATGAGCCAGCGGGTTGTGCCGCGGCGTACGCTTGAGCTCGGCTACAGGTTCAAGCACCCCGAGCTGGCGGAGGCGCTGAAGGCGGCGCTGGAATAGCAGCAATGCCGAGGTATCTTGACACGTAAAGAGTGGCCGCGTGGCGGAATGGCAGACGCTGGGGACTTAAAATCCCCTGAAGGGCAACCTTCGTGTGGGTTCGACCCCCACCGCGGCCACCAGCAGTCTTACCAGTTGCCCCACCCGTTGATCCGCCCCCACTGCGCCACGACCTCGAGGCCGCCCTCCACCACGTAAAAGCCCGGGTGCGCCGCAGCGGTCATGCAGATGTGGTTGGGCAGAACGCGCAGCCGCGTCCCGACCTTCAGCTTCTCAAACGGCAGCGGGTCGGCGGCCGTGATCTGGCCGTGTTCCTGGCTGGCAGCGAATACCCAGGCGTCTACGGGCTTGGTCACGGAGCCGGTGCGCGTTCCCTCAACGTGCACGATGCGGCGCAGCGGTTTGCCGTCGATGTCGAGCACCAGCCCGTAACCAATCTGCTCGCCGTGGCGTTGCGCACTGGCGTCTTTGCTGAGCGCAAGCCCGCCCGCATCGACGATCAGCTTGTTCTGTTCGGGGTAGACGCCGATCACGCTGCATATCACCGTCGCGGCAACGCGCCCTGCAGGCAGTGATTCCAGGCCCACCTGGTCCAGGTCGCCGAGCATGTAGACGCCCGGGCGCATCTCGGAGCATCCGGCAAAGTCCTGCGCATGGGTGCACGTCGGCGTGCTGCCGACACTTATCGTTTCGCAGGGAAGACCGGCAGCCATCAGCCGTGCGGCGGCGCGGTTCACGCAGTCGCGCTCGTGCCGCGCGACAACCTGAATCTCCTCAATGCTCGTACAACGGTAGCTGTGGCCGCCATGGGTCAGAACGCCGGCCAGTCGCACACCGGGCTTGCCGTGCACGGCGCGCGCAATGGCCAGCAGTTCGTCGCCGGCTGGGTCAACGCCGCCGCGATGGTCGCCGCAATCCACCTCAATCAGTACGCCAAGCTGCTGCGCTGCGGCATCACCAGCGCCCGTTGCGATCAGTTTCGCGGCAGCTTCGCTGTCCGTCAGGACTTGCAAAGCCGCGCCCTGGCGCACCAGCGCCAGCGCGCGCGGCAACCGGTCAGGAAGAAAGCCGACTGCAAGCGTGATGTCATTGAAACCGTGGGCAAAGAAGTACTCGGCTTCCGCCAGCGTCGAGACTGTGATGCCGCCGAACTGCCCGGCCGTGGCGACGCGGGCTACGTCGGCCGACTTGGCCGTTTTCATGTGCGGGCGCAAGCGCACCCCAAGCTGTTTCGCCCGGGCCGCCATGAACTCGCAGTTTGCCAGCAGGCGCGTTACATCCAGCACAAGGCTGGGGGTAGAGATGTCGTGCAGGGTTGTCATGGAAGTGCGCTGGTCCTGTCCGACGTTATCCTGTCGCCGCGTGGGGATACTAGCGTATGGATTGGGAAACGGTTCTCAATTACGTCGAGCAATACGGCTACCTTGCCGTTGCGCTGGGCACTCTGGCTGACCAGTCGGGCCTGCAGTCTTTTGTGATCGCGGGCGGTGTACTGGCCGGCATACGCGACACGTTCAGCCTGTCCGGCGTCGCACTGGCCGGTGCGGCGGGCAGCTTGGTTTCAGACAGCATTTTCTTTGCCATCGGGCGCTGGCGCGCAAACTGGCTTGAGCGCATCGTGAAGTCCGAAAAGGGCCGCATGCGCCTTGAGGTGCTGCATGACGGCATGAGGCGCCGGGCGCTGCCGTTGCTGGTTCTGGGACGGTTTCTGCCGTGGATCGGGCGGTTTGTGCCTGCGGCTGCGGGCCTGCGCAAAGTGCCGGCGCTGCGCGCGCTGCTGTACTCGCTGTTGGGTTCGCTGTTTTCGGCGGTGCTGTATGCCCTGCTGGGGTACTACGCGGCCGAATCTGTGAAGTGGCTTGAAGAGTACGCAATAGTTGTCTGGGTCGGCGCGCTGGTGGTGAGTTTCCCGGCGGCGGGGCTCCTGCTGAAACGCATTGACAAGGTTGTCGTTGTCCGCATCGCGGAAAGGCGGGCAGCACAAGCGGCTGCCGCCGAACTTGAAGCACACGCACCCCTGCAGTAGGTTGCGCCTAGCGCCCCATGTCGCCCGTTGCCTTTTGAAGTTGCAGGCGCGAACGCTCCATGCCGATGCGCGCCTTCACCACTTCAAGCTCTGCGTTCGTCAGGTCGTTGAGCGCCTGCTTGACTTCAAAGCTGGTTGCCAAGCCGGCCTTCTGGCGCTCCATTTCAGCGTCGTGGGTTTCATCCTGAAGCCGGAATGCCTCTTCGGCAGCATCCACAGCACGGCGCGCCGTGGTGATGTTGCGAACCGCCTGCGCCACCTCAAGAATGATGGTCGTTTCGGTGTCGCGTGCTGAAAGGATGGCGCTGCGCTTGTTGATCTCGGCCTGGGTTAGGGCCGCGCGCGCCGCGCTGTTCTGGATCGGCACGCTGAAGTTCAGGTTGAAACCGTAGTTCAGGTTCTTGAAGTCAAAAAAGCTCTCCCAGCTGTCATCAAAGGTGATGCCGCTGCCCTTGTTGCCAAAGCTGCCTTCCAGGTCGAGCATCGGCAGCAGGCCGTACTCGCCCATCTCAATGCGGATACCCGCGCTTTCGATGCGCTTGGCGGCTTGCCGAATCTCGGGGCGGCGGCGCAGCGCGGCCTTAACCTCGGCCATCAGGGTCGGCGCGTCGGCGTTGTTGCGCGACGAGTCAGACTTGGTCAGCGGCTGAATCACAACGCGGTAGTTTGAAAACAACGCGTAACCATGGATCAGGTCGGGGTGAATTGCGTACAGCAACTCGTCAGTGCGCTGGTCCACCAGGGCTTCGGCCCGGATGATGCTCACCTGCGTGGCCTTGAGGTTGGCCTCTTGCGCCAGCACGTCCAGCCGCGTGCCGATCTCTGCCTCAAGGCGTGAGCGCGCCAGGCTGAGTGCGTCATTGGCAAGGTCAGCCTGGTTGCGAAACACCTGCAGCTCTTCCTCGGCTTCGACAAGGCTCCAGTATGCCATCGCGACGTTGAATGCCTGATCGTTGCGCGTGGCTTCAACTTGCCAGTTAGCGATCAGCTGGTCGTTCTCAGCGACCCAGGTGCCGCCCAGGTTCGGGGTCAAGCCGACACCGTTCAGCAGGTGCTGTGTGACCTTGACCGTAGAAGTCGGGAAGAACTCAAAGGTACTGAACGGGTTGTTGGTGTCGCGTCGCGCAAAGCCGGCACTGACGTCCAGCGTTGTACCGCTGGCAAAGGGCAGAACGGCACTTATTCCGTAGTTGGTTGTCGCGGTGATTTCCTTGGTGCGGGTGTCGCCGAAAAAGCGCGCGTCAATCTGGGCCTCTTCGCGGTGATAGCCGACGTTGCCACCGACACGGAAATCGAGGTTGGCACGCGAACTGACCACGCTGGCAGCCGCAAGCTCAGCGTTCAGGCGCTCGAACAGGATGGCGCGGTTGTGGGCCATCGCCAGCTCAATGCAGTCATCCAGCGAGAGGCGCAGGATCACCGGCTCGCGGCGCCGCTCAAGGTCGTCGGCCTTTACCTTCATCGCGTTGGGCTGGCGCTCCATTACTTCTTCAAGCGCAGCCCGAAATGACTCTGAAGGCTCGACTTCCTTGATACTGGTGTGGCACGCGGCCAGCAGCAGCAATGTCAGCGGAAACAGACGTCTCATCAAGCTCTCCTTCGGCCGGAGTATGGTAGGCAATAGTGGCCTATGCAAGCGCCAGCGGCTTTACACTCGCGTTGGCCCCCGACTCCATCCGGCTTGCCCTTTCCAGCCCGCCCCCATCGCCTATACTCAGGGAAGACAATCGCCAAGGGGCGGCGTTAAGCCCCGCGGAGACCATGCTGATGACCACGGCCACACCCGCCGAGAATGAACTGATCTACGACTGGAACAAGGTCGGCCATGACAACATTCAGGATCGCAGGAAACCGATCTCCTTTGACGATGAAACCCTGCGCGACGGTTTGCAGAGCCCGTCAGCAATCAACCCAACAATCGAACAGAAGATTGAAATCCTGCGATTAATGGAAAACCTGGGCATCGACCGCGTTGACCTGGGTCTCCCCGGCGCCGGCCCCCAGCACATCGAACACATCGAAGCGCTGCTCAAGACCATCGTTGACGACAAAATGCGCATCAAGCCCGGCTGTGCCGTGCGTACCGTGGTCGGCGACATTGAGCCGCTGGACGGCCTGCAACAGAAGTTCGGCATACCCATCCAGGCCAGCGCATTTCTTGGCACAAGCCCGATCCGCCAGTACGCCGAAGGCTGGACGCTGGCCAAGCTGATGGAAACGATGGAGACCGCCGTGGGCTGGGCCATCGCCCACAAGATCCCGGTCATGTTCGTCACCGAAGACACAACCCGCAGCAAGCCCGAGGACGTGAAGGCCCTGTACAGCCGCGCCATCGAACTTGGCGCCTACGCCATCTGCGTCTGCGACACCTGCGGCCACGTCACGCCCCACGGCGTGAAGCAGCTTGTGAAGTTTGTGTTTGACGAAATCGTCACGCCGGCCGGCAAGGGCACGCTGGTGAACTGGCACGGCCACGCCGACCGCGGCCTTGGCCTGATGAACGCGCTGGCGGCAGTCGAAGCCGGTGCCGACATCATTCACGCCACGGCGCTGGGGCTGGGCGAGCGCGTGGGCAACACGCAGATGGACCAGTTGCTCGTGAACCTGAAGCTGATGGGCTTGATCGACAACGACTTGAGCGCATTGGCTGAGTATGTGCGAAAAGCGCACCAGTACACGGGCGTGCCCCTGCCGCAGAACTACCCGGTGTTCGGCGAGGACGCCTTCGACACCGGCACCGGTGTGCACGCAGCCGCCGTGATCAAGGCCAAGAAGAAGGGCGAGAACTGGCTGGCCGACCGGGTGTATTCAGGCGTGCCGGCGGGCGAATTCGGCCTGGAACAACGCATCCGGGTAGGCCACATGAGCGGCAAGAGCAACGTGGTCTACTGGCTGAACAGCCACGGCTTCGAAGCCACAGACGAGCGTGTAAACAAGATTCTAGAAGCCGCCAAAGCCAGCAAAGCGCTGCTAAGCGACGCCGAACTAAAAGAGCTGGCGAAGTAGCGCATCAGCCCGGAGCGAAAGCGACGGGGTAGTTCAACCGGAGCGAAAGCGACGGGGTAGTTCAACCGGAGCGAAAGCGACGGGGTAGTTCAACCAGAGCGAAAGCGACGGGGTAGTTCAACCAGAGCGAAAGCGACGGGGTAGTTCACGCCAGACGCACCCATGGTCCTCGGCTACTTTGTAACCTTCACCTGTTACGGAACATGGCTCCACGGTGACGATCGCGGCTCATGGCGCCGCAACGCCAAATCTCTGCGTGAGTACTTCGTGCCGCCCGACCCAAAACTGGTCGAATCCATGCGCCATCGCATGAAGCATCCGGCCACCAGCTTGGACGGGCCCATGCGCAAATGCGTGCGCGAAGGCATCGAAGCGTACTGCAATTTCAAGAGTTGGGAGCTTCACGCGCTAGCCGTGCGCACCAATCACGTTCACGTTGTCCTTACCGCCCCGCTGAACACGATTCAGCAGGTCATGGTAGCGGCGAAGGCGCGTGCAACATTTCTGCTTCGCGAGGCCGGACTTACTTCGCCAGATCAGCCCATGTGGACGGAAGGGGCAAGCAAGATAGTGCTCGATACTAATGCGAGCTTCGATGGGGCTGTGCATTACGTGTTGCACGAACAAGGACCGGAATTGCCGGATGATTGACGCGCCGCTGGCGCTTTCGCTTTGTTCGAACTACCCCGTCGCTTTCGCTTTGCTCGAACTTCCCCGTCGCTTTCGCTCCGGGCTGATAGCTACGCCGGTTGTGCGGAATAGGGTTGTGCGGTGCGGCGTTGGACCTTTGCGCAGACGGAACTTCATGCGGACTGTTGCACCAGTACCAACGGAGACCGCTATGAGCACTTTCGGAATTCTGGTTCTACTAGCCGGCATCGGCATCCTGGGCTACGGCATCTGGCTGTACCACCAGGCCGCCAACTCGTTTGATTTTGCCTCCGCGCGCGCCGTGGTCGAAAACGGCGAAACCCCGATGGCCATCTGGATTGGCGGCGCCATGATCATCGGCGGCGCAGTCGCCATGATGGTCGGCCGCAACCGCAGGCGTTGAAAGGCTGACCCAGCACACCGGCTGACTTCAATCAGCCGGCAAGCTAGGTTGCAGCCATGTCAAACCGCGTGGTAATCGTTGGTGGCGGCGCCGCTGGATTCTTTGCGGCGATTACGTGCGCCGAGGCCGGGGGCCATGTCACCATCCTCGAGAAGACCGGGCACTTTCTTTCGAAGGTCAAAATCTCCGGCGGCGGGCGCTGCAACGTTACCCACGCCTGCTTTGACCCCCGCCAACTTGCCACGCACTTCCCGCGCGGCGAGCGGCCGCTGATCGGCCCACTTCAAGCCTTCCAGCCGCGCGACACCATCGAGTGGTTCAAGCGCCGCGGGGTGCTCATGTACACGCAAGACGACGGCTGCCTGTTTCCGGTGAGCGATTCGTCGCAGACCATCATCGACTGTTTCATCGAATCCGCGGAAACCGCCGGCGTGAAGCTGCGCGTGAACGCCGGCGTCGAGTCCATTACCCGCGACGACACCGGCTTTACACTGACACTGCAAAGCGGCGAAACTCTGCAAGCCGACCGCGTCATGCTTGCCACGGGCGGCTGTCGCGTGCCGGCGATGGGCGCGCTTGCGGTATCACTGGGCCACACGCTTGAGCCGCCGGTGCCGTCGCTGTTCACGTTCCATGTGGATACCCCGTGGGTACATGAGCTGGCGGGCATTGTGATTGAGCCCGTAGAAGTCGCCGCCGCGGGCCTGCGCGAAACCGGCATCCTGCTGTTCACGCATTGGGGCGTCAGCGGGCCGGTGATCCTGCGACTTTCGGCCTGGGGCGCGCGCAAATTGGCTGGGCTGGACTACACGTTTCCGCTGACGATCAACTGGCTGCCACGCCGCAACGCCGAAAACGAACTGGATGCGCGCCGCGCCGAAAACCCGGCTAAGCTGGTCGTCAACACGCCGATCGCGCCGCTGACCGCACGGCTGTGGGAAGCGCTGGTTCTGGCGGCGGGCATCCCGCGCGGCACGCGCTGGTCAGAACTGTCGAAGGCGCTGCGCCACCGGCTGGTGCAGCAACTCGTGCGCACCGATTTGCCGGTGACGGGCAAGACGATGAACAAGGACGAGTTCGTAACCTGCGGCGGGGTACGCCTGTCGGAGCTCAACTTCAAGACGATGGAAAGCAAGCTGGTACCAGGCCTGTACTTCGGCGGCGAGTTGCTGGACATTGATGGCATCACGGGCGGCTTCAACTTTCAGAGTTGCTGGACGACGGGCTGGCTTGCCGGCAATGCCATGGCCAGCGCGTGAACACGAATCCGCGCCAAGATGGCAACCGCGTCCGAGAACCCACCGCTGCGCTGATCCCCGGTTGCTGCATTGCTTGGGCGCCGCGTACGATGCAGACTGGCAATCACAAACAGGGAGACGTCATGGGCAAGCTCAGCATTCTGTTGTGCGTATTGTTGCTGATGGGCTGCGGCGCTGAAAACTCCGGCCCCGCCGGCGGCGGAAACGCTGCCTCTGCACCGGCATCCAGCAAAGAACCTGAGACGCCGCGTGAAGTCGTTGATGCGTTTGTAGTGGCCATGGATTCGCTCGATGCGCTCATCATCAGGCGCCTGTTCGGCAAAGGAGAACAGGAACGGATGGCCGAGCAGTTTGCGGAGCTCAAGAACGTAGTAGACAAGATCGTCATTACGGAGACTTCGTTCGAGCAGAGCGGCGAGTACTGGGTGTTCACCTATAGCCAGGTCGCGCACATGAAAGACGGCAAGACCGACGGTGATGATCGAAAGATTGTGTACGTCGTAAAGGAGGATGGCAAATGGCGACTGTCCGGATACAAACCCAGGTAGCGTTCCTGCTGGTCTTCCTTGCGGTGCTTGCCGGCTGTGCCTCGGGGCCGCCGGCTCGTGATGCTGCATGGTGGGAAGGCGAGATCAAGCGCGACCGGCCCACACCCGACGATGACGGCCAGTACCATCCACGCGGCAAGATGGACCGCATTCTCGAGCTCGACGCTGACGAGGCCCTTGAGCTCAAGTGGATCGAATTCATCGACTACAAGCCGCGCCGCGTCGTACACGTGCAGCCCGACGGCAGCGGCTACGTCATCATCGAGGAAACGTGGAAAGACGGCGAAGAAACCAAGAGCATCATGCGGAAGCTTGAGTTCGAGCTCGATGAAGGCGACGTGCGCGAACTGCGCGGCATCGTGACCGCCAGCGGCGCGCTGCGCCTGAACCCTGAGTTCGCCGGCGAAGGCTCACGCGGCTGGAAGATCTACATGCGCTGCGGTGATGAGTTGCACAGCGTGTTTCTCGACAAGGGTTTCCCCAGCGAGGCGTCGCGCCTGGTGCAGGGCATGTACGACCTCGTGGTGCAGAAGCGCGCCGCCGAAATCGGCCGCGCGCCACGCTTTCGTGACGACCCCGAGACAGCCGACGAGTTCCTTGCGCTGCGCTAGCACTTTGATAAAGCACTTGCTTTACTAAACTGCGGTCATGGCGAACGCAAATGCACGCCACGCAGCCAACGCCCCGGGCGACTTCTTCGTCGACACCACCTGCATTGACTGCGACACATGCCGCTGGCTGGCGCCGGAAACATTCCACGACATCGGCGACCAGTCGGCTGTTCACACGCAGCCCACCAGCCCTGCCGATCGGCTTGCGGCGTTGCAGGCACTGGTTTCGTGCCCGACAGCCAGCATCGGCGTGACTCAGGCCGGGTCTCGGGCGGCTTTGCGGGAAGTCAGTCCATCGTTTCCACTGCTGGTAGAAGACGACGTTTTCTACTGCGGCTATCACGCCGAAAGCAGCTTCGGCGCCGCCAGCTGGTTTATCCAGCGCGCGGACGGCAACGTGATGGTTGACTCGCCGCGCTTTGCCGCGCCGCTGGTCAAGCGCATCGCGGAGATGGGCGGCATACGCTGGCTTTATCTGACACACCGTGATGACGTTGCTGACCACGCCAAGTGGGCCGGCAGGTTCGGCGCTGAGCGCGTGATTCATGCCGATGACGGGCGCGGTCTTGACGTCGAAACCAGGTTGACGGGCAGCGCGCCGCACGAGCTTGCGCCGGGGCTGGCCATCTACCCGGTCCCCGGCCACACGCAAGGCAGCACAGTGCTGCACTACCACGACAAGTTTCTCTTTACCGGTGACCACCTGGCTTGGTCGAAGCGACTGGACAGCCTGTACGCATTCCGGTCGGCGTGCTGGTACTCGTGGGAACAGCAGATAAAGTCGATGGAAAGTTTGCTCCCGCTGAGGTTTGAGTGGGTGCTACCGGGGCACGGCTGGAAGTTCCGGGCCGGCGCCGCCGAAATGACGCGGCAGCTTCAGAAATGCGTAGACTGGATGCGCCGCAAGTAACCCGCTTTAGCGTATTCAAAACGGCCGGCATCTTTATAATGGCCGCCCTTACCGGAGACGGGTTACAGTCACGCCGTGGGATGAAACTTTCGAACCATGATCCGCAATCAGGGTAACCCAGGACCCTCAACCCCCTGGAGGGAAGGAGACTCGCATGAAATGGGCAGTCATCGGACTTATCGCAGTTGTAGTGCTCGGCGCGGGCGGCTATGCGATCTATCGCTGGACCGACGTACCGGAGCAGGCCAAGGAGTGGATGGACGAACAGGACCTGAAGAACTTCCCTGCACAGGCGCAGCGTGAAGTCGACGGCCTGAAGAAGAACCTTGACGAGTACAAGGCCAGCCAGAAAGAGCTCAAGGTTGACATCGTCAAGCGTGAGGGTCGCGAGACCTGGACCGCCGCCGACAACGAAGGGACCGTGCTGGGTTACACCGCGCAGGTCAAGAAGTACGAAGACGCGATCAAGGACATCGTCAAGCAGGTCAAGGCCGAGCGTGAACAGCTCGTTGCCGCGGGCACCGTAGACGCCGACACCGGCAAGGTACCGGCCAGCCACGAATACTCGATCACGAATGCCTCCGGCAAGTCAATCAAGTGGACCGAAGCCCGCGCCCGCGAAGAGACGGACAAGATGGCGGCTGAGGTTGACAAGATCAACCGCAAGAAAGAGCGCCAGCAGCGCATCATCGACGCCAAGAAGCAGTATGTCGGCAAGCTGGACAACGCGGTGGAACGCCTGGCGAAGAAGATCGAAGAGATGGAAGAGTTCATTGAGGACATGAAGACTGAGCTTGAACTTCTGAAGATCGAAGAAGACATTGCCGCCATCAACGCCTCGATCAACGGCGAAGACGACAGCAACCGCTTCGGTGCTGCGGTGCGCAAGTTCCGCGACAAGAAGAAAGAGTTCATGGCCGAGCAGGAAGTCGCCGAGTCTGACAAACCCAAGGAAGACGGTTACTTCTCGGAAGACACCAGCAAGCCCGCCGGCGGAAGCGCCAGCTACTGGAACTAGTGATTCACGCAACACACCGGGGCGGCTTTGCCGCCCCGGTTTTCATTTGCCGAGGGCCGTCACATGGCGCTACCGTGAAGCAACCATCCCAGGTGTCTGTCGCGCAGCACAAAGTCTTCGCGGCTCAACTTTCGCAGGTTGAACTCCCCCACCAGCTCATTGGCGGTTGCCGGTTCTGGTTTGTCGATCAACCCGGCGGACCATGCCAGAAAGCCGGTAACGCGCCGTGCGTCTGCGCCCTGCTCGCGCAACGACTTGAGCGACAGGTCGCCGTCACGCTTGGCCATGCGCCGGCCCATCGCATCCTGAATGAACGGGACGTGCGCCCACTGAGCCGGCGACGGCAGGCCCAGCGCACGCTGAATGGCAATCTGCCGCGCCGTGCTGAGCAACAGGTCACGCCCGCGCAGCACCTGCGTAATGCCCTGCAATGCGTCGTCCACGCCAACCGCAAGCTGATAGCTCGGCAAGTCGTCGCGGCGCCACAAAACGAAATCACCAAGCGTTGACGGGTCAACAGTCAGGTGGCCCCGCAGCTCGTCGTGAAATACAACCGGCGGCCCCTGCCATAGAAAGCGCCAGGCTGGTTCGCGCCCGGTATTGGCCTTGGCGTGCATGGCGTCGCGCCACTTGCCGCGACAAGTACCGGGATAGATCGGGCCCTCATCAAAGTGGGGCGCGCTGGATGCCTCGTCAATGTCGCGGCGCGTGCATGTGCAGGGGTACGCCTGGCCCTGTTGTGCCAGTGACTCCAAGTGCTTGCGGTACAGATCGGTTCGGCTGCTTTGAATTGCGTCGTCCGGTAACCCGTCGTTTGCGCTCCGGGTTCTTGCTCTTTGCAGCGCAAGCCAATTCATGTCCTGCAGGGCTGCTTTCGTGAACTCGGGTTTGCAGCGCGGCTTGTCGATGTCTTCGATGCGCAGCAGCACGTTGCCCCGCGCCCACAGCCATGCCAGCAGAAAGCTGCGGGCGTTGCCCAGGTGCAGCATTCCTGAGGGCGTTGGCGCAAGTCTTCCAAGCGGCGTCAACCCAGACGCTCCTGGGCGATTGCTTCGGCGACTGCGTTGGTGGGTTTATGCTCTTTTTTGGCGCGCTGCAGCAGTTGCAGCGTTGTGTCGTAGATCTGGTCCACCACATCAAACCCGACTTCCTTGCCCTTCTCGTGCTCGCGCACGCCCTTGATCAAGGCGCCGGCGTTGGCCACGAAGTCAGGCACCCACGTCACGTCGGCTTTCATCAAGGCCCCGCCCGCGGCGGGCGTGGCAAGCTGGTTGTTCGCGCTGCCGGCAATGATGGTGCAGCGCAGGCTCTCGGCATTCTGGACCGTGAAGATGCTGCCCAGCGCGCACGGGCACAGCACATCAACATCGGCCGACAGCACGCGTGACGGGCTCAGCACTTCGCACTCCATGCGCTCGCCGACCTCATGGGCCAGCTTGGCATCGGTGTCGGCAACGAACACTTCTGCGCCTGCGGCGTGCAGCATGGTCACCAGCTCGGCCCCCACCGCACCCAGACCCTGCACGGCGACTCGGCGGTCTGTGACGTCATCCTTGCCGAACCTGTGTTTGAGCGCAGCCTGGATCGCCGCCAACACACCGCGGGCGGTCGCTTTGCCGAAGTCGAGGTCGCGCGCAACGCTCTTGGTGTATTCGGCCACGGCATACAGGTCGTCGCGCGAAGTACCCACGTCGAGGCCGGTGAAGTAGCTGCCGCCAAAGCGCTCAACGGCGCGGCCAAGCGCCTGAAACGCTTGCTTGCGCTTCATCTCTGGTGTGCTGATCACGACGGCTTTGCCGCCACCGGCGGGAAGGTCAGCCACAGCGGCCTTGAAACTCATGGCCTGGGCAAGCCGCACGGCATCCGTGACTGCGGCACTCTGGCTTCTGTAGCTCAACGTGCGAATGCCGCCGAATGCGGGCCCACGGCGCGTGTTGTGAATCGCAATCAATGCGTTCAAGCCGCTTTCGGCGTCGGCCACGAGCGTTAATGATTCACACCGGTACTCTTCGAGTATCTTGAACAGCGGCATGCGTACCTCAGTTGCGGGCCCGCAGTTTAGTGTTTCATGCGGGCCATAGAACAGGGGCAATCACGATCTTCGCTGGCCGGTCACCTCGCGGTCATTGCGGTTTGCCCGTGAATCTTCGAACATCCGCACCCACTATGGGCCGCCTTCCGGCACTGGCACTGCTGATTGGAACACTTGCGGTCTCAACCGCGCCCCCGCTGATATTGCTGGCGGGCGTGCAGCCGTTTGCACTGGCAGCGTGGCGGCTGCTGGCCGTGGGCTTGATTCTGCTGCCATTGGCAGCGAGGCCACTGGCCCGCGACCTCAGGCAACTCAAGGGGCGAGAGTGCCTGTGGCTGGTGGCTTCCGGCGTCATGTACGGTCTGCATTTCGGCCTGTTCAACCTCGCTTTTTTCCACACCAGCAAAGAAAGCGTCGTGGTGCTTCTGGGCGTGCAGCCCCTCATGGCCGCAGGCATCGGCGCAGTCTGGTTGAAAGAAGAACTGACCCGCCGCATGCTGCTGGCCTCTTCCATCGCGATCGCCGGCCTTGCTGTCTTTGTCTGGTATGACTACACGTTTGACGCCTCACACCTGGTCGGCGACGCGCTGGTGCTGGCGTGCGGCCTGGCGATTGTCCTAAGTTACAGCACCGGGCGTCGGCTGCGGCCCCGCATGTCGCTGCTCGGCTACCTGGCGGTACTGTACTGGGTTGGGGGGCTTACCTGCCTGTGCATAGCAGTCCCCACCGGCAACCGGCTCTGGGGCTATTCGGGCGAGCAGTGGATGTGGCTGGGATTGGCCGTACTAATCCCAACCCTGGTGGGTCATTCGCTGTTTCACTATGTGGTCAAGTATGTGCCTGTCTTCTATGTCAACTTGACCATTCTGGGCGAGCCGATCTTGGCGCTGGTGATCATGTATCTGCTGCGAAACGAGTACTCGGTGTTTCGTGACAGCACGTTGACCACGCTGCAGTTGATCGGCGGTTCGCTGCTGATGCTGGGCGTGGTGTTCGGCATCTGGAAGCGGCGGCCAAAGCCGCTGGAGGTTGTGGCATGAACCGGATACTCCTTCCTTTGATATTGCTGCTGGCGGCGCTCGTCCCGGCCACGGCACAAGAGCAGCCGCCGAAACCCGCGTTCGAGAATGCACCGGTCACCGACGTGTTGATGTGGGCCCAGAAGTCGATCGGCTGCGGGTTCATCTATGAAGCCGAGGTGTTGCGCGACGCCGCCGGGCAAACCCGCAGGATTACGGCAACCCACGTTGAGCCCGCTTCACGGGCCGAGAAGACGCTGCTGCTGTTCGAATTGCTGCGCCGGTGCGGATTGGTGCCGTTTGAGGTGGGCGGCATGCCCGGCCCCACCTATCAGCTCTATGACGCCCCGGGCGCTGCACAAAGCGCGCCGCTTTTTGAGCACCCGGACGACATCAAGCCGCTGTTCGCGGCCCTGAGCATCCGGCTGCGCCGAGCCTCAGCCGCCGAGGTTGCCGCGCGCATCAAGCCCCGCCTTACCGAGGGCGTGGGGTCGGTTGAAGTGTTCAGCGATACCCACACGCTGATCGTGACCGATTATCGTGAGCGTCTGCTGGCTGCGTGGGAAGTTGCCGCCGCCGCCGATGTCGCAGGCGAGCGCGACGATGACCTGGTCGTGCGCGACTATTCGTTGCGCATTGTGCCCTCCGAGCGCGCGCTGGCTGCCCTTGAGCGGTTGCGCGAGCCCGGAGAAGCGTGGAAAGCCGCCGCCCACGAAACCGCCAATGTGCTGCTGTTCAGCGGTCGCCGCAACGAACTGGACCGCATCACTGAACGCGTGCGCATGCTTGACCGGCACGAAGAACGCCCGGAATTCGCCGAGACCACCCGCACCATCAAGCTGATTTACCTTACCCCGGCCCAGGCCGCCGCGACGTTGCGCGAGATGTTTGAGCCCGGCATCAAGGCCGGCAGCATCCAGGTCGGCGGGTTTGACCGCGACCGCAAGCTGGTTTTTCGCGGCAGCGAGTTCGACTACAGGCGGGCGACCGACACGCTGAAGGTGCTGGACGTGAGCCCCGAAGAGAAGAAGTGAGGCGATCGCGGGCTGGGTTTGTCCATCTGTGCCCCGAAAGTTAGAGGTTTCGCGATGATTCGCGCTTAGCAGTTGGCCGGGGCTGTCGATAGAATGCCGCGATGAATTGGCGCTCATTGCCTCTCTTTCTACTGGTCGCGGCTGGTTGCAGCCGTGGTGTTGCAATCGATCCTCCACCCGAGCCGACCGACACTGCCATCCAGCGTTATGACGGCACGCCCGTGACGCTTGAGGACCTGCGCGCAAGCCGCCCCGCTGCGCTGGCCGTGGCAGATACCGTAGCGCGCCTGGAGAAAGAGCTGCGCGAACCCTGGCAGGAAGCACGCTCAGGGCGCGAGCTGGTTGATGCGGTGACCAGCGCCTGGCCGGCTGACACGCGCACGGCCGATTCCGCGTGGGCGAATGCCGAGCCCGCGGCGGCGCGCCCTGGCCGCCAACTGTTCCGCGAGTTCGGCGTGTACGCGATGCCATCAAGTCCCTATGCCATGGGCCCACGGGCCTCGCCCTCAACGATTGAAGAGTACGCCGCATTGCTGGCCGAAGCCCACGATGACTCCGACGATGCCGCGCTGCTGCGCGCCGCGTGGCGACACTTTTCGCCGGGCACCAGTGAGCGGCGCTCTGACTATCTGGCTGCCTACTGGTTGTTTGAGCTTGATTATCCCGGGGACATCCAGGTTGCGATTAGCGAAAGTCTTCTGGGCCCCCACCAGCGCAGCACCGTGGCGCGGGCGGGCAGCACTTCGTTTCGCGGGCCGACCGAGGCGCATGAGGGCTATATGTGCAGCGTCATTCTGATTGACCTGCTTTCGCCGGGCAAGAACTCGCCGGTGCTGCAGGTCATCGACACACTTCGGGCCGCTGTGCATGGGCAGGGGCCCCTTCCGCCCGGCATGCTCGCGGAGGGCCGCGCCGAGGTCCCTTCAGCTTACGATGGCGCATTCCTGCGCTCGGTGCTGAACGGCCTTTCACGGGGCTGCGCCGAATTGATCTGGCTGCCAGCCGCCACGACGCGTTTGACCGCACAGTTCTCATACCTCGTGGAAACCGGGGAAGCACGGGCAACACTTGGGTTGACACGCGTTCGAAATGGCTGGGTACTCGACGCCTTCATCTACCAGCCGGCCGGCGCCTCGCTCACGGGCAACGGCGGCGCGAGTCTGGACCTGATGCCCCTGCTGCGCGGCCTGCAGACCGGCAGCGGGAACTGAGGAAGTGTCGAGGGGTCGCCGCCCCTGCTTCTGTCAGCGGCTTGTCTCAAGCCAGTGCGCCAGGAACGGCTTACTGCTTTTGCCCGCTGAGCCCACGAAGGGCCGCCAAGCCCCTGCCGCTCAATCGCCTTCTGGTTCTTCGCGCCTCTGCCTGGGACCGCAGTTGTCATTCAAGTTCAATTCGCGACAGAGAACTGCTTTTGGATACGGCAACTGCCACGGCATTTGAGCCACAGATTCACACAGATTGAGTTTGGTCCTCTGCATCTGTGTGAATCCGTGTTCATCTGTGGTTTCAAAGCCTTTTCCCTGCTTTTGCCTTTCTTTGCAGGCTCTTCGTTTCAGCCCTTTGCAGCGCTCTGCGTGAAACTGGGGGCGCGCGTGTCCGGGTTTGGTACACAGGAAGCGGCGGCCCCAGGTTTTGGCAGAAAGCCTTCGAAAATCTTGCCGGGGGCTTATCGCGTCATGCCCCCCGAACAATGTGCGGGGGTGGCGTTGGTGTCAGCCGCAGAAAAAGGCAAACCGCCGCAACCCCGCAGGTCTGCAACGGTTACAAACGCGACCGACGAGGACCCAAATGCAGACACGGCCGGGTCTCCCCGGCCGTGTCTTGCTGCAGCTTGCGATTCGTCTTTTCCGGTTAGTCTTCGTTGAAGACCATCAACAATTCGCGGCTAACCTTGTTGCTCTCAAGCAGGCGACCGAAGAACTTGCGGTGCGCCACGTCGTTGGCCGATGTGGCCTGGAAACGCTGGCGGATCTTGATGTTGGTGTTGGTGCTGTCGATCATGCTGTAGGCAATCCAGGCGCGACGGGTAAGTTCCCAGCTGGTCTGGCACTGTTCTGTGGCAATGTAGGTTTCAAGCAACGCTTCGTTGTCGGCGCTATGCAGGCGGCGCAGGGCCTTGAGGGCGCCGCGAACCACGTCTTTGTTGAAGTCAGATGCATTCTGTTCACCAAGCAGCGCGGTGTGCACATACGGCAGAGCCGTCAGGTCACGCATGGCGGCCAGGGTCTGCAGCGCATTGACGCGTACCTGGGTGGGCTCGGACTGGGCGGCTGCCATCTCGCCGATGGCTGCAATCACCGCTTCACGGTTTTCGACAGCGCTGAACAGGTTGGACAGCTTGCCGACGCACATCTGGGTGGTTTCTTCGCGCAGCATGACCAGCTGCGTTGCAAGCGGCGGATGGGCGCTGAACTCGTTACGGATGATCTCGAGCATGTATGAGCGTTCAAGGCTGCCAATCTGCGAACCCTTCACCAGGCTGCCGACGTACTGAATCTCTTCAACAGTCAGCGTGTTCCGGAACAACGCGTGGTCAATGAAAGCCTTGGCTGCGTCGCGTGCGGCCACGCTGCCCTTTGCGGACAACTGGCGCAGCAACTCAGCCTTCCATTCGTTGACCAGCGCCTTGTCGTACTCGCCCTCATACGCCAGTGTGCCGTACTCAAGGCGCTTGCGAAGTTCGCGCTCAATCACTGCCTGGTGCGGTGCATTGATGCTCACGAAGTTCTTGATCGCCGTTTCATTACGGTTCAAGCCGTCGGCGGCCTCGTCCGTATCTTCAAAATAGAAGCTGCGCCACGAGTACGGGTGCAGATTGAAGTAGTACTTGCCGTTGATCAGGTTGAACCCGACGATCACGTCGCGGCCCAGTGCCTCATCTGCAGGTGCGGGCTCGAATGATTCCAGCACCAGCGTGGTGCCCGGCGCCAGGTCACCCTTGAGCAGGTTGTTGCAGCGCAACGTCAGGCGGTCACCGCCGTTCGTGCGCTCAAGCTCGGTGAACTCGCCGCGGGCGACGTACATGGAGTCTTTGGCCAGGTCGAACAGCGTGAAAGCCGCGTTGGCAGACTGCGCGCACACTGTGATGGTGGCAGCTGCTGCGAGCGTTGCGAGAATCTTCTTCATGGCAGGCATCCTTCCGAAGTACGTTCCGAGATTCATTCTTTTCGGGTTCAGGGATATCCAGTCTCAACCTAGTGGCCGCGGCCGTCAGCGCCCGCGATCAGTACTGTCCACGGAAACTCCAGCGCCGGCTTGATCACTTGTGCCAGCACAGGTTCCGCAACAGCCAGGTCTTCCAGGTACTTCCGGGCGTACACCGCCTCGGCGATTCCGGTCTGCGTGATGATGGTCTTGCGGCAGGCTGCCAGGGCCACGATCGCAGCCTTGATCTCTGCGTCGGTCAGGCCGTTGGTGTCGCGCTCGTCGATCAGCTTCTTGAGGGCCTCGACGTGTTCCTGCTCAGTGCGCAGATCGCGGGATGCGATCAACGCCTCACGCAGCAGGTTCTTGTCGGTGCTGCCCTTGAGCAGGCCGCCCACCAGGTTCAGCGTGTCGGTGCGTACCTGTGCGCCATCATGGCCGGCCTTGGGGCGAATCAGCCCCAGGCTGCGTACGATCACCATCTGGCGGCTCTTGTCAGAGGCCGCGTTCGGCCATTCGGCCAGCAGGCGGGCAATCGCCGCGCCGCGGTCGATTTCTTCAAGGGCCCAGCAGCCAAGGCTGGTGGTGCTCCAGTTGCTGTCGTTGAGCATGATGCTGAAAAGTCCGTCCAGGCCGCCTTCGGGCTTGTAGCGGCCGATGGCAGTGACCAGCTCGTTGCGCTCTGTGGAGCCGACGGGGCTGACCTGCGCCATGCTGAGGATGCGCTGGCGCTGGGTTTCAGTCATGGCGCCCTGGTAGCTCTCAAACTGCCACGAAAGCTCAAGGGCGCAGTCCACCGAAAGGCGACCGGCCTGGAAGTCAATCGCGTCCAGCATGTGGTCCACGGTGTTCTTGCCGGCAAGCTGATCGCGGACAAAGTCTGTCGCTGCGACGAAGTTGCCGTTGACGTCACTGGCGCTGACCGCCCCGCGCTCATCAACCAGCACCGTGATGCGGTTATCTTCAGGGCGCGAGTGCAGGAACCAGATGGCAGATTCAGTCTTCAGGTCAGCATCATAGTTGTCGAACTTGAGCTGGCGCACGCTCACGAAGTGAACCTCGGTGCCGACCGCAAGGTTGCCCTTGAGCACCTGCTCAACCTTGATGACACCATCGCGGCGGATGTTGTCCTGGCCGTCCTGGGACTTGCCATCGTGGCGCGAAGGCCAACGCTTGGCGTCAATCCCGACTTCCGCGAGTTGCACGTCCTCAACACGCTGCAGCTTGCCGACCACGACGGCACCCGCTGCTTCCGACAGGCGCTGCACGGTGGTGCCGTGGGGCACATAGTTCTTGGCCTCGGCAGAAGCCTCCGCGGCAAGCGTGATCGCCATCAGGGCTACGGCGCAGAAGGTGATCTTGAGTTTCATGGTTCAGCCTTTGTTCTTCTTAGAGTCAGGGCTAGAGTTCAGTGTTCTGCAGTTTCGGCAATCAGTCTATGGCGCCGGCGGCGCCAGCGGGTCACGGTCCTTACCCGGCAAGTGCTTCGTGTTCAGCGCGTTCAGGTCGCCCTGATCGAACGTGTAGCCAAAGCCGTTCTGCCACACGACCTGGGCAGGGTCCGTCAGCGTCCCGGCTTTGCCCGAGTTCAAGCCGACCATCTGCACGATCAGGTTGGTGTGCAGGGCGCCCAGGTGACGCGCATACTCTACGCACGCTTCGATTTCGGTGTGGCCAGGCGTCGTCGGCTTGACCACCGGTGCATTCTTGAAGGCAATAGCGAACAGGTCGCCGAACACGCCAGTCGGGGACTGAACCGAGGTCCAGCCGCCGCCAAGTGCTGCGGGGATCGCGCCGGCATTCTCGACGTTCTCATTGGTGTCGTTGTCCGCCAGCGGCAGGCCCAGTGACTGGGTGAGCTGCGGGGCGCCGGCAGGCAGCAGCTTGGTCAACTGCACCAGACCGACTTCGCTGAACTGGCGGCTGAGGTAGCGGCTCTGCGGAGGCGGGAAATCGCCAGGCTGGTTGGCAGGCGGCGCTGTCCAGCCGGCAAGCACGCTGCCCGGCAAGCCTGACGGGTAGGTCAGGCGGTCCACCGAATAAACAAGGCGGGTGGGGTTGGTAGTGAAGTACGGCTCGACCGGCGCGGTGACGAAGTTGATGTCGAGGCTCTTGGCCGAGTAAATAAGGTAGCCGAACTGGTCAAGCTCACGAACGCGGCTGCCGTCGCCGTTGCGCCGGAACCACTGGCTCATGAACGAGAGCATCAGCGGGTACTGGAAGTTGACTTCAATGTGCAGCGGATCGCCGCGGTTGGTAAGGAAGCCCGAGAAGTTGGCCGTCTGCAGCGCCTGGATCGTGTCCGCCAGGATAATGATCTGGCCGGCAGGGCCGTCGTCCGCGTCGCGACCCGGATCAATGAACCAGACGTCGTTGTAGAAGCCTGTAACCTGCGGGTTCTCTGCGGCAAAGGTGAATGGCGTGACGCCGAACAGCGGGTTCAGGCCTGGTGTGCCGATGGCAGAGCCACCCGGAGGGCCTGCAAACTTGCCGTCGCAGCCTGTGCCTGCAAGTCCGAATGCCGAGATGCCGGCTGCCAGTGCCAGGGCGGGGAAGAGTTTGGTCAGCTTGCGCATGGTCTGCTTCCTTTTCGTGGTGTTCGTGTTGCTGCGTTCTCTTTCGTGCGTTTCAGGCTATGCCTGCACAGTTTCACTCAATCTAGCGGTCGCTACCTGGCAGCGTGCTCAACTGGCCAGGGGTCATCCAGTCACCGTTGACCACGTCCTGCATGCGCTGAAGGTCTTCGGTGACAATCTGGAACTCGCGCTCTGCGGCGATGAAGCCGGTCATGTCCAGGATTACGCTCAGGCTCATGATGTCTTCCTGGCCGTTTTGCACGCCGCCCGAGGCGAACGAGCTGTCCACCAGGCCGACGCCGTAACCCATCAGGTGACACCCGATCGTCGCGAAGTAATAGCAGAAGGTCAGGCCGTCATCCTTTGCTACGTTGCTGTTGCCGTCGGTCGTCTGCCACCACTGGTCGATGTAGCGAACGGAGAAGACACCGCCGCCGCCATTGACCGGGCCGCCGCCGCCGAAATAGTCGGGCACCGGCACGTTCTGCATCACCACTACCGTGTTGCCTGCAGGTGAGCCGCCGCCTGCAGTCTGGGTGTTCGTTTCAATGTGAATGTTCTGCGCCGGCGCTTCACGCCAAGCCATGCCCAGCAATCCCGCCGGTGCAGACACGCCGTTGTAACCCCAGCAGACAGCGTTGTTGATCGGCGGCATCACCCGCGCCTTGCCGTTGGCGCCCTGGGTAGCAGGGTTGCCCGTCTCCTGCTGGACCGCAGAAGGCGGACTGTTGGAAAGCTGCGGAGAGTAGCCTGAGCCTGCGGCTGCATGCTCATGGATCGAAATGGCCATGCTGGCAAAACCGACTGACTCAATCGTGACCGGCGGCGTGTTCGGCAGCGGGCTGGCAAGGGCCGCACCGTCCACGTCGCGCAGGTACCACTGGTTCATCATCGCAAGCGTCCATGCCGCGATGATCGGGCCACTGCCGCCGCCACCCGTCGCCATCTGGGGGTGCGGCCAACTGCCACCCGGCGGCCAGGTGACGCCGGAAAGTCCTGCGGCTTGATAACCGCCGTCGAACATGTACGGCCAATCGGGTACCTCTGTCATTGGGTTGCGGCACGGGGAAGGGTTGTCCGAGCAGTGATAGCTGTCGAGTGTGTGGGCCCACAGGTCGTGGCCAGGAGACGCGAGCTCAGTGAAGCTCGCTGAAGTGAGGTTCTGGAAGAAGGTGAAGTCCAGAGACGCGTCACCGGTGATCGGGTCAATGATCTCGGACGGCAGGTTGTAGTGAACAACCGGCGTGGTGCGAATCGGGTACTGCTGCACCTGCGCCTGCCCGTTGAACACAATACCGTCTGAGCTGCAGCCCAGCAGAAGGGCAAACGTCCCTGCCGCGAAGAACGGGGCTACACGTGTCATGCGTCGTACCTGCATTGGTCTCTCCTGCATTCCGGCCTAAGCCGGGATCGGGGAACTGTAATTGCCGGTGAATCTGAATGAAGCTTAGCGAACGCTGTGCCAATTATTTGTAACGCTGTAAACGGCTTTGTTGTCAGTGCTTGTGAATCCGCACCGGAACCTCGGTATCCAGCATGTGTGTAAAACATGCTCGCATTGCCTCGGCGCTAGTTCCGATGATTCCAGCGACTAGCCCGCGCATAACAACACGAGGGTTCAATACATCCGAGGGGATTCGTTTGGGGTTCACAAATCGTACGCAAGGCAGCCCCGGAGTCAAGGTTGCGATCACCAGCCTGCGCAGATGCGCAAGGCCCAGCGATACGCCTTTCGCTCATTCCAATTGCGGCGTTGCTCGCTACAATTCGCCTCCTTTTCTGACACACCCTAACTATGAACAAGCCTAAGCACGTTCTTGAAGGCGATCTGATTGCAGGCAACGCCCGCTTCGCGTTGGTCGCCGCCCGCTTCAACTCTTTCCTGGTCGATAAACTGGTTGAAGGCGCGCTTGACGCCATCCGGCGCCACGGCGGCAAACTTGACAACACCACGCTGGCCTGGGTCCCGGGCGCTTTTGAAATACCGGTCATGGCCCGCAAACTGGCTGAAACCGGCAACTACGACGCGATCATCTGCCTGGGTGCCGTCGTGCGCGGCTCAACCCCGCACTTCGATTACGTCGCCGGCGAAGCCGCCAAGGGCATCGCACAAGCGGGGCTGTTGACCGGCGTACCCTGTATCTTCGGCGTGGTCACGACCGACAATCTCGAGCAGGCAATTGAACGCTGTGGCACCAAAGCCGGCAACAAAGGCTTCGACGCAGCCGTCACCGCCATCGAAATGGTCAACCTGCTGCGCAACGTCGATGGTTCCAGGAAGCATAAGGGCAAGTAGCAACGCACCGGCCCGTGCCCAGCCGAATCTGAACACTACCGGATTCATGCCGCGGCTTTGCCGATTGGCTGCATCGGTGTATACAGGCCCCGCATGGACGTGACACCTCCTGAAGATGTACGCACCCAAGCCCGCGAACTGGCGCTGAAGCTGCTGTACGCGCTGGATGTTTCGCGCCCGGGCGCCGCACCCGAGTCAGCAGAGGCCGAAGTGCGCAAGGTGCTTGAGGTTGAGCACCAGTCGGCGGCCGTGAGTGACTTTGCGAAACTGTTGACCGACGGCGTGCGCGAACAGCAGGCGGCGCTCGACAAGGCAATCCAGGACGCGGCTGTGAACTGGCAGGTTTCGCGCATGCCCTATGTGGACCGCGCCATCCTGCGCATGGGCGTGTTTGAGCTGCTGCACATGTTCGACGTGCCGCCCAAGGTAACGATCAACGAAGCCGTGGACCTGGCCAAGAAATACTCAACCGAAAAGTCCGGAGCCTTCGTTAACGGGGTGCTGGACAAAGTGTTCCAGACCCACTGCCCCCAAAAGGTGTAGGCCGCGAAGCAAGAAAACAAGAGCCCCGAGCGCCAGCGACGGGCACACTCGCAACTAAAGGCAATCCCGTGGGCCTGTTCAGCAAGAAGCAGAAGCCAAAAGAGTCGCCCGCCACGGACGAGCCGGCGTTGCCACCAGCCGAACCACCAGAACCCGCAGCCGAAAAAAAGGGCATGCTCGCCAAGCTCACGCGCGCGATCAGCAAGACGCGCATGGTGCTGAACCGCCGCGTGCTGGGCGTGATCGGGCTGGGCCAGAAGATCAACGACGACATTCTTGAGAAGCTCGAAGAGGCAATGATCGAAGCCGACTTCGGCGTCGAGACCACCGACTTTCTCATGGATGTCGTCCGCAGCGCCTGGAAGAACGGCAACATTGAGCAGACCACAGACATTCTGCCGTTCCTGCGCAAAGACCTGAAACAGCGCCTGACGCACCGCGGCAACGAACTGCATTTTGCGCCCAAGAAACCCACCGTCATTCTCGTCGTCGGCATCAATGGCGCCGGCAAGACCACCAGCATCGCCAAGCTGGCATGGTGGCTTGAAAGCTCAGGCCGCCACGTGGTTCTGGCCGCAGCCGACACGTTTCGCGCGGCGGCTGTGCAGCAGCTCAAGACATGGTCTGAGCGCATCGGGTGCGAGATCGTCACCGGCGCCGAACACGCGGACCCGGCCAGTGTCGCCCACCGTGCCGCTGAGCGCGCCCTGGAAGTCGGCGCCGATATCCTGCTGGTAGACACGGCGGGCCGGCTGCACACACAGAAGAACCTGATGGATGAGCTGCGCAAAATCAGCAACGCCTGCGCCGCCAAAAAGATTGAGGGCGCGCCGCACGAGACCATCCTGGTGCTCGACTCAACCACGGGCCAGAACGCGGTCACGCAAGCCGAAATGTTCAAGCAATCGGCCAATGTCACCGGCCTTTTCCTGGCTAAACTGGATGGCACAGCCAAGGGCGGCGCGGTCCTTACAATCAACGAAAAGGTCGAAGTACCGGTGAAGTTCGTCGGCCTGGGTGAGAAACTCGAAGACATGCAGCCGTTTGACGCGGACCGTTTCGTAGAAGCACTGTTCGACCTGGAAGGACTTACCGAAGCCGAATGAGCCAAGCCGTCACGGACATCAAAGACCTGCTTGCCGGCGCGCCCGGCAGCGTCAACCGCCTGATCCGGCGTTACGGCAAGGCCGTGGTCGATTACTGCACCGCGCTGATGCCTGACCGGGACAGCCGCTTTGAGCGCATGGTCGAAGATGTGCTGGTTGACATTCTGGCGCAGTCGCGCGCGGCAGTACGCAGCAGCAGCGACGACGAGGTGTTCGAGTTTGCCATGCAGGCGGCGACACAGACCGTTCGCGCGCGCTATCGTGATGTGCTCGAAAGCGATGCGCAGCCGCGCAAGGCAACCACAAGTTTTACGTTCGACGAGGTTGTGGCGCGTACCGGCATGTCGCGCGAACAGCTTACGCAGGGCATCAGTGAAGGCCGCGTGCGGGCCATCCGCGCCGACGACCAGTTGAAGATCAAGGCCGAAAGCGTCCCTGGCCTGCGCGAGCGCAAGCACCTGAGGGCGTATCACGTCACTGCGGCGGAGCGCGAACTGCTGTGCCTGCACTTCAGGCTGGGATTCAGCCCGGCGACAATCGGGCGCTGGGCCGGTGAGTCACCCGCGCACATTGAAGCCTTGATCGACGTCGCCGCGCGCAAGCTGGCGGCAGGCGTGAAGTCGCGCGAATCCGGGGCGAAACACGAAGACACCGAAATGCGCCGATACATTGATGGGCGCCTCGACGAAGACGAAACGGCAAAATTTGAACGCAAGATCATCAAGGACAAGATCGGCCAGCAGCGGCTCGACGAATTGCGCGGGCAATCTGAGGCCATCCGCGAGATGTTCGACAGCCCTGAGTTCGACTTCTCGCGTGTCTCAATCCATGTGCGTGCACGCAACCCCCACCACGCGCTCAGCCTGCCGCCCTCTGCGGCACTTTGGGTCCAGGTGGTCGGCATTGTCGGCATGATGCTGATGTTCCACCGTGTCGGCGCCTACGTTGCGCCGCCTGAAGTCAACATCCGCGTGCTTACCGGCCGGGTTGAAATGCCGCCCGATGGCCGCATGCGCGTCGGCGACAGCGCAGCCACTGGCCCCGGCGCACAGGCGCAGATTACCCTCGATGGCAGCAACCGCGTGCTTATGGCCGGCAATTCGAAGCTTGAGTTGCTGCGGCCCCGCGAGGATGCCCGCCAGGTGATGCGCCTGCACCAGGGCGAAATCTGGGGCCGCTTCACGGCCGCCGGCCACGCATTCGCCATTGCAATCAACGAATCCGAGCTTGGCAGTGACAGCGGTGCTGATTTCGACGTTGCCGCCGGCAAGGCCGCGCAACCCATGCTGCCTGACAACCTGCACACCGAGCGACTCCGGCTGCTCGCAGCGCGCTTCAAGTCTGTAGCAGACGGTCTGGAGTGCACCGCGCCGCTGCGCCAGTGGGCCGGATTCATCGCAGAGACCGACGAAGAAGGGCAAGGCCTGAAGCAGGGCGACCTCGTCACCGACATCGCCGGCCAGTCCGCGCCCGACATCGAACGCCTGATGCAACGTGCCGCGCTGCTTATGCCCGGCGACGCTATGGCTGTTACGGTCAGGCGCGGAAGCGAGGAGTTTCCGGCAGCGATCCGGCTTCAAGACCTTGAGGTGTCGGCCGTGGTGCGCGTGTTCCAGGGGGCTGTGATTCTTTCGGGCGCTGGTGGCGAGGCTGCGGTAAACCGGGGGCAGTGGGCACTGATGTTTGACACGGCGCCGCCGATTGTGGGCCGTGAGTATGAAAACTTTCGCGACCTGCGCATCAGCGCATCCATGCGCTTCAAAGAGACGCTGCACTGGCTGAACACCGAGAGCTATCCGCTGCGGGCAGAACAAAGCCTGCTTGCCGTTGACCGGCCCCTGCGGGTACTGGCGCAGGGACTCGAGAATTTGCGCGGCGAAGAGGTGCGGCGCAAGGCACGACCGGAGATCATTGAGTTCGAGCGCCAGTTGCAGGAAACATTGGATGCCGCCCGCGCCCGCGTCGAACGCGGCCAGGGCAACCCGCGGGGCGATGGTGCCGCCGCACTGAGCGACGACGAGCTACTCAGAGTCGAAAGCGAAATCATGGGCGTAGTCGCCCACTGGCGCCGCCAGAGCGGCACCGGCATTTACGGCACCTTGGGCGAAGCCGCCAAGACCCTTCACTCGGACATATCCCGCGGCAACGATGAGCTGGGCACCCGCGACAAGCAACTGGGCGAGGCGGCTGCGTTGCGCAAGCGGCTTGCGGAAACGATCGATGCAATCGCGCTGCAGGATGCCGAGATTGCCAAGCTCCTGGCGAGCGATTTCTACGATGCCGACGGCAGCAAACGCGAAGCCTTGAGCAACCAAGTCGCCGACTTGAACGCCCGCGTCCGCGCGGGCCAGCAGGCAAGCGGACGCCTGGACCTGCTGAAGCTGAAACTGAACGAGCTGGATGCCAAGATCGACGACCAGCGCCGCCTGCTGCCAGACCTCACGCGCAGCGTAGAAGACGCCGAAGCCGCCTTTGCCGAAATTGAAAAGAAGCTCGCCGCGAACCTGTACACACCCGCCAAACTCGAGGCCGCAGTTGCCGCCAGGATTGCCGCCGACAAGGCATTGACCGACGCGCAAGAGGCGCTGGCAGCACTTAATGCAGTCCATGCGTCCGCCGCAGCAGCACTCAAAGATGCCGAAGCGGCTGTACTGAAAGCAGACGAAGCCAGACGCCCCCTTCAGGACGCCAAGGACGCCGCATCGGATACGCTGCTCGACGCTCTGGCCGCCCGCAAAGCCGCCCTGGATGAGCAGTCAACCCGCCAAGCCGAGGTTGATCAGGCGCAGACCGCGCTGGACGCACTGCCCGAAAACGACCCTGCACGCCCGGCCGCTGAGAAGAAGCTGCAAGAGGCGCAGGCGGCGCTGAACACCGCAACCACGACGCTGGACCAGGCCAAGGCGACGGCCGGCGCCGCTGAAAAGAAGCTGGGCGAAGCAGACGCGAACCTCGCGGCAGCAAGCAAGAAGGCAGCCGATGCGGCAAGCGCCCGCGACGCCGCCAGGACTGCGGCAGACAACGCCGCAGCCAGCGCAACCCGGCAGTCAGCAGCCACTGAAGCCGCCAGGGCATCCGCAGAACGGGCCCAGACACAAGTGGCCGTGCTGGAAGACGCCAAGGCTGAACGGGTGATGCTCGACACACGACGGGCCGAGGCCGAAGCAACCCGCACAGCGGCGCACGACGCACTGGAGCAGGTGGAAGACCGCCTGGCTGCCCTTGAAGCCGATGCCGCGCCGCGACGCGACGAGTTCAAGAAGGAAGTCGCAATCGTTGAGGCGGGCGACGCAGCAAAGGAGGCGCTGGTTGAAGTCAAGCGCGAACGTGAGCGCTACCAGGCCGTGACCGACGAGATTGAACTGCGCGGCAAAGACCGCAAAGCGCTTGAAGAAGAGCGAGACCGCCTCGCCAACGCCGACGCCGTAAAGTTCTACGACCGCCTGATCGAAGAGTACGCCCAACTGCAGGCCCGTGTCCGCGCCCACGAGTACCTTCGCGCACGAGCATTGCTTGAAGACGGCAACTTCGCCCACCGCCAGCAACTGGCACTCGACCGCTTCCGCGAAGCGGCCGACAAGGCCCGCGAAGAGGCCGTCGCGCTGTTGACCAGCTTCTGCCCCGAGTATGAAGCGAAAGGATACGACGCCGCAAGAATGGCGGAGCTGCGCCCGGCTGTGCTGTCTGCCCTGTGGTCGCTTTACTACGACGCGGCGATTGAGCGCTCTGACGTCGGGGGCAGCGTATGCTATTATGTGATCATCCAGTCGGGGGCGCAGGCGACTGCGCTGCAGGCACTGGAAGACCGCTGGCGCGCGTACCTGACAAGCGCGCTGGGCAAGGAGACATACGAAACCGTGAGCGCGCTGACCGCCGAGCAGTTGAAACCGCCCGCCCCGGAGGGCGAATAATGTCCAAAGACAGCATCTTGTGTTGCAAGCGCAGCAAGGTCTGGTTGCCCGACGAGTATCTCACGACCATCGTAGGCGACTGTGACCGTGGCAAGTTCAAGGTAACACGGCCGTTCACGTTTCCGTGTATGCTGATGCCCAACGGCAACCTTTACATTGAAGAACAGGAAGGCGTTGAGATCGAGTTTGCAAACATTGACCTCGCCCAGATCAAGTGCGGAAGCTGCACCGGCGAAGTTGAAATCAGGCAGATCGACATGCGCGAGATTCTTGACCGCCTGCGCCAGCAGGAAATCAGCATGAAAGAGCGCCGCAGGCAGCGCGACTCGGCCAAACAGCCCAAGCCCGGCAAGTAGACGACCGCACGGAGACCCACATGAGCAACGTTCGCATCCTGACAGGCGGCTTGGTGCTGATCGTCCTGGCGTTGGCCGGCGGCACCGGTTACCTGATTTACGAGCGCATCCAGAACGAGGTCGGCCCGCAGGAAAAAGCCACCAAACAGGAAGTCGAAGAAATCCGCACCGACGTCACCACACTCAAGGACAACGACAAGGTCCAGAGCGGCAAGATTGCCGTGCTTGAAGACGAAATGATCGCGGCCAAGGGGCGCCTCACCGACGCCGAGGGCAAGCTCGACCTGCACAATAAGCTGATCGCGAAACTGGAAAAGGACGTAGACGGCAACAAGGCCGAAATCGCCGAGGCAAAGAAAGAGCGCGATCGCCTTGAGAAGGCAATGCAGGCTGATCGCAAGCGCCTCGATGACGTGGAAAGCCAGCTCGCCACGGCCAAGAAAGAGCGCGAAGAAATCCGCAAGCAACTCCAGGCCCAGGGCGAGCGCATCGACGAGCAGGAAAAACGCCTGGAAAAAATGGAAAAGAAGGGCGACGAACGAGACGCCGAAGTGGCCGAGCTGAAACGCCAGCTGGCTGAGCTTCGCAAGCAGCTAGGCCTCGAAAAAGACCCACCAACCAGCTGACAAGTCGGCAATGCTACCCAAGGGCCTTCTGCACGTTGTCGGCCAGCATGCGGATGAACGCCGGGTGAGTGTTCACTGCCTGCGCGGCCACGAACGGCACACCCAGCTTCTTCGCGTGCTGATGGCCTTCGATGCCCAGGTCGTACAGAACTTCCACGTTGTCGCACAGGAAGCCGATTGGTGCGGCAACGATTTTCGTCGCCCCCGCTTCGTGCAACTGGTCCATGGCTTTGGTGAGATAGGGCGTTGTCCACTCGATCTTGCTGTCTGAGGGCGCACTCTGGTAGCCAACGATCCAGTTGCTCGCCCGCACTTTCTCGGCCACCAGTTGCGCCGTTTCTTTGATCTGCTCGACGTACTTGCTGGTGCGCACAATCGGCATCGGCACTGCGTGCGCCGTCAACAGCAGGCCGGTCGTGCTGTTGGTCAGATCCGCGCCCAGCTTGCCCGCCGCTTCGCGCACGCGCTCTGCCAGCGCGTCGATGAACCCCAGCTTGTTCCAGATCGGGTCGCACACCCCCGCCCACTTGGGCCGCTTGTCGTCGAGCAGCCGATCAAGACCCTCGCTTACGCGCCGCAGGTAGCTGTCCCAACTGACCGAACTCTGATGCGGCGTCATCACCAGCGTGATGAACTCGCGCACGCCATCGCGGGCAAGCTGGACCACCTGGTCGGCGATGTGCGGCATCCAGTGGTCGTAACCGACACTGATCTTCAGCTTGATGCCGCGCCTCGCAAGCTCGTCGCCAACCGCAGCAGCTTGTGCCTCGGTGATTTCATTGAAGCGAGAGAAGCCCCCCAGCTCTTTGTAGTGCGCGACAACCTCGGTCACGCGGGCCTGGCGCGCCGGGTTGTCGCCGAAGATGCCTGAAACGAAGCAAGTTGCCTCACCGGGGCAGGTCTCAAACCGCTTGCAGCAGCCGGGCGTCGGCCCTCCGAATGCCAGTACCAGCAGGTGTTCAGCCGCCATGGTGCGCTTCCTCGATGAGCATGGGTTCAATTCGCCACAGTTTGCGCAGCTCGCGCAACGTAAGCTGGCCGGTTTCGTTGGTGGCGCCGGCGCCCGGCGGCAGGTTCTTTCTCGTCGCGCCGCTGGTGACTTTGTCGGTTACTCCCCACCAGAAACGTTCGCGCGCATCCAGGCTCAGCAATGCGCCGCGGCGAATCTGTGCGCGCTGTTCGTCGGTCGCGCAGTAGCTGACCAATGCTTCTTCCAGCCATGCGCCGTGGTCCTGGTCCTGGTCGATGTGCATAGTCCAGTACTCGATTTCGTTCTCGGCAAAGCCGGCTTTGCGCAGGCCGGCGACCGCAAGTGCAAACATGGCAGGAATGCTCCACTCATGGCCGGGGCCAAGGGCGCCTAAACCCACCAGAAACGGCTCTTCAATGCAGATGCGGTAGTGCTCGCGAATGAAGTGGATGACTTCGGGATGCAGCTTGACGTTGTCCTCTTCGCCGGGCGCGTGCCCCGCCGCGTGCATGAACTTGCGGTAATGCTCGCTGTGATCCTGCCCCTGGCTGCGTTGTCCATATTCGTCTACCAGCACCTTGGCCAGCCAGCACTTGGCTTCGCTGCCGGGCGCGCGCAGCAGCAGCAGTTCCATGTACCGCGTGAAGTTGCCCACCAGCGGAAAGTGCTGGCCTGCCAGCACCATGAAGTCAAAGCGTGTGCGCGGGTCGCTCTTCATGCGGCCCAGAATCGAATGCCCGACGCCGGCGTGGCTGCGGATCTCCTCGCGCAAGGCGGCCAGGAACAGACGGGCATCGGTTTCAGCTTCGACGGTCAAGCAGGCAATCTCCGGGTCACGCACGCACGCTAGTTCAACCCGCCCTCGGCTGCCAGACGCCAGTGCATGCACGGTGAATGTCATTTTCCGCACTGCAGCATTCGCCCGCCGCGACCACGAAGGCGCGGGCGCACAAGTCATTCTTCAAAGTGTTCGGCCCGGTCCTGCTTTCGGGGGCTGTGCTTTGTCAGCTCAGGGCAGCCACGGCAGACTCCTGCACAGTTTCATCGGCGGACATCAGGAACGGCGCGACAATCCAGAAGATACCGATCAAGATGCAGGCAACGGCCGCGACATACATGCTGCCCTTCAGCAAGGCGGGCGACCGTGAACCCAGCCGTGAGGTGACAGCGCCAAAAGCGCCGGCAAACAACCCCATGCTCAGGATTGAACCTGCCGCGAACCCGGCCAGATAGGCAAAACTCACCGTCAGGGTCGGCGCCAGAAGCGCGGGAATCACGCCCAGCAGGTGCGCCATGCCGGCAAGGCCGTGCAATGTGCCGGCCCCGATCGCTGCGTGTTTGTGCAGGTGCGAGTGCCAAGAGGCCTTGTCGGAAGGGTCATGGGCGTCATCGGTATGGGCGTGCAGGTGCGCATGGGTGTCGGCGTCGTGTGTGTGCTCATGCACATGCAGGTTCTGACGCATCGCGGACCGGACACCCCACAGACCCAGGGCAATCAGCATGACGCCAACCATGCGCTCGCCCCACTCCTCGACAGGGCCGAGGTCCAGGGATTCGCGGCCAGCCAGCAGGATGACCGCCACGATGACGACGCCAAGGCTGTGGCCTGCCCCCCAGCGAACGCCCAGCCATGCTGCTTTGAATTTTCGGTTCACGGACAGCGGCAGCAACGCCGCCAGATGGTCGGCGCCCAGAAACGTGTGTGCCATACCGGCCAGCAACCCGCTCCACAAGGCCAGATGAACCGTATCCACGGGGATCGCACCGGCGCCACTGGCAAGTACATTGAACATCTGCCACGAATCCTTCACCCTGACCAGACCCACCACGCTGAATGATAGTACGCGGCTGCACGCGGCGCACGTCACGAATCCTGACTCTGAGCATCCCCTTTACGACGTGCTTCAGGCCCGGCATTGTGCGCCACCATGAATCTGCAAGGCCCTTCCAAAGCCTCGCCGCTGGCTGCCATAAGCGCCATCTTCTTCGTGTCGGGCTTCCCGGCGCTGGTCTACCAGCTTGTGTGGCAACGCGCCCTCTTTGCGATTTACGGCATCAACGTCGAAAGCGTTACGGTCGTGGTAACGGCCTTCATGCTCGGCCTTGGCCTTGGCAGCCTTGCGGGCGGCGTACTTTCGCGGCAGCAGAAACTTCCCTTGCTGTTTGTCTTTGCGGCCATTGAGCTGGGCATCGGCTTGTTCGGCTGGGTCTCGCTGGATCTGTTCGAGATGGTCGGACACGCCACGCTGGGGGCATCCACGGCGGTCACGGGTGCGTTGACCTTTGCGATGGTGCTGTTTCCGACCCTGCTGATGGGCGCGACGCTGCCCGTGCTCACCACCCACCTTGTGCGGCAGACGCAGAATGTCGGCCGCTCCGTCGGGTTGCTCTACTTTGTGAACACCCTGGGTTCGGCGGTCGCCTGTTTCGCTGTGGCGCTGTTCCTGATGGTGACGTTCGGGATGCGCGGCGCAGTCTCTGTGGCTGTGCTGATGAACCTGCTGGTCGCCTCGGGCGCCGTGGTCCTGGACATGTCGATCCGGCGCAGCGACCGCGCCGCCCCTGAGCCTCTGGCAGCAGCCAGCCGCCGGGACGCGCGCTTCTGGGTCTCGGCGCTGCTGGTCGCGCTGACGGGCTTTGTCGCACTGAGCTATGAGATTCTGTGGTTTCGCGTGCATTCGTTTGTCACCGGCAGCAGCGCAATGGCATTTGCCGCTATGCTGGGCGCATACTTGCTGGGCATCGCTCTGGGCTCCCTGTCGGTGCGCCGTTTCTGCCGCGGCGGACCCGGCCCGCGCTCGTTGGCTGCGCTGTCGGTATTCGTTCTTACCGCCAATGCCGCCGGGTTTCTGGTTGCGCCCTTTTCGGCACGCCTGGCGCCCGTGTTGCCCTACCCCGCACTTTTGCCGCTGATTGTCTTCGCAGCCGGGTTGCTGGGCGCGACCTTTCCGCTGATCTGCCATTACGGCGTCAAGCCGGACGCTCGCGCCGGTGCGGGCCTGAGCTACCTTTACCTCTTCAACATCATCGGCTCGGCGGGCGGCAGCCTGATTACGGGCTTCGTGCTGATGGACTTCATGACAACTGCGCAGATCAACCTTGCGCTGGCGCTGCTTGGGGTGGCACTGGCAGCCGTAATCGCGGGGTTGGCGCGGCAGGGCGTGGCTGCGCGCCTGGTTGTGTGCGCGGTGGTGGCGCTGGTCGCCGTGGCGGGAACTGGAATCGGTTTTGATCGCTTCTACGAGCGACTGCAGTTCAAGGACTCGTTTGAAGGCGAGCAGTTCGCCGAAGTTGTCGAGAACCGGCACGGCGTAATCACGGTGTCGCAAGGCGGGGCCGTGTACGGCGGCGGAATGTACGACGGCGTGTTCAATGTCAATTTGATGGACGACACGAACATGATTGTGCGGGCATTTTCGGTCGGTGCGTTTCATGCCTCTCCGCGGCGTGTGCTGATGATCGGCCTGGCAAGCGGGTCGTGGGCGCAGGTACTGGCACATCACCCGCGCCTGGAAGAAATGACGATCATTGAGATCAATCCCGGCTACCTTGAGCTGATCCCCAAGCACCCGGAAGTCGCATCTGTGCTCTCTAATCCCAAGGTCTCTGTGGTGGTCGACGACGGTCGCCGCTGGCTGAACCGCAACCCACAACAGAAGTTTGACGCCATCGTCATGAACACGACGTTCAACTGGCGCGCGCACTCGACGAACCTGCTGTCGGCCGAGTTTCTCGAGATCCTGCGTGCGCATCTGCTGCCGGGCGGTGTCGCCCTGTACAACACGACGGAATCGCCTGAGGTGCAGCGCACGGCGTGCCTGGCGTTTCCGCATGTCGTGCGCGTGATTAACAACGTTGTCGTCAGCGATTCGCCACTGATGCCCGACAAAGAACGCTGGCGCACCCTGCTGGTGAATTACCGCATTGATGGCCGACCGGTGATTGACCAGTCTCGCGCAGAACACCTTCAGCAGCTTGAGAAGATCCTGGGCATGGTGGACACACTCGCCGACCCCGAATACCGGTACTACGCCATGGAAGTGCGCAGCAGCATCCTGGCCCGGACCGAAGGCAAACGCATCGTCACCGACGACAACATGGGCACCGAATGGGACATACGCTGGAAGTAGACCCCGCTTGGCGGGCATGATCCGGCCGCTATGCTGGATGCCTGGCGGCGACGGGGTGGGACTGCGCGGCCTGCAATGAACCGAGTTACGGGAAAGCTTGTCGGGAAAGAGCCTTCTTTCCTCAGCGCAATCGAAGCCGCCGAGAATGCGGCTGCTCGAGATGTGCCGGTGCTGGTCTATGGTGAAACCGGCTCAGGCAAGGGCCGCGTGGCTGAACTGATTCACCGGGCAAGCAATCGGCGCGGCAGGTTTGTGTCGCTGAACTGCGCCACGTTTCAGGCCAACCTGTTTGAAAGCGAACTGTTCGGGTACATGAAGGGTGCCTTCACGGGCGCGGACAAAGATACGCCGGGCCTGTTTGAAACCGCCGCCGGCGGAACGCTGTTCCTTGATGAGATTGGCGACACGCCGCTTGAAATCCAGCCCAAGCTGCTGCGCGCGCTTGAGGAAGGCGTTGTGCGCCGTGTAGGCGGACGCAGCGAGATTGAGGTCAAAGTGCGCCTTGTGTGCGCAACGAACCGCGACCTTTCTGAGCTGATCAAAGAAGGCAAGTTCCGCGCCGACCTTTACTATCGCATCAACTCATTCGTCGTTGAGGTGCCGCCGCTGCGCAAGCGGCGCGCCGACATACCTGACCTGGCCGAGCACTTCCTGCGCGAAATTGTCGGCGATGGGCCCGGGGCCAAGCGCCTCAGCAAAGCCGCCAGGGATGCCATGCTCGCCTACTCGTGGCCCGGTAACGTGCGCGAGCTGCGATCTGCCCTGGCATTCGCTTGCGCCAACTGCGGCGAACGCGAAGTGCTCGAACCCGGGGACTTGCCCGAGGCTGTCCAGCGCGGCCAGGAACCTGCCGGCGTCGCAGGCAAATCGCACCTGGACCTGTTCAATGAGCTGTACCTGCGCGGCGCCAGTGACCGGGTGCTATGGGCGAAGTTCCTGCTGGCACTGAACCGGCATCTCGGTACCAACAAGTTCGCGCGCGGCGACATGCTTGAGTGCATTCGCCACGCCCGCGGCAGCGAGCCGACCAACAACGCCCTCGTGAATGAATGGCAACGCCACATCAAGCCGGTGCCCCTGCGCCTGGGCCTGATCTCTGAGGAGGGCAAGAAGCTTCGCATGAACCTCGCGGCCTGCAACGCGCTGCTGCAGGACACCAGCGCAGAGGTCCAGGTACCTGTACCCGACGCGCCGCCGCCGCTGGTTGCGCTGCCAGCCGTCCATCGCCGCACCAACCTGGCAAGTTCGCGCACCACCTTCATCGGGCGCAGCCGCGAACTAGCCGAACTGACCGACATGATGAAGCAGGGCGCCGCCAACCTGATCTCGATCACCGGGCCCGGCGGCACAGGAAAAACGCGCCTGTCGCAAGAGATCGTGCGCCGCATGGCCGATGAGCTGGCCGGCGGTGCCTGGTTTGCCGACCTGACAGAATCGCGCAACATCGAGGGTGTTGCTTACGCCGTGGCGAACGCGCTGGGGTTGCCACTGACGACCAACCAGCCGCCGGAGCTGCTGGTCGGCAGCATGCTGGAATCGCGGCCACCGACGCTGCTTGTGCTGGATAACTTCGAACAGGTTGTGGAAGTCGCAGCGCCCGTGCTTGGCGAATGGGCACGCCGTGCGCCATCGGTCCGGTTTGTGGTGACGACCCGGGCGCTGCTGGGCCTGGAAGGCGAGCGCGAATTTGAGCTGTCTCCGCTGGGGCTGCCCGACCCGGCCGCCGCCCCCGAAGACATTGCCGCCAGCGACGCGGTGCGTCTGTTTGCCGAGCGCGCCCGCCTGCAACACATATCGTTCGCACTGACCACCGAGAACGCGGGGGCCGTCGCCGCGCTTTGCAAGCGCCTTGAGGGCATGCCGCTGGCCATTGAGCTTGCGGCCGCCCGCACCGTCATCATGCAGCCCGAGCAGATTCTGGGCAGGCTGGAAAAGTCTTTCGCATTGCTCAAATCCACGCGGCGCGACCTGGCGCCGCGCCAGCGCAGCCTTGAGGCAACGATTGACTGGAGTTTTGACCTGCTGTCTGAGGCCGAACAGGTGGCCTTTGCGCAACTGAGCGTATTTCGCGGCGGCTTCTTTCTCGGGGCGGCAGAGCGCGTGCTCGACCTTTCCGGCCTGCCCTCGGCACCTGAGCCGATCGACGTAATCCAGAGCCTGCGGGAAAAGAGCCTGCTGCGCGCCCAGGAAACGCCCTACGAAACGCGCTTTGCGATGTACATCGCGATTCGAGAATACGCCGCTGCCAGGTGGCAACAGCTGTCGTCACCAGAGCAACGAGAAGCACTGGACGCGCGGCACTCACGATGGCTGCGCGAATATGCCATGCGCTGGGACGCCCGCGCCTATACCCGCGACGCCGTCGAGGCCTTCGATCGGATGGACTATGAGCGCAGCAATCTCAAGGCCGCCATGGCCCGCAGCCGCGCAAGGGCTACGCCATCAAGCCACCGCCTGTTCCGCGAACTGGCCAAGGTCAGCTCGACGTTACTGAAAACTCGGGGCCCCGCAAAGTTGCGGGCACCGGTCTTGCGTGACGCGCTTGCGATGGCAGAGCCGGGTGACAGCGCTGAACGGGCCGGCCTGTTGTTGCTGCTGGCACAAGCTGAGTCAGAAGCCGGAGACCCCGCAGCCGTTGACGACCTGATCCGGCAGGGCAGCGACATGGCGCAACGCCTTGGCGACCAGAGGCTGATCGCGCTGGCCAAGTTCCGCCACGCCGGCCAGCTGCTGGGCGCCAGGAAGCTTGAAGAGTCGCTGGCCGAGCACGCAGCCGCCATCAGCGCATTCGAGGCCGTCGGCGACCGGAACAACGCCGCGCGCACGCGGGGCCGCATGGCGCTGGCGCTGGTGAACCTGGGGCGATTCGATGAGGCCCAGAAACTCGCGCGCGAATCAGAAAGAGACCTGCGAGAGCTTGGCGACCTGGCCGGTGTCGCGTCGGCGATTTCCAACCGGGGCACCGTTCACTTTCATGCAACGCAGCATGAGCCGGCCCTTGCCGCCTACCGCGAAGCCTACGACATCTATACGAAGCTGGCAGACAAACGGCTGGCGATGCTGATGCAGGGCAACATCGCGCTGATCGCGCGACAGCAGCGGCGCCTGGATGATGCCGTTGCGATGATGGAAGAAACCGGCCGCATGGCCGCCGAGCAGGGCGACCTGCCCTCTCTGGCGATCAATCACATGAACCTTGGGCTGGCATATCTGGACCTGGCCCGGTACGACGCTGCGGCTGCTGCGTTCACGAAGGGTCGAGACCTGTTTGAACGCCTTGAGCGGCGCGGCCACAAGGCAGTCTGCATCGAAAACCTTGCAATCATCGCTGCCCGGAACGGCGACATGAAAGCCGCCAACCAGTTGCTTGCGGAAGCACTGAGCCTCGTGGATCAGGGCGAGAACACGCTTTGGGCAGGCGTGCAGGTCACGCGCAGCGAGTTGCTCCTGCAGCAGGGCGACGCCAAACAGGCCCTTGAAGCCGCCCGCCAGTCACGCGCCACGCTGGAAGAGGCAGGCCTGCGCCGAAGCCGCGACTATTACAGGGCCATCACCGCCCACGCCTGCGCCCTTTCTGAACTCAAGCACAAGGATGCTGCGGAAGTGGCAAAGACCGCGCTGCTGACCGCAGAGTTGTTGGGGTATACGGCGGCAGACCCGTCGCCGAAAGTGCGCGAAGACTTGCAGACGTTGGCAGGCATTGCGGGCTGATGCGGCTTGCGCAGTCGGCTGGCTTCCAGTGTTTCTCGCGGTACTTGGCCGTCTCTTTCCAGTTGGCCTTCCACAAGCCGCCCTCCTGCACGAAGACAATCGGCTGTTCGCCGGCGGGTTTGTTGTCGCGGAAATACAGCAGCATGCCGACGGTGAACCCGGGAACCTGACTCACCTTGCCGGCCCTGGTGGTGATCGCGGCGTCGCCGAGGGTACTTTTCAGCTCGGCTTGTTCTGCCGCCACAAAGCACTCGGCGTAGGCCTTGCCATCGCCGGCGTTCTCGGCGCGCACCAGGTTGGCAAGCGCCTTTTCTGGGGTGCTGTAGTCAGGTTGGTCGCCGCCGCCGCAAGCGGCTGCGAACAAAGCCACCAGCAAGATGACCAGGGCAAAGCGCCGGCTGGAAGTCAGGACTGTAGTCACGAGTGCCTCCGGATAGCGGCAAGAACCTGAGTCGCGCCAGCTTCAAACCAGGAGATCAAAGTGGCAATTACAAACGGGCCCAAAAAGAGGGCCCGTTTGTAATGGTCGGGGCGAGAGGATTCGATTCTACGGCTGCGCGTATGCAATCTCGATTTTCGGATGCCTGCGTTGCAACTCCACAACTTCCTCCGGCGTGACACCAGTCGCGTAATGAAACCACAACTGTCGCAACGTCGGAATTGCGCAAATTGAATCCAGCACCCTCAGCGACACCGTTGCAGACCCCAGATCGATGTGCTGCAGCGATTGCGACCCGGCGAGCAAAGCGAAGTCCCCTTCACCAACGCCGGTGCATTGTGTCAGGTCCAGACTGCGAACAGTTGGATGGGCCGCACACCTCGCAAGCAACCGCCGATTGATGTGGCAACCGCCCACGTCGAGACTCCACAAGTCTTCGTTGCTTTCGAACACTTCATCAGACAGCTCGTGGATCTGTGTGCTCTCAAGATCGAGCCGCTCGATATGGTGAAGCTTAGCGAGAGGCACCGAAATTGTGTCGTCTACCGGATGCCTCGCCACATCAAGTACCGATAGCCCGCAACTGTGCTCCAGCCCAACCAGTCCCTTGGAGGTAATCTTCTCGCAACGGACCAGCCTTAGCTCCGAAATCGAGTTGCTTTGCAGAAAGGCAGACAGTTGCTCGTCGGTAAGTTCAGGATCGGAAATCCAGACGGTGTTCTCGTACCATGGCACCGTCGCCAATTCGTCAGCGCTAGAAACGGTGTAAAACCCTTTCCCAGACCGGTTCAACTCAGTTAGCCACGGGCGGAGCATCAGCAGGAGCGCAAGCACCACCAGTGCCGCTACAACGGCAACAATACGACGCCACTTCCGGGACTTCTGCTTGGCATCCATACCCGGATTCTACCCCGGCACCCACCCAGCCCGAAGGAAATTGGTGCGGCTCGGTTGCCGGGTTGGTGATGTACACGCTTAGTCCTCCACGGATCGAAGGACTATGCTGAGTCCCTCCGACCTCTCGATTGTCAGACTGCTAGCTGCGGCCAACCAAGCTGCCTCGTAACCTGCCAATTCCTGCCGCTCGAGAAACTCACGAAGACTGATGTTGCCGGTCGGCGTATGTACTTGCTTGCGCCCGAACCAACGTAACGATCTCGGCTCGCCTGCATCAGCTAGAACACACAGCGTCCACACGTATTCGTGCTCCACACCGCGAGGAGGGGCCCAGCTAATGAGAAGGCCCGCCGTGTTGTCCCACTCGGCAGGATTGTCGAGTAGGTCGAGACGCAACTTTCGGAACTCGCTAGATGCTTCAGCAGGACGTCGCTCGATTGCATAAATGGCGTCGATCAGCACTAACAGCGAGTGACCCGCGTCTGAATTGGATGGTGGCGCCCTGTCAGCGCATTGTCCGCACTGGTTGTTTGCGGGCGCCGTGGAAGCCTCACCACCGCACGCGCCGACCAACGTCAATCCGTAAACTGCCGCGACCAGAGGCAGCACGCTTCGCATGCCAGCCATTCTACCCCAACGCCCGCGCACTCCGAAGGCAAATGGGAAGTAGCGGGGTAACCACACGCGCCGAGGCGCTACGGCGCGAAGAACTACAAAAAAGAAGGCAATTCTTCGCGGCCTTCGCCAACTTCGCCTCTTCGCGTCAGGTAGTTCATGGAAACTGCAGCCAGGCTGAACCAACTCGAATCGGTCAGAGTCGAAGTGCTTGGACGGATGCCGCCAAAGAAAAAAAGGCCTCCCTCGCGGAAGGCCCATTTCTGTGGTCGGGGCGAGAGGATTCGAACCTCCGGCCTCTTCGTCCCGAACGAAGCGCTCTACCAGGCTGAGCTACGCCCCGACTGAATCGTTCGGTGCGCGGAAGTGTAGCAATCAGCGTATCCCGCGGAAGTCTCCGGCAGGCGGCCAATTTCTGCGGCGCTGTTCCAAGTGCTTCGACGGAAATCCTGAACATTGACCAGTCAATAACCAGACGAACGGCATGCGCCGCGAAAACGCGAAAGCGCCAAAGAATGGCCCTGCTTCGCGTTTTAGCGCTTTCGCGGCTGGCAGTAGAGTCTGGTTGTCATCGAACAGAATTTGTGTCGCTTCGCTTAGCGCGTGGCTTGGCCGAAGCTCCAGTGGTAGCCGTCGGGGTCATCGAAGTAGAATTGCCGCTCGCCCCACGGCTGGTTCAACATCTCGCCCACCTCTTCGCCGCGGCTCTTCAGTTCGGCTTGTGCCTTCTCGACATCTTCCACCTGCACCGCAGCCCACATTCCGCCGCCGTAGCTGCGTTCGGCTTCCGGGCGCGTGTCGGCGTGAATCACCAGGTAGCCGGTGCCAAAGGCAAAGCCGGCGACATCTCTTTCGTTCGTGCCGATCGTCCATCCCAGAGTTTCGCCGTAAAAGCGTTTGCTGCGCTCAAGGTCGCGAACGTAGAGAAACAGGTAGAAGACGCCCTTTTCGTTCACGTCCTCTCTCCCCAGCGCTTGCTGAGTTGGTGGGGAATGCCCAGTTGGTCCAGCACTCGCGCCACCACGAAATCGACCATGTCCTGCACGCTCTGGGGTCTGGTGTAAAAGCCGGGGTTGGCGTCAATGATGGTGCCGCCCGCTTCGGTTACCGTGACCATGTTGCGCAGCGCAATCAGCGACAGGGGCGTGTCGCGTGTGACCAGCAGGAGTTTGCGGCGCTCTTTCAGTGTCACTTCGGCGGCGCGGCCGATCAGCTTGTCGCCGGTGCCGCCGGCAATCGCCCCCAGCGTGCTCATGGTGCATGGGCAAACCACCATGCCCTGGTGCCGAAAGCTGCCACTGGCAATCGGCGCGCCGATCTGGCTGTTTCTGTATAGAAAGAACTTGCCGGGGCCGGCGAATGCGTTCAGGTCCGGTTTCTCGGGGCTGCAAGGCAGGTCCAACTCGGTGCGCCAGACGTCAAAGGCCGCCTCGCTGAACACGACATGAGTCTCAAGTCCATTGGCACCAATAGTTTGCAGCAACCTCTGAGCGTACTGAATGCCCGAGGCCCCGGTGATTGCCACGACTACGCGCTCTGGCGACTGCACTGAACCATCCCGTCTGTATATTGGGCCTGCTCAACTTCCTGAAGAAAACACTTGTAGACAGACTTGTCTAGTTGGTATATTGCGCCCATGAAGACCGCCGTTGAAAAGCTCAGTGTCCGCAACCGCCTGCTCGAAACCGCAAACCGACTGTTCTACGAGCATGGGTACAACGCCACGGGCATCAACGAGGTCATCAAGGAAGCCGGCATTGCCAAGGCCAGTTTTTATCACCACTTCAAGACCAAAGAAGACCTGTTGATCGTGACGCTGGAGCAACGACACGATCGCATGATGACAGAAGTACGCGCCGTGACCAGTGGCGGGAATACCCCTGGGCAGAAGATCGCCCGGATGTTTGAGTGGCTTGGAACCCAGTGTTCATGCGGTTCCAAGGCCAAGGGCTGCGCCTACCTGAACATGGTAAGCGAGTTCCGTGACGCGGGGTGCAAGGTGCGCGAGGTGGTTCGCTGGCACAAGAACACGTTTCGCAAGTACCTGCAGGAATTGATCACCGCCCACTACCGTGGCACGGGCAAGCCTGAGGAAGAGCTGGAGTGCACGGCAGACGAGCTTTACCTGTTGGTAGAGGCTATTTTTGCGGCTTCGCCGGTGCATCAGTGTACGTGGGTGGCCGAGGCAGCATTTCGGATTGCAAATGACCGGTTCAAGTTGGTTTAGATTGTTTTTTTAGTACTGACAAAACAGACCAGTCTGTCCAAATCGCACAGAGATAATGAGCCAGACTTTCGCAACAAGAGGAGCGGGAAGTCCCGCAATTCGAGAAAAGGGGAGAGCCATGGCAGCGCATAACGAGCTCAGGCAGCGCTTCGAGACGGAAGCTCTTCCGCTCATGCAGGAGATGTTCGCACAGGCCTACCACCTCACGCGCAACCGCGCCGACGCGGAAGACCTGGTGCAGGAGACCTACATTCGGGGGTTGCGCAAGTTCACGCAGTACCAGCAGGGCACGAACCTGAAAGCCTGGCTGGGGCGAATTCTGTTCAACCAGTTCATCAACGAGTACCGACGCAAGAAGCGTCGCGTGAAGTCGGTCTTCGTCGAAGGCGTCGAGAACATGGCCGGCGTGATGGATGTGCCGGAGAATGACGACCGCCTGCCCGGTATGAGTGCGACAGTCATCGCCCGGGACGAGCGCTTTCTCGAAAACCTCGACCAGGACCTGAAAGCCGGCCTGCAGGAAATGGACGAGCGCTACCGTGATGTGCTGCTGCTCAACACTGTCGGCGAGCTCAGTTACAAAGACATCGCCAGCCGCCTGAAGCTGCCGATCGGGACCGTCATGAGCCGGCTGCACCGGGCCAAGGCATTCCTGCGCGGCAAGTTCGGTGCCGTGACGCGCCAGACGGCATAACCAGCGCCGGTGGCCCCCACCAGTCTCACCAGCCACCCCGACCGCCAGGTCGGGGTGGTCTCCTTTGCTGCGGGGTTGCCCCGCATGCCTGTACGGATATGCTCGCAGGGCATCCTACCCGAGGCCGCCATGCCGCAGCGTCCGCTGAAAGTCGTGATCCTTGCCGCGGGCAAGAGCACACGGATGAAGTCGGATACACCCAAGGTACTGCACAAGCTCGCGGGCGTGCCGATGCTTCAATGGGTCCTCGACCAGGCCGCGGCCCTCAACACTGTCGAAACGATGGTCGTCGTCGGTTTTGGCGGCGAGCAGGTCAAGGAACAGTTCAGCCACCACCGCGCGCTCAAGTGGGTCACGCAAGAGCCGCAGCTTGGTACCGGCCACGCCGTCATGCAGTGCCGAGAACTGCTGGCTGATCACAAGGGTGACGTGGCAATCCTGTGCGGCGATGTGCCGTTGCTGCGCGCGCGCACGCTGAACGACCTGCGCGAAACCCACGCCGTGAAGAAGTCCGCCTGCACCGTGATGACCGCGCGCGTGCCTGACCCGCGCGGCTACGGCCGCATCCAGCGCGACAAGAAGGGCCACGTCACCCGCATCGTCGAGCAGAAGGACCTGCAGCCCGCTGAAGACACCAACGAAATCAATACCGGCACCTACATCTTTGACGCGCCGGAGCTGTTGAAGCGGCTTGACCGGCTGAAAGCCGACAACGCGCAATCCGAGTACTACCTGACCGACGTGGTGCAGATGCTCGTGGCGGCGGGCAAGAAGGTCCGGGCCAGCGTGGTGGCCGACCATGCCGAAACACTTGGCATCAACGACCGCAAACAGCTCGCAATTGCCGAGCGTCGGGCACGCCGCCGCATCTGCGAGTTCCTGATGGTCGAGATGGGCGTGACGATTACCGACCCGCGCACCACCTACATTGAAGCCGGCGTGCAGATCGGCCGCGACACGGTGATTTACCCGTGCAGTGTGATCCGCACCGGCGTCGAAATCGGCAAGCGCTGTGAAATCGGCCCGTTTGCCCATATCCGGGGCGGGACGCGGCTGTTCGACGGCTGCAAGGTCGGCGCATTTGTCGAAACCAAGAACGCGGTGTTCGACGAAGGCGCCAAGGCAGGCCACCTGGCCTACCTGGGCGACGTGAGCATCGGCAAGAAGGCCAACATCGGCGCGGGCACGATTGTCGCGAACTATGACGGCGAAGAAAAGCACCACACCAGCATCGGCGACAACGCGTTTATCGGGTGCGGCACTGTGCTGGTGGCGCCGGTGCGCGTGGGCAAGAACGCCCAGACCGGGGCCAACACCGTCGTGCCCAAGGGCAAAGACGTTCCGGAAAACACAGTGGTCGTGGGCGCCCCCGCCCGCGAGTTGAAGAAGAGGGGCTGACCCATGCGCACCAAGGGCTTGAAGATCTTTGCAGGCAACAGCAACCGCAAACTGGCCGAGTCGATCAGCAAGATCCTCGAAGTGCCGCTGGGGCATGCGCGCATCGAAAAGTTTCCTGACGGTGAAGTGGACGTAAAGATCGAAGAAGACATCCGCGGCGTTGATTGCTTTTTCGTCCAGAGCACCAGCCCGCCGGTCAACGACAACCTGGTCGAGATGCTGCTGTTCGCCGACGCAGCCAAGCGCGCCAGTGCTGACCGCATCACCGCCGTGGTCCCCTACTACGGTTACGCCCGCAAAGACCGCAAAGACGAAGGCCGGGTGCCGATCAGCGCCAAGCTGGTCGCCAACTGCATCGTGACGGCGGGCTATGACCGCGTGCTGACCATGGACCTGCACGCTGCACAGATCCAAGGCTTCTTTGACATCCCGGTCGATCACCTGTACGCGGCGCCGATCATCAACGAGTACTTCCAGAACCTGAAGAACCGGCTGAACATCCAGAACCTCACGATCGTGGCACCCGACGTCGGCCGCTCAAAGGTCGCGCGCGGGTACAGCAAGCGCCTGAACGCGGGGCTGGCCATCGTGGACAAGCGGCGCGTCTCGGGCGAAGAAACCGAAGTGCTCGACATGATCGGCAAAGTGGACGGCCAGGTCTGCGTGCTGATTGACGACATGATCGCCACCGGCGGCAGCATCGTTGACGCCGCAAAGGCCTGTCTCAAGTTCGGTGCCAAAGAGGTCTATACCAGCTGCACACACGCCCTGTTCTGCGGCCCAGCCGTTGACCGCCTGCGCAAGGCGCCGATCAAGGAGTGCGTGGTGACCGACACCGTGCCTGTGGACGGCAAGGAGTTCGAGCAGTTGAAGGTACTCAGCGTCGCGGACCTGCTGGCCAAGGCCATCCGCAACATCCACTTCAATGAATCGGTAAGCCTGCTGTTCAGGGGCTGACCAGCCAGACTGGCCGCCTGCAGCAGGCTCAGCTCTACTCGGGGCTGGGCGACATTCGAGGTCCGCTTCAGCGCCCAGTCGGCGGGCCTGTGGCTGCCGCGATCACCTTCAGCCACACCGACTCAGCCACCGCAGACCCGTTCGTCATCAACGTCACCGGCGTTTCCGCGGGAACGAACCAGGCAGGTTCAGGGGCGGGCAACACCGCCCGGGGCGGCGGCTGCGCCACACTTGCAGGCACCGGGGGAATGTGGCTGCTGGCCTTGCCCGCGATGAACTGGCTGCGACGCAGGCGGGGGACTCGCGCAAACCAGGCATAGGCCGCGCAGGCAAAACCCGCTTTCTACCGTGAGTCACGATCGAATCGGCGTACTAGAAGTGGGCTTGCTGCCCGCCGGTTCTATATTGGCGGGCCCTTTTCCGGAGACCTGCAGATGAACCGACTAATCGCGTTGCTTGCCGTTCTGGCACTGGTTGCCACCGCCTTGGTCACCGCGCAGGACGGCGGCAAGACCAGCTCAGATGCGCCGGCGCCTTGTGACTACCTGATCATTTGCGCGGACGGCCTGAAGGCCTCGGCCGATGACTGGGCCGCGTACCGCAAGGCCAACGGCCGCAACCCCAAGGTCGTCACATTAACGGAAATCGCCAAAGCTGCCGAGGTCGATAAGGCCGGCATGGTCGAGATCAAGCAGCACATTGAGACGGCCGCAAAGGCCACCAGCGACCCCATGACCGGTTTTCAAGTGCTGCTGATCGGCGACTGCCCGAATGAAGATGCCACAAGCCACGATGCGAAGACCGAGATTCCGTGGTTCCTGACGCGCCAGATGGACTCCAACCCGACCGAGCAGCGCCGCAAGCGTGTCCCCACCGACAACTTCTACGCCGATATCGACAACGACGAGAACAACCTGCCCGAGTTCGCCATCGGCCGCATCCCCGCCCGCACCAACGAACAGGTGCAATTGGCGCTGAAGAAGGTCAAGGCGTACGAAACATCGGGCGAAGGCGAATGGCTGCGCAACCTGACGTTCTTTGCCGGGGAAGGGCGCTTTGGCGAACAGGTAGACCGCATGCTTGAGGGCCTGTTCACGAAGTTTGCCGAGCAGACGATCGACCCCAAATACACAGTGCGCATGACATACGCCAACATCAACAGCAGCTATGCCTACGTGCCTCGTCTGTTCAGCGACAAGGTCATCGAGGAAGCCAACGCCGGCGCGCTGATGCTGGTGTACATAGGCCACGGCAGCTACGACCGCCTCGACAACATGTACGTCGAAAAGACGCGCTACCCGATCCTGCTGGGCGAAGACGTTGCCAAGTTCAACATTCCTGACGGAAAACTGCCGGTCATGCTGATCGTCGCCTGCCAGACCGGGTACATGGACCACCCGCAGGGCAGCCTGTGCGAGCGCATCTGTTTTGCCGAAAAGGCGCCCGTGGCCGTGGTCGCCAGCAGCCGCGACAGTCACCCCTACAGCAACACCCTGCTGCAGAAGGCGATGGTCGGCGAGATTATTGCCAATCGCCGCGGAACACTGGGCGAGGCCCTCATGCGCGCCAAGCGCGAGTTGATCCTGGCCGAAGACCCCGACCGCGGCCAGCTTGAGTTCATGGCGCGCTTTATCATACCGAAGAAGGATGAGCGCGACGCGTTGAACCGCAGCCACATCAGCATGTACAACCTGACCGGCGACCCCGGCCTGCGCCTGCGCTACCCCAGCCTGCAAGCCGAAAAGCTGTCGGACGCAACCTGGAACGCCGAGAAGGGGTTCGCGCACATCAAGGTGCACGCCCCGCAGTTCGGGGCAGACAACAAGGAGCTCGTGTGGGAATGCAGCGTTGAAGTGCTGCGCAGCAAGATCCCCGGCGAGTTGAAGACCTTCGATGCCGCTGACCTGGCATCTGGCGATGCCAAGAAGGTCAAAGCCGCAGAAGAAGCAATTGCCGCCAACCACGCGATCAGCAACAACAAGCGCGTAGCAGCGATGAAGCTGACCCACATCGGCGTTTCCAAGGGCAGCGGAATCGTTGAGCAACATTTCGAGGGAAAACCCGAGCCAGCCCTTGCACCCGGTGATTACATTCTCAAACTCTCCGCCCGCGATTCGGAAGGCAAGGCCTACGGCTTCACCTCTCTGGCGCTGACGGTTAAGAAGTAGCAACGCAAAAGACAACTATGAAACCCCGGCATCACCGGGGCACAGGGAACGAACCCAGGGGCAGGCCAAGCCGGCGCGTGATCCGGTCCGCAGGCCCGGGGGTCCAATACCGAGGACACCATGAAGATCCCGGCTTTGAAGGCCGAACGCCGCGCTGTCAGCGGCACAAAGGCCATGCGCAAGGCGCGCACAGAAGGACGGATGCCCGGCGTGCTGTATGGCCGCGGCAAAGAGAACCAGAACCTTCTGTTTTCATCCAAGGACATCCAGTTGCTGGTCCATGATGCGGCCCACGTCGTGAAGCTCGAGATGGGCGGTGAAGAGCAGTACGCGCTGATGCGCGCGCTGCAACGCGACTTTCTGGGCGACGAAATCCAGCACATCGACTTTGTGCGCATCGAGCTTTCCGACAAGGTTCGCCTGCGCATTCCGCTGACTTTCCGGGGCACGCCCAAGGGCGCAACCCACGGCGGCATGCTTGAAGTCAGCCATGGCGACGTCGAAGTACACTGCCCCGCCGACCGCATTCCCAAAGACATCGAAGTCGAGGTCACGAACCTGGACGTCGGCGACGCGGTCCACTTTGGTGAACTGAAGCTGCCCGAAGGTGCAGAGCTTGTGCCGAAGGCGACGCTGGTTGTCGTCAAGTGCGCACACGCCCGCCGCGCCGAGGAAGACCTGGTGCCGGCAGTCGGTGCTGCGGCAGCAGTGCCGTCGGCCACAGGTGCACCGGCCGCAGCGGCAGCAGCACCCGCAGCAGGCAAGGAAGCTGCCAAGGGCGGTGGCAAGGAAGCCAAGAAGTAACTTACGAAACCCCTCCCGGCGTGCACCCCGGGTGCGCTGGGCGTTCAGACCGAGGGGGTATCTTTTCTTCCGGACAAGGAACTGACATGGCATCTGAGACAGGACAGAGCCTCTATGAGGGGCTGTTCATCGTGGACCCCGGGTTCGCGAACAAAGACACTGAGGGCGCAATCGAGCTGTGCAGCTCGGTGCTTGCCAAGCACAAGGCCACGGTCATCCGTGCCGAGCTTTGGGCAGAGCAGCGCCTGGCCTACGAGGTGCGCAAGAACAAACGCGGCGCCTACATACTGGTCGCGTTCAAGGTTGACTCGCTGAAGATGCAGGAGATTGAGCTGGAGTGCCGCCTGACAGAGCGCATCCTGCGCTACCTGTTTGTCAACCGCGACGGCGTTCCGATTGAGAAGTGGTTCAACCGGTACGAGACCCCAAAGGGCGGGCGCAAAGAAGCAGAAGCAGAGATCGAGATCGAGGTCGATGCGGACGGCGTAGAGGAAAAGGCCGGCGCTCGCGGCAAGTAGCAACTGGCAGAGACGCCGCCATGCGGCAAACGACGGACGGGCAACATGATCACACTGAACAAGGTTTTTCTCGTGGGCAACCTCGCCCGCGATCCGGACTTGCGCCACACGCCTTCCGGCACCCCGGTGACGGAGTTTCGGCTTGCGGTGAGCGACAGCTACACCACAAGTGCCGGGGACAAGCACGACCGCACCTGCTTCATCGATGTGGTGAGCTGGCGCAAACTGGCCGAGAGCTGTGCCGAGTACCTGAAAAAGGGCTCGCCGGTTTTCGTGGAAGGCCGTCTTGAGCAGGACACCTGGACGACCGGCGAGGGACAGCGCCGCTCTCGCATTCGCGTGGTGGCCTATTCCGTCCAGTTCATCCGTCGTGAAGTCGAACGCAGCGCCTCGGGCCGCCACATCCATGTCGTGGAAAAGGGCGGAAACACCATCCGCGACATTGACGACGGCGACGACCTGGCGGAGCCGCCGGTGCGCGAAGACACCGGCCATAACGTTGAAGACGTTGGCGACGACGTGACCCTTTAGAGAACACAACCGCGGGCATTGGCCCGCTTAAGGAACGACCATGGGAAAGATCCGCATCAACAAGACCAAGCTGAAAAAGAAAAAGAAGAAGTCGCGCAACATCACACCCTCGCAAAGCAAGCTCACCAAAGACCAGAAGATCTTTCTGGACTACAAAGACGTCGACACGCTCAGCAAGTTCGTGTCGGGCATGGGCAAGATCCTGCCGCGCAAGCGTACAGGCGCCACCCACGCCGAGCAGGGCCTGATTCGCGATGCCGTGAAACTCGCCCGCTTCATGGCCCTGTTGCCCTTCGTGAGCAAGTAAAACCGCCTTCGCGCCGGGTCACGTTCCGGCTGCGTCGGCAAGGAGAGAGAACATGAAACTGCTGCTACGAGAATCCATCCGCGGCGTAGGTAAGCGCGGCGAGGTTGTTGAAGTTGCCGAAGGCTACGCCCGCAATTACCTGTTGCCAAAGAACCTGGCGTTGCCCGCCAGTGATGAGAACCTGCGACGCCTCGCCGGCGAAAAACGCGCCTACGAGTCCCGCCAGATCCGTGAAAAGGAGACCGCCCAGGAGATTGCCGACGCCATCACCAAGGTCCAGCTGACAGTGCCGATGCGCGCCAGCCCTGAGGGTCACCTCTTCGGCAGCGTTTCGCCCAAGGTCATTGCGGACGCTTTCAAGTCTGAGGGCATCAACCTCAAGGCCTCACAGGTCGAGCTTGAGGCCGACCACATCCGCGAACTGGGCACTTACAGCTTCAACATCCGGTTGCATGACGAGGTCGAAGTTCAAAGCCGCGTGTGGGTAGTCGCCGCACAGGAGTAAGCAGAAACATAATTGTCACACAGGGCAATGGGCTCCTGCCGTCTGGCAGGAGCTTTTGCATGCCGGTGTGCTGGATGCATGCCGTAGGAAAAGGAAGGAGCCTCCCCGTTGGCGGACGGAGAGGCTCAAGAGTGTGTGCAGTTACTGAAAGTTGGTCTGTCTTTGCTGCATTTGTGGCGTTTGAATCAGAGGTGTTGCTTGTGCCGAGTCATTGCTTGGTGTGACTAGGTTCTGTCTTGGCCTTCACCCAGGCCGCAGGGTAACTACTTCTTCTTCTTCTTGGCGGTCTTCTTCTTTGCGGCCTTCTTAGCGGGTTTCTTTGCCTTTTTCTTCGCGGTAGCTGCCATGCTCCCCTCCTTAGTTTTTCACGAGGCACACACTCATTGGTATGAAAAGTATCCTGTACTGACACACCCGTCAAAAGAAAATCATGCACGATCTTTTACCACTTGACACGTCAATAGCTCCCAGCGGGGTCCCGACCGGCCCATTTCTTGACGCGTCAATAGCCCCGAGGGCACGTCCATGAGGTACTTGACCGCCTTGCTTGCCTTGTCCAGCGCGGCTTTGCTGGCATCGTCCTGCGCTTCGTCGCAGAAACCCGTGCTCAGTCAACCTGAGGTCGCGGTGACCACCATACGCCAGGCATTCGACAAAGACGATGTTGGACTTTTTCTCCACACTCTGGGCAGACCAGTGTTGAAAGAATACAGCGAGCACATTATTCGCATCGGCTGGAGCGACATCCGCCCCCACGTCGGCAGCTTTGTACAGTCTGCAAAAGTTGTGGAGGTGGCTGACCATGCCCGTGAAAAACCCGCCGGGTCACCGCAGGGCTTTGTGTGGCCCAACGAGGGCGCCAGGCTCAAGCGTGCCCGCCTCTCTGTCGACGGCACTACCGAAGACTTCCTGTTTGAGCTTGAGGTGGACGACGCGCCCGAGACTGCAAAGCAGGCACGCGGGTTCTGGATCGGCGACCGCTACTATGTAAAGACCGAGCACGATTCACCCGAAACCTATCTGGTCGATGACTCACCCGAAGCCGACCGCACCCACTGGCGCCTCGTGTTCCCTTACTACCCCTTCCAGCGCGACGGCCAGCTTACGCGCAAACTGCAGGACCAGCTCGCCGCTGAAAAGAACGGCTAGCCCGGGTGTTGCATCACGACCGCCTTTGCTTGTGGCCGTTTCGCTGTCTGTTATAAACATGGATGAAGCAAAGACGCCGCTGCGTTGCTAAGGAAGCCATGAGCGCCAAGGTAATCACCATCATCCTGCTGTTTGCCGTCGCTGTCTCCGGCGCCGTCACCCTTGCCCTGTATGAAGGCGGCGTCGAGTATCGCTCGGTGGTCCAGCTTACCGCCGACAGCTATGGCGGCGAACGTGTCAAGGTAAAGGCGCAGGTACTTCAGATCAGCAGTGCCTTCAAACCTACTGTCTTCACATGCGCGGATATCCCCGCCGAAGGCCAGCCACTTGGGGCTGACGCGCGCGTCATGACCGTAATCTACGAGGGCGACGACGTACCCCAGAACCTGAAGAAAGCCGCACACGTAACGCTTGAGGGCCGCTACGACCACAAGCGCGCCGCTTTTGTGGCCACCATGATCCAGACGCAGTGCCCGTCGCGATACGAAGGCCAGGAACTGACGCCACCTGAGCCAGCCCAACCGTAACGGCAGGCAGTTGCTGAGACGCCTATGCTTGCCCGCATTGAGACAATCAGCGAGTTCGAAACCGCAGTCAGCCTGATGCAGACCGGCAACGCCGCGCTGTACATGGGCATGTTCCTGACGGTTGCGCTGGCAGCCATGGCCGGGCTCTCGGCATGGCTGAAAGACGAGCGCCTGACCCATGCCGCCCGTCGCGGCCAGTACGCGCTGTTTCTGGTCACTGCCTTCTGCTGCCTGCTGCTCTATGTGGGCATCTTTGAGGGCTACTACTTCGTCAACTACATTGAGCGCGTCACCGAGAACAACGAAGAGCTGACGTTCAAGATAGCCGCGCTGTGGGCAAGCCAGCAGGGCAGCCTGCTGTTCTGGTGCTTCATACTTACCGGCTTTGGCGCCATGTTCTCCTGGACGCAGCGCCACAACCGCACCGACCGGCGCCTGCCTTACACGCTGATTGCGCTGGCCGTTGTCCAGTTCTTCTTCTTCTTCATTATCACCTCCCCCACCGACGCCGAGGCCGCCCAGCGCTCCAGCCCGTTCTCAATGATGTACCACTGGATTGAGATCGCCGGCATCGGCGGCAAGACGGTGGAACAGGCGCTGACCGACGGGGCCATGCGGGCGCCGCAACACGGGTGGGACCTGCTGCGTTCGATGCACGCCGCTGGCGCGGGCCAGATGAAGCTGGCGGCGTTGAACGAGATGATCCTGAACCGGCCCGGCGACCTGCCCGCCGACACACAGGCGCTGATGCTGGAACAGATCAGCGACGGCAACGGCATGAACCCGGCACTGCACAACTACTGGGTCGCGATTCACCCGCCCATGCTCTACTTGGGGTTCATCGGCTTCACGATTCCGTTCTGTTACGCCGTCGGCAGCCTGCTTTCCGGCGAAGTCGGAGAAGGCTGGCTCAAGCCGATCCGCCTGTGGACCATGGTTTCATGGGGTTTCCTGACGGTGGGCATCGCGCTCGGCGGCTTGTGGGCCTACGAGATCCTGGGTTGGGGCGGCTATTGGGCCTGGGACCCGGTGGAAAACGCCAGCCTGATCCCCTGGCTGACGGGCACGGCGTTCATCCACAGCATTATCGTGACTGAGCGGCGCGGCATGCTGCGCATGTGGAGCTTCGCCCTGATTGTCATCACCTACTGCATGACCGTGATCGGCACTTTCCTGGTGCGCAGCGGCATTATCAACAGCGTGCATGCCTTTGGCGCAACCGGCGACGTGGACGCGTGGTTCTGGGGCTTCCTGGTCGTTGTGTTCATGGGCCCGCTGCTCGTGATTGTCTGGCGCAAGCCGCTGCTGGCGCCGGACCGCAAGCTGGACAGCGTGGTATCGCGCGAGGGCGGCTTTCTGTTCAACAACCTGATCTTCCTGGCAATCGCCCTGGTCACGCTGATCGTCACGGCGTGGCCGCTGATCACCGAGAAGCTCTACGGCGAAAACGGCAAGCAGGAGCTGGGCCAGGACGCATACGTCATGATCAACGTGCCGTTGCTGTTGATCGTGCTGGTGCTGATGGGCATCGGCCCCGCGCTGGCATGGCAGCGCAACACCTGGCGCCAGATGGCCCGCTCATTCGCTGCGCCCATGGCAGCCGGATTGGTTGTCGGGCTGATCAACTTCATTTGGCTGCTAAGCAACGACCTGCTGATCGACACTGCGCGTGCCGACCGCATAGGGACCATCGCGGCCTGGGTGCGGCTGACGGTGCAGGTAACGCTCTGGCCGATCAGCGCGTTTACGCTGGTCTGCATCCTGATGGAGTTCGCGGCCGGGGCCCGCGCGCGCATGCGCTCAACGGGCGAGAACTTTCTGGCAGCACTTGCCCGCGTCTCGCTGGGCAACCGGCGGCGCTACGGCGGGTACATCGTGCACATCGGCATTCTGCTGATCGCCCTGGGCATCTACTACTCCAGCTTTTACGAAAGCGAAGGCACGGTGATCGCCCAGCCGGGCGGTTACGCCGTCATCGAAAACAGGCTCACCAAGGAAAAGCTGCTGGTGGTGTATGAGCGCAACACGCGCACGGAAAGCTGGGACTTCATGCAGCTGAGCTTCGGCGACGAGGAAAAGGCGCAGACATACGCCAACATGCTGCGCTATGTGCGCATGAACCCTGACAAGAGCGCACAAGAGATCGTTGAGCAGGTCACGTCGGATCTCAGGCGCCAGGGCGGCGGCGAGTTGCCGCCGATGATGCAGCAGGCCCTGCCGCGCATGCAGGCCGCGATTGCCTGGGGCATTGAGCAGCGCAAGCGCCAGGTGGTCTACGAGAGCTTTGAAACCACGCTGCGCATCTACCCGTACACCGCCCCGACCTCACTGGACGTGCAGCCGTACATGGATGCCCATGAGCGAACCCTGCGCCACCTGCATGAGCGCGCCGAAACCGTGGACGACCGTGAAGTCGGCCGCATGCTGCTGGAAATGCTGGTTCGCAGCCTGCTGGATCAGGGGCCGGCCTTTCGCCAGTCCATCAACACAGCACGCCGCAACCTGAACTCGGTCAGCGCCATGGAGTTTGCCGAAAGTGCCGGCCTTGCTTCGATGAACACGGGCATGGATGAAGCTTCTGCCGCCCGCGTACGCAGCATGCTGAACCGGTCGCTTGACGAGTTTGACCGCCTGCTTGACGCCCAGGCCAGCCAGGCCGTGCTGCTGGGCGCGGAACTGCCGTGGCTTCATAGCCGACTGCGACATGAGCTGAGCGAACTGGATGCGTCTGACTTTGCCGCCAAGTTCGGTATCCGTGCCGACGCGCCTGACCTTGCCGCCCAGCGCTTCAACCGCCTGCAAGAGCTTGAGCTGTATCACGAGGTAGTGGAAGCGGTAACGGTTGCGCGTCGCAACGAGATTGTGAAGGCACTGGCCCTGAAGCTGCCAGACGCGCAGGCAGGCGAGGCACTCGCAAACATGCGCCCCCTGACACTCGGTGGATTGCACCTGGCACTGGAACGAGCCGAGGGCAAGAACCGGGATGCCATCACGCTTGAGCTGGGCGAAGCCACTAAGGGTGCGTCAACCGTGCACCCGCGCATGCGCATATTCTACGACAAGCGCACCGGTGTGCCCCGCACGGCAGAGGCGCTGAAAGACCCTCAGTACGACCGCACGCTCGGGCGCGACGCATACTTTATTCTGCAGGACGCGAAGCAGGACGGCACCGGTACATTTCGGTTCTTTGTGAAGCCGCAGATGGTGCTGGGCCTTGCGGGACTTGCCATCGTGACGATGGGTACGGTAATGGCATTCCTGCCCAGTGTGCGCAGGCGGCGCAAGGCGGTGGCGGCATGAAGGTACTTGCTGTACTGCTGCTCTTGCTGTTGTTCTCGGCACCGCTTTCGGCCCGCACACCCGAAGAAGCCGACATGCTGTACCACGACATCGGCGACCAGATGTTCTGCATCTGCGGCGGGTGCCGCGACGCGCTGCTGGAATGCAGCATGAACAATTGCAGCTCCAAGGTCATGCAACGCGACTTTCTGCGCGCGCTGTGCGCCGACGAGAAGCTCGACGCTGCCGGCATCAAGGCGGGCATGGTCAAGCGCTTCGGCCCCAAGGTGCTGCAAGTGCCTGAGGAAAGCTCGCTGTTCCCGATCCTGGGGGTTGCCGTTCTGCTGCTGTCGGCTGCGTTCGGGTTCGGTTTCTGGGCGGTGACGCGCAGGGGCGCAGCACCTCAGCCGGCACCGGCAACGCTCACCGACGACATGGACTCGCGCATTGAGCGCGACATCAAGGAGCTTGAGTGAACCGCAAACTGACCGGCATCCTTCTGGCAGGTGCCGCTTGCGGCGCGTTGTCGGCTGCGTTTGCGCCCGCAATCGCGCCTGTGGTGTTTGTGGTGGCGGTAATCACGCTTTCGCCGTTTGCACGGGCGAAACGCCTGTGGTTCGTGGGCGACGTGGAAAGCGAATTCCGGATTGTCTCGCGGCGCCGCGCCGAAGCCCTGCGCGCGATGAAAGACCTCGACGATGACAAGCTGGCCGGCAAGGTAACACAGGACGAGGTCGCCAGTCTGCGCCCCGCGCTGTTGCAGGCCGCCAAGGACCTGACGACCCAACTGGATCGCCTGCAGACCCGCCGGGCGGCGATACGCAAGAAAATCGAGGGCGAGCTTGCATCCAAGTAAGGGCCGGCCCGAAAGCATGCGCGTTACCGACTGTGGACTGCGATCGCGTGGGCGCTGGTTTGTGGTGCTGGCGCTGCTTTCGCTGTCTGGGCCGCTTGCAGCGCAGGGCACAATCACCGGCACGCTCAAGGATATCGCGGGCACGACAACGTGGTTTTCTGAGCCGATCTCGGTGGGTGCGGTTGTGCTGCCCGACGAGTCTCACCCGTTCAATGAAATCTGCGCCGGCGCCTGGCAGGAAGCCATGGATGCGCTGTCACAGGGCCGCAAGCCTGAGACACCATTTGGCGGCCTGGCGGGTGGCGTGAACCCGATTGCGACCAGCTTCGTCATCAGCGACGCCGATGGCCGTTTTCGCATCGAGAACCTGCCGCTTGAGCGCCGCGTTGCGCTGGCCGCAAAAGTCGATGGCCTGTGGTGGCCCCTTGAGCGCGAACAATGGCTGACCCAAGCCGCGCCGTCAGCCCAGGTTGAGCTTCCGTTCTTTTCACTCGACCAGAACACGTTGCCGACGCTGCGCGAGCACAGGCTGGAAGTTCACCTGACGCTGCGGCCTGACCTGAAGTACGCGGGCCTGACAATCGACGAGACGATCCTCGTCGAGAACACTGATCCCAGCCGCGGCGTCATGCTTGAGATCAGCCTCGACGTTGCCATGGCCCCCGACATCCTGGCGCGGCACCTGCCCTCGCTGTATGGCTCGCAACTGTTCTATTTGCAGGGCACCGGTTCGTTGCCTGCCGAGAACGCTTCGGAGGCGTCTGCCCTGGCGCGGCAGGCGTGGCGATTCGGCGGCGTTGACGTGATGCACGGCGCGCAGGCGGTTTACAACAAGGGCCCCCAGTTCAGCGCCGACAACTGGCACCCGATGAACACGGAAGGACTGCACATGCTGGCGGCTGGCGACACCCGCTATGTGGAGACGCCTTCGCCTTCGGCACGCAAGGGCACGATCGTGTTTCGGCGCCCTGTGCCGCCCGCGCTGAACGGCAAGCCGGGGTCCTTGCAGCTGCGCCTTCTGCATCGTGCCGGTGTGCCGTTGGACAACCCCGCAGCAAAGGTTGCGCTGGCGCGTGTGTTTCCGCTTGAACTGCTGTCCGCCAGCGCAACCGCGCACTCCGGCGTGGTGCTTCAGGCGCTGGTCAAGGATGGTCATCGACGCCTGTATGAAACCCAGGTCGCGGGTGACCCGGCCCGTATGGCTTCGACCCGCAATCCGGCATTGACTGCCCGTGAAGAGGTGCAGTTTGTACTGGGCCTGGATGAAGAAACGCAGGCTGAACTCAAGGCGCTGTCCGAGTCCGGGGGCACGACCCCGGCGCAGGAAGACAAAGAGCGCAATCCGTTTCGATGGGACATGCTGTTCAAAGCGCTGGCTGTGATGTTCGGGCTGGCCTTTGTCGGTGCGCTGGTCGCCAGCGTACGCTGGTCGCGCGAAAAGCAGCTTGAGCGAATGGCCAAACTGCCCGCTTCACGGGCCGAAGTTGTCGCCGCACTGAAGAGCCTGGAAGCCGACTACGAGGCTGGGCGTCTGCCCGCGGCAGCCTACATTGAGCAGCGCCAGCGTCTGCTGAACCGCCTGATCGAGTTTGACGCAAAGGACGACGGCTGATTCAGGCTGGATGCAACAAGCTCCGGAAAACAAGATCAGGTCTGCCATGCAGCTCACGTGCAAGAATCTGACCCGCAACTTCGGCGCCACGCGCGCCCTGCGCGGCGTTGACTTCGCGGCTGCCCCCGGCGACATCGTCGCCGTGATCGGCGCCAACGGCGCCGGCAAGAGCACGCTGGTGCGCATACTGGCAACGCTGCTTAAGCCTGACAACGGCGGGTTTTCCCTGGGTGAACTTGACGCGCAGCGTGACACAATCCGGTTGCGCCGCCATGTTGGCTACCTCGGACATGAAAGCATGCTGGATGCCGCGCTGACCGGACGCGAGAATCTGCGGCTCTTCGCGCGCCTGTACGGCATGCCCGAACGCCGGGGCAATGAGCTGATTGAGCGCTTTGAAGCGAGCTACGCCGATTCCCCGGTGTCTGAGCTTTCACGCGGCCAGGAGCAGACCATCGGGCTGTGTCGCGCGGTCCTGCACGACCCGGCACTGCTGCTGCTTGACGAGCCGTCAACCGGACTCGATGCAGCCGCCCAGGCACGCCTGTGGCAAGCCGCCAAAGACCATGCCGGCGCCGGGCGAATAGTGATCTTTACCACACACGATCACACAGCGGCACAAGGGGTCGCGCAACGGACTCTTGAGTTAAAGGAAGGAAGTGTGATCGGGCAACGCGGGTGACACCCGGTTACCGACCCGATACCGCGCTTGCACCTGAACCGAAGTGCGATAGCATAAATGCCCCCACGGAATTGCATGGAACCTGCGCAGTGGCTGGCACTTGCGACGATTGTTCGCGGCCCTCGCAGATAAATGGCGTAACCTTTGCGAGGCATGTTTCTTAGACAGGCGCTGGAGGTGCAATGATATCCGCACGAAGGTCGGGTTTTACCCTGATCGAGATTCTGATTGTCGTCGGCATCATCGGTCTGCTTGTGACCGTGCTGCTGGCTGTGCTGCTTGGTGCCGTAGGCAAAGGCGACGAGCACATGGCCAAGGACTTCGTGAACAACCGCATTCCGACTGCCATGACCACCTGGCAGCAGAAGAACGGCATGGGCAGCAGCGATTTTCCGCGCAGCCCGAACATGAAGGACGGCAAGGACTACATCGACGGCAACATCGAGCTTTACCTTGAACTGATCAAGAAGCCGGTGGACGGCGGCGAAATGCCGTACGTTGAAGACAGCGGCTACACCAAGGGTGACCACAACGGAAAGCCGATCTTTCTCGACCCCTGGGGCAACCCGTACATCTACCGCAACTACTCGCAGAAGCGCAGCAAGAGCGGCAACGACACGCAAACGCGCATCAAGACGAAGTACTCTGAGGCATACGACGTGATCTCGATGGGGCCTGACGGCCTGTACGAGACCGACGACGACATCGCCAAGGGGAAATAATGAGACCGCCCGCGCGAAGCAACAAGGGTTTCACGCTGATCGAGTTGATGATCGTGATCGGCATCATCGCCGTGCTGGTGGTGGTGCTGGCGATTGCGATTCTGCCGTGGCTTTCCAAGTCCGACGAGAACAACACGAAGACGCTGCTGCAAAGTGTTCACGCCGCAGTCAGCGGCAACAAGAGTGTGCTGACGATTGAGAAGTTCAAGAAAGACGCCGGCAGCATGGCCGTCAAGATTGACAGCAACGACGACATCGCACTGGCGCAGATGCTGCTGTTCTACATCGCGCCCAGCAAGGAAGTCTGGGACAACTCGGCGCTTTACAAGGGCACCAACTACAACCCAACGAACCGCCCCGAAGAGTTTGCCGAGTTCACGAACAGCGACAACGCTAGCCGCCTGCCGTATCTCGTGGACGCGTGGGGCAACCCGCTGGTGTACAGCTACGACAAGGTCGCCAAGAACGTCTACATTTACTCGCGCGGCCCGGACGGCAAGGAAAAGACAGACGACGACGTGATCCTCGACACCAGTTCAGGCACGATCAAGTTGCGTTCAGAGTTCTCAAAGAAGTAGGCAACACGGAGCATACGCATGTACAGGAACCCAAGACGCGCGTTCACCCTGATGGAACTGCTGGTGGTGGTCGCGTTGATTGCCCTGCTGGTGACCGTGATGGTTCCGGTCATGCTGGGATTCATGAAGGGCCGCGGCCTGGGCATGATCGGCAACAACTTCGCAGGCTTTGTCGCATACGCCCGCACCGAGGCCATGAACACCCGCCAGACACACGTGATCGTCACGTACTTCGAGCCCGAAACCATCCCCACGGGCGGCGAGTTCGACCGCGAAGCCGGCCCCAGCGTCGTGCTGTACCGCATCAACACGCGGCCGGGCCCCGACGAACAACGCATCAACTACGTCAAGCAGCTTGACTTCTCGGGCGGCATCGGCGGGTCAGTGGACTTTGCGTACTCATGGAAGTCGCGCGCGCCGCTGGGCCCCAGCCTTCTGTTGCCGGACGACGCCAACCAGCGCTTTTCGGGCAAGTACAAGCTGGTGCTGCTGCCGGATGGCCGTATTGAGGTGCCCGACGACCGGCCCGGCTATGTGCTGGACACGGGCGAAGTCAGGGGCATCAAGACCGACATGGTACTGACCGACGGCGACCGCTATGTATTCGTGGACATCAATGCCGCGACCGGCGCGCTGAAGCGCTCAAACATCGTGAACCAGGAAGACTGCGACGAGATTGCCGTCGCGCCGTAGTGCCAGGAGTGCCTGACATGCAAAGAACCATCAAACGCAGGGGCTTTACGCTGACAGAAATCCTGGTGGCGCTGGCGATCTTTGCGCTGGGCGGCACCGCGATCATGGCGTTGTTCATCACGAACATCCGCCTGTCGCGACAGGCCATGGACTACACCCGCGCCGCCGAAATCACCCGCAATGCCCGCTCATTGATGACGCAGGCGGTCAGCCGCCCGATCGTGCTGGGCGACGAAGACCGGATTTACCAGTTCAGCTATCCCGGCACGTCACTGACGCTTGAGCCCAAGAAGTATCGCGAACAGCACGAACAAAGCACGACCAGCACCGGCGGCGCCACCGAGGAATCCATGGGCGGAACCGCCGTGGACAACAGCGTGTTTTTCCGGCTGCCGAAAGTGATGTTCAACGCCGCAGCGGCCGGCAGCGACAATGACCTGATGATCACCGACATCCCCAGCGACGGCTTGCAGGGCAATGGCGCCGGACGCAACTGGGAGAATGGAGACCCGATGGTGTTCCGGTTCAAGCCCGACATGATGCGCCGCTCAGGCGTGATCGACGGCATGGACCCCGACGACCGCATGGCCTACCAGTTCGACCTGCAGATCCGGCGCAGCGTGCTGCGCAGCGGCGTCAAGGATGCCAAGGGTGTTGGCGGCATGCAGCCGCTGGATGACCTGTTTGTGGTGCACATCCGCATTTACAAAGGTTTTGAGTTCGACCCCGGAGTGCAGAACGACCCCTTCTTTGAGTGGGACTTTTACGTCAGCGCCACCCGCTAACGGAGCACACCATGAGGCAATTCAAGAAGGGCTTCACACTGCTTGAGCTGATGATCGCCATCACGCTGATGCTGGTGGTGATGCTCATGCTGAATTCAATGTTCCGCAACGCCCAGGAAATGTACCTGCGCGCTGCGCGCCGCGTTGACGTCTACAGCCAGGCGCGCGCATCACTGGACATGATTGAGCAGGACATGCTGAAGATGAAGACCGGCGAGGCCAAAGAGTCGGTACACATGCGCAGCCTGACGCCCGCAGACTGGCGCGACCCCAACAGTGCCCGCGAAGGCCAGATGTACACCACCATGACGGACTGGGTGGCGCCCGATGAAAACCAGTCACGCAACATCCGTGAGTTCCTGTCGTTCTATGGCACCAACACTTGGTGGGACGCAACCCAGCGCAAGTACGTCACCGGCGAAGCGCTGGTTGTCTACTACCTGCGCCGACGCCCCGACATCAAGGACTTCCAGGAAGAAGGGGCCTACCTGGTGCGCCGGCTGATCCCGCAACGCAGCCTGGCTGAGATTGCGGCCATCGGCAGAGGCGCCAAATCCGTCACGCCCCTGACAGTCACCGAAGACGAACTTGCCAGCTTCGTCTACGCCGTGCACATGTACGTCGATGACCAGGCGGCTTTCCAGGTGGCAGAGCGCTTTCGCGACTTCCGCTACGACATCATGCCTGAGTGCCGTCGCAACCATCCCAACGCCAAATGGCTGTGGGTGGCGCCAGGCGCACGGGCGCAACCGCCAAGCTCGCAGCAACCACCTGCTGCGGGCAATGTAACGTTGCTTCTGCCGACTCCGCCTGAGGGCGACCGCGTTGAGTTCGGCGGCAACTGGCAGACTTCGACCTCGATGGACCGCGGCTTTGTGTCATCACGCTGGAATTACCCCAGCGTCGTGATGGTTGACCTGATGATGGTAGACCGAGGCCTGCAGCGCCTGGACCCGACCACTGGCGACGGCACCTATCGCTCGTTTGCCCGCGCTGTGCAACTGCCTGTGTCGGGGCCGATGTACCGACTGGACGAAGCCGACCTCAAGATCCTGCGCTGATGGCAGGCAGCAAACCGACCGGCCCCGGCCTCTCTGCCGGGGCCGTTTCTTGGCTCTTGCCAATCGCCCCCAATTCGCCGATCATGCCGTTACGCAATTCAGCAGGGATAGCCCGAAGGCTTGAAGCGGGGAAGGCAACGCAGTGCGCATCGCGATCGTCTCGGACGTTCACAGCAACATCGAGGCAATGAACGCAGTGCTCGGGGACATCGACAACCTGGGCTGCGAGAGAATTTATTGTCTGGGTGACCTGATTGACTACGGCCCCAACCCCTGCGAAGTGCTCGACGTCGCGATGGAGCGCTTTGACCTCTGCCTGCTGGGCAACCACGAAGAAGCACTGATGCTCGTGGCCGAGGACTTCAACGAACGCGCCATGCGCAGCGTGGAGTGGACACGCGAACAACTGAACAGCCGCGAGCTATCCACCGAGAAACGCAAAGCGTACTGGAACTACCTGGACAGCCTGAACAAGGTCCGGCAGCACAAGCAGGGCGACCTGCTGTTTGTCCACGGCAGCCCGCGCAAACCTACGCACGAGTATGTGTTTCCCAAGGACAGCCTGGACCAGCCCAAGATCCGCAGCATGTTTGCCAAGTTCGACCGCTTCTGCTTCTGCGGTCACAGCCACATTCCCGGCATCTACAGCGAGACAGGCAAGTACGGCCACCCCAAGAACCTGAACAACGGCGAGCTTGACCTGCGGCGCTTTCGCAAGCTGCTGGTGAACGTGGGCAGTGTTGGCCAGCCCCGCGACCACGACACCCGCGCCTGCTATGTCGTGATTGACGGCAGCCGCCTGATGTTCCGACGCGTCGAGTATGACTATGAGACCACGGTAGAAAAGTTGCGGGCAATCAAAGAACTGCCGACGATGCTCGCCGACCGCCTTCTGCACGGCAAGTAACCCACCGACTCAATGCGAATTGTTCAGGCGCGACGGCGCCAACGAATCGCCAGCAGCAACGCCGGCAGAACCGATATCAGCAACAACAGCCATGTCGGCCCGCCGCCCGTCGAGCACCCGCCTTCGCCCGGCGCCTCCAGCAGCTTCTTTGGTGGTCCATCGTTGCCGCCGGTGTCGTTGATCGTGACAATCACGAAGTCGTTGCTGACCCCTCCGTTGCCGTCTTCCACGATCAGCTCAAACGTATAGTTCTGGGTAAAGGTCACCGCTGGCGCCGTGAATGTCGGGCTTGCGGTCGTGGCATTGGCGATCGTGACCAGCAACCCGCCGCCAACCTGCCGCCAAGTAAAGCGCAGCACGTCGCTTACGTCGCCGTCAAAGCTGTTTGTGCCGTTCAGCGTGACCAGTGCGCCTTCGTCTGCAATCTGATCCACGCCCGCATTGGCAACGGGACTGTTCGGCGACGTATTGCCGATGTAGCGAATGCGGTACAGCACGCCGTCGGTCATGGCATACAGGTGGCCGTCAGGGCCGAATTGCAGATCACGTACCGGGCTGGCAAACCCGCTCGCCAACGGCCATGCCGCCACGCCGGTACGTTCATTGCTGCCGGTCAGGACCACCCGGTGAATGGCCCCCGAGGCCGCTTCGCTGCCAACGTACACCACGCCGCCGCGATAGCCGATTGCAGGAAAGGCCGTGGCAGAGCTTGGGTAAAACGCAACACCCGAAGGCTCAAACGTGTGCGCCAGCACCCACGCCGGATTGACGTAGCCGGCATTTCCCTGCGGCCCGCTGATGCCGTTGGTGTCCCAACCAAAGTTCGCAGCCGCCGACAACACATTTACCTCATCGACGCCGCTGGAAGTCGGGTTGCCTGAGTCCACAACAAACCCGTCACCGGTGGTGGTGTTGAATGCGATCCCGCGCGGGTTGCGCAGCCCGCGCGCATAGTACGCGTTGCTGGTGATCGGGTTGCTGAGTGGAATGCTGCCGTCGGCCTGCAGGCGCAGCACTTTTCCGCGGCTGTCGGCGGTGTCCTGGGCAAAACCGCCGGCAAGCGCCACCGCGCTGCCGCCGTCGCCGACGGCGATGTACAACATGCCGTCCGGTCCAAAGGCGATGCGACCACCAAAGTTCGACGCAGCGCCGCCCATGACCACTGCGGCGCCAATCTGCGTTTCACTGAGCGGAGCGGCAGTGCCGGGGGCGGCGATGTTCTCAAGGAAGCGCTTCACCACCAGTTGCGGCGCACCCGTTGCGCCCGTGGCGTGGCAGACGTAGATGTAGCGGTTGGTGCTGTCGCCCGGCGCCAGCGGAAAGCCCGGATGCAGGCAGATGCCGTGCAGGCCCAGATCATTGCCGCCCGTCGGCGGGACAAAGCCCGAAACGCTCGCGAACACCGTGGGCACGCCCGGCGTCGTGGTCGGCGTGGTGACCACCATGATCTGGCCCGTCGAATTCTCCGTGTAGAACAGGCGGCCGTCGGGGGCAAACGCCATGGCACGCCCCGTGGTGAGCGGGTTGAGCACCTGCTGCACCGGAGTCTCGAAACCACCGGCGACACTCTGCGCGAAAGCAAACGGCGCCAGAACGGCGGCCAATACAAAAGCGACAAGTCTCATGCGTTCAGCCTGTCGGGGTGCTACGGGGAAGAGCCATGTTGGCCCCTATTGAACGCTCGCGCAAGGGCGGGCGCCGGGGTCAATCGATCAGTTTCATGCCTCGGGGCGAAAGAAACACGGCAAACGGCCGCCCCACGAACAATTCGCGCTGCACATAGGGGTGGCGCTCAACCTGGATCGCGGTGATGTCCTTCAAAGAAACGCGGACATATCCACCGCCCTCGGTCCAGAAATCAATGGCGCCGCGGCCGTCGTTGCGGGCCGCTGCCTTGAACTGCTCGAAGGCTTCCTGCACCGTCCGCGCGTCGGCTTGTTCTCGGTCGTCGCCGCGCTCTTGCGCCGTGAAATGCGCAAGCCGGAACAGTTTGTGGTAGGCGCTGTACGGGTCGGCCTGGTCTGTCGCCTTCTTCAGAAAGCTTACCAGCTCTGGTTGCGTCGGGTCATCCAGCGAGCCCGTGACCTGCGTGCCGTCCTCAAGGAACAGCGTCACCCGAATCCAGTAACGGCAGTCAGCACTGCCCGGCGAGTTGTCACCCAGCACGAAGTAGTGGTCGCCCTCAAGACTAACGCCCATCGGCAACTCACGACGTTCGCGCGGCTCTTCCAGTGTGCGCCCGATGTAGTAGATGTCGCGGTCGATGCCGTGCACTGTCACCGAAGCCTTGCCGCCGGCAGGCAGCAATTGAATTCGGCCGCGACGGCCGCCCGCCGGCTCACCACCGGCTATGCGCATGGCCTCTGGCCCATCAAGGCGAATACGCTTCTCGGCGTCGCGGGCGCGCAACTGATCCAGCAGTGCGGTGCCCACGTGTTGCACCGTTCTGCGTTCGCCATCGATCTCAACCACGAGTTCGCCGTCAGCCAGCGAAAACGCAAACTCCACGCTGTCGCCGACCATAACGCCGCTCAGGTCTTCGACCGCCAGCTTGGAGGTGTGCGCGCCGCCGGACTCGGCATGAAACAGCTCGACGCTGCCCGCCTTTAGCACAAGACTGTACTCGTCAGCGTCGCGGATCAGACGAACCTCAACGCCCTTGCCGTCGGCCAGGTTTGCGCTTGCCCGGATGCGAAGGTCACCCACGATGTGGTTGCCGAACTGCTCTTTCGAGCTTTCCGTGGCGCCAAAGCTGGCGTCGTGGTCCACCGCGTCGCCGGCTTCGTCGCCCTTGCCGCGCGGGAATGTGGCCGAGGCGCCATCGCCCAGCACAATCTTTCCGTCCACCAGCTCTGCACTTCCGCTGCGATGAAAGTGCTTCACCCATTCGGTCTTGTCTTTCAGCCGGGTGACGTAAGGCAGCCACAGTACTTCCCGCGGGCGTGGCGGCTTGGCAAGCAGTTCAATCGCGGCGCCCTCATTGCGTTTGATGTAGATGTCGCCCTGGGCAATCAACACCTGTTCACCGGGCAGGCCGATGCAGCGTTTGACGTAGGGCTCGCCGCGCCGCAGCGGATAGCGGAACACCACGGGCTCCCAGCGCTGCGGGTCGCGCCATGTGTACGTGAACTTGTCCACCAGCACGCGGTCGCCGGTGACCGGGTCGCCCAGCAATGTCGGCGCCATGCTGCCAGACGGGATGCGAAAGGCCTCAAGGCCGAAGTGCCACACCAACAGCACCAGCACCAGCGCCGCCGCCAGGCTTTCAATGTTCTCGAACACGACCGTCAGCGCCTTGCGCTCGGTTGTGCGCAGGTCGCGGCCGCGTACCAGCGCCTTGCTGACCGAGCCGCGCAGCGTAAACACCGCCGCGAGGCTCAGCAGCCCCGCCAGCGCTGTCCAGCCGGCAGCATGCAGCAGCGCCATCGCCAGCAGGCTCAGCCCAGCCAGCCCGGCGGCAAGCCCGCCGCGCAGAATCGGAGACGTTGATTGCGCCTTGCGCCGAAACATGACCCATGTGAAAGGCAGCAGCACCAGCAGTGCCAGCAGCACCGGCAGCCGCAGCCAGACGCCATCCAGCTTCGGGGCAGGAAACAGCGCCACGGTGCAGGCCGCTGCCGCCGCAAACGTACAGATGTCTGCCAACCTGCCCCGCAGCGCGGGGGACAGCCGCGCATAGCCCTTGGCCTGCACGGCATCTACGGTTGGTTGTCCAGCCACGCCCGCTCCTTCCCTCACACATCTGCAAGCTATAGTGCCGGGGCGGCTGGAACAAGAACGGAGCAAAGATGCTGAAGCAAGGTGACAAGGCACCGGCCTTCAAACTGCCTGACCAGGACGGCAAGCAGCACTCGCTTGCAGGCTACAAAGGCAAGTGGGTCGCGCTGTTTGCCTATCCCAAGGCGAACACCAGCGGCTGAACCAAAGAGGCAATTGCCTTCACCGGTCTGGTGTCGGAATTCGCAAAGCTTGGCGCTGTCGTGCTCGGGATCAGCCCCGACAGCGCAGCCGCACAAAAGAAGTTCGAGGAGAAACAGAAACTCGGTGTGGCGCTACTGTCCGACGAGGACAATGCGGTTTGCAGCGCTTACGGCTGTTACGGCGAGAAAAGCATGTACGGCCGCAAGTTCCTGGGCAACACTCGCAGCACCTACCTGATCGACCCCAAAGGCAAGGTTGCGAAGGTGTGGAGTCCGGTCCGGTTGGACAGCCACGCCGAGCAGGTGCTGGAAACCCTGGCCGATTTGGCAGGATAGCCGCGTTGCGTATCACGCCGCCCAAGCCGATAATGGGCACATACCCATGCCGATCCCTTTTCGCTGCCCGAATTGCAGTCGAGACTACCGCGTCGCGGACGAGAACGCGGGCAGGCGCTTTGACTGCAAGTCCTGCGGCAACAAGATCACGGTCCCAGGCGGCGACATTGCTGAACTCAAGACCGGCAAGGTCAAGGCCCGCCGAACGGACAAAGACCCAACCGTCAAACTTGCCAAGACCGCGTCATCCAAGCGCAACGTGCCCTCTGACACGGTCATCCTGAGCGAGAAACGGCCGCCGCCTTCATCAAAAGCCGCAGGCGTGACCGTGAGAAGTGCGGCCCCAAGCCTCGGGCAGGCCAGTGCAAATCTTGAGCTGGTGCCGGACGCTATGCCCGAGCCGACACCCCGGCCGCGCCTGCCGACCGGGCTGAAGTCGCCCACAGACCTGCCCAAACCCATACGGGCTGAAGGCACGCGCGCCATGCCGGATGTGCCGACGCCCCGCATGTGGAACCTCGTGTTGATTCTGGGCGTGGCCGCGATGTGTGCGGGCCTGTTTCTGCCGTGGTTCACGCCTGATGTGGACGGGTTCGGCGCCCTGGCCGGCTACGTGCTGCCATTGAAGGCTGCCGAGCTGGTGGCAGCTCTTCAGGACTCGGGCATGTTCGGCGAGAACTCGCTGCTGATTGCAATGCGCGAAAGTCAGGTTGAGTACTTTGCCTTCTTTGCGCTCTACCTGATCCCACTGTTCGGTCTGCACGCCGTGATCGACGACATCCGCTTTGCCGGCAAGGGAAAGAGCCACTGGTGGTACCGCGTGCTTGCTGCGCTTGGCCCGCTGCTGGCCCTTGGTGCTGTCTATGCCTCCTTCCGCTACGGCATTGAAGCGTGGATCGCCGGCGGTGGTCCCGACGCCATAATCATCGACCTGCCTGAGACGCTGAGGGCCATTGAATATGGGCTGTGGGTGCTGCTGGGTGGCTGGTTACTTACGGCGCTTTCGGTCGTCGTGCGACCCAAGCCCAGGTACCGGGGTGCGCCCGCGGCAAAGAGCCCCAAGATGGCGCCGCATGCAAAGTCACAAACCAGGCTGAAAATGCCAAAGCCGCGCGAACCCGCTGCATCCGCCGAGTGATGCAACAGTTGCGAACTGACCCGGCATATCGATAATCAATAGCCCCGGTGAATGCAGCGAGGGATTGCCATGCCCATCCAGTTCAGTTGTCCCCATTGCGCGCGCGCTTACAGCATCGCTGACCAGTACGCTGGCAAGAAGTTTGCGTGCAAGCAGTGCGGCAAACCCGTGGACGTCCCGACAGAAAGTCTGCCCGCAGCGGCGACGTCCAAGCGTGCGGCGCCGGCCCCTTCGCCCTCAACACGCACCGCCCCGGCACCAACCGCGTCAACGCGCACGGCCCCGGCCGCGTCGCCATCGACACGCGCCGAGCCGGCACCATCCCCGGCAGCACCCGCGCAACCCGCACGCAAGCCGACAGCGCCTGTCGTCAAGTCCGGCGGCACACGGCCGATCCTGCCCGGCAAGTTGAAGCCCAAGACCGAAGTCAAGCTGCCGGGCAAATCCCGCCCACCGGCGGCCACCTGATCGCAGCCTCAAAATGAAAGAGCCCGCCGCAAGGCGGGCTCTTTGCTTGACGCAATCGGGTTATCCCCAATCCCAGTCGTTGATGAAGTTCTTGAAATGGTCGCCAGCGTCCTTGTGGAACTCGGCAATGTTGTACAGGTCAAGATACACCTTGGTCTGGTACTTCTTGTTTTCCCAGTCGCTGGAGTCATCGCGGAAACGCAGCACAATGAAGGTGTCGGCCGTGTCCGAGTGGAACCAGAAAGCAACCTGGTTCTCATAGCCCGAACCCCAGCGCGAAAGCAGAAGCACCGGCTTTTCGGCGTTCTTGCCGATCTTCTGCAGGCGCTTCATCAGCAGCGCATACGGGTCAACGCCCTCCTGCACGTCCTTCAGCAGGTTCAGCGTCGGGGTGTCCTGTTCCTGGATGAACTCTTTCAGCTTGGCCACGTCGCCGCTGTCCAGCGTCTCGCGGAACGTCTTCAGGCCCGACGAGTTGTAGTCCACGCGGTAGTCCGAGGGCGTGCAGCTTGCCAGGAACCAGTTGTAGACTTTCTTGCCGCCTTCCTTCTCAGCCTGCTCGGGCGCTTCACGCACGCAGCGCACCATGTGTACCGCTTCGCCCTTGCGCACGGCCACGACGGCGTAGTTGCCGACGGTGCCCTGTTCCATCGTCTTCATGTTCTCGGCTTTGTCGTCGTATGCTGCGACAAGCTTCGAGAACGCCTTCAGATAGGTTGAGCCCTTCTCTTCGCCAAACCCGCCGTAGTAGTCATAGTCGGCGTTGCGGGTGGCATCTTTGCCAAGGCACGCTTTAAGCGTGTCCATCTGGTCGGCTTTGGCCGCCTTGATCGCCTTGCCCAGCACGTCGGCCGGAGACTTGTGACCCTCGGCGGTGCCATCCTTGATCTTCAGTTCCTTGGGCGCGGGCACTTCTGCCAGCAAGCCAAGCTTCGCATCGGAATGCTCGTCTGCAGTCACAGGCACCACAGCGGTACCTACAGCCAACGCAGCGGCGCCGGCCCAAAGCAAAATCCTGCTCATATTCATCTCCGTTCGGTACGGCCCGGCAACTGCCGTGCCTGTTCTGAAAAGAAGCATAAAACGGGTTGGCCCCGGGTCAATTCGCGTGGCGTTGCAACCTGGCATGCATTGCCTAAAGTCCGGTCTGCGCGAGCTTTAGACCACTCGCTATTTTGACCAGGAGATGCCATGGACTTCGCATTCACTGAAGAACAGCAGATGTTTCGGCAAGCCGCCGCCGACTTCTGCAAGAACGAAGTCGAGCCCGTTGCCATCAAGCTCGAGAATGGCAAAGAGTTCCCCACAGAGCTTACACAGAAGATGGCAGAGCTTGGTTTCATGGGCCTTGTCATCCCTGAACAATACGGCGGAGTCGGCGCTGACTACCTGGCTTATTTGCTGGTCGAAGGAGAAATCGCCAAGTCCAGCATCAGCCTTTCCATGACACTGGGCGCGCAGAACAGCCTGGTCGCCCTGCCGATCATGAACTTTGCAACCGAGGCACAGAAGCAGCAGTGGCTGCCGTCTCTGGCAAGCGGCGCCAAGTTGGGTTCATTTGCCCTGACCGAGCCGGGCGCCGGCAGCGACCCCGCAGGCATGCGCACTACAGCCGTCAAGAAGGGCGACACGTGGGTGCTCAACGGCACCAAGCTGTACATCACCAACGGCGCCGTCGCCGAATACCTGATCGTGTGGGCCAAGACCGGCGAGAAGTCTGACGGCAAACCTCTGCTGAGCGCCTTTCTGGTAGACAAGGCGGTAAGCCCGTTCAAGGTGGGCACCGTCGAGGACAAGATGGGCGTGCATGCCAGCCCGACGACAGAACTGATCTTTGAGGACTGCGAAGTGCCGGCTGAGAACCTGCTGGCAAAGGAAGGCGACGGGTTCAAGGTCGCGCTGATTACACTCAACACCGGCCGATGCAGCGTGGCGACGCAGTGCCTTGGGCTTGCCGAGGCCGCATACCTGCGGGCAAAGCGCTTTGCCGGCGAACGCGAGCAGTTCGGCCAGAAGATCTGGGAGTTCCAGGGCATCGGATTCAAGCTTGCCGACATGATCACTGAACTGAACGCCGCCAAGGGGCTGGTCTGGCACGCCGTGTGGTTGAAAGAGCAATACGGGTTGAGTGACCCGCGCTTCATCAGCATGGCGGCGCAGGCCAAGCTGTATGCCAGCGAGATGGCTGAGCGCGTAACCAGCGCCGCAGTCCAGATTCACGGCGGATACGGCTATATGAAAGAGTATCGCGTCGAGGAGTTCTTCCGCGCCGCGCGCCTGATGACCATTATCGAAGGCACAAGCGAAATCCAACGCCTCACGATTTCGCGCTGGGAAATGAAGGCGTAGGCCGGATCTCCCAGACGACCATCTCGCCAAGTTCCGGGTCGCGTTCAGGCCCGATCCGCGCGAACCCCAGCCGCTTCAGCATGTGCTGGCTGACGGTATTGCCGTTCAGCGTGCGCGCCCGCACGGCACTCACGCGTGCCTGCCCAAAGCACCAGGCAAGCAACTCGCGCGCCGCCGCTGAGGCAACGCCGCGACGGCGGAACTCGGGCAGCACTTCGTAACCGATCTCAACGCGGCCGTGTTCATCGGGCGGGCCCTTGAGGTTGATTACGCCTGCCAACGTGCGGACGCCGTTGGCCGCAACCACAATCAGGCGGCCGTGCCATGGCAGGCCTTCCGGGTCTTGCCGCAGCGCATCAAGCTGCAATGGAAGCTGGTGGAATCTCACGCCGTGCGGGGGCCAGCTTTCAGGAATGCGGACACCGGCGACCCTGCCAAACCCGGGTCGGTCATCCGCAGCCGCCAATTCCAGCAACTGCGCGGTAAACGGCACCAGCCGCAGCCACCCTGTTTCCGGTTGGTTGTTCACATTGCCAAGCATACGCAGGAACAACTCACGGTTCACGCTTACGCTGATGATTTGACTTCGGCATGATGTGGCTGCTGACAAGCCCGGACAAGGAGACAAGATGAACCGCAAAATTCTGGCAGTCGCCGCCATCCTGGCCATGATCGCCACCGCCTCCGCGCTGACGCTGCTGCACGACGGCACACAGGCACAGGATGTCGGCGCCGTCAAGGAGCGCTATACGGACATCACATCGCAGACTCTGACATACATGGACGGCGAGACCGAATGCGAAGCCTTCATCGCATGGGACGCCAACCTGAAAGGCCGGCGCCCGGCTGTGCTCGTGGTGCACGACTGGAAAGGCCGCGGCGCATTTGATGAACAGCGCGCCCGCGAACTTGCAGCCCTGGGCTACGTCGGGTTCAGCGTTGACGTCTACGGCAAGGGCGTGCGCCCCCAGACCACGGAAGATGCCCGCAATGCCACTTTGGCCTGGTTTGGCGACCGCGCCGCCCTGCGCACCCGCCTGCAGGCTGCCTTGACCGCCGCCCAACAGCACGAACTGGTAGACCGGCTGCGCATTGCGGCCATCGGTTACTGCTTTGGCGGAAGTTGTGTGCTTGAGCTTGCACGCAGCGGCGCCGACGTAACGGGCGTGGTCAGCTTTCACGGTGGCCTGGGCACATCCATGTCGGCCAAGACCGGCGACATCAAGGCCCGGGTGCTGATCCTTCACGGCGCGGACGACCCCAACGTCGGTGCTGACCAGGTCAGCGCGGTCTGGAAGGAAATGACACAGGCCGGCGCCGACTGGCAGCTTGTGGCGTACGGCAACGCGGTACACAGCTTCACCAACCCCGCCGCCGGCAACGACAACAGCAAAGGCGCTGCATACAATGAAAAGGCTGACAAGCGCTCGTGGGAAGCAATGAAAGACTTTTTCCGCGACGCGCTGGCGAACTGACGCAAGAACGTTGCCCGGCGCAATAAAGACGCCGCGACGCCGACCGGCGGCAAGACAACGTGCATGTGCTGCGGGCGGCAATTTCGTGCCGGCGTCGTGCCTTGCCAGCGGCCGCATAACCCCTAAGCTGATGTTGTCGTGAGTTGTCCGCGCCGTCCCGCGCTCGGGGCTTCCCGGACTCCTCATCACAAGTCTTGAGGAGTCCCACATGTCCACGGAAACGGCGGACGACAAACCTCGGTCCGCATCGCGCAAGAATACTTTTGCCGGCACAGACGCTGACCGCATGGCACGCGCGGCTGCGCTGATGGATCACGAGTTCAACGACATCGCGCACCTGCGCAACGCGCTGACCCACAGCAGCGCCAAGTCAAACAAGCACCCAAGCAATGAGCGCATGGAATTTCTTGGCGACGCCGTACTGGGCCTGATCGTCAGCGAAATGCTCTATGACTGGTACCCGGACTTTCCGGAAGGCGAGTTGACCCGCGTAAAGTCAGTCGCCGTGTCGCGCGCTGTGCTGGCGGATCGCGTGCGGGAACGCGGCTTTGCCGAACTGATGTACCTGGGCAAAGGTGTGCGCCGCGAGGGCGGAGCGCGCCTGCCGGTAAGCATTCTGGCCAACCTGTACGAGGCGTTGCTGTGCGCGGTGTACGCCGACGGGGGTCTGAAGGCGGCCCGCAAGTTCGTAGAGGACGACCTCGGTCCCGTGATCCGCAGCATCACCAGCCACCAGTTTCAACAGAACTACAAGAGCGCGCTGCAACACCTGGTGCAGTCGCGCAACGAGCGCGCACCGACGTACAAGGTCATTTCCGAAGTCGGCCCCGACCACCAGAAAGAATTTCACGTCGTCGTGCAGGTAGACGGTGTCAGTTTTGGTCCCGGCGTGGGACGAAATAAGAAAGAAGCTGAGCAGCGGGCCGCCAAAGCCGCACTGACCGAGCTGCTGAAAGAGTTCGACAAGGCCGACGATGACGACGAACTCCTTGAGGTACCTGTCCCTGAAGACGAATTCGACGACGAGTAAGGCTGTCGGCGCCGCGGCGGCCCTGGGCGTGTCGGCGGGCGTGCTGGTTGCCGCCGCAACCTGGTTGTCGCCTTTGGCGGCGCTGGACCGGGCATCGCTGGCGCTGGTTGCCATCGTGTTGTCTCTGCCCCTGGGCGTGATTGCATCCGCCCCAGCCCGCGTGATGCGCGATGCGGCATGCCGCGCATTGTGCGCGCTGACAGCCTGCGCCGCCTTCGTCACGGTGCTGACTGTCGCAGAGCCCGCCCTGTGGTTCCGGACGCTGGTGTGGTGCCTGCCTGCGGCGCTGATCGGCGGAAGCCTCGCTGCACTTGGGCGTGCGGCCGGCCTGGGCTCGGCGTTCGCATGGCTGGCACTGTGCGGTCTGCCGTTCTATTTCGACGCCATGCCCGTGCTGCGCGAGACCGCGGGGAACTGGGCCTTGAGCGGCTGCCCATGGCTGGGGTTCAGTCAAGACGTGTTGGGCGGCGACCCGCTGCGCCGCCCGGTGATTTATCTTGGGCGCATGAGCGGGCTTTCCGACAAGCCGGTCAGCGGGTTGCTGGACGCGGGCACGCTCTGGCTGGCGGGCACGTTGTCGCTGGCCACCCTGATGGCCCGTTGCGGCGTGCACAGGCCGGCGCGAGGTGCGTCCCCTGAAGTCGTGCCGACATAATCGCCGGCATCGGCGCCGGACCCGCCTTGCTTGTCGAACCGGCCGAGCTTACCGCTTGCGACGCCGCCGTGCCGCCGCAGTGATCAGCAGCATCCATACCCACACGGCAGCCCCGGCTGGCGCCGCAACGCATCCCCCACTCTCGCTGCTTCCGCCTTTTGAGAGGTGCCCGGTGGCGGGCGCTACCGGCAGATAAAGCCAGCGTTCGTCGGTACCACCCAGGGCGTCGGTGACGCGCACCCGAAACGTGTACATACCGTGCGGATCGACCGGCGTGCCGGAAAGCGTGCCATCAGGGTCAAGTGTCAGGCCCGGGGGCAGCGAGCCGGCGAGCTGAGCCCAGGTGTATGGTGCGGTGCCGTTTCCGGCAGCCAGCACCCGGGCATAAGCCTGTCCGACTTTCGCTGCGGGCAGGGTGGCGCTGGTGATGACGACCCCGTTGGGGTCTTCACCCATGCCCGAAAGCGCAAATGTGAAGGCGCTGACCACCTGGGTGTCATTGTGCACGAACTCGACCGTGGCTGCTTTGGGACCCTTTGCAACCGGGTCGAACCACAGCACGAATGAAGCATTGCTGTTCGGCGGGATCACCAGCGTCATGGCGGCGTTGTCGATGCCGAAGTCGGCAACGTGTGTCCCGGCCAGGGCCGGCAACGCGCCCAGCACGAGGTTCTGCCAGCCGTCGTTATGCACGAAAACATCCAGCGGCATGCTTGCCCCGGCATTCACATCGCGAGGCGCGAACTGTGTCGGCCCGCCGGCGGCGGCCCCGGGCGCGACCTGCGCGCCATTGGGTGCGGCCAATGTGACGCGCAACACCGGCGCATTGATAATGCCGAAGCCGGCAACGCTCAACTCAAACGGCGTCGCGGTGCCCGTGTCGTTGTGGGGTAGACGGATCAAGGCACCGCGAGCGCCGGTTGTCGATGGCGCGAAATGAATCACGAATGACGTGGATTGTGCGGGCTGAACCAACAGCGCGGTCTGTGTCGTATCCAGCGTAAATGCGGGGTCGCCGGAGATAGAAGGAAGCTGCGTAAGCACGAGATCCTGGTTGCCGCTGTTTTCGATCTCGATGGTCAGGCTGACCGGCGTGCCGTAGATGTCCACGTTGCCGAAATCCAGGCCGCCGACGGCACTCGAGCCGTTGGAAATGACACCCCCCGTTGACGTGTCAAGCACCCGGATCACCGGCCCCGCCGAAGCCCCCACACCGCGCATCCCGAAAGTGAAAGGCGTGGCGGTGTTGCCCGCGGTGTGGGTGAAGGTAACGGTCGCAGTCTTGATGCCGGAGCTGGTCGGCTTGAAGCGAACGTAGAACCACACGTTGTTCTGGCCATTGACCGGAATCGAGACCCACGGGTTCACGTAATACAGTTCAAACTCGCCGGGGTCGCCGCCGGTAAGTGTCGGCGGGTCCACGGTGAATGAATTGCTGCTCGTGTTCTTGCAGATGATCAGCGTCCAGTTGCTCGCACCCCCGACGATGGTCGAGCCGTAATCACGCAGGCCGCCCCAGCCGGCGCCGTTGAAAATCTCGTGCTGGCCTGTGCTGCCGACGCTTCCTTCCCAGACGTGCAGTCCAGGCTGCGGGCTTCCGGAAAACGCGATATCAAGGGTGTCAGTTGCTTCAAAGCCCATGCCTGAAGGCGTGTCGCCTCGCACGTACAGCTTCAGCCGGAACGTCTGGTTGACCCGATAGGGTGCGACGCCTGTGCAGGTGAAGGTCCCGTTCAGCACGACGTTGCTGCCGGCTGGCACGATGACCGGCACGTTCAGCGCCCATGCTCCGACGTTTTGCCAACTGTCTTTGTGCAGATTGTAGTCCTGGATGTCGTAGGCGGTGGCGCCAGCTTGGACTGGGATGGTGGCGCCGACCTCGAACTCAGTGATCGTAAGCGGCACCGAGCCCGGGTTGTCAACCAGCGCAGACCACTGGTGCACGCTGCCGGGATAGAGCAGCGGGTAAACGGTGCTCGAAATCGGGTTGACAATACTGCCCGTGGTCTGCACATCGAACGCGCTTGCCTGCAGGGTGGTCTGGGGCTGCGCACCGATTTCAACATCATCGATGCACCACCCGGCAAAGTCGTCGGGCATCGGGGTTACGCCGGGGTTGGAAAACGATTCGTCTGAAGCAGGTCCGATAGCAAACCTAACCTGCACGCGGGGCTGGCCCGCAGCCACCGCCGTTAGGTCGCAATCGCACAGTGACCAGGCAACATCAACCAGGGCCTCTGCGTAGCTGTCCACGCTCGGGTACCAGACCGTTGTCCAGTTAGTGCCGTCAACGCTGACTTGCACCTTTACACGATCTATGCCCCAACCGGCGGTGCGGCGCGTGCTGAGCCAGCGCCGAAACCGAAGACGTACACCGGACAGTGCGCTGCAATCGACGATCGGCGAGACCGCCCACAGCGGCTTGGGCAGAAACCCGTTGTACACGTAGTAGCTGCCAATGCTGTCAGCGAGGATCATGTTGTCGGCGTTGCCGGGGGTGAAGTCGAAGTCGGGCTCTGATGTCAGTTCGCCGGTGCGGTTTGAGCCGCCGCCGACATAGTACGTGGCCACACCGCGAGTCCAGGTGTTGTCGAGTTGCCAGCCCATGTTGCTGGTGAACGTGTCTTTGAACGGAGCGGTGACCGGCGCGGGCAGCACGCGCATCGTCAGGCTACGCTGGGCCACCACGTGCTGGGCGCTGGTCGCCTGCACCGTGAATGAGTAAGTCTGCGCGCCATAACCGGCCCCCGCCGATGGTGTGCCAGCCAACCGAAAGCTGTCGCCCGAAGCTGCCAGGCTCAAACCGGCAGGCAGCGCGCCGCCGACGATCGACCACTGATAGGGTGTGCGGCCGTGCACCGCAGAGATGTCGGTCTGGTAGGGTTTGCCCTCGATCGCTTCCGGAAGTTCAAGCGTCGCGACACTGAATGAGATCGGTGCAACGTCAACCAACCAGTCTTCGACTTCGCCTGTATAGAAGAACCCGTGGGGCACCATCGTTGCGCCGGCGCCCATGTTTTCCTGAAGCGTAATGCGGACAGCAACCTTGTTGGCACCGTTGCGGGAGAAGTTCTGCGCCGCAGTCAAGCGAATGCCGGTGAAGGTAAAGTCGCCCGGCCCCTCTACGTAGAGCAGCGAGTAGCGGTAGCGCTCGGTCGATTCCCAGGTGCCATTGTCGTTGGCGTCCACCCACATGATCAGCCAACCCGTGCCCTCGACGTGAACGGTCAGTGAGTTGTCGGCTGACCAGGGGTCCCAGAACGGTGTACCGACAATGCCGTCGTCGTCGTCGCTGACCCAGTCGCCACCGACGGGGTTTCCCGGGTCGTCGCTGTTCAGTGTGCCGAGGCTGCTGCCCGAAATGCTGCCAAAGTACGAGTAGATCGTGCCGTAGCTGGCCGGCGCGTCGCCTGAATCCTGTGCTGCCAGGCTCGTTGCGATTGCCAGCAGAATCAATGTCGCCAGTGCCTTCATGGTTCTCCTCCGGTCGAAGTCCGTCTCCGCAAAAGAAGTGTACCGAAACCGGAAGCGTCGATTTAGACTGTCCACGACATGCCCTTCCGCTTTTCGAATACACAGGGGGCCACTTGGAAAAACGGAAAGATGCGGCGCTGCCCGCGCACTACCAGGCGGCGGTGCGCGATCGCTTGAATGAACTCAAGGACCGCTACGGCCTGTCGGAGATTGCACGACGCACCCAGACGCCACTGACCAACGTCCATCGCTATATGCGCGAGGGCAAGGTGCCCGTTGAGTTCTGCTCGGCGCTCGTAGACGCCTTTGAGGTCAATCCCGCGTGGCTGCTGACTGGCGCGGGGGGTGCACTGCTTTCTGAGGTTGACCCGGGCACTGCCAAACTTGGCGGCAGCCTGCTTGAGCTGGTGCATGCCCTGAACGCGGTGGCGCGCATGCGCCTTGGCGCGCTTGCGGGAAAGGACCAGGAAAAGAAGCTGCGTGAACTGGGCGATGCGATCGACACCTATGAGCGGCTGCGCGAGCGCATGAACTCACAGACGCGCCCCCTGATGCGCGAACTGATCAACCGCTTCAGCATGTTTCATAAAGGCATGGAGCTTGATCGCGCAGAAGGCGTGCGCAAGGCGGCCCTGCAGGTCTCACGATTCTGTGATGACGAAGCGCTGCTCTACGACTTGGACCGGCTACAGGCGATGCACGAGCACCTGCGCGGGCGCGTTGACAACGCGCTGAAGTTTCACCAGCGACTGTTCTCTCGCAACCTGCTTGAGGGCGGCCTTGCCACCAAGAAGGGAATCGACGAGGCAGGCAACTACGTGCTGTCTCTGCGCGACAGCGCCCGCCTGCGTGAGGGTCTGCGTGTGTGCCAGGCGGCCCTAGACCTTGCCACGGACGAAATGCACGGCACTCATGACTACCTTGAGCTGCAATGCATCGCCGGCGGGTTTCAAATTGAGCTGGGAGACATCCGTACCGGCCTGGCGAGGATTCACGCCGCATTCCAGGCAACAGCCCCCGAAAACAGAGCGTTTGTCGCGATCTTCAAGGCACGCGGCGAACTGCTTGCCGACCTGACCAGCATGAGCGAGCTGCGCCGCAGGGACAACCCGTCGCGTGGCCGCACGCGGCTGTTGATGCGCGAGGCCGCCCTGGCCGAAGATGCCAATGAACTGCATGTGCTGGTGAGCGGGTCCATCGGCGACGCCGTTGAGCAAGTGCCGTCCTTTGAGTACGAATCGCAGCGCGCTTTGCTGATCGACGCGCTGCTGGCCGGCCGCAAGGGAGACCATCTGCACGCCTACGAGAAGCTGCTTGAGACCACCCCGCCGCCGGTGAATTCACCGCCGCTGCGGGCTGTTATGGCTGCCATTCACCTGGCACAGGCCGCGCGTCTTGCCGGCGCCCCCGCCAAGGCGCAGGCACAGACCCTTGCGGCCAACGACGCCGTAGAATCAACGCCGCCGGAATTCACAATAATGATCGACCTGCTGGGCCTGCACGCACGCAACGTCGCGATCTGCCTTTCCGCCAGAAAGCATGCCGACCTGCGCCGGCGTTGGCAGCGTTGGCTCGAAGATCGTATCGCGCAGGGTTATGGCTTTCTGCGCCGCTTTCAGGCAAAGCCCTGAGCTTGCTTGCCCGGCGGCAAGCCCCCGGTAGCATGCGCACTATGGAAGAGCAGGCCAGGCAGATTCTTCGCGGCGCGAAACTGCGCGTAACCGGCAGCCGCACGGCGCTGGTTGCCGTGCTGCTGGAACGGGACCTGCCCGTGAGCATGGACGACGCCGTCCAGACCTGCGGCAAGAGCGGCGGTGATCCCGCAACCATCTATCGGAACCTGCTGGCGTTATGCCAAGCCGGCGTGCTGCGATCAGTCCGCGGCGTCGGCCGACGCGAGATGTATGAGCTGGCTGGCGACACCCGGCGACATGCGCACAGCCACGCGCACTTAAGCTGCACGCGATGCGGGCGCGTCGAATGTGTAGAGATTGAGAAGCTGCCACAGCGCCCGGAAGCACCCCGGGGCTGGAAGCTGAACGACGTAAGCGTGACGGTGTGGGGTTTGTGCCCCAAGTGCAGTGGATAGTGGGAGTCGGGAGTGAACTCAGGAACACAGTTACTTGGTGTCCTCTGTCCTCTGACCCTTGTCCGAGCCTGTCACCTACCACACGTCGACCAGCAGCACGGCCAGCAGCAGCGGCAGATAAATCAGCGAGGCAAAGAACACGCCGCGTGTGGTAGCGCGCGTGCGCACCACCGCGTTCAGGATGCCCGAGGCCAGAAAGCCCAACCCGAGCACCAGCGCGCCCGTGGCGTACAGGCTGCCCGCCATGCCGACAAGCACGGGCAGAGCGCTGACAACGATCAGCACGACGCACCACAGCGCGATCTGTCCTGCGATGAAACCGCCTTCCTTGTCTGCAATCGCCAGCATCTTCATGCCGCCACGCTCATAGTCTTCACGGTACAGTCGCGCGATCGCCCAGAAGTGCGGTAGCTGCCATACATACAGGATTGCGAACAGCACGAAGGCCTCAAGGCCGATTGTGCCGGTCGCCGCTGCCCAGCCTGCCACCGGCGGCAGCGCGCCCGTAACCGCACCTACCAGCGTATTCAGCGTCGTGCGCGTCTTCATCGGCGTGTACACGCACACATAGATCAGGGCCGTCAAAAAGGTCACCAGGGCGCACAGCCAGTTCACCATGACCAGCAGCAATGACGTGCCGGCCAGCACCATCGTCAGCCCGAATGCCAGCGCTTCTCGCGGATTCATGCGTCCTGAGGGCAGCGGCCGGTTTCGTGTGCGGTTCATCAGGGCATCGAGGTCGCGCTCAAGATACTGGTTCAGCGCTGCCACGCCGCCGGCCACCATTGCCACGCCGACCATCACGATGCCCATCTCCACCAGGTCAGGCATGCGACGCAGCGCCAGCAGATAGCCCACGGCAACTGTCACCATCACCAGCGCCGAAAGCCGCGCCTTGGTCAGCACCCAATAGTCGTGCAGCCGCCGCATCAGCGGGTACTCAGGCAACGCAGTACGATCGTCCGGCGTCGCAGTGGCTACAAGCCGATGCAGCCAAAGTGCCAGCACCGCGGTCAGCGCAAGGATCAGGGCCCCCACCGTTACATGCGCCGTACGCAGCAGGGCAACAGGGCTGCCTGGCTCAAAGGAAACGAGATTGCCGTTTGTCAGCATCCACGGCGTGAGGCCCAGGAACACCTGCACAACCAGCAGCACACCAAGCGCCGACCCGATGTGCCGCAGCGGCGCGAACTGGCCATGGTGGCGAAAAACCCGCAGCAGCAGCCACAGTACGGTAAGCGTCACCATGCAGGCGCCGGTCACGTGTACCAGCACGTGCTCACCGGTCTGGCGCACAATTGTGCCCAGCGCAAGTTGCCCTGTGACAAGCAGGCCGGCGAAAACGCTCAGGCGGCGGGTGCCGATTGCCGCCTCCGACTTCTGCACGCTCCACGCCGCAATCCAGCGCGGCGACGTCACAACGGCAATGCACGCCAGCGACGCAAATATCACCTGGGCCGTCACGCCATGGGCCATCGCCTTGATTGCCCGGCGCAGTTCCACATCGTGGCCACCGCCTGTCATCCCCAGAACCGTATCGCGCACGTCGGCATCGCTGACCACCAGAACGCGCAGGCCGCCCAGCAAGCCCTGCGCCGCGATCAACCCCAGCGCAATCATGCCCAGCCAGCGGCGGCCGCCCTTCTCGCCCTTCCACATGACTAGGGCCAACGCGATGCCCGCAAACCCCACCAGCGTGCCAATCACCCGATGGCCATCTTCGAATGCGCGGCCGCCTTCACTGCTCCACCACGTTGTGATCCATTCCCAGAAGCGCCACGACCAGCCGGGGTTTGTGTCGCCGGCCCGGATCGTCGTGACCATTGCCCCCACCGCAATCATGAAAAGCACCAGTCCAACGCAAAGCTGCGCCAGGCGGTGCGCCGCCCGCTGCCAGGTGTTGAGTGAGTCTGCCGTCGGCTTCACGTCGATGTTCTCACGGGGTCCGAATATCCAATCCCATGGGCGCGTTTCCTACATAACGAACCGCGGCCCCGGCGTAATGAACCCTGGACGTCAAATCGGACTTCAGGGTCGATTGTGGCAGGTTGGAACCGGCGCCACAAGGTATTGCTTCATACCTAAAACACTCTGTAAACGGGCGCGACAAAATGCTAAAGCACACCCCTGCACGCCGGGGACGCATGGCGCCCGCAGTCGTGATTTGGAGAGCGCGAGGCATGGCACGCTTGCCGCATTTCTGGGTGTTTGCTGGGGCAATTCTGCTTGCCCTGGTTTCCTCGCTGCCTGCACAGAGCAACCGCCGCCTTCAATATGAGTTGCAGGGCGTCGATGTCATCGAACGCATCGGGGAACGTATTCCGCTCGATCTGCCGTTTACGGACGACAACGGCCGCCACGTCACTCTGGCCCAATTCTTCAAACCGGGCCGTCCGGTCTTGATCACGTTGAACTACGCCGACTGTCCGCAGCTCTGCAGCCTGCAATTGACCGAGCTTGCCAGGGGCCTCAAGGACATGGAGTGGGTGCCGGGGCGCGAGTTCGTGCTGCTGACGATCAGCATCAACCCGGGCGAAACCTATGAGCGCGCCAAATTGGCTAAGCTGCGCTACCTCGGCGCCGTGGGCAAGCCCGAAGTGGACAAGGGCTGGCACTTCCTTGTAAATGACGACGAGTCGAAGGTCCTCTCGCTGGCTGCGGCCCTCGGGTACAGCTACAAGTTCGACGCTGACAGCGGCGAGTGGCGGCACAAGTCGGCGGCGTTTGTGGTGACGGGCGACGGCGTGATTTCGCACTACATGCGCAACCTGAACTTCGAGCCGCGGGACGTCCAGGCACGGCTGGCCGAATCGGCGGCGGGCAAGCTTGGCCAGGCAAGTGAAGATGAGACCGGTTTCGGTTTCAACTGCTTCACGCTGGAGTACACAGACAATATGGGCCGCGCGTTCATGTACATGCGCATCGGCGGCATAGGGGTGCTGGTTTTCCTGTTCTCGTTTATCGGTTACTGGTGGATCTACGAGCTCAGGAAATCGCGGCGTTCAAAGTTGCAGAAGTTGCAGTTGAAAGCGGAAGCGACCTGATGATCTTCGTGCAAGGCCTGTCAAATCTGTTGCCGCTGGGGCGCGCCGGGTCGTTCTGGTTCCCGCCGCAGAGTTCCAGCGTGGCTGCCGGTCATGACTTCGTCTACGACCTGGTGTTGTGGTTGTGCATCATCTTCTTCGTGGCGATCTGCGGCGCGACGCTGTACTTCGTGGTGAAGTACCGCAAGCGCCCCGGCCACAAAGAAGAAGTCACCAGTACACACAACACAAAACTCGAAGTGGCCTGGTCGCTCGTACCGCTGGCATTGCTGATGGTCGTGTTCTTTATCAGCACATACTGGTACCTCGAGATGGTCACCCCGCCCCAAGATGAAATCTATGAGTTGAACGTAACCGCCCAGAAGTGGCGCTGGACCTTCAAGTACTCCGGCGAACCTGTCGGCGGCACCTATTTCTGCAAAGAGCTTCATGTCATCAAGGGCCGGGCCTACCAGGCCGTGATGACAGCGCCCGACAACGACGTGCTGCACAGTATGTTCATCCCGGCGTTTCGCATGAAGCAGGACTGCGTACCCGGCCGCTACAACCGCATGTGGTTCCGCCCGACCGAGCTAAGCCCACCAGAGGGCTTTGACCTGTTCTGCACCGAGTACTGCGGCGACAACCACTCCAACATGATTACGAAGGTCCACGTCTATGAGACCGAAGCCGAGTGGATTGCAGGCATCAAGAAAGACGGCGACCTGAAGGGCCTGAACCCCCAGGACCGGGGCAAGGCCATTCACGCCCAGTTCTGCGGCACATGCCACACCGTGGATGGCAAAGCCGGCACCGGGCCGACCTGGGCAGGGATGTGGGGCACCGAACGCCAGCTCGCCGACGGAACGACCGTGCCCTACGACGAAAACTACGTACGCCAGTCGGTGCTTGAGCCCAACGCGAAAATATCCCACGGATTCGCAAAGCCGTCGGCAATGACACCGTTTGACTGGGGAACTGAGAACGAGCTCTACTTTGACGGCATTATCGCCTACATGAAGACGCTGAAGTAGCCGCAATAAGGAAGAAGCAATGGCTGGTGGTGGTGTTGTAAAGCCCGCTGCGCACGACAAACCGCGCAAGCATTACCTGAATCACGTCAAGACCTTTGCGTCATGGCTCGTCACGCTTGACCACAAGCGCATCGCGATGATGTACCTCGCGGCGGTGAGCTTTTCGCTGCTGCTGGGCGGCGTGTTCGCGATCGCCCTGCGAACGGTGCTCTGGAACGGTGCGCCTGCGGGCCCGGACAGCCGCATCCTCGGCGCGACGATGGAGCAGTTCTACAACAAGATGTTCACGCTGCACGGCGCGGTGATGGTGTTCCTGTTCATCATTCCCGGCATTCCCGCAGCCTTGGGCAACTTCATTCTTCCAATGCAGCTTGGCGCCAAGGACCTGGCCCTGCCGCGCGTCAACCTGCTGTCGTGGTACCTGTACGTCATGGGCCTGTGCTTTTTCATCGCCGTGCTGGTGTTCCGCGGCCTCGATACCGGCTGGACTTTGTATCCGCCCTACTCAATGGGCGGTGGCAGCGAGGGCCAGCGCGTCTGGCTGAGCCTGATTTTCGCATACATGGCGGTGTTTATCCTGGGCTTCAGCAGCATCCTTACGGGCCTGAACTTCATCGTGACGATTCACAAGCTGAGGCCGCCCGGCATGGGCATGTACGATATGCCGCTGTTTCTGTGGGCGCTGTATGCCACGTCACTGATCCAGGTGCTGGCCACGCCGGTCATCGGCATCACGCTTGGACTTTCGCTCATCGAGCACATGTTCCATGTCGGCATCTTCCTGCCCGAATACGGCGGCGACCCCGTGCTGTACCAGCACTTCTTCTGGTTCTACAGCCACCCGGCTGTGTACATCATGATTCTGCCGGCCATGGGCGTGCAGTCAGAAATCATGGGCACGTTCACCCGCAAGCACATTTTTGGTTACAAGGCGATTGCGTGGTCCAGCATCGCGATTGCGGTGATCGGATTCCTCGTGTGGGGCCACCACATGTTCGTATCGGGCCAGTCGCCGACCGCGGGAATCATCTTCAGCTTCCTCACGTTCCTGGTCGCCATCCCCAGTGCCATCAAGGTCTTCAACTGGGTGGCGACCATGTACAAGGGCAGCATTGATCTGAAGACGCCCATGATTTACGGGCTGAACTTCATCTACCTGTTCGGCATTGGCGGGCTGACAGGCCTGTTCCTGGCCAGCATAAGCACCAACGTGCACCTGCATGACACGTACTTCGTGATCGCGCACTTCCATATGGTGATGGTCGGCAGCACGGTCAACGCGTTCCTGGGCGGCGTGCACTACTGGTGGCCGAAGATGACCGGCCGCATGTACAACGAAACGCTGGGGCGCGTCGGCGCGCTGCTGGTTTTTGTCGGCTTCAACCTGGCGTTCATGCCGCAGTTTGTTGCAGGCACACGCGGCATGCCGCGCCGCTATGCCAACTATCTGGACGAGTTCACGGTCTTCAACCAGGCCAGCACGATCGGCGCCTACATCCTGGGCAGCGGCATCGGGTTGCAGGTGATCTACCTGATCCACTCGCTGTTCAAGGGGCGCAAGGCGCCCAGCAACCCGTGGGGCGCAGCCAGTCTGGAATGGCAATCTGAATCACCGCCTGACTTCCACAACTTCACGAAGCCGCCGATCGTCACCGGCGCCTACGACTACGAAAACTGGGAGTACGAGTCTGAGGAAGCCGGATGGCACCTCAAGCAGGAAGTCATCGACACGGGCAAGACGCTTTCGAAGGTTCACTAAATGGGCACCGGCGTAGCGGAACACGAAACCAAACACGAGACTCTTCCGGCGCGGCCGCCAGAGCTCGCGATGCATTTTGACAACATGCACCAGCAGTTCCACTCGGGCAAGCTGGGCATGTGGCTGTTCCTGGGGCAGGAGCTGTTGTTTTTCTGCGGCCTGTTCACGGCCTATGCCGTGTACCGCGGCAACCACCAGGAAATGTTTCATTACGCGCACTACTTTCTGGACACGAAGATGGGCGCGGCCAACACGGTGGTGCTGCTGGTCAGTTCAATGACAGCGGCATGGTCGGTGCGCTGTGCGATGCTTGAGCAGCGCAAGGGCCTGTTGATCACGCTGGCGCTGACGTTTCTGTGCGCAGGCGCGTTCATGGTGGTCAAGTACTTCGAGTACGCCCACAAGCTGCATATTGGCGCTGTGTGGGGCAACGGCTTTCATGTGCAGACAGCCGACCTGCCGCCTGAGCTGCTGGCCAAGTACCCGGAAATGACAGGCGAGAAACTGAAAGACATGGGCGTCGGCAGCTTCTTTGCGGTCTACTTCTGCATGACCGGCTTGCACGGCCTTCACGTTCTGGTGGGCATGGGCCTGTACGTCTGGTTGTTCATCCGCGCGTTGAAGGGCCACTTCAGCCGTCGCTGGTACGGCGCGGTCGACAACGTGGCGCTGTACTGGCACATCGTTGACATCATCTGGATCTTCCTGTTTCCGCTGCTGTACCTGATCGGCTGAGAAGGCGCCTGACCCTGTCCGTACAAGGCAAACCATGAGCGAAGCAACTCACGAACACGACCACCACGGGCAATTGCCCGGCACCATCGGCCACGTAAGCTCCTGGCAGACGCTGGTGAAAGTGCTGGTCACGCTGCTGATTCTCACGGTCGTCACCGTCGCAATCGCGCAGGCTGACCTGGGGCGCCTGAATGTCGTCGGCGCGATCGGCGTGGCCTGCGTCAAAGCCGGCGTCGTTGCACTGTGGTTCATGCACCTGCGCTACGACAAACGCTTCAACTTCTTTATCCTGGTCGGGTCGTTTGCATTGGTGGCATGGATGATCGGCTACATCCTTTTCGATACGATGCTTTACCAGCACAACGTACAGGACTACAAACGGGACCGGCAGGCGCCTGCTACGCCGTGATACGCACTGACCGTGCTTCCTGAAGGCGCCCTGGTGGCGCCTTTTTCATGGGAGTCCTATGGCTGAACTGCTTGTCGGATTCGACCGGGCAACGAGAACCGACCCTGACGGCGTGCAAGCGCCCCCCGAAGCCATCACCCTTGACTCGTCAACTCTGCTGCGCCACGTCATGGCGCTTGGCAGCAGCGGCTCGGGCAAAACCGTGTTCTGCAAGGCGCTCACTGAAGAAATGCTTCGTGCCGGCATTCCCGCCATATGCATCGACCCGCAGGGCGACCTTTGCAGCCTGGCCCTTCATCTGGACGACCCCGAGTTCCTGGTCGAGAAAGGCCTGGACCCCGAGCTTGCCCGCGAACTGGCGGCTAGCATCGACCCCGTCATCTTCACGCCCGCGTCGCGCAAAGGCATTGCCATGTCGGCGGACCCCGTCGGCTCTGACGTCAGCGGCATGCCTGACCGCGAGCGTGTGTACGCCATTACGGGCATGGCCACAATGATTGTCAGCCTTCTGGGCTACGACCTTGAGGGCGATGATGGCGCCGGCCTGGTCGCCGTGTTTGACCGCGCGCTGGCCGGCCTGCACAAGCGCGGGAAGTTCCCGCGCGACCTGCAGCAGTTCACACACTGGTTGCTGCACCTCGACGACGCCGGCAAAGCCGAGTTCGCCAACCTGCTGGATGCCCGCAAGATCGACCAGGCCTGCCAGAAGCTCGCGCGCCTCGATGTCGGCGCGCGCCGCCTGTTGTTCCATGAGGGGCTGTCGCTTGATATTGACCTGCTGCTTGGCTTCGGTGATCGCGCCGCAGCCGATGAAAGCAAGACCCGGGTTTCGATCATCTACCTGAACAGCCTCAACACCCAGGAAGACAAAGAGTTCTTTGTCGCCGCGCTGACAGAGCGCCTTTACGCCTGGATGCTGAAGAACCCGAGCAAAGAGCCGCAGGCGCTGTTTTACATCGATGAGGTGGCGCCCTTCATCCCGCCCGTGCGCAAGCCGGCCTGCAAGCCGGCACTGAGCCTGATGTTCAAGCAGGCACGCAAGTACGGCATCTGCTGCCTGATGGCGACGCAGAACCCCGCCGACGTGGACTACAAGGCGATGGCACAGTTCGGCACCTGGGCGCTGGGCCGCATGACCACGCGCCAGGACATGGCCAAGGTGCAGCCGACGGTCAAGTCGCTCGACCCGGTGCACGTTGACAAGATCATGGAAGAGCTGCCCGCGCAGAAGCCCGGGCAGTTTCTGCTGATCAGCCCCGATAACTTTGACCACACCAGAAGCCTGCAAACGCGGTGGCTGTACACAAAACACGAAACGCTGGATGAAGATCGCATTGAGCGACTGGTCGACGAGTACACCTATCCGGCTGAGCCCGCCGACCCGGACGAGACCCAAGGTGGCGACGAGTTGCCGGCACCACAGACGATGCGCGAGCGCTTTGATGCACTTGAGGCTGAGCTGAAGGCAACTTCGACCAGACCGGAGGCTGCGCCGGATCGGGCCGAGCCCGAGATTGCCACAGTCGAGCAAAAAGACGACGAAGCCGAAGAGGACGAAGAGGACGAACCAGAAGAGACCGCCGCCCCCGCACAGGCCTCGTCGTCGATTCCCGCGCCGCCAAAGACTGACCCTGAACTTGACGAGGCGGACAAGCTGCTGCTGCGCACGTCATCCATGTTTGCTAAAGAGTTCGCAACCAAGGCAGGCATTGGGGAAGGTGCCGCCCGTGCGCGACTGCGTCGCCTGGTAAAGGCGGGCCGCGCCAAAGAGTGGAAGGACGGACGCGTACAGCGCTACTTCAGCGTGGCAGGCGGCCTGCGACCCGATATCGGGCTCGATCGCAAGGTCAACGCACTGATCACACGCGTCTCAAGCAGCGATGTTGAGCGCAAAGCACGCGAGTTGCGCGGACGCACAAGTTTCTTCGGGTTGATCGGCGAAGAAGAAGAGCTGCAGCACGCAGAAGTCGAGTACCGGCTGGTGATGCAGCTGGGCTTCACGGAAAAAGTCACCCGCGCCTTCATCAAGCGGCTGTTCGGGCGCGACCACGATGAGCTGGTGGACTTTGTGTACCTGCACCCCTACAGCCTGCGCATTGTCGTCTATGACGCCGACAAGGGCATCAGCCTGCACGAGCAACCCGGTGAATACGCAAGCCGCATCATCGACTTCGACGGCAAGACCACACTTGAAGAAGCCGAGCCCGCACGCCTGAAGCTGCGCGAGTCTGACCTGAAGACGCGCAAGGCTGACGATGTGATCAAGGCCAGCTTCAAGCAGCGGTTCAGAGCCGCCCCAAAGACCGTCAAGCCGGTGTTTCTGCCTGTATGGAACCTGCACTTTGGCTCGCCGGGGCGCAGCGCTGCGCGCATCGTTACGATCGATGGATTGACCGGAAATCCGCTTGAGTGGTAGGGGTCAGGGATACAGCGGCGAGGGCAGTTCGCAGGTTTCCAGGCGCAGGCCAAGGAAGCCGCCCTTGAGCTTGATTTCGTGGTCGGTGCACTTCCACACCGGCAGGCCGTCCGGCCCCAGCAGCGGTTTGCCATTCGCGCCGACTTGCACGACAAGGCGCGCATCTTTCAGCACGTAGCGCCGCACCTTTACCGTGTATTCCGCGCCCGGCTGCACAGCACGAAGCTGGTTGAAGAAATCCTGCTGGGTCGTAATCGCGACGCCGTTCGCTTCGACCACGACGTCATGGCTGCGAAGCCCGGCGTGCCAGGCCGGGCCCTGGTCGTTCACGTACACGAGCACCACAATCGGTGTCGGGTCGCCGGGGTCTGCCGGCGGCGTGGCGGTACTGAGTTTCATGGCAGCCTGCAGCACCGCCCAGCGTTCGTCGCTGCGCAGGGGCGTCAGGGTGGGGTCGCCATTCACCGTGGTTGCGTCCTTCAGGCCGTTGTTGACGGCCTTGTGCAGGGCTGCGAAGCATTGATTGATCAGCTCATCCGCGCGCTCGCGATGCCGCATCGGCGTCATGGCATCGAACTCGGCTTTCGACTTCGCGCGATCGGCATCATCCATGCCGATTTCCTCAAAGCGCGCGTCCAGCTCGTGTCCTGACCATCCCGCCAGCGCGCGAGCACGGCTGACCCAGGCAACCGGGAAAACGTACTCGCCTGACGTGATGCGGGCATCGGCAAGCCGCAACGCATCGGCGAAGTACTCGGCGTCAATCAGCGCGCTGACCAGCCGATACTCGACCGATGCAAGCTCATAGCGCTCCGTGGCCGGGGTGTCCGGGCCCAATTGATCACGCGCCTCTCTGAGTCGAGCCATTGCCAGCCGGTATTCGGCAGTCTTGCTGCGGTGGCGGCTGGCGCGCTGGACGTGGTAATGCGCCACGCGAACAAGCTCGGGGGTGGTGCCCGGGCTGCGGTTCACCAGCGCCGCACCCTCAATCTCGAGCAGGGCCCGGCGCACCAGGTGGTTGCTCATGCCGATGGTTGCCTGAAAGCCGCCAAACGGCGCAAGGTTCAGCGCATTGACACATGCGATCCGCGCCTCTTCGTAACGCTCAAGATCCACCAGCGTCACGCCCATCAGCGCCCACGACCTGAAGTCCTGCGGGTTGTGCGCCACAACACTGCGGAAGTCGCTTACCGCGCGGCCCAGCGTCACGTTGCGGGATTCTTCGAACCGTGAATCAAGGCCGGTACCACGGGCGGCGCCGTCTTCACGTTCCTGCATTTTCAACCACAGGATGCCTCGGTAGTAGTACGCGAGCCACTGCGTCGGGTCAGCATTGACCGCATTGGTCGCTGCTTCAATGCCGTCGGTCAGGCGGCTCATGCCAAAGTAAGCCTGCGACATGAAGTTCCAGGCAGCGGCCGCCTTCGGGTTCAGGCGCGTCGCCTCAAGGCCGTCTGAAATGCAACCGCCGAAGCTGGTATCGCGCCGCAGCACGCAGCGGGCGGACCAGCCTCGCCAGTCATCGGGCGCGCTCTCGATCATTTTCGTAAATTCGGCTTCAGCGTCAGCAAACGACTCGCGCCCCAGTGTCTGCAGGTGCTGGCCATACTCGAGTCGATACCCCAGATGCAGCGGGTCCAGCGCCACGGCCTTGGCAAAGTCCTCACGCGCATCGGCCACCCGCGCCCGAAGCGCCAGAACGCGCGCCCGGTGCAGGTAGGCCCGCGGCTCGTCGGGACGCAGCTTGATCGCTGCTGTCAGGTCAGCGACCGCAGCATTGCCATCAAGGTAGGCGTTGCGCGCCAAAGCACGCGCCAGCCAGATCTCGTAGTGGTCGGGCTCAGCTTTCAGGGCACGGTCGAAGTCGGTCATTGCGTCGGCAAGCAGCCCGGCCCTTGCCCGTGACATCCCGCGCACCAGCAGCGCCGTGGTGTTGCCTTCCGACAGTTGCAGCGTGCGCGATGCCGCGTCGGCGGACCCCACGAAGTCGCCGCGCGATCCCCGCACCATCGCAAGGTCAAGCCATTCCGCCGCTGACTCTGGGCTTCGCAGTCGCGCCGGCAACGGCAACGTGGCCAACGCGCGATTGACACTGCGCCAATAGTCGATACCGCGCCTGTGCACGTTGGCCAGCAGCGCATCCATCGCCTCTCCGCTGCCCGTGTCGCCCAGCGCGGCGCCCGCCGCCTCAAGCGCTTCCGGCGTTGTGACTCGCTCAAGAAACTTCGCCAGCAGGGGCACGGTAGCTGCGGGCTGTTCTACCCGGCCCAGCACCCGGCAGGCCAGGATCGACAAGTGAACGTCACTGCGCGACCAGTCCGCGCGCTGGCGTGCGGCAAGCCGGTCAAGCTCTTTGGCCAGGATCTGCACGGTCTGAAACTCGCGGTACTGTGAAAGCCTGCGAGTGTACTCGTCCAGGGTCGGTGCCGCCGGGTCGCGCCCGGCGCGCCCAATGCCGCTGCGCACGTCAAACAGCGCCTCGTCTATGCGCGTGGCATGCAGGTCCAGCAGTACTTCCCGGGCCGATGCGATCTCGGCCTTTTCGCGCCGGATCGACTCTGCGGGCATGGAACTTCCCGCAACCAGAAACTCTGCCAGCGTAAAGTTGCCATTCACGCGCGCCAGCCGCGCCGTGCGCTGGCGCAGCTGGTTCAGTTGCTCGTGCTCAACGGCCAGGTCAAAACGCTCAAACACTCCCGGCAGTTCGGCCCCGGCGGGCCCAGCCAGCAGATCCAGCAAATTCTGGCGCGCGGAAACATAGCCCAGGATATTCGACAGCAGCACGCTGTTGCCGATCTGTTCGTCGGGCGTCAGCTCAAGCATGCGCCTTGCCGGCGGCCCCTTCAGCTCGGCATCGTAGCGCGACAGGCGCTGGTCAAGGTCCAGCAGCGCGGGCTCAATGCGCATACCCTCAATCGTGCCCAGCACCTGCTCGGCTTCGCGCAGGCGCAGCTTGAACTCCTCTTGTTCTTTCCGGCGCTTTTCGGCCTCCAGTCTTTCGCGTTCGTTGCGTTCGCGGTTGGCGATGTCCAGCGCGCCCTGCGCGAGTGTCTTCTCGCTTTCGGCGTCCTTCTGGGCCAGCATGGCCGCGTCACGTTCTTCGGTAAGCCGCTGCAGCGCAAAGATCGCACCCGCGATCAGCAGCAACACACACAGCACGGCAATGCCGACCGTTGTTCGGTTCTGCCTCACGAACCGCGCAATCATCTCGCGCGTGCTGTAGCTGTAGCTGCCGAGCGTGCGGCCATCGCGGAACGCCTTGACCTCGCTGGAAAGCTCAAGTGCAGAACCAAGCCGCTCAGCCTTTTCGCGGGCCATGGCGCGTTCGACCAGGGCCTCAAGTTCACGCGGAACCCGCGGCTCGCGCACTCGCACGCGAACCGGCGGCCCAGCCAGCACCTGCTGCACGATCAGCGCCGCCATGGGGCCTTCATAGGGCGGGTAGCCGGTCAGAATCTGGTACAGCACCGCGCCAAGGGCGTAGACGTCGCTCTTCTCATCCACATGCTCAAGTTCGCCGCGGGCCTGCTCAGGCGCCATGTACGCCGGCGTGCCGACGATGCTGCCGTCCAGCGTCAGCGCCTGGCTGTCGGAATCGAGCAGCGACTTGCTCAGCGCCAATGAGCCCTTCTGCAGGGCTTTCATCGCCTTGTCTTCCTGGCCCTTGAGCCGCGCCAGTCCCCAGTCCAGCACCAGCGTTTCGCCGTAGTCACCAAGCATGATGTTTTCGGGCTTGATGTCGCGGTGGATGACACCCTTGCTGTGCGCGTAAGCGATCGCGTTGCAGACGTCTGTGAACTGGTCGAGCAGCTTGATGCGCGCCGGCAGCTTTTCCGCTTTGCTCAGCGTCTCGTCTTTCCGGATCTCACGCAGGCGCTCTGCCAGCGTTTTGCCCCGGATAAAGCGCATCGTGTAATAGAAATTGCCGTCGTGGTACTGGCCAATCTCGTACACCGGCACGATGTTCGGGTGCTCAAGCTGGCCGGTGATCTTGGCCTCGCGCAGGAAACGCTCGACAATGCCGCCGGACTCACTGACCCCGGCTGGCACGCTGGCGGCCAGCGTCGCGCTGCCGACCATGCCGGGCAGCAGCTCTTTCAGCGCAACCTCGCGCCCCACGGCCTTGTCCCGCGCCAACAGCACGCGGCCCATGCCGCCACGCGCATGCTCTTTCTTGATGTCGTAGCGCTCGCTCTGGATCCCGAAGTTATTGGCGAAGCGGGCGGTCGTGATGCGGAGAGTGGAGTTCCTGGCCGGCGCCTGCGTGGGGCTCTCGGATGGCGCGGCGACCTGCCTTCGCGGGCGGACGTCAGTGTCCGCCAGCTCGCGACCCGTGGTCGCCACGGCATACAACGTATCGCGCAGCACGCGCATATCACTCTGGCCGCCGTTGCCCCCGAAGTTGAACAGCGTCTGCTGGGCCTTTTCGTCAATGCCGATGTCGCTCAACGCGCGCTGTTGGAACTCGGGGTTCTCCAGCACGTCGATGATCGGCAACTCGTACTGCCCATCAATGCCCGACAGCGAAACCTTGGGCACATCGCCGTCAAACTCCACCAGCGACGACGTCTTGCCCGGGTCCTCCAGCATCGCCGCCGCCTCGTCAGGCGAAATGCGGCCGCTGTGGACGGCAAGAATGGCTGCAACGATTGACTTTTGCCTCTCTGGCATATTCCGCCCAAGCCCGTGTCAGGGGCGATATTGTACGGATATCCGACCGGACCTGTAGATTACTTTACGTTGAAATCAACTACCAACGGAAGATGATCAGAGGCGCGCCGCGCCATGTCACTTTTCACGACATGGGCGCGCTCGATCACAATGCGACGACACGCAAACGCCTTGTCCAGGGCCCCCACCGGCATGTATGCGGGAAAGCTTCTGAACTTCGAGGGCGGTGCCGTCACCTGCGTAAGACCCTGTTCTGCCAGGACCCCGCGGTGCAGCGTGTTACGCCAGTCGTTGAAGTCCCCGACCACCAGCGTCGGCGTATCCTGCAAAGCGCAATAGCTCTCATGCGTGAGCAAATGGCGCACCTGCCACTGCCGTTCGCTTTCACCCAGCCCCAAGTGGAAGTTCACAAGCCTCAAGTCAACGCCCGGGGCCTGGATCATTGCCACCTGCGCGCGCCGGTTCTTGTGGCCTCGATAGCGCAACGAGATGTTGTGACGCTTGGCGATCGGGTAGCGCGAAAGCACAAGGTTGCCATAGCCACCCTCGCCGACGCGATGATTGAACTGGTAGATCGCGAAGTCATAGCCGAATGCCTGCTGCAACAACGCCGGCTGGTCGTCAAATCGCGAGCGACCCACGTTGCGGTCAACTTCCTGCAGGCTGACGATGTCGGCGTGCTGCTCGCGAATGACTTCGATAATGCGTTCAAGGCGGTAAAGGCGATCCCGCCCGCCAATGCCCTTGTGGATGTTGTAGGTCAGCAACCGCATGGCTACAAAGCATGCGCTTGCTTCACGCAAGTGCAAGCGGGCTGCCCCCGGAATCCTTGAACCCGAAACTGTAAGGTAGTCGCGGCGTATCCCCAGGCCTTTGCGTTATCGGCTCGCGAGCTATTCTCTGGCGGGGACAAGATGACCGGCAAACGCATTTACGCATTCGGGGGCGGCAGCGCGGACGGCAACGCTTCGATGAAAGCGCTGCTGGGCGGCAAGGGCGCGAATCTGGCGGAAATGGCGGCGCTTGGCCTGCCCGTGCCCCCCGGCTTCACCATCACGACTGAATGCTGCAAAGCTTACAGTGACGCGCTCGGCCGCATGCCCACGGGCCTGATGTCTGAAGTGCGCAACGCCGTCGCCAACGTCGAGAAGCTGCTGGGTCGCCAGTTCGGCGTGGGCGCCAAACCCCTGCTTTTCAGCGTGCGCAGCGGCGGCGCCGCCAGCATGCCTGGCATGATGGATACGGTGCTGAACCTTGGGCTGAACCCCGACACAGTGGAGGCCCTGGCCCGCGAGACCGGCAATGCACGCTATGCATGGGACAGCTACCGGCGCTTCGTGACCATGTTCGGCGACGTGGTTGCGGGCGTGTCGCGAAAGAAGTTCGACGCTGAACTCGAAGCGGCCAAGAAACGAACGAAGGTGCTACGCGACGCCGATATGCCAGCCGAAGAACTTCAGCGCATCGTGGGTCTGCTTCTCGGGGTCTACGAGCGCGAGGTTGGCAAGCCGTTCCCGACTGACCCCTGGGAGCAGCTTGAGCGCTCGATTGAGGCCGTGTTCCGAAGCTGGAACAACATGCGCGCCGTCGAGTACCGTCGCATCAACCGAATCCATGGATTGGTCGGCACGGCAGTCAACGTGCAGGCCATGGTGTTCGGCAACCTGAACGAAAACAGCGCCACGGGCGTCGGGTTTACGCGCGACCCAAGCACCGGCGAAAACACGTTCTTCTGCGACGTGTTGTTCAACGCCCAGGGCGAAGACGTGGTCGCCGGCCTGCGCACACCCGAGAACATTGACGAGCTGGCAAAGCGCCAGCCGGCTGTTCACGCGCAACTGGTGCAGGTACGGCAGACGCTTGAGCAGCACTACCGCGACATGCAGGACATGGAGTTCACCATCCAGGACGGCGAACTGTTCGTGCTGCAGACGCGCAACGGCAAGCGCACCGCACGGGCCGCGCTGCGCATTGCGCTCAGCCTTGTGGACGAAGGGCTGCTCACGCGGCAAGAAGCGCTGCTCAAGATTGAGGCTTCGAGCCTGAACCAGCTTCTGCACCCGACGTTCGATCCCAAGGCCAAGAAAGCCGTGATCGCCACCGGCATCCCCGCCAGCCCCGGCGCCGCAAAGGGGCGCGTCGTATTCCACTCCGACACCGCAGAACAGTATGCCGCACGCAACGAACGCGTCATTCTTGTTCGCGAGGAAACCAGCCCCGAAGACATCAAGGGCATGGCTGCCGCACAGGGCATCCTGACCGCGCGCGGCGGCCGCACAAGCCATGCAGCCGTCGTGGCGCGCCAGATGGGCAAGTGCTGTGTCGCCGGGTGCTCAAGCCTTGAGATCGACGAACACGCCCGGACCTTTCGCGTCGGCGCGCACACCGTTGGCGAAGGCGACGTGCTGAGCCTGAACGGCGATACCGGCGAAGTCATGCTGGGTGACGTACCGACTGTGCCCCCGGAGCTTTCTGGCGACTTCAATACAGTGATGCAGTGGTCCGACGAGTTGCGAACCCTGGGTGTACGGGCAAATGCCGACACCCCGGCCGACGCCGCCAAGGCACGCGAATTCGGCGCGCGAGGCATTGGCCTGTGCCGGACCGAACACATGTTTTTCGACAGCGCGCGCATCAACCGCATGCGCGAGATGATTCTGGCCCGCAGCCACGAACAGAAGCAGGCCGCGCTTGCGCACCTGCTGCCGATGCAGCGTGAAGACTTCATCGGCTTGTTTGAGGCCATGGACGGCATGCCTGTGACGATCCGGCTGCTGGACCCGCCTCTGCACGAGTTCTTGCCCCATGACCCGGCAATCCAGCAGGTGATCGCTGACGAGCTCGAGGTGCCGGTGAAGGTCGTGCGCGACCGCGTGGCGGCACTTCACGAGGTCAACCCGATGCTGGGGCTGCGCGGGTGCCGATTGGGCATTGTTGAGCCGATGATCTACGACATGCAGGTGCAGGCAATTATTGAAGCCGTACGCGATACCCAGCAGCGCGGGCACAAAGTCGATGCGGAAATCATGATCCCGCTGGTGGGCACGGTCGATGAACTGCGCCGCCTGCGCCGCCGCATCGAAGACCAGCTGACGCGTTTTAACCTTGCGCGCGGCATAAACGTGCAAGTGAAGATCGGCACCATGATTGAGGTACCGCGCGCGGCCCTGACCGCCGACAAGGTCGCCGAAGAAGCAGACTTTTTCAGCTTCGGCACGAATGACCTTACGCAGATGACGCTGGGCGTCTCGCGCGATGACGCCGAGAAGGGCTTCCTGATTGAGTACGTGGTGCAGGGCGTCTACCCCACCGACCCGTTCGCGACCATTGACGAGCACGGAGTCGGCAAGCTGGTTGAAATGGGCGTGAAGCTCGGTCGTGCCACTCGCCCGGGCCTGAAAGTCGGCATCTGCGGCGAGCACGGCGGCGACCCCGAAAGCATCGACTTTTGCCACCGCGTCGGCATGGATTACGTAAGCTGCAGCCCCTACCGCGTGCCGATTGCCCGCCTGGCCGCCGCGCAAGCCGCCATCAGGCACGGAAAACCGGCGCACCCGGCGGGTAAGGCACAGTAGTCAATCACGATTACCGACGCGCACAGCTTCCTGATATCCAGATGCGTTCAGACCTGTTCAAGTTCGTCATACCACCCGAGCGCATCGCGCAAGTCCCGGCTTTGCACCGCGATGAATCCAGGCTCATGGTCGTGCGCCGCAGCGCCGGCGTGATTGAGCACCACGTCTTCCGCGACCTCCCCGGCCTGCTCGCGCCCGGTGATCTGCTGCTGCTGAACAACACCCGCGTCAAGCCGTGTCGGTTGCACATGAAACGCGCAGCCAGCGGCGGCCACGTGGAACTGTTCGTGATTCGGCGGGCAGGAGAACAAGAGCCCGGAGCGCAAACGACGGATAAGCCGGCGACATATGAGGCACTCACCGGTTCAGGCGGAAGACTGGAAGTGGGCGAGATACTGGAACACGAAGAAGCAACGGCAACGCTGCTGAAGCGCGATGCCTTTGGACCGGGACACTGGCTGGTGCGTCTTGACACGTCAGGTGACGCGGATGAGTTCCTGCTGCAGCATGCCCGGATGCCGCTGCCGCCCTACATCCGGCGCGACAAGGTCAATGACAGGCACGCGCAGCTTGACCGTGAGCGCTACCAGACCGTGGTCGCCGAGCACGAAGGCGCGGTCGCAGCCCCGACGGCGGGCCTGCACTTCACGCCCGCCGTGCTTGACGCCTGTGCCGATGCCGGCATTTCGCGCACGGCGCTCACGCTGCACACCGGCCCTGGAACGTTTCGACCACTGAAGGCCGCAACGCTGGAAGAACACGACATGCACGCGGAGAGCTTTGTCGTGCCCGAAGCCGCATGCGCCGCTGTTCACAAAACAAGGCTGCGCGGCGGGCGCGTCGTCGTTGTCGGCACTACGTCCTGTCGCACAGTCGAAACGGTCGCTGACGAGAGGGGCTTGCTGCGTGCGCGTGCGGGCGAGACGCGGCTGTTCATCTATCCGCCGTGGCGGTTCCGGGCCACAGATGCCCTGCTGACAAACTTTCACCTGCCGAACAGCACGCTGATTTTCCTGGTGGCGGCGTGGCTGGGCGAGCAGTTGACACGTCAAGCCTACGAGGCCGCGTTGGCAGGCGACTACCGCTTTTTCAGTTACGGCGACGCCATGCTGTGCCTGCCCTGATTACTCGTGCGCTTCTTCGTCCAGGTAGCTGCCGACGCGTTCGGGCGGCCTGATGCCCCCTTGCTCTTTCTGCATCTTTTCAATGTTGGCGTTGAGCTTCTTCAGCTCAACGTGGCACTGGTGGGCCCAGCGCTGCGCTGCATAGGCACTGATGCAAGCCAGAATTGCAAAGCCGCCGAGAATCACGGCGACGATCAGCTCGCTGCGAATGCCAAACAACCGATGGGATTCCTGCAACAGGAAGTGCATGCACACCTCGACACGACCGCAACTGCCAATCTCATGATTGGCTTTGTGTGAGACGCCGAACAGGGCCCCGGCGTTCCCGGTTGCTAGACAAGCCCGAGCTCTTTGCCGCACTTCTTGAAGATGTCGAGCGCTTCCTGCAGGTCGTCGCGGCTGTGGCTGGCGCTGACGATCGTACGCACGCGCGACAGCTTTTCGGCCACCATCGGAAAGTAGATGCCCTGGGCGTACACGCCGCCTTCCAGCAGAATCTCGCTGAACTTGGCGGCTTTCGCGCCATCGCCGACGATCACAGGCGTCACCGGGCTCACGCTGTTGCCGGTGTTGAAGCCGAGATCCTTGAGGCCCTGCTTGAAGAACTTCGTGTTCTCCCACAGCTTTGCATGATGCTGCGGCTCGTTCTCCAGCACGTCAAAGCAGGCGCTGACGGCAGCAACGACAGCAGGCGGCGCTGAGGCACTAAAGAGGAACGGCCGGGCCTTGGCTATCAAGTACTCTTTCACGATCTTGGGGCCGGCAAAGTAACCGCCGACGACGGGAATGGCTTTACTGAGCGTGCCGACAGTCAGCGACCACCGGTCATGCACGTTCTGGTCGTGGACGGTGCCGCGGCCTTTCTCGCCCAGCACGCCGGTGGCGTGGGCGTCGTCAACCATGGTGATGGCGTCGTACTTCTCGCAGGCGTCGGCGCAGGCCTTCAGGTCAGCCACGTCGCCGTCCATGCTGAACACGCCGTCGGTGACGACCAGGATCTTGCCCTTGATGCCCTTGGCGCCACGCGCTTCTTTCAGCAGTTCTTCCAGGTGCCCGTAATCCTTGTGCTTGTATACGGCGCGTGTGGCCTTGCTGAGCCTTGCACCGTCGATGATGCTGGCGTGGTTCAGCTCATCGCTGACGATGTGGTCGCCCTCAACGGCGAGTGTGCTGACGACGCCGACGTTAGCTGTGAAGCCGCTCTGGAACAGCAGTGCGCTTTCGGTCTTCTTGAACTTGGCGATCTTGTCTTCGCACTCGACGTGGATGTCCATCGTGCCGCTGATCGGACGCACGGCGCCGCTGCCCACGCCGTATTTGTCGAGCGCCTTGTGGGCGGCTTCAACCACCTTGGGATGCGTAGAGATGCCCAGGTAGCTGTTGTTGGAAAGCTGGATCACCTGCCTGCCGTCGATCGTCACGCGCGCGCCAACGGCGGACTGGTGGACCTTCGGCATATGGAACAGGTGGCGCTGTTTGAGGGCGTCAATTTCGGCGGTGCACCATTCGATCAGGTTGTTGCGCACGGAAGTCTCCGGTTAGGATCTCGGCGTTTTAGGGTTTGCCGGCCAACCGGGCCAGTGCCCATTGCCGCCGATTGCTGCAGCGCTTGCGTGCGGGGGTCAGATCGCAGCCGACGCAGCATCAATCCGCCTAAGCGCCTCGTTTTTTCCCAGCACCCTTATGCTTTCCATCAGTGGCGGGCTTACCTTGCTGCCGGTGACGGCGATGCGCACCGGACCCAGGAACGGCCCCAGTTTCAGGCCCATTGCTTCGGCCTTTTCGCGGGCTTGCTCGTCCATGCTTTGCAGCCACTCGGGATGTTCAAAGTCGCTTGTCGCCAGCATTTCGCGGGCCGCGGCCAGCGCGTTGCGGGCGTCTTCGAGCGTACCCTTTTTCTGGATGAAGTCCTCGGGCGTGTACTTGAAGTCGCGGGTGAAGAACATTGGCAGGTAGTCCGCGGCTTCGCCCAGCGTGTGCATGCGCTCCTGAATCAGCGAGATGATCGGCGCAAGCAGTTGCGGGTTTACCTCGTAGCTGGTCATCAGCTCGGGTGCCAGGCCGCCAAGCACGCGGCTTCGCACACGGCGCTTGACCTCGAAGTCGCGCAGGAATGTCTCGGTTGGCAACTGGTCTTCGGGCAGGTCGGCAAACTCGCGCTGCCTGTGCATCATGCGCTTTGCGTACTCGACCAGGCGCTTCTCAAGCTCGGCGGCGGGCAATCGCCGAATGTACTCGCCGTTCAGCCAGTGCAGCTTCTGCAGGTCAAAGATCGGCCCGCCGATGTTGACCTTGGCGAGGTCAAAGTGCTTGAGGAACTCTTCGTAGCTGAATATCTCCTGGTCGTTCGGCAGGCTGAACCCCATCAAACCGAGAAAATTGCGCAGCGCCTCAGGCAGAAAGCCCGCGTCGCGATACCACAGCAGGCTGGTGGGATTCTTGCGCTTGCTGATCTTGCTCTTGTCCTTGTTGCGCAGCAGCGGCATGTGCGCAAACACCGGCGCGTCCCAGCCGAACGCCCGGTAAAGCTCAAAGTGCAGCGGAGTGCTGGGGATCCACTCCTCGGCGCGAATCACGTGGGTGATGCCCATGGCGTGGTCGTCCACGGCCATCGCCAGATGGTATGTGGGAAAGCCGTCTGACTTCAACAGCACCGTATCCTGCTGCTCGGCTGCAATAAAGGTCAGTCTGCCACGGAACAGGTCGCGCACGTCAATCTCGCCTTCGCGGGGCATCTTGAAGCGCACGACGCACGGCTTGGCCTCGGCATCGTTCTTCGCAACTTCTTCAGCGCTGAGCCCGCGGCACAAGCCATCATAGCCCAGCAGCTTTGCCTTCTCGGCCTGCTGGATCTTGCGCAGGGTTTCAAGCCGGTCGCTGGTGCAATAGCACTTGTAGGCCTTGCCCTCAGAGATCAGGCGATTGGCGGCTTCCTTATAAAGCGGCAGGCGCTCGCTCTGGCGGTAGGGGCCGCAGGAGCCGCCCTTGTGCGGGCCTTCGTCGGGCGTGAGGGACAGCCATGCCAGCGCATCGAAAATCTGGGCTTCGCTGTCGGCGACGTAGCGCGAACGGTCGGTGTCTTCAATGCGCAGGATGAACTGTCCGCCGGTAGTGTCGGCCAGCGCCTTGTTGAACAGCGCCATGTAGGCGGTACCCACATGGGGGTCGCCGGTAGGACTTGGTGCTACGCGTACTCGTGCGGGTGCGGTCGTCATCGGCGCAAGGGTAACGAGGTTGGGTTGCTTGAAAAGGGCCAAACGAAAGGCCCGGCCATTGCTGGCCGGGCCGAAGTCCACAAGCGACTAGCGGCGCTGGAAGGCTGACTGCGGCTGTGCCACGCCGGCCTTGGTGCGCTCTTCTTTGAACTTGGTGAGTGTGATGCGGTTACCTTCGTCGTTGTACTCAACCTTATCGACGCACTTGGTCATCAGCATGATGCCCAAGCCGCCGAGCTTGCCGGCCTTGCGGCGTTCGCGCACGCGGTCAACAGCGCCGTCTTCGGGGGCCACATACAGGCGCCAGTCGAAGCCCTTGCCCTGGTCGCTGACGACGACCGTCAGGCGTTTGGCATCAAGGTAGTACTCAACATCCACGAACCGGTCGCGGCGGTGGCGGTTGCCGTGCTGGGCCGCGTTGCTGCATGACTCACGGAAGGCGGTACACATCTGCACCTGCTGGCCTTCGTTCAGGCCGCTGTCGGCAAACAGCCGCGCCGCGATCTCGTTGGCGCGGTCGATCCAGCGGTCTTCCGTTGGAAAGCGGAAGTAAACTTCCTGTTCAAAGACTGCCTGCTCTTCGGTGCTGCGCTCAAGCTCGCGCTCGCCAAGCTCAAGCATTTCCTTGACTTCAAAGGGCTGCGAGAGCTGCTCGTTGCCCATGAAGCGGAACGTCTTGAACCAGGCCTTTTCCTTGCCCGCAGGCAGCATTTCGAGAATCGGAACCAGGCTGGACTTCTTGTGGGTCTTGGCGTACTCGACGACAGCGTCAGCTTCAGGCATGACGCAATCGACGATGATGAGGCTGATCGGGTCTTCAATCAGGTACTGCTTGGCCTGCCCAAGGGCGGTCACGACCTCAACAATCCAGCCCGCCTTGCTGAAGTGGTACTCAATCGTCTTGATGAACGGGTCTTCCGCGTCTTTGCTGGCCAGCAGAATCTTGTTCGCGCGCGCCGTATCAAGCTGCTCTTTCAGTCGGCCGGCGGCTTCAAACTCAATGGCGCCGCGCGCCACGCTGTCAAGCAATGCGGGTGCCGCAGCCAGTTCAACGCTGCGCTTGGTGACGGCGATGGTCTTGACGCCGGCGTGGCCGTCCTCGGCAGGAACGATCGATGCCTTGCGCTCTTTGAGGCGAAGCTGGAAGAAGCCCTCAAGGTCCACCACGTCATGGCGCATGACCTTGGCGATCAGCGCATCGGTCAACCCGGCGGCGACCTTCTGCACGTCGCCCGAGTTCAAGCCATGGGCGCCCTCAATGGCATCCTGCGTGTCAGGCCCCGGAACAACGACTGCCTTTCCCTTGGACTTGCCGCAGTAAAGCGTGCCAAGGTCGGCCAGCGTGACCCGGTTGCCCGCAGTCAACTGGTCGCGCATAAACCCCAGCACTGCATCGACGATCTGTTTCGTCGTGCCGGCGTCGACTCCGCAGGAGCGGGCGACTTCAGGGATCACTTCAGCCGAGGTCCACGTCTTCATTCCAATGCCTCGCGTTGTTGCATGGTACGTTCAGTCTAGCCAAGCCTGACCGGATTGTCAGCGCCCACCAAGGTCCTTGGCGCGGTCCGTCAGTTCGCGCTGGTCAATCACACCCTTGCGTTTCAGAACTTCGATCACCGCATCAAACAGGTCCGCTTCACTGATCAGGCCCTTCTTGATCAGCACGGGAATCACGGCGGCCCGCAACTCCGCACGGGTAAGGGTCTGGGTGCTCACGCCCCTTACGCCAGCCTGGTTCAAGCGCTCACGAACCCCATCGACCAGCGAGGATTCAGTCGCTTCGCGCAGGGCAGCCAACGAGCCCCGGCTGGCCGGCCGCAGCTTGCCCGCACTCGGCGGCTTGCCGCCGGGGACGCCCGCCGCCTTGCGTTCCGCCTTGTCCGACTCTTCCAGAAACTCGGCAATCGCGCGCTTGATAGAGTCGCGCGTCGCCAAGGTGGTTTCAATCTTCTTGCCGCTGACGAACTGCAGCTCGTCCAGCGCCTCATAGTCCGTCGGGTCGCTCATGCACACCGTCAGCACCTTGTCGGTCTGGTGTACCGGGATCAGATGGTGCTTTTCGATGATGTCCTTGGGTACGGCTTTGAGCAGATTCACCGGCAGAATCATGTTCGCCAGATCAGTCACTTCCATGTTGTACTGGCGCGCAATCTCACGCGTCAGGCCCTCGTCGGTCATGTAACCGAGCTTGACGATGATGTTGCCGATCTTGCCGCCCAGGGACTTCTGGTACTCGATTGCGGTATCGAGCTGCTCCTTGGTGATGAGAGACTTCTTGAGAAGCATCTCACCAAGTTTCAGACGTTCCATCATGGCAACACCCCGTACACGCCCGCACCGTAGCCACCCGCAGGGCTGCTCATCAGCGAGGAACCGAAGATACGCATCGGCGGGGGTTGACTAAACCCTAACAGGCAGCGGGTTTAGCGTCAACGCATTTGAATAGAGGCAAACGACTTGCGTCAATTCCTGACATACCGGTTTTCCGGCGCGGGAACTGCGTCCAAGCCGTTATCGTCTATGTACTAGCGACAATTGCCACGGTTTTTAGCAGCAATGTCTGGTTCGGGAATCGTTACAATGCTGCAGAGGACCAACTTGACCGACCTTCAACGCAGCCTCCGTTCATTCCGCCTGCAAGTGATGCTGCGGGTGTTCAGTTATGCCGCGCTGTGTGGGCTACTTCTTGCACTTGTGCTTGTTGTCGCAGCCCCCTGGATCCAGAACTTCCTGGGCGAGTATGCTTACTGGATTACGCTTGCCGTCCCCATCGCCTTTCCCGTTGCCTGGATGCTGGCGGCCTGGTTCAGCATTCCCGACGAGCGCACGGTAGTGATGGCTGCCGACGCTTGGTGCGGCGGCAAGGGTGAGATCGTCTCGGCCTGGGAGCTTGAGCGCGCCAATCCGGACAGCCCGTTTGCCAAGCCCGTTGCTGAAAACGCCATCCGTTCGTTGCGGCGTAGGCGCCTGCCTGAACCGCGCCTGTTGCGAAAGCTGCTGGCCGCACTGGTTGTGTTGCTGGCTTTGGTTCCCCTAAGCCGCGTGGTCCATGCGGCAGTACAGGACGATAAAGAAGAAGAAAAGCAGCGCGAACAGGCGGCAAAGACTGACGTTGACCCCAAGCTGGCGGCCATGCTGGCACGCGACGCGGGCGACGCAGCCGAGAAAGCCAAAGACCTTGGTGCAGATCAGCAAGAGCAACTCGCAGACGATATCGAGCAGCTTGCGCGCAACGCCCAGGCCGGCGGACAAGACAAGGAACGCGCCCTGCGCGAAGCCAACAGCCTGGTCGACCGGGCAAAGTCGCAACGAGAAACTCAAGAAGCACGCGGCAACGCGCGCGAAAAACTGAGCGAGAGCCCCGCGACGAGACGACTGGCGCAGGCCATCGAAAACGCAGACCCCGAGGAAACCCGCCGCGCGATCGAGGCAATTACCGAAGAGCTGCGCAACAGCGACGGCACCATCGACCCGGACGCCGCAGCGAAACTCCGTGAGGCCGTTGAGAAAGCGGCCGCCGAGGCGCCCCATGACCCGGCCCTGCGGCGTGCCGCCGAAAAGCTGGGCGGCATGCTGGATGAAAAGGCGGAAAGAGAACGCGCAGCCCGCGACAAGCGCGCCCGGGAAAACATGACCGAGCAGGGCCTGAGCGAAGCCGAAATCGACGCCGCCATTGCGGCCATGCGCATGGTCGACGCCGAAGCTCTGCGCAAGGCGCTTGAAGAGTTTTCGAAGACAGCAAGCCCAATGCGCGACATTGATTCCAGGCAGGCAGAAGAACTGCTGCGCAAACTTGAGTCTGGCGAAATCACACCAGAGCAGGCACGCCAACTGGCAGAGGCCGCGCGAGAACTGGCCGGCCGCATGGAGATCGATGCCGAGACCCTGCGCGAGATGCTGAAGAAGGGCAAGGACTTCGAGGGCCTGGAAGATGCCGCGCGCCGTGCCATGGAAAGGGCAGCCGAAGAGGGTCGCCAGCCCGGCGAGCAAGGCATTCCGGAATGGGCCAAAGATGCCGTGCCCGAGGAGTTGCTGAAACAGTGGCAAGAGGCACGCAAGGCCGAAAGCGGGACGCCATCCGGAGATGGCAAAGAGTCCGGCCAGAAAGGTCGCAAAGGCGACCAGAGCGGAAGCGACGGCGGCGGGCACGCAAAGGGCAATGGCGGCAAATCACCCGAGATCGATGGCGGTAAAGACGTAGGCGTGGAGACCACCGACACCGGCAAGGGCGAGAAAGACCCCGACAGCGAGGAGAACGAGCTCGATCCTGAAAAGGCCAAAGCGGAAGCGGCCCGGCGCGAAGCCAGCGGTCGCGACGCCAGCAGCAAGGGTGTGAACACCCGCGACGACAACGAAAACCTGCCGCGCCGTTACCGCGACGCCGCACGCAAGTACTTCGAACGATAGACGAGACCTGGCTGCCGCGGATGCCTGTTCAATCCAGACTTCGCCGGCATCACTTTGCCTCAAGCTCGATGGTCGGGCCCTCGGGCGCGTCTTTCTCCTCAAGTACGACATCTTGTGCGCCTTCGCCTTTGGGCAAGTGCAAGCGGGCGGCGTCTTCGCCCTTCTCGAAGCCAAGGCTGAGCACTTCTTCGATGGTGGTAACGCCACGACGCAACTTCAGCGCAGCGTTGTGAACCAGCTCAGGGATGCCCTTTCTCCGGGCGCGCTCGACCAGCACATGCTCTTCGGCGCCCTGACCGATCATCTCGCGCAGGTCGCTGTCCGGCTCAAACAGTTCGGTCACCGCGATGCGCCCTGAGTAGCCTGAGTAGCCGCACTCTTTGCACCCGACGGCCTTGGCCACCGGAAAGTCGATGGCCTGCCCGAGCATGCGCTCGACGGCTTCGCGCGGACCGGGCGGCAGCATCACCATCTGTGTGCAGGTCTTGCATACCTTGCGCACCAGGCGCTGGGAAAGGGCAGCGATCAGCGTGGCCGAGATCAGGTATGCCGGCAGGCCCATATTTACCATGCGCGTCACGCTGCTGATTGCCGTATTCGTGTGCAAAGTGCTGAACACAAGGTGGCCCGTCAGGCTTGCGCGCACCGACACCTCGAGCGTCTCAAGGTCACGGATCTCGCCGACCATCACGACGTCAGGGTCCTGGCGCAGGATGGTTCGCAGGCAGTTTGCAAACGTCAAGCCGATGCTGCTCTTCACGTGGGTCTGGTTCAGGCCCTCAATGCGGTACTCGACCGGGTCTTCGACCGTCACGATGTTCACGTTCGTCTTGTTGATCTCGCGCACAAAGCTGTACAGCGTTGTGCTCTTGCCGCAGCCCGTGGGGCCGACCAGCAGCACAATGCCGTGGGGTGCGGAGATGATGCGCCGGAAGTCCTTCACGAGCTCGGCTTCGAAGCCCAATGCGTCGAGGTCTATGTTGGAAGCGCCCTGGTCGAGCAATCTCAGCACGACCTTTTCACCGTGCAGTGTGGGCATGGTGCTGACGCGCACGTCGATCACACGGCCCAGAAAGCGGATGCGCAAGCGTCCATCCTGCGGCAGGCGGCGCTCAGAGATGTCAAGGTTGCTGATAATCTTGATGCGGCTGACGATCGCGCTTTGCAGGTGCTTGGGCGGCGGCGCGACTACACGAAGCTCACCGTCGATGCGGAATCTACAGCGCAGGGAATGCTCCTGCGGTTCAATATGAATGTCGCTGGCCTTCATGCGGGCGGCTTCGAACAGGATTGAGTTGACGAAACGAACAACGGGTGCCAGTCCAGCCTCCGACTTGAGGCGGGTGAAGTCGTCCCTTTCGGCCTCGCTGCCGGACTCAACCTTGAAGTCCTTCAGTTCTCCGACCGCCTGCTCAAGCGTGAGCGGACTTTCCAGGTAGGCGCTGCCCAGAGCGTCATAGATCTGGCCCTTGGTGGCGACCGCAGGCACCGGCTCGAGGTACGTCGCGGCCCGCACCGAATCCAGCGCCATGAAATCGCTGGGGTCAACCATGGCGACCACAATCCTGTCCGGCGCCGTGCTGCCGGCAGACGCGCGCTGATAGCGCATACCGATCAGGCTGTGGCGGCGCGCAATGACCTCCGGGATCACGTGGGCTGCATCCGGATCGACGGCCCCGATGCGGTTGAGGTCCGCGCGCTCCAGATGAAGCGCCTCGGCAAGGGCATCGGCAAGCTCGTTCTCGGTGATCAGGCCCAGCTCGACCAGCACGCTGCCGATCAGACCGCCACTGGTTTTTTGGGCCCGCAGCGCGTGCTCAAGCTGGTCACGACGCAACTTGCCCCGGCGCACGAGCACCTCGCCGAACTTCTCCAACGCCTCAAGGCGCCGCGGTTGGCGCTGTGTCTCGCCTTGTGTGGATCCCTCTTCTACGGGTTGCGCTGTCGGCTTGCTTTGTTCCATGGCGGTTGCCCTGTGCGATCTTGTGCGATGTTAACGTCACGAGGCGGGGATTGCCTCCCCCGCCCCTGTGACAACAGTGGTTTTTGTTCATGCGCCGACTTCGCGGTGCAGGCGCTCGGCCTCTTCTTTCGAAATCTCGCCTGCGCCCTCCAGACGCTTGATCTCGTCCTGGGCCCGCGCGCTATAGAAGCCGGCGTCGGGCGTGCCGCCATCGATAAACTTGCGCGCGCCCTCGCCGATCACGTCACACAGCGCAACGCGGGTTCGACCATCCTTCTTGCGCGCCAGGCGCTGCACTACCACCCCCCGCAGCGTGGCATGAAGCTGGCGCTTGCTCAGGGATTCCAGGCCCGCCGGGGCAGCCTCGATCAGTCGCTGCACAGCCTCTTGCACGCTGTTGGCGTGAACCTGCACGACGACAAGGTGGCCTGTTTCCGCGGTGTGCATGCACGCAGCCAGGGTATCGAAGTTCTCGACATCGCCCACCATGACCACGTCGCAGTCCTGTTGCATGGCGGCCTGGATCAGTTCGGCGTGCGAATTGCCGTCAAGGCCGACTTCGCGCTGCTGCACAACAGCCTTGGCAGCAGGAAACAGATAGTGCCGTGGCTTTTCGACCGTGCATATGTGCACGTTCCGGGTCTCATTAATCCAGTTGACCATGGCATACAGCGTCGTGGTTTTGCCTGAACCGTGCGGGCCCGCAACGACGATCAACCCGTTCGGTTGCTCGAGCAGCTTTTTCATGGCTGCAGACGACGGGTAGTTCGCGTCGTCCAGTGCCGGCATCGAAGAAGCATGCAGCTTGATCGTGATGCTGGCGACACCTCCCGCCGTTGCGCAGGTGATGTCGGCGAGCTTGTTCTGGCCAATGTTGCGCGACACCTGCATGGTGCCTGTCGGTGAGCCGTAGTAGCCCTGCTGGAACAGGCTGCTGCGAATCCAGCCGGTTTGTTCGGGTGTGATGGTCAGGTCGTCCAGCTCACGCAGTTCGCCGTTGACGCGCACCTGCGGCTTGTAGCGCGGCACGATCAGGATGTCGCTGCCGCGCATTTCGATGGCCTTCTTTATCCATTCGTCAAAGCGTATCCAGGCGGTCATGTGGTCAGGCAGGTCGGCCATTTCATCCTCTCCATTCGTCGTCGCCGCCACTGGGCCAATGCCCCGCCAGCTTCGACCTGAGTTTTTCCCGCGCTTCGAACAGTCGCCGCTTCACCGTGCCCAGCGGCAGACCTAACGTGTGCGCCATTTCTTCCAGCTTCTCGCCGCGCATGTAGTGGGCCTCGATCACTGCGGCAAGCGCGGGGGTAAGCTGCCGTACCGCCCCCTGCACGGCCTGGCGCAACTCGCGATTCTCGGCCGCATCCGGCACTTCTTCGACGATTGCTTCCACAACTTCGAGTGCGTCTGGCTTGCGCCGGCGCGCCTGCCGAATTGCAGCGCTGCGTACCAACGCCCGCAACCACCCGGCGAATGCTTCTGGCTGCCGCAACTCGCCCAGTTTGGCATACGCCAGCAGCAGGGCTTCCTGCGCCGCGTCTTCCGCGTCCGGCGTGAAGGGCCGCGCCCACTCGACCAGCTGATCGCGAAACGCTGTGGCAACGTAGGCAAACGCCTCGACATCTCCCCCACGGGCGCGCTGAAGCTGATCGGCTGTCTGGCGATCCATCGCTTCTCCGCCCGAAGGTTCGCAGCATTGCCGATTCCGTGCAAGCCCGACAACCACCAGAGCCACCGCACGGAACAAAGGTTCGGTGAATTCCGGCGATTCGCGCATCGTCGCTTGCGAATCACGCGCGCGTTCCTTGATATGGCGCAATGAAGATTGCGTTTGCCCACCACGAACCGATTGATGCGGGCAAAGCCCGCTGGGTTGCGATCGTCCGCACGCTGGCAGCCGTCGCCGCGCGCCACCCGGTACACTGGTACACACCCGACACGGCGCCGCGGATACAGGCGTATGCCGCAGACCACCTCGGCCTGCGCCTGCCGCCTGCCCTGCACATCCAGACACTGCCAAGCGTGCACAAGCTGGCGGGCCTGACCATCAACCACGTCTTCTTTCGCGCTTGCCGCAAAGCCGTCACAAAGGCCGGCGCGGACGTGCTGTGGCTGCGCAGTGACAAGCTGGCGGCGCACTTTGCGCGGCGCGTTGAGCTGCCCTTGGTGTATGAGGCCCACCTGGTCGGGCCGCTTTGGGCGCAGGACGGCGGCAAGGGCGCGCGGCAGGTGCAGCGCCTCGAAACTCTTGAACGGCAACTCTACGCAGGATGCGCAGGCGTTGCCGCCATTACGCAGGGACTGCTGGATGAGGTGCGGGCGCGCTACGCCTTTGCTGGCCCCACCGCCGTGGTGCCCAGCGCCGTGGACACCGACGTTTTCAGGCCAACGTGGCAAGTTGGAGACGGCAAGACCGTCGCATACGTCGGAACCCTTCAGTTCTGGAAGGGCTTGGAAACGCTGCTGGAGGCAATGGCACAGGCGCCGAACCTGCGCCTGCTGATCGTCGGTGGCGGCAGCCCCAGTGAAGAAGCAACGCTGCGCGCACGCATTTCTGAATTGAACCTGCAGCAGCGCGTGGAGCTAGCAGGGCGCCTTCCACAGCCGCAGATCCCGGCACGCGTGCAGAATGCCGTATGCGCGGTACACCCGTTGCCCCCCAAGATCAGCATCAGCACGCGCTTTACGTCGCCGCTGAAGCTGTTCGAATACATGGCCATGGGCCTGCCGATTGTCGCAGCCGACGTGCCCAGCGCCCGCGAAGTCCTGCAAGACGGCGGCAATGCGCTGCTTTACAGTGCCGGCAAACCAGACGCGCTTGCCGCAGCCCTGGGCAGGTTGGCGACTGACCGTGAACTGGCGGCACGCCTGTCAGCCAATGCACTGCGGGGCGCGGCGGCATACACATACGATGCGCGGGCGCAGAAGCTGGTGGGCTTGTTTGCTCAGGTTTGATTCTTGAGCAGGTCGCGGATCTCGATAAGGATTTCCTGGTCCTTGGTCGGCTTTGGCGGCTCGGCCGGCTTCTGTTCCTCTTTGCGCTTCAGCCGGTTGATCGTCTTGACCACCATGAACATCACGGCCGCGACGATCAGGAAGTTGATGCTCGCGTTGATGAACATGCCGTAATTGATGGTCACGGGGTCCGTGTCGGTCGGCATATTGATCACAAGGTCTTTGAAATCAACTTTGCCGAGCACATAGCCGATCGGCGGCGTGATGATGTCCTTGACCAGCGACTGCACAATCGAAATGAACGCGGCGCCGATCACAATGCCCACGGCCATGTCGATGACATTGCCCTTGATGGCAAACTCGCGGAACTCTTTCAGAATTTTCACGGGATAGATCTCCTGCCGGATGGTCGGTCTGCGGCGCCGGTCGCCACAGAACACAAGCGGCACAGAGTGTAGCGTCGGGGACTCCAATAGGTCAGCTGCGATCGGCGGACTGCGGCTCACGCCCGGTATCGATCTGGGTTGGTTCGCGCTCGACGTTTACAACGACCACGCGGTTCTTTTCTTTCTTGGCCTCGTACATGGCCTCGTCGGCGCCGTCCAGCGCTTCTTCGGGGTCGGCGGGCGGACGCTCGAACCATGCAACACCAACGCTGACGCCAAGCTTGCAGGCAGGGTAATCGGCGCCGATCTCGCGCACTGCCAGCAGCACGCGATCACCAACCAGCTTGGCGCCGGGTCGTTCAGCCTGCCACAGCAACGCGGCAAACTCGTCGCCGCCGATGCGCCCGGGCAGGTCTGATGCGCGCAACTGGCTTCGCAGCGCCACCGCAACGCGCTTCAGCACCTCGTCGCCTTCACTGTGGCCGTGCTTGTCGTTGATCTTCTTGAAGTTGTCGAGGTCCAGATACAGCAGGCACAACGGTTTGCCGTCACGGCGCGAGCGCGCAATCTCCAGCCCGAGGCTTTCAATGAAGTCGCGCCGGTTGGGCAGGCCCGTCAGCGCATCGGTGCGCGCATCGCGGTGTTCTGCCTCAAGCAGATCGCTGATCTTGGCGTTGGCATCCTGAAGCTGCCGCTGCTCGCGCCGCACAGTGGAAAGCGCGAGGCCCACCAGTAGAAAGATGGCCAATGCTGCGGCCTCGTTCCATAGGCCGATAAACGGGTGGTTGAAGTCGACCGTATAGAACTCGATCGCTGTCCAGGACAGGCTTGCCAGCAGCGAAATCAGCAAGACCCAGCGGCGCTCCAGTGTCCACGCCACAAGCACAATCGGCACCACATAGAACATTACAGAGCGCACCTGCGTGCCGGTGGCCAGGTCAATCCATGCAAACAGGCCGGTAATTGCCACCGCGCCAAGAATGATAGAAGCTGTGCGTGCCGGTCCGAGCTTCATCTTTGCAGCGTATCACGCATCAGACCGGATTGCATTTCGCCCGGGGTGCGTTCTGTCATCTTGTGGCGGTTACAGATTTCCTTTCCGACACTCCAGGGCACCTATGTGGATTCCCGGCTTTGGCAGATACATCGCAAAGCCTGGCAACAGGGTCGGCGACGACGCGCCTGACTTCAAACTGCTTGACCAGGATGGCGCGCAGGTCAGCCTGAAAGACCAGCTTGGCGACAAGCCGATCGTGCTGGTGTTCTATCCGCGCGCCAGCAGCCCGATCTGCACCAGACAGATGTGCAGCCTGCGCGACAACTGGACTGCAGTAATGCAGAAGACAAGGGTCTTTGGCGTAAGCTATGACCCGCCCGCCGCCCTGAAAGCCTTTCAGCAGAATGACAAGCTGCCGTTCACGCTGCTCAGCGACCCGGACAAAAAGGTGTCCGGCGCATACGGAGTCGCAGGCCTGTTCGCAGCCGCGCGGGTGAGCTTTGTGATCGGCTCGGACGGAAAGATCAAAGCCGTCATTACCGACGTCAAGGCCGGCGACCACGACCAGCAAGTGCTGGCTGCGGTCTGATCCACCGGTCTGCGCAGCCCAATCTGCAGAGCAGGCCTACTGGGTCACCCACACAGAAACAGAGACAAGCGTTCCCGGCGGAATTCTGAAAAAACTTTCTGCGTGTAAGTGGCTTTGGTGGCTGTAGTTCCTGCCGCCTGCCTTCCGCTGCCTGCCGCCTTTCTTCCAA
>JAMQHL010000038.1 GCA_025993795.1 Planctomycetota bacterium
ATATGAAGAGACGCTCTCCGGGGGTAGAGCGGCGACCCCGGCTGCGTAGGCCGTGGGCGAGACGCCCACGGCTCTGCGGGCGGGACGCCCACACCACTCACTGCATGCGGGCGGGACGCCCACACCACTCACTGCCACCCCGCTTGCGGGGGCCGTGGCAATTTGTTTGGACGCACGAAGCGCACTGGGGCGACGCAAGCTTGCTGCTATGAAATCCGTTGGCTTCTTGTGCTGAGCACTAGCTTGTAGCGGCGGGCGCGGTCCAAGCCGGGCAGTACGGCCAATTCAACGGCAATGGCCGCAAGATAGCAGACGATGGTCGTGACGATGACTATGCGAAACCGGCCGTTGTCCATTGCGATCAGGTAGCCGGCGACGAAGTTGGCGATCGTGAAAAAAATGTGCCGCGACGAATGCACCCACACCGCCACGGCGTTTCGGTCACGGTCGTCGGCAACCTCCTGGGCAAACTGCTTGTAAATCGGGTCGCTGTTGTTCATCAGCACCTGGCGCGCGATAAATGCTGTTACTGCGGCCCACAGGTAGTGGCCTAGCGCCAGTTCAATGAAGAACGGCAGGCTGAGCAGTTGCGCCACGACCATCACCTTGACGGGCCCGAAGCGCCGCACCAGCGGGGGCGTCGCGAGATAACTGACAACCAGCACCGCGAACATCGCCATGAAAATCGGCGCAATCTGCTGCGGCGTCAGTCCCCACTCATTCTTGAAGTACACGTTGAAGAACGGAATCGTCAGGCCCGCGCCAAAACCGATCATCATTTCCGGCAGGCCAAGCCACAGCAGCTTCTTTTTGTCGTGAAACGTCAGAATCCGGCGCAGCGACTTGCCCTTGCCGTCGGGCGCGCCTTCCTTGACCAGCGCGATCGGCACCAGCGCAAGCAACACCAGTCCTGCTGCCACCAGCAGCGTTGCGCGATACCCGAACAGCAGCGGCGGCACGAGTTCGCCCAGCATCGTCGCGCCATCCCCGGCCAGCGTCGTGAACCACTGCTGCAACAGGCCGGAAAGCAGGCTGCCGATGAATCCTGACAGCGGCCAGCTCACGGCGCTGAGTATCGCAAAGCCGAACACGCGCTCCTGTGCGCTGGTGTTGCGCATCAGAAACGGAGCCCCCAGCGCCATGTTCAAGCTCATGGCGACGCCGGCGGCCAGCGCCGCGCCCTGGAATACCTGAAGCGTGCCGAACAGGCCCTGCGCGGCAAACCCGCAGGCGTTGGCCACGCAGATACAGGCGAGCATCGTCTTGGCGCGGAAACGGCTGATGATCACGATGGCTGGCAGAGCAATCAGCAAGCCGCCCAGGCTGTTGAAGCCCTGCACACTGGTAACCTGCTGGTCGGCAAGCCCCATGTCCACGAGGTACTGGTTGCGCAGCACCATGAAGATCTGTCGCCCGACGCCCATCACCAGCGCAGCGCACAGGAACAGCCATACGTTTCGTTTCAGCAGTCCGACGTTTCTCAGATATTCGCGCAGGCCGTTCATTGCGCGGCCTTCAGGGCAGCCTCAAGCGCCGCGGCTTTGGCTACGGTTTCATCCCACTCGGCTTCCGGTTCGCTGTCGGCGACAATGCCCCCGCCCACATGGTAGCTGACGCGCCCCGGTTCACGCAGCAGCGTGCGGATCAGGATGTTGCTTTCCAGCCGGAAGTCCGGCGTCAGGTAGAACAGGCTGCCCGTGTAGGGCCCGCGCCGCACCGGCTCAAGGTCGTGCAGAATCTCCAGGGCGCGCTTCTTGGGAACGCCGCTGATGCTGCCGCCGGGAAATGTCGCCCGCAGCAGGGCAACCGGCGTTGTGCCGTCGCTCAGGCGCCCCTGCACGGTAGCTTCAAGGTGGTGTACGCTCGCGAAGCTGCTGACGTGCAGCATGCTGGGCACCTTGACCGTGCCGGCCACGCAAACGCGCGAGAGGTCATTGCGTTCAAGGTCAATGATCATGGTCAGTTCGGCGCGGTCTTTGGCGCTGGACTCGAGTTCGGCCTTCAGGCGTGCATCGACACCAGCATCTTTGCTGCGCGGTCGTGTGCCCTTGATCGGGCGCGTCTCGACATGCCCGTTACGCACCGACAGAAAGCGCTCGGGCGAACTGCTGAGCACGCAGCGGCCGTCGCCGCAATCCAGGAATCCGCCAAACGGCGCGGCGTTGCGCAGGCGCAACTGGCGATACAGGGCCACTGCATCGGATTCGCCGTGCCGCACGACTTCGCGCGTCAGGTTGGCCTGGTAGATGTCGCCTTGCCTGATGTGGTGCTTCACGCGCAGAACCTGCGCCAGGTAATCGTCGCGCGACGTCGAGAGCTCGGGCGCAGTGAGGCGGTTGCTTCCGTCCGGCGCGCCCCGTGCCAGCAAAGCCTCAAGCGCAAGCGCCAGTTCTGCCACGTCGACATAAGCGCCGGGTGCGCCGCACAGGTGGCGCAACTCGCAGATGCCGGTTGCGCTGTCATGGGCCAGCGTCCATGGATAGAAGCCCGCGAACAGGTCCGGAAACTGCGGGCCGAGCGCTTTCGGCGGCGGCAGCGTTTCGATGCCGCAGCGCAGGTCGAAGCCCAGCAGACCGGCCCAGCCGCCGTAGAAGCCATCGACGCCGGCTGGTTCGCGCAGCGGGCACTCCTGCCGGGTGAACGTTTCCACCCGCTCAAAGACAGCAAACGGATCGCCCTCAAGGCGGGATGTCGAGTTGCCGCGCACCCAGGTTGCACCAGGGCCGGTGCAGGAAAGCAGCATGGTCGGCCCGAAAGACAGATAGCTGTGGCGCCCAAGCTCGCCGGGCAATGCGCTGTCGAACAGCACGGCGTAAGGTCGGCGCAACATCACGTCAAGACAGCGCTGCCAGCCGCCGGGCGGTTCAAAGCGCATGGTCTGGGGCGTCAAGGGCCGCATAGGGGCGGAAACTAGCAGATATCGCAGGCGACGTAAGGGCCGCTTGTGCATCCGGGGACAATCCACATCCGGTGCAGAAATCGCCCGCTGAAATCGTCGGCCAAACAGGCCCGCGCAACGTATAGTAGGTAGACCCGTCCCCGGGGGACGGCACAGGAGCGTGCCATGAACATGATTCGCCGCTGGTCATTCGTGCTGGTCCTGCTGGGCAGCGTGACGTCGCTGTCTGTCGCGCAGGAAGGCGGCGACTCTGAGGCAACGGCGCAACGCATCCTGAACAAGAACTACGTTACCGAAGACCTGAAAGAGTCTGTCAAGAAAGGCCTCAAGCGCCTTTCCGAGTTGCAGGACGCCAACGGCGCGTTCACCCGCGCCGGTGGCCAGAACGTTGCCATCGCCACGTCGTCGCTGTGCGGGTTGGCTCTGTTGGCATCCGGCAGCACGCCCGAGAAGGGGCCATACGCGACGCACATTCGCAAGTGCATCGACTGGTTGCTCACCACGCAGGACCGCAACACCGGCTACTTCACCGGCGACAACGATGGCAGCCGCATTCACGGCCACGGGTACGCCACGCTGTTTCTGGCCCAGGCCTATGGCGCGCTGGAAGATGTGAAAGAAAAGAACCGTCTGAAGAAGGCGTTGGAAGCTGCCGTCGAACGCATCAGCAAGGGCCAGACTCAGTTTGGTGGTTGGGGCTATGTGCCCGACGACCTGACGTGGGACGAAGGCAGCACAACCGTCTGCTGCATTCAGGCGCTGCGGGCCGCAAGCGATGCCGGTCTGAAGGTCGAGAAGAAGACAATCCAGAACGCCATCAAGTACATGTACGACACCGCAGAAAAGCGCGTGTTTATCCATAACAAAGAAGAGCACACGGGCTACACGTTCAAGTACTCGCTGGCCAGCGGATGGAACAGCGACAGCTATGCGCTGTGTGCGGCGGCGATTGCCACGCTGAACGGCATCGGCGTCTATGCCGAGGGCGCAACCTGGAACGAGCACGACATCGGCAAGGTGTACTATGGCGGGCTGAAGTGGCTGCGCTTCAAGTTCGATGACTTCATCGGCCGCCGCAAGGCGGGCCAGGGTGCGCTGGATGTTTCGCACTTCTACTACGCACACTTCTACGCGGTGCAGGCGATGTGGATGGCGCCCGACGAAGTCTATTTCGACGAGTACTTTCCGAAGATGCGCGAGTTGCTTATCGAAGAGCAGAAGCGCAACCCCGCCAACAACGGCGGTTGGCCAAGCCAGAGCTACGGCGAAGCTTACACGACGGCGTTTGCGCTGCTGATTCTGCAGGTGCCGTACCAGTTGCTGCCGCTGTACACGCGTTAGAAAACGGCATCCGCGAGTTGTTTGCGCATGGCCAGCACAGCAACGCCGCCGACGGCAACCAGCGCGCCGACCACTGCCCGCGCGGTGATCTTCTGCTTGTAGACTATGCGCACGATCGGGATGACCAGCACCGGGCTGGTGCCGATAATCGTGGCTGCCACGGCGGTATTGGTCCATGAGACGGCGGCCAGGCTCAACGTCACCCCGACAAACGGCCCGAAGAATGCGCCGCCCGTGGTCTGGCCCAGACCCTTGCGGTCTTTGAGCGCATGCAGCGTCGCGCCGAACTTGCCCGCTGCAATCCCGTAACCCACAAGCAGCACCATGCCCACCAGCATGCGCACAAAGGTGCCGTAGAGCGGGCTCAGCGGCTTGACGTTGTCGCGGGTGACGTGAAACAGCGAGTTGAGCAGACCTTCAGGGTGCTCCATGCCCAGGCCCGCCTTGCTCAGGATCAACCCGGCGGCTTGGCCAATGGCGCCCAGAACCCCCATGATAATGCCCAGCTTTGCGTTGCCCACGATCTCGCCTGGTTGGCCGCGTTCCAGCACGACCCACATCACACCCGACAGCGTGATTACCATGCCGACGATACCGACCCAGCCCAGCGTTTCGCCAAGCAGCGGCACCATCAGCAGCGCGGTAAACCCCGGCGCCAGAGCCATGATCAATGAGCCGCGCCGCGCCCCGATGATCTGCAACGAAAGAAACAGCGCCGCGTCACCCAGGGCCAGGCCGACAAGTCCCGACAGCGCCAGCAGGGCAAGCTGCGCCCAAGGCGCCATCGTAAACGCGCCCGTCACAAGACACGCCGCGCCCAGAAACAGGCACGCCTGCACAAGCCGAATCTGGTTGACATGAAACTGGCCGATGCGCCGCGAAGCTGCCGTGAAGAACAGCGCCGACATCGCCCAGCAGAAGGCGGTGCCGATTGCAGCCGCAATGCCTTGGGCGTCCTGCGTGAGGGCCAGCATGGGCGCGGAGCATCACTTGGGCAAAGCGAACGTCAAGTGAGGCGCTTTTCGCCGGCGGGCTGGGCCACTGCGAGCACGTATCCGTCGTGGTCCAGGAAGTATGCGGCGCGGTCGCCCCAGTCGCGTAAGGCAATCTGCGAGGTGCATCGGGCGCCGGCTTTGCGAAGCTGCTCGGTGGCGGACTCGACATCGGCGACCAGCAGGTACAACTCGCCGCGGGGGCAGCCGTCGGTGGGCCTGCGCCCGCCAAGGTCCGGACCCACCAGGTGGCGAGTGTTCGCCTGCGGCATCAGGCCAAGGCAGGCGCCGGCGTTCAAGCGGTACTCGACGTACTCGGGTACGTTGATGTTCTTGCTGAAACCGAAGGCCGCATCATAGAACGCCGTCGCCCTGGCGAGGTCTGCGACGTAGAAGATGGTCAACGACAGTCCTGCTTCCATAGCCGCCCCCGGTTGCCTACTTCACGCCAAGTTCAATGCGCTTGAGTTCGCGGATTTCGTCGCGCAGAAGCGCCGCCGTTTCGAAGTCCAGGTTCTTGGCGGCCTCGAACATTTCCTTTTCGAGCTTGCTGATCATGCGGGGTACCTCGGAGCGGTCTACGGCCCGCTGCACGCCGACCGGTGGCTCATGCACTTCCGGGTAGCGGTCTGCCAGTTTCTTCTTGCGGCCTTCCAGCGCGCCCGCTTTCTCGGCCGCCTGCAACGCGCGGCGGGTGGCGAAGTTGCGGCCGGTTTCGGTGGCGCGCTCGCCGCTGCCGCGCCCGGGGTCTTTGAGCGCGCCGGGCTTCTTGCGCTTGCCCTTCTGGCCGGGCCACTCGTAGTGGGTGTAGGTCTCTTCTTCTTTGTCGACCGTGACGTAGTCGGCTTCGAAAATGCTGGCAAGCACGTCATCGATCGCACTGATGATGGTGCGCGGCGTGATGTTGTGCTGCTGGTTGTAGGCTTCCTGCAGGCGTCGGCGTCGGTTGGTTTCTTCGATGGCGGCCTGCATACTCTGCGTGGTTTTGTCGCCATACATCACGACTCGCCCGTGAACGTTGCGTGCCGCGCGGCCCACCATCTGGATGAGCGAGTTGTGGCTGCGCAGATAGCCTTCGCGGTCGGCGTCGAGAATCGCGAGCAGGCTGACCTCGGGCAGGTCCAGCCCTTCGCGCAGCAGGTTGATGCCGACGAGCACGTCAAACTCACCCTTGCGCAGGTCGCGCAGGATCTCGGTGCGTTCAATCGTGTCGATGTCGGCGTGCAGGTAGCGCACCTTGAAGTCCAGGTCGGCAAGGTACGCAGCCAGGTCCTCTGCCATGCGCTTGGTCAGGCAGCACACCAGCGCGCGTTCGTTGCGGGCAATGACGGGCCGCAACTCGCCGATCAGGTCGTCCACCTGGCCCTTGGCCGGCTTGACCTCAATCGGCGGGTCGATCAACCCAGTGGGTCGCACGATCTGCTCGGCCACGTGGCCCAGGGACTTCTCCAGTTCAAAGTTGCCCGGTGTGGCGCTGACGTAGAGCGTCTGGCGCCTGATGGCCGAGAACTCCTCGAACTTCAGGGGCCGGTTGTCGATCGCGCTGGGAAGCCGGAACCCGAACTCGACCAGGGTTTCCTTGCGCGCGCGGTCGCCCTTGTACATGCCGCCGATCTGGGGCACGGTTACGTGGCTTTCGTCCAGCATCAGCAGTGCGTTCTGGGGAAGGTAGTCCAGCAGGCAAGGCGGCGGGCTGCCGGCGGCGCGATGCTCAAAGTGGCGTGAGTAGTTCTCGATGCCCTTGCAGGCGCCGATCTCGCGGATCAACTCCAGGTCATACTTCGTGCGTTGCTCAATGCGCTGGGCCTCAAGCAGCTTGCCCTTGGTCTTGAAATACTCGACCTGCTGCACCAGCTCGGCCTCGATGTTCTCCAGCGCAAGGTCCAGCTTGCTTTGTGGCGTGACGTAGTGCGTGGCGGGGTAGATCGTGACCTTTTCAAGCTGTCCAAGCACTTCGCCGGTCAGCGGGTCGATTTCCCAGATCGATTCCAGGTCGTCGCCGAAGAACTCAAGCCGGATCACCTTGTCATCTTCATAGATCGGAAAGACGTCCAGCACGTCGCCGCGCACGCGGTAGGTGCCGCGCTGCAGATCAAAATCGTTGCGGCTGTACTGGATGTCCACCAGCTTCTTGACCGCCCTCTTGCGCGAAAGCGGCACGCCCTTTTCGGCGTAAAGCAACGCGCCCTGGTAGGCCTCCGGTGAGCCGAGGCCGTAGATGCATGAAACGCTGGCGACAATGATGACGTCGCGGCGGTCAAGCAGGCTGCGGGTGGCGCTGTGGCGCAAGCGGTCAATGCGCTCGTTCTGGGCGCTGTCCTTTTCAATGAACGTGTCGGTCTGGGGGACGTAGGCTTCGGGCTGGTAATAGTCGTAGTAGCTGACGAAATACTCGACGGCATTTTCAGGAAACAGCTTCTTGAACTCGCTGAAGAGCTGCGCCGCCAGCGTCTTGTTCGGCGCCATGATCAGCGCGGGGCGATTCAGTTGCTCGATCACCTTGGCCATGGTGAAGGTCTTGCCGCTGCCCGTCACGCCCAGCAGCGTCTGGAACTGTGCGCCGGTTTCAAAGCCGCGGCACAATGCGGCAATCGCCTGCGGCTGGTCGCCGGAGGGCTGGTTGGATGAAACGAGCTTGAAAGGCTTGTCGGGCATCGCGGCAGCATAACAACGCCTGCGACAAGGTTGAGCAGGGAGCCCCGAACGTCAGTTCGGGGCTTTGCAGATATGCACTGGCGAATTGCCCCGAACTCACGTTCGGGGCTCCCTGGTATGGGGCGCTCGCTACAATGCGCCCATGAAACGACTGCTGCTTATTCTGCTCACGCTCTGTCTTTCGTCCGCCACGGTGGTCGCCAAAGACGAAGACGTCATCACCATCGATGTTGCCAACGCGGGCAAGTTTGCTACCGCGCCTCGCGGGTTTTCTTATGACGTGAAACTCGCCGGCGACTGCGCCGTGCGCGGGCCGGATGGCAAGGACGTGCCAAGCTCATACGACAGCAAGTTGGGCAAGATGCGCTTTCTGGCCGAGGTGCCCGCAGGCGGCGGCAAGTTCACGATTCATCCCGGCGTGAAGTCCAGGGCCAAGCTGCCCGCCTGGAAGAAGGGCAGGACTGGCAAAGAGGTACGCGAGATCGACTTCGGCGGCTTGAAGGTCAAGCGCGCCAACGCGCAACTGGAAAGCGACTTGCTGAAGCTGAAGCTCGACCCAGAGAAAGAAATTCACGGCCGCCTGGAAATCACGACGCTCAAGGGAAGCTACAAGCTTGAGCTAAGCCCGCTGGGCCAGATTTACGGCTGCATCGACGACCTGAAGCACCTGTCGGGCGCGAGCAGCGACGAACACAGCGCCACGGGCCAGCCGGACAGCGAGCAGTTGTTTGCGGTGTTTGCGGTGCCCGAAAACGCCACGATCATCGAGCCCAACCCTTTTCAGCGCAGGCTGCGCGTGGATTGCGTTGACTTCGCGCGCAAGAACAACAAGGAAATCCTCGACCTGTACGAAGAGTACGCCTACGAAGTGACACTGACGTGGGGCAGCCCGGTGGTCACGGTCCAGTGCTTTCGCAAGCAGACGAAGGAGTACTACAACCACAACGGCGTGAACCTGAACGAATTTTACATCGACGGCTTTCCGGTGCAGTTGCAACTGCCGTCGCAGGAAGAGCCCAAGGACGAATCCACGACCGGGCCGGGCACGATTCTCAATGTGAAGTTCGAGGACTTCTTGCTGGTCGGCAACAAGGGCAGCACGACCATCATCCACCAGCCGGACTTCAAGAAGCTCGGCATCGAAGGCCCGTGCCTGATTGCCAAGGACGACCGCATCATGACCGTGATCAGCCAGACCTGGCACCAGGGCTGGCGCGCGTACCGCATCAAGGCGGGCGACTACCACGACACCATGAACCTGGTGTGCGACGCCAAGGGCGAAAAGAAACTCGCTGACTGGATCACTGAACTGAAGTCAGCCGAGTGATCACGCGTGGGCCAGCGCCAGATGCTCGGGCACTTTGAACTTGCCGGGTTCGGTGGCGGTCTGGCACTTGTGATGCTTGATGTGGTACTCGAACTCGTCGCGGAACTTGGCGATGTAGCTCTGTACCGGCATGATCAGCGAGTCCGCCAGGAAGCAGATCGTGCGGCCCTTGATCATCACGCATACCTCGTTCATCAGGTCGGCGTCGCCCTCTTTGCCATGGCCGAACTCGAGGCGGTGGCACAGTTTTTCCAGCCAGCCCAGGCCCTCGCGGCACGGCGTGCACTGGCCGCATGACTCGTGGTGATAGAAGCGCGCCAGGTTCAGCAGCGCATTCACGATGCACGTCTCGTCGTTGAAGACGATCATGCCCGCGCTGCCCAGAAAGCTGCCGGCGGCACGAATGCTGTCAAAGTCGGCGGGGGTGTCGATCTGGTCGGGCGTCATGATTGGCATGGAACTGCCGCCAGGAATGATGCCCTTGATGTTGCCGACGGGGCCGCCGGCGTAGTCGTAAATGATCTCGCGCAGCGTCGTGCCCAGCGCGACTTCGTACAAGCCGGGCTTCTGCACATGCCCGCTGACGCAGAACAGCTTGGGGCCGGGGCCGCTTTCGGGGCCGATCTTCCTGAACCAGTCGGCGCCGTGGGCGACGATGTGCATGACGCAGGCGATGGTCTCGACGTTGTTGATGATCGTCGGGTAACGGAAGTAGCCTTCCACGGCTGGAAATGGCGGCTTGATTTTCGGGTATGCGCGCCGGCCCTCAGCGGCCGACAGCAGGCCGGTTTCCTCGCCGCAGATGTAAGCGCCCGCGCCGCCGATGACCGTGATGTCCAGCTTGAATTTGCCAAGGCCGAGTACGTTCTCGCCAAGGATGCCGGCTTTGTAGCACTCGTCGATGGCGGCCTGCATGCGCTTGATTTCGCGCACGAACTCGCCGCGCACAAAGACGTATGCGTGATGGCACTTGATGGCCCAGCAGGCGCAGATCATGGACTCGATCAGGCTGTGCGGGTCATAGGCCATGATGGCGCGGTCTTTGAAGGTGCCGGGCTCAGACTCGTCGGCGTTGACCGCCAGATAGCGAGGCTTGCCGTTTTCAGGCAGGAACGACCATTTCACGCCGGCGGGAAAGCCTGCGCCGCCACGCCCGCGCAGGTTGCTCTTCTTGACTTCGTCGACCAGCGCCTTGGGCTCGAACGAGTTGATTGCCTTCTTGGCCGTCTCGTAGCCGTAATGCCCGCCGCGCGAGCGGTAGTGCTGCAGCGTCCACGAGTTGGGCTGGTTGAAGTATTTGCTGAGAATGGGTTCAAACTTGGCCATGGCAGCACCTTCCAGATGATCGCGGGCACGTTACCACGGCACACAAGGCGTGCAACCTACTCCGAGGCTTCGCCGGGAACGTCAAAGTCCGGCACGCCCGCCTTTTCACAAGCCTCGCGCATGGCATTTGTCTGATGCTCAAGCTGGCCCGTGTCGTTGAGTTCGCGCAGGATGGTTTCACCTTGACGCCACACCTCGCGTGCTCGGCCCGGCCGCCGCCGGTCCAGTTCCAGCAGACCGAATGTACACAAGTGAATGCCCTCGAAGCGCCGGTTACCGACTTCGCGTGCGATTGCCAACGCCTGCATGGCCGTTCGTTCGGCTTCTTCGATCCGGTTGGCATCCTTGTACACGTTCGCCAGATTCCCCAGCGTGATGCCCTCCGAGCGCCGGTTGCCGACTTCGCGGTGGATCGCCAGCGCATGCTGGTAGGTCAATTCGGCCTGTTCGATTCGACCGGATTCTCGATAGGCGTTCGCCAGATTCCCGAGCACGATGCCCTCCGAGCGCCGGTTGCCGACTTCGCGGTGAATCGCCAACGCCCGCTGGAACGTCGGCTCGACTTCTGTGAGTCGGCCGGTCACGCGGTAGACGCCAGCAAGATTCCCCAACGCAACGCCCTCCGCGCGCCGGTCGCCGACTTCGCGGTGTATTGCCAGCGCTTGCTGAAACGTCTGCTCCGCCTGTGCCAGGCGACCTGATTCGCGAAATACCCCCGCCAGGTTCCCCAGCTCGAATCCCTGCAAGCGCCGGTTGCCGTTCTCGCGATGAAGGGCCAGCGCCTGTTGCGTTGTCTGCTCGGCCAGGTCCACCCGGCCGGTCTGGTCATACACCAGAGCCAGATTGCCCAGCGTGATGCCCTCCAGGTTTCGATTTCCGACTTCGCGTGCTGTGTCCAAGGCTCGCCGTGCAAGTGGCTCTGCCAGCTTTGGCCGCCCGGCCGAGTACCAGGCGATTGAGGCGCGGCGCAAGGCTTCGGCTTGAGCAGTCCCCGCCAGCCGTACCGCCAGTTCCTGCCAACACTGTACCGCCGAGTCAGTGCGGAACTGCTTGTCTGCGTGTTCCGCCGCGCGACGCAGGTACAGCAGGCGCCCGGCCTCCAGCTCGTGGCTTGGAGGTTCCAGGCTTTCGATTGCGAGGCTGGCGTGGCGAGCCAACTCATGCGCCACCAGGTCCGTGGGGTGCGGCTCGAGTTTCTGAGGGTCGATAGCGTCCAGTGGCGGCGGCTCGGGCGCGCGGCCGCCGAAGGCTTCTTCGATCAGGCAAAACGCCAGCTCGTGCAGCCGCGCCCGGTCGGAGGGCAATTGCACCTCATAGGCCGCGTCGCGCAGCAGCGCGTGGCGGAAAAGATAGGCGGTTTCGGCGGACGGCTCGGGCACGGTGGCATTATAGTTGCGGCGGTTGGAGGGGGTCAGGCACCTTCTCGCTTCCGACTTCGCCGAGGCTTCGTCGGACAGGCCGCGAAAACGAGCCAGACCCCTAGGCTTGCGCGTCCAAGGGCTCAATGCCCGCCTTGGCGCAGGCTTCGCGCATGGCGGCAGTCTTGCGTTCGAGTTCGACGCTGTCTTTCAACTCGCGCAGGATGGCTGCGCCCTGCAGCCACGGCTCGGGAGGGGGTCAGGCACAATTTTGGCAAACTGCGCCAAAAGTTGAGCCAGACCCCTACGAGCCAGACCCCTACGCTTGCGCGTCCAAGGGCTCAATGCCGGCCTTGGCGCAAGATTCGCGCATGGCTGCGGTCCTGCGCTCGAGCTCGGCCTTGGCGCCAAGCTCGCGCAGGATGGCTGTGCCCTGCAGAAACAGTTCCCTCGCCTCTTGGGTCTGTGCGGTCGTCACTTTCAGCACCGCATAGTCGCACAGCGCGAGGCCCTCGAAGTGCCGGTCGCCGACCTCGCGGTGAATCGCCAAGGCCTGTTCATACTTGTGCCCGGCCTGCTCGACCCAGCCGGTACTCTGATACACGATCGCCAGATTTCCCAGCGCGATGCCCTCGAAGTGCCGGTTGCCGACTTCGCGGTGGATGGCCAGGGCCTGCCCGTGCGTGTGCTCGGCCTGTTCGACCCGGCCGGTTTCCTGATACACGACCGCCAAGCTCCCCAGCGCGATGCCCTCGGAGCGCCGGTTGCCGACTTCGCGGTGAATCGCCAGGGCCTGCTCATACGCGCGCTCGGCCTGTTCGGGCCGGCCGGTTTCCCGGTACACGGACGCCAGGTTTCCCAGCGCGATGCCCTCGCCGCGCCGATCGCCGACTTCGCGGTGGATGGCCAGGGCCTGCCCGTAAGTCCGCTCCGTCTGTTCGGCCCGGCCGGTTTCCTGATACACGATCGCCAGATTTCCCAGCGCGATGCCCTCGCTGCGCCGGTCAGCGACCTCGCGGTGGATGGCCAGGGCCTGCGTAACGGTCCGCTCAGCCTGCTCGGTGCGCCCGGTCCGCGAGTAGACGATCGCGAGGCCTCTCAGGACAATGCCCTCACCGCGCCGGTCGGCGACTTCGCGGTGGGCGGACAGGGCCGACTGGAAGGCCGCTTCGGCGCGACGTAACTGGCCGCCTTGAGCGTGTAAGACGCCCGAACGCCGCTGGGCTTCGCCCTTTGACGCGCCGTCCAGCAGTGCCGCCAGGGACTCCCAGGCCGTGCACGCCTCGCCGGTGCGAAACTCCCGCTCGGCGTGTTCGGCTGTCCGGCGCAGGTATAGCTTTTGCAGGGCTGTGAGTTCGTGCTCGGGGTTCCCCGCAAGCGCCTGCCGGACGTGCTCTGCCAGCTCGAAGGCAACAACATCTGTGGGGTAGGGCTCGAAGTCCAGCGGGTCAATTGCGTCCAGCGGCGGCGGCTCGGGCGCGCGGCCGCCGAAGGCCTGCTCGATCAGATGAAACGCCAGCTCATGCAGCTTTGCCCGGTCGCCGGGTAGTTGCAGCTCATAGGCCGCGTCGCGCAGCAGCGCGTGGCGGAACAGGTAGGCGGTTTCGGCGGATGGCATGGTGTGATTCTACCGGCTCGGGAGGGGGTCAGGCACAATTTTGGCAAACTGCGCCAAAAGTTGAGCCAGACCCCTACGAGCCAGACCCCTACGCGTCGAAGGGCTCAATGCCCGCCTTGGAGCAGGCTTCGCGCATGGCTGCGGTCCAGCGTTCGAGTTCGGCGTTGTCTTTCAGCTCGCGCAGGGTGGCTGTGCCTTGCAGCCACAGCTCCCTCGCCTCCTGGGTCTGTGCGGTCGTCATTTTCAACATCGCATAGTCGCACAGCGCGATGCCCTCGAAGCGCCGGTTGCCGACTTCACGGTGAATCGCCAGGGCCTGCCCGTGCGTGTGCTCGGCCTGTTCGACCCGGCCGGTATCGATATACACGCTCGCCAGAGCTCCCAACGCCATGCCCTCGGAGCGCCGGTCGCCGACTTCGCGGGCAATCGCCAGCGCCTGCCCGTACGTGCGCTCGGCCTGTTCGACCCGGCCGGTATCCATATACACGCCCGCCAGATTTCCCAACGCGATGCCCTCTAAGTGCCGGTTGCCGACTTCGCGGGCAATCGTCAGGGCCTGCCCTTGCGTGTGCTCGGCCAGTTCGACCCGGCCGGTTTCACGATACACGATCGCCAGATTTCCCAGCGCCACGCCCTCGGAGCGCCGGTCGCCGACTTCGCGGGCACTCGCCAGCGCCTGCCCGTATGTGCGCTCGGCCTGTTCGACCCGGCCGGTTTCCTGATACACATTCGCCAGATTTCCCAGCGCGATGCCCTCGAAGCGCCGGTTGCCGACTTCGCGGTGAATCGCCAGGGCCTGCCCTTGCGTGTGCTCGGCCAGTTCGACCCGGCCGGTTTCCTGATACACATTCGCCAGATTTCCCAGCGCGATGCCCTCGAAGCGCCGGTTTCCGACTTCGCGGGCAATCGCCAGGGCCTGCCCGTGTGTGCGCTCGGCCAGTTCGACCCGGCCGGTTTCCTGATACACATTCGCCAGATTTCCCAGCGCGATGCCTTCGAAGCGCCGGTTGCCGACTTCACGGTGAATCGCCAGGGCCTGCTCCAACAGAGTCTCACCCGCTTTGGAGCGCCCGGCGCCATGCCACACACTCGCCGCACGGCGCAGGGCCTCACCGCGGGCGGCGCCCGCAAGCAGGTCAGCCAGCGCCTGCCAGGCCTGCACCGCGGTCTCGCTGCGGAACTGCTTCTCGTTGTGCTCGGCGGCGCGGAGCAGGTACAGCTTCAGTACGTCGGGCGTCACGCCTGCACCGGCCCCGCGCTCACCGGAGCCCGGCGATTCGAGCGCACGGTGCAGGTGATAGCAAAGCTCGACAGCCACCAGGTCCGTGGGGTGCGGCTCGAGTTTCTGAGGGTCGATAGCGTCCAGTGGCGGCGGCTCGGGCGCGCGGCCGCCAAAGGCCTCTTCGATCAGGTAGAACGCCAGCTCGTGCAGCTTTGCCCGGTCGCCGGGTAGTTGCAGCTCATAGGCCGCGTCGCGCAACAGCGCGTGGCGGAACAGGTAGGCGGTTTCGGCGGATGGCATGGGCACGGCGGCATTATAGTTGCGACGGTTGGAGGGGGTCAGGCACCTTTTCACTTCGCGAAAACGACCCAGACCCCAACGAGCCAGACCCCTACTCGAAGGGCGGCACGCCCGCTTCATCGCAGGCATTTCCCATGGCGAGCAGCTTGACTTCCAGGTCCGCCTGGTCGTTCATTTCACGCAAGCGGCTCGCGCCCCGCTGCCATGCGCCGCGGGCTTCCTCTTGCCGACCCAACCGCACCAGAAGGGTCGCGTAATCACACAGGTGAATCCCCTCAAAGCGCCGGTTTCCGACCCTGCGATGCAGTTCCAGGGCGCGTGTCATGGCGTGTTCCGCGAGTTCCAGCCGTCCCAGGTTCAGGTAGACCATCGCCATGTTCCCGAGTGTTACTCCTTCTGAGCGCAGGTTGCCGAGTTCACGGAAAAGCTCCAGCGCGCTCGCATAGGCGCGCTCGGCAGGCATGGTGCGCCCCGTGTCGCAGTACAGGCCGGCCAGATTGCCGAGCGTAGTGCCCTCCAGATAGCGGTCTCCAACCTCGCGGGCAATGGCCAGCGCCTGTTGATAGCCCGCTTCGGCCGATTCCAGCCGGCCCGCATACAGTTGCAGTATGGCGAGGTTGGCCAGCGCCATGCCTTCGAATCTGCGATTTCCGACTTCCAAGTGTATGGTAAGCGCTCGCGTGTGGCCGTGCTCTGATTCTTCCAGGCGGCCGGTCTGCTGGTCGAGCAGCGCCAGGTTGCCCAGTACGATGCCCTCGGCACGGCGGTTGCCGGAACGTCGATGCATGGTCAGCGCTAGCTCGTATGTTTGTCGCGCCTTTTCTAAGCGCCCCAAGTGGTGATGAAGGCTGGCAAGATTCGACAGCGTCGCGCCTTCAAGCCGGTCCTGACCGGCGGATCGAAGGACCGCGAGGGCCTGTTCGTACGCCGCCTCCGCTTCCTGCATGCGCCCCAGCCTGCTGAGCGCGCCCGCGATGCTCTGCAAGATCGCGCCCTCACCCCGTTTGTTCCCGGACGGGCGCTGCTCCGATAGGGCCAACTCGTAGAGGGCATAGGCGCGTCCGGATTCACCACGGTCGTCATGCACTGAGCCGGCCCGGCGCAGCGCTTCGCCCCGGACGGCCCCCTCCGTCACGGACGCAAGCTGTTCCCAGTGGCGCGAGGCTTCAGGCTGATAAAGCCGTTGCGCGTACTCGGCCGCTCTTCTCAGGTACTGACGCCGTCGCGTAACCCAGTGATCGCCGCCGTCGGGCGCGCTTCCTTCAAGAGCCAGCCGCGCGTGCTCGGCCAACTCGGCGGCGACCGTGTCGGAGGGGTGCGGCTGGGTTGTTTCCGTGTTCGGCGGGTCAAGCGGCGCCAGCTCCGGCGCTCGGCCGCCGAAGGCCTGCTCGATCAGGTGAAACGCCAGCTCGTGCAGCCGCGACCTGTCGCTGGGTGGCTGCAGCTCGTAGGCCCCTTTACGCAGCAGCGCGTGGCGGAAAAGATAGGCGGTTTCTCCTGACGGGGTTGTCCCTCTCGCCTCCATAGGGATTGACTTATATCTCATCGTGGTTGCCGGGGCTGATTAGTTTGTGCAATCGCCGGGTGTTGGTAAGCTATGCGTGGTCCGTAGTTTGACCTTCGGGTCAGCGGGCTGCGCTATACGAGGCAACATGTTGGACCTTTCAGGTTCACTACGCCCGCGCGGTCCCCTGCGGTTTAAAGATACGTCGAACTTTATGGATGCCTAACGGCCCCAAAGGCCGAATGCAGTAAAGCACCGCGAATGAGCTGCACCCGACCAATTCGTCGGCACGTACAGGTTGCCCAGCTTGCTTGGGTTACCGCGTGCAGCAGTTTTACAGCCGGTCCGCAAGACTGTCTGGAGCCACCTGGTTCGCCGGGTGGGGTGCCTGCATAGCTGCTCCGCAAGTCGACGTACCTCGCCCGCCCCGAATTGGGCGGATTCGCCCCGCACGGGGCACGGAGGCACGTCATGTTTCTTGCTGAAACCGGCCCGCTACTGCTTGGACTGGCGATCGGGTTGATCGTTGGCGGTGGCGCAATTGCCGGCGCTGTTTTCATGTTGATGAAGGGGAAGGTGGATGCCGCCCAGAAGCTGTCAACGGGCGACGCGGAACGCATCAAGGAGGATGCAAAGAAGGAAGCTGAAAACATCATGACGACGGCCCGCCTGGAAGCAAAAGGCGAGGCCCTGAAACACCGCGAAAAGATTGAACAGGAACTTGAGAAGGACCGGCAGGAAGTCAAAGAACTCGAGAAACGCATCGCCAAGCGCGAAGAAAGCATGGAGCAGAAGTTCGAGTTGCTGGACAAGAAGGCCGACCAGCTCGAGAACCGCCAGAAGGAAATTGAGGCGGCAAAAGAGCGCGCAGCAGCGCTTGAAGCCGAGCGTACTGCCGTGCTGGAAGAGTCCCGCGCCAAGCTGTCCGAAATTGCCGAGATGACGCCCGACGAAGCACGGCGCGAGTTGCTGGCGCGGCTTGACGCGGAACTGGTTGCCGAAAAGGCCGAACGCATCAAGCACATGATCGAGAAGTCAGAAGAAGAGATTGACGAGAAGGCAAAGTGGACTGTCAGCCAGGCCATCTGCCGCCTTGCCAGCGAACACACAGGCGAAACCACGACCAGCACGGTCGAAATCCCGAGCGACGAGGTGAAGGGCCGCATCATCGGGCGTGAGGGCCGCAACATTCGCCACTTTGAAAAAGTCACGGGCGTTGACGTGATCGTGGACGATACCCCGGGACTCGTGGTGGTGAGTTGCTTTGACTCAGTGCGCCGCGAAATCGCCCGCCGCACGCTGGAGAAGCTGATCCAGGACGGGCGCATTCACCCCGCCCGCATTGAAGAACTGCACGTCATGTGCAGCGCCGAAGTAGACAAAGAAATCATCGAAGCCGGCAAACAGATCCAGTTCGATGCCGATGTCCACAACATCAACCCCAAGGCCCAGCGCCTGCTGGGTCGCCTGAAGTTCCGCAGCAGCTATGGCCAGAACAACTACAAGCACAGCGTCGAGGTCGCACATCTTTGCGGCATGATGGCCGCAGAATTGGGCTTGGACGTCAAGCTGGCGCGGCGTTGCGGGCTCATGCACGACATCGGCAAAGCGATTGACCATGAAAAGGAAGGCGGTCACCCGCTGGTCGGCAAAGAGTTCCTGATCAGCATTGGTGAGCGGCCGGAGGTGATTGAAGCCGCCGGCGGCCACCACGACCAGCCGATGCACCACAAGTACCCGTATGTGTCGCTGGCGGCGGCTGGAGACGCGATCTCGGCCTCAAGGCCGGGTGCGCGCCGCGAGAGCATGGAGCGGTATGTGCAGCGGCTCACGGCGCTGGAAGCCGTGGCCAAGAGTTTTGAAGGGGTCAGCGAGGCGTTTGCAGTGCAGGCGGGCCGGGAGTTGCGTGTGCTGGTGAACAGTTCCAAGGTCACTGACGAGCAGGCCCTGCTGATCTGCCGCCAGATGGCGGAAAAGATCGAGGACGAGCTGACGTATCCGGGAGAAATCAAAGTGACCCTGATGCGAGAAACCCGAGTAACCGAGTACGCCAGGTAATCCAAGCCCATCGCGTATGCGATGAAGCAATCAAACAGGCCGCCACTTGGCGGCCTGTGTTTTTCTCCGTGAACTCCTTGTTCTCTGTGATTGAATCTGTGGGGGAGAGAACCATGCCTACCATCTTCAGCAAGATCATTGCCGGCGAAATACCGTGCCACAAAGTGTGGGAAGACGACAGGCACCTTGCCTTTCTCGACATCAACCCGTGGTGCTACGGACACACGATTGTCATTCCGAAGGCAGAGCACAACTATCTGTTCGACATGCCGCCCTCTGAATACGCGGCTTTACAGGCGGCGGCGCAGGGCGTAGCGCAACTTTTGAAGTCCAAGCTGCAATGCACCCGTGTGTGCAGCATGGTGGTCGGCTACGAGGTGCCGCACGTGCACATCCATCTGTTTCCGAGCAATGCGATCAAGGACTTCCTGCCCCACGGCGCAATGCCGATGGCGCAAAAGCCGGACTTCGCGGAGGTTCTCGACAGGTTGCGTAAGAGCAGCGACGTGCTGGGCAAGTTCTGCGAGGCATTCAACGCCCGCGATTTGGCTGCCCTGAAAGCGCTCTACGAGCCCGACGGCACGGCACAGGTCATGGACTCGCCGTTTCCTGAAGAAAAGGGTATCGACGAAGTAGCATCCAAGTCGCTGACCCACATGCTGGATGAGGACACCCCGCTGAAGGCCGAAGCCGCACAGGTTGACGGCAAGGGCGTGATCCTGCTTCGCGACCCGACCGGCAAACTCGACGCTGCCGCCTGGGTATATGAGTCAGGCGAAAAGATTCGACGAATGGAATACATCGTGCAGTGGCATCGCGCCGAAGAGCTGCAGTTGATCGGCCTCAAGGCCCGAACCCAGGGCAAGTGAGGCCGGTATGCGCCTCATCATTGTGCGACACGCCATTGCATTCGAGCGAAACGCCAAACGCTGGCCCGACGATGGCGCGCGACCACTGACGAAGCGCGGCGCCAGGAAGTTTCGCGATGTGGCTGCCCGACTGGTCAAACTTGAGCCGGAAGTTGCGCTGTGCTTTGCCAGCCCACCCAAACGGGCGTGGCGCACCGCAGTGCTGCTGGCAAAAGCCGGATGGCCCAAACCCCAGGCGCTGCCGGAGCTTGAACCCGGCGTCACGCCGGAAGCGGCAACGCGGGCGCTTGCGATGCTGAAGACCAAAGGACCGGTTGTGATCGTCGGCCACGAACCCATGTTGTCAGAGCTGACAGCCTGGTTGCTGGGAACGCCCCGTCCCGCGTTCGAGTACAAGAAAGGCGGCGCAGCCGTCCTCGAATTCCCAGCCGCCCCCGCCAGTGCCGAGGGCCGGCTGCAATGGCTTGCTACACCGAGGCTGCTGCGCAAGGCCCGCTGACGGAAGGCCGGGCCGGGGCAATTACGCGCCGGGTGCGGCGGTGACTTCGCTGCCGCTTTGTACGGCCCACAGGTCGGCGTAGGTCCCGCCGTGGGAAACCAGTTCGTCGTGGGTTCCTTCTTCGTCTACTCTGCCGTCCTTGATCACGATGATGCGGTCGGCTTTGCGGATCGTGCTGAGCCGGTGCGCGATGACAAGCGCCGTGCGGCCGGCGGTCAGTTGCTCCAGGTTCTGCTGGATCATGCGCTCGGTTTCAGTGTCCACGCTGCTGGTGGCTTCATCCAGCACCAGAATCGGCGCGTCCTTCAAGAGGGCGCGGGCGATGCTCAGACGCTGCCGCTGCCCGCCGGACAGCTTGATACCGCGTTCGCCGACAATCGTCTCGTAGCCATCGGGCAGGCTTTGCACGAAGTCGTCGAACTGTGCGTTGCGGCTCGCCTCGATGACCCTTTCCAGCGGCAGTTCAACACCCGGGTAGGCGATGTTTTCGCGGATCGTGCCGTGGAACAGGAACACATCCTGGCTGACCAGCGCAATCTGGCGCCTTAGATCTTCCTGACGCAAGTGGCGCACGTCGATGCCGTCAACCTTGATCGCGCCCTCGTTCACTTCATACAGCCGCAGCAGCAGCTTGATCAACGTGCTCTTTCCAGCGCCGGTCGTGCCCGCGATTCCGACCATCTCGCCGGCCTTGACGCGTAAAGATAGCCCATTCAATACCGGCTCACGGTTGCGGTACTTGAAAGAAACGTTGTCGAACTCGACTTCGCCACTGGCCCGCTGCATCGGCGCCGGCTGCTCTGGATCCTGTACCGCGCCGGGTGTGTCCAGCAAGCCGAAGACACGCGTGGCGCTGGCTTTCGCGCGCTGGTAGTCGTCGAAGGTCTGGCCCAGCCTTGTCAGCGGCCACAGCAGGCGCTGGATCATCATACAGAACAGCACAAGTTCGCCGGCGGTCAACATGCCCTGCATGACCCACCATCCGCCAAGCACGATCACCGCGGCAAACCCAAGCGCGATGCCCATGCGCACGATGGGGATAAACACGCTGTTCAGCTTGATCGCATGATGGTTGGCCTGGCGGTATGCTTCGCTGGCCTGTTCAACGCGCTCGGCCTCGTAGTTCTCGGCTGTGAAGCTCTTGATCACTAAAATGCCGCCGATGTTGTTTTCAAGGCGGCTTGCCACATCGCCGACGCTTTCCCGTACTTTGCGATAACGCGGCTCAAGCATCTTGCTGAACTTGAAGCTGCCGAAAATGATCAGCGGCATGGTCAGAAGGCCAATCGCCGCCAGCGAGGGTGAGATCAGCGTCATCACCGTGCCTGCAAACGCCAACAGCACGAACAACTGCACGATCTCGTTGAATGCGTTGTTCAGGAAGCGCTCAAGCTGGTTCACGTCATCGTTGAGCATCGCCAGCGTCTTGCCAAGCCGATGCTCTTCAAAGAACCGGATCTCGCGCAACTGCATGCGCCGGTATGCATCTACCCGAAGCCGGTGCTGCATGTTCTGGGCAATGGTCATGAAACCGTAGGAGTAGCCCCACTGCGACAGGCTTTCGAGGCCGAAGATCACCACGGTGATCACAGCCAGAAACACGATCTGCGCAAACATCTCGGACAATCCGAACCAGGCCATGAAGGCGGGCGCATTGCCGGTGACGCTGTCAATCAGCCACGCGACAATGATCGGCGGCGCCAGGTCGAGGACCTTGTTGGTTACGCTGGAACTGATGGAGGATGCCAGTCGCCCACGCATCGGCCCCAGGTACGAAAACAGCCGCCACATCGGGCGGGGCGCGGTCTGCAACAAGGCATCGGCTTCAGCCATGACGCTGATTTACCACTTGAGCCACAGATGAACACATATGGACACGGATAGGCTTGCCGCGCAATCAGTGTTCATCTGTGTTCATCTGTGTTCATCTGTGGCAAAAGCCCTGCATGCCCGAGCTGCCCGAGGTTGAAGTTACGCGCCGCAAGATTGCCCCTGCGCTGATTGGGCGAGTGATTGCGGGCGTGCGCACCACAGCCCCCAGCTACTTCTTCTTGACTCCGCCTCCGGTGCTGAAGCGGCGACTCAAGGGGCGCACGGTGGTCAGCCTCGAGCGCCTCGGCAAGTATCTGCTAGCCTCGCTGGATGATGGCTCGCGACTGCTGCTGCACTTGGGCATGACGGGTCAGCTTTTTGTTCAGGGCAGCGCCAGCCTGCGCCTGCTTTCTTCGACGGCGCGTGCATCGCTGAAGCCCGAGCAGCAGCCGGACTTTAAACCCGACCGGCACACCCACCTGCGGGTGGCATTCAAAGACGGCGGGCCGGAAGTCTGGTTTCGCGACGCCCGCAAGTTCGGCAAGGTGAAGTGGCTGGCGGCGGGTGAATCCGATACTCGGCTGGACAGGCTTGGCCCGGATGCGCTGGCCGCAACCGGCACCGAATTGCACGCGGCGGCACGACGGCGCGGAGTTGCCGTGAAATCGCTGCTGCTTGACCAGTCTGTGCTGGGGGGCGTGGGCAACATCTATGCCGATGAGGCGTTGTTTTTGAGCGGCCTGAGGCCCCTGCGGCGCGCCAGCAGGCTGACCCGCGCCGAATGTGACCGGTTGGTTTCGAACATCCGGCGCGTGCTCAAGCGCAGCATTGAAACCGGCGGCAGCAGCATCAGCGATTACGTGGCCCCCGACGGTTCGGACGGCGCCTACCAGGACGAGCGCGCTGTCTATGCCCGCGAGGGTGAGTCCTGCAGAGTCTGCGGAGACGAGATCAAGCGCATCGTGATCGGCCAGCGCAGCGCGCATTTTTGCCCGCAATGCCAGCGTTGACACGCCCTATCCCCTTGCCCTTTCGGGTCTTATCCTGACCCTCATGCTCTCGCTGGCCGAAATCCGTGCACTGGTTCCGTTGCTGGAACCGGTCGTGCTTGAGTGCCGTGTCCAACGTGTAATCCAGCCGGATGACCACACGCTGGTGCTGGAACTGTACGGCCGCGGCGAAGAAGAGGACTCAGGCGCCAAGCGCTGGGTGGTGTTGTCCACGCACCCGAAGTTCGGCCGCATCTCGCTGCTCAGCGAGGCACCGGCAGCACCCAGCTTTCCGCCCGATTTTGCCCAGTGGGTCAAGTCGCACTGTCACCGTGCGTTCGTTAGGGGTCTGCGCATTGTGAACGACGACCGCCAGGTTGCGCTGCTGCTGGGCGGCAAGCAAGGCGAACATGAACTGTTGTTGTCGCTGATGGGTACCCGCAGCAACATCTACGCTCTGGACATGGAAGGCCGAATCCAGCACACGCTGCGCCCGCTTGATGTTACGCGTACCGACCTGCGCATGGGCGACGTCTACACGAACCCCGAAAGGCACGAAGCTGCCGCCGAAACCAGCAGCCGCTGGCCCGCGCTGCAGGGCGAGGCGCTGCTGACGGCGATCCAGTCTCGCTACGAAGCGCTTGAGACGCGGCGCGATTACGATGATCTGCGCAATGGCACCGAGAAGGCCATCGACAAAGAGCTTGACTTCGCGCGCCGCAAAGCCGCCAAGCTGCTGCAGGACCTCGATGACGCCAAGGATGCCCGCGAAAAGAAACGCCATGGCGAGCTGCTGAAGCAGGTCATGAGCAACCTGAAACCGGGCGAAACCCACGTCATTGTCCGCGACTTTGAAACCGGGCAGGACGTGAACATTGAACTCGATGCCAAGCTCACACCCGCCGAAAACCTGGACCGCTACTTCAAGCGCTACCACAAGGGCCTCGTGGGCACCAACGTTCTGGGCCAGCAGCTTGAGATCATCCAGACACACATCTCGGAACTCGAACAACTTCACACCGAGCTGATCGGCGTCACCGACATGCCGGCGTTGCAGGAGTTTGCCGAGCGCCCGGTCGTAAAAGAACTGCGCCAGAAGCATTTTCCAGAGCGGTTCAAGCCTTCGCGGCCGCCCAAGAAGCTGCCGACCAAGAAGGACGTGCCCGGTCGCATGCTGCCGCGCCGCTATGCCACCAGTGACGGCCTTGAAGTGTGGGTGGGCAAGAGCGATGACGGCAATGACTACCTGACCACCAAGCTAAGCGCCGGCAACGACTGGTTCTTCCACGTCGAGGGCTACCCCGGCAGCCATACCGTCCTGCGCACCGGCGGCCGCAAAGACCCGCCACAAGAAAGCGTACTGGAAGCCGCCGAACTGTGCGTGCACTTCAGCAAGCTGAAGAACGCCCGGGGCGTTGATGTGCACGTCGCCCCGATCAAGCACGTACACAAGCCCAAAGGCGCCAAACCGGGGCTGGTGTACGTCAGCCAGGGCAAGACAGTGGCGTTGCGCCGCGACCCCAAACGGCTGGAGCGCATTCTGAAAGCGCGGGTAAAGGAAGCATCCGAGTAAGCGGCGCCCGTTAAGACAGAAGGGACGGGCTCTCGCCCGTCCCTTTGCGCTAGCAGAGGGGGCTATTCTCTCATCAGGTTGATGCGATACGCGTTTTCGATACTAAGGCCTGCCAACGCCGCACCGAAAACGCGGCCGTACAACCGGGCATAGTCACTGGTTGGCTCGTAGGCTCCCGATTCAAGCTGGTTCTGCAGCAGTGTGTCGGCGAACTTGTTCTGCCACTCAGCGCCAGTCCTGCCGCCTAGTTGCTGCTTCAGCGCAAATGCCAGGCTGCCAAAGAACAGATAGCGCATGTCGGCCGGGTCGCCTTTTGCTTTCAGGTCAGGGTGTTCGCGGCTGATGCGGCGGGTGAGTGCATCCGCGCGCTCGACATTGTCGCGGGTCGGCGCAAACAGGCTCAGCGCGGCGGCAGCCGAAGTCGGCACCAATTCGCCGCAGAACAGGTCAGCTTCGTCGCCCAGTGCCGTGGTACCGCGCGTGACGCTGCCATACCAGTCTTCGAACTCTTCAATGCGCTGCGCCGGCAGATCAATCGGCGGCACTTTCACGTTGCGCGCGGTTGCCAGCGCCATGTACGCCCAGACGCTCGTTGTCAGGCTTGCCTTGCCATCAACCTTGAACGGGAAACCAGCCGACCCGTCGGCCTTCACCGCGCACAGCCAACGACACGCCTTGCGAAGCGGCTCGCGCAGGTGCGATGCGCGGGTCAAGCCGAAGTCTTCTGCCAGCGCCAGCGTCGCCATGGCATGAATCATTACGTTGGCGTTGCCGGGCGGGCCGATCTGGCCGTTGGCGCGCTGGCGGCTGATCAGCCAGTTGATGCCGCGTTTGACCGTCCAGTCGTAGCCGACGGGCGAGAACTCGCTGCTGTGGCCATCGCCCAGAAATGCCAGCAGTGCCATGCTGGTTAATTCGACTTTCTGGATCTCACGCAGGGAATCATCGGACGGAACGATGTCTACGCCGTCATGCCACCAGTAGCCGTCGGCGTTCTTCTGTTGCTCTTTCTGAAGGTAGCGCAACACCTTGTCGAGCGCGTCATACAGGTCTTCGCGCCCAAGGTACGCAACTTTCTGCGCGCGCGACTGCGTGCGCAACCTGAAGAAACTGGAGACGCCGTCGCGCATGTGCTCCGCGTATGCGGCGGTGCTCTCGCTGGCGTGGCGCTGCGGGGGCGGCGGGTCATCCGGCCGATTCTCGAAGTCAGGCTCCGGGATGTCTTCGCCAGCGCCCAGCGGCGGTGGCTCATCAGCCGAAGACCATTCCGGGCCGGTAGCGCCGACTGAATCTTCGGGTTTTTCAAACGGCGATGCATCATCGCCTTCCCTGCCGCGCGGAAGCTCCGGCGTTGTAACGCGCGTGGTGTCGCCGAGCAGCATACCCGCCGAGACCGGGCCCGCCGGATTGCTTGCAAAGATGAACAGCATGATCGCAATCGCCAGTGCGTGCACGCCCAACGTGAATGCCATGCTGCTGCGGCTGCCTTTCAAGCCGCGTTCAATCTCGCGCCCCCACTTGTAGTCATTGACGTCCGCGCGCTTGGGCTCTTCGCGTACTTTGCGGCGCGATGAGAACAGCACCTTGGCGAACAAGCGGCGCCGGAAGGGGTCACTCGCCCCGACTTCGGGCAGTGGTGTTCTGGTCTTGACCGGTTCAGGGGCATGCTCGCGGGAGGCTTCAAACAATGCGACCTGCAAGCGACGCCGAAACCCGTCGCGAACGGCGATTTCCGGCAGGCCGGCGGCAATCGCGTGGCCCGCAAACCCTGAGCGCAGGGCAGCCACGTACTCGGGGCGCGGCTCAAGCAGCGGCAGGCTCGCGACCGTGGCACGCAGGTCGAATTCCTCGCGCAGGGCGCGCACCCACTCGGGCCGGGCCATGATCTGGGGAATCGAAAGCAGGCGTGTACGCGCGCCAAATTCAGCACGCAGCGACTCAACGAAGCTGCGCGTCGGGTCAAGCTGCGGAATGCTGCACAGGATGGCGCGCACCGTGAACTCTGTGCGCAGTCCGCGCAGGAACTCTTCGCGGCCGTCAATCCAGGGCAGCAGAGTCATCCAGTCGCGCGCCTGAAACTCGCGGCGCACGGCCGCGACAAACTCGTTACGCGGGTCGATCAGGGGCACTTCCGGCAGCTGCCTGGCGGCACTCTCTGCGGGCCGCACGACAGGCAGGCTGCGCAGTACGTCGTAGGTGCGCTTGAGTCGCTGGAACAGCGCAAAGTAGGCACCGTCGTCTTCAAGGCGCTGACGTACCCGCGCCTGCGAGCCTGAATCAAGCTCACCGCGCAGGAAGTCAACCAGTAGGCCAAAGTCTTCGTTCATCTCGTGTTCAGTGCCGGTAAGACAGACAGCTACACTGCTACCACAACGCCGGGTAAGCCCCGGAGCCATCCATTCAAACGGTGAAGAAATGGTGCGGTTCAGCAGAAACGGAACCTTCCGGTAACATTTCTGTGACTCGTCAAGTGCCCATCTTGCACTACGTGCAAGCGCCTGCGATGCAACTGTTTACGACGCGGCTTTGGGTAGTGCTTCGGGTCAGCGCGCTGTAATCGGGCGGTAGTCACCAAGCAGCTCTTGAAGTTTGCCGACTGCGGTGTGCATGCGGCTTTTGACCGTGCCCAGGGGAATGTCCATGATCTCGGAGATCTCCTGGTACTTGAGCTCTTCAATCTCACTCAGCACGAAGACCATGCGCTGTTCTTCCGGTAGCTGCTCAAGCGCGCCCATGATGGCCCCGTAGAGTTCGCGGCGGTCAAGGTCATCTTCCGGCGGGCGTATTTCGTCGGGCAGCCGGTCCACAAGGGTTGCGTTGCTGTCTTCGCCGCCAACGCGAGTCTGCAGGCTGACGTTCTCTTTCTGCGTGCTGAGCAGGCGGCAGTGGTCGATCCAGTAGTTTCGGGCAATCCGGTACAGGTAGGTCGTGAACTTGGCGTTGGGTTCCCAGCGGCTGCCTGACTTGTAGATGCGCAGCAAGACCTCCTGGGCAAAGTCCTCCGCCAGCGAACGGTCCCAGCACAGACGGAAGAAGAAGTTGAGCAGGCCCCGCAAATGCCGCTCGTAGAGTTCCGTGAACGCGTCGACATCGCCCGCTTGAAAGCGGCGCATGAGTTCAAGATCGCGTTCAGCGTCCGCCACGGGATCGAATCCTGACGGGAAATCGGGGAAAGGGCAAGGATACCAACGTCAGGGGCCGTCAGAAAGTTCAAGCACAAGCCCCATGCCGCGAAATTTGTGGGTTGGCGGGCTGTGGCGTATACTGAATTGAGGCTCAAAGCGGGCGAAGGCATGGAACCGATGGGATATCTGATCCTTATAGCGCTGGTTGCCCTGCCCCTGTGCGTGATGGGGCTGTTTCTGGTGCTGATGATCACCGGCGTGTTCAGCGAACCCGAAGGTGCCGAGGGCGCGGCTATGGGCTATCGGCTTTCGTGGAAGGGCCACGACCTCTAGCCCGGTTGATGCGTGCCTTCACGAACAGCACAAGCACGCCCAGAAAGAACGCACTTGTCGTGAACGCCAGCAGATGCTCGCGGAACAGCTTTTCAAAGAACGAAATTTCCGTGTCGCCGTAGTACCAGAAGCCCGGCAGCTCGTCCTTAAGGTCGCCAAGGGGCAGTTCGACGAACCTGTATTTCTTTTCCGGTTTCGCCGGCGCTGCCGATGTCCGCATGCGGTTGGCGTACCAGCGGGCTGCATCCTGGCGTTGACCCAACTCGGCAGGCAGCGGCTTTACGGACCAAAGATTCAACAGCACCACGCGGGCTTCAGCCTTGGCACCGAAGTAGTGCGCGAACTCCATCAGCGGGTTCGTGTCGAGGGGCGTGTCACTGATGACAGTTACATCAATCGACCCCGGTGCCACGTTGGTAACCGGCAGCCATGGCGCGGCCGTCTGTAGTGCGACCCGCAGCGGCGGAATCTCTACAGCGCTGCCAAGCCGTGTGTTGCCTGTGGGCGGTACGATCTCTACGCACAGGTAGCTCTTTACATCGGAGTCAGAGAAGTCTGCATCGCTTGCGTAGCCATGGGTCTGAAGCCAGCGCTGCAGCTCATCGGGGCTGCACACCGCGAGGTTCCGGAAGTCGGCGGCTTGCAGGTCCGGCAGGTCAGGGGCGCGCCGCTCAGGCTCCGGTTGATCGGGAGTTTTCAGCCATGTGATGGCGTCGGGCCACTGGTATTCTGTGCGGTCAGCCCACTGGCGGCGGGCAAGTTCAAACAGCTTGGGGTGGAAGTCGCTGCCCGCATACAACGCCGCGACGTCACCATTGCCGTAGGCCGCAGGCATGACAGGCAACGGGATGACCCATGCCAGGCGCGCGGAGGGTGTGCCCTCAAACACCGGCGTGACGCGGATCAGCAGTTCCTGATAGCCGGGTTTGTCACCCACGGGTGCGCGGTGGACCACCACAACTTCGGTGCGTGCGGCGCGAACACCCGTCGTTGAACCCGACATCGGCACAAGTAACGCCGACAGGGGCGAGCAGCAAAGCAGGCTCAGCAGCAGCAGCTTCATGGGGCCACGCTAGCGGCGCGCGGCCCCGGTTCAATCGGGAGACTGCTTGGTTTCGTCTTCCGCGGCGGGTGGCTGCGATGTGCCGGGTGGCTGCAAGTCACGCTCGGCATTGCGGACCTTGCTGCGGATGCGCAGGTATAGCCACGACCAGGTGACGATGAGTGCAATGACCGCCATCCACATGAAAAATGTGCGGGCCTTGGCAGTGAACTCGGGGTCGCCCGTGGCGTTGGATGCGTTCTGGAGAATCAACCACATGAAGGCAGGCTAGAATGAGGGGCGGCATTGGCCAGTTGGCAGGTTGCGATTGGGGCATGAAGCGGCTGACAGGCGCGATGTTAATTGGTAACTCGTGACAAGGCACGGCACCGCAGACTTCTATGAGACTGGTCAAACAGGACGCGACTTACATTCATCGCCTGCAGCAGGATGCTGCGCTGAAGGGCGCGTGCCTGCTGCTTTCCGGCGCGCTGCACATGCTGCCGGAGCTTGATGAGCTGCCGAAAGACCTGGCGCCGGTGTTGCCAGCCGTAGTGCTGTGCCACGCCTGCGACGACTACCTTGAGCGCCTGCTGAACCAGCGTGGAGTAGCAGTCACAATGCCGCAGGATCCCGTGGATTCGATCGCGGATGGCGCCGAAGTCAGCATTGACCTTGCGGCCGGCACGCTTTCCGAGATCTCATCAGGGCGGCGCTTTGCAATCAAGCCGCTCAAGCCCGCCCATCTGGCCGAGATTGTGAAACATGGCTGATCGCATCCTCGTGCTGGGGGGCGCCGGCACCGTGGGCAGCCGCGTCGCGCTGGCGTTTATCGAGGCCGGGTATGAAGTGCGTTGCCTGGCGCGAAGCCGCGGCCACCGCAACCTGGCGTGCATCACGGACGCCGGCGGCGAAGTCGTGTTCGGCGACATGAACGACGATGCGGCCCTGGTGGCTGCGCTGGAAGGCTGTCGCTACTTTGCGCATGTGGCTGCGCCATTTCCGTGGTCCGGGCTTCACTTGCGGCTTGCGGGATATCGCAAGCTGTGGCTGCCACAGGTGCGCAAGCATTTTGAGCTGGCAAAGGCCGCCGGCATAGAGCGCGCGGTGTTCACCAGCAGCCTGAGCACCATCGGCCAGGCAAAGAAAGGTGAGCTTGCCGACGAGACCCTGCCCTACGATCCGAAACGTCAGGGCGGCGGGAACTACTACCCGATCAAGGCTGACCTTGAACGAACCGTTCAGGAGGCTGACGGCCCACCCACAATCATCGTTAACCCGACCGGATTGGTCGGCGAGGGCAGCCGCAACCCGCAGTTGTCGGCAGCGTGCGTGTTCTTTCAGGGGCTGACGCCGTTCATGGTGGACGCGACCATGAGTTTTGTTGACACGCGCGACGTCGGCCGCGGCCATGTACTTGCACTTGAAAAGGGCACACCCACAGAGCGCTACATCCTTGGCGGCGTGAACATCCACCTGAAGGACTTTGCTGCGCTGGTGGCTGGCATGGCCGGCATCAAGCGTCCGATCGTTTTGCCGCGTTTCGGGGCCTTGGTGGGGGCATACTTCGCGGAGTGGTGGGGGCTGCTGACTGGCAAGCTGGGGGCACTGTCGTTGACGAGCTACTATCACATTGCCTATGGCCAGTACTACTCCAGCGCCAAGGCCGTGCGCGAGCTCGGGTATGTGCCGACTTCAGACCTGCACGACGCGGTGATGCGCGAACTTCGATGGCACAACGTAGCCGTGCCGGATCCAGCCGAAACTGCAGTATCTGCCAGCACGCCGAAAAATTCCTGAACAGAACGCACTCCGGTTTCCGATGACGGGTTAGCGCGAGCAGTCGCGCCTTCCAAAGTCCGAACGCCAAGGAATCGCGCCATGTTCAGCATGATCAAACGCATGTTTCGCCGCAAACCATCCACCGTGGCTGACTACCAGCTTCCAAGCGATGACCCGGAACTTAACCCGATCCTGATTGAGGACGACTCTGAGATCCAGTTGCAGGAAGTCGCCACGCTGAACAGCCGCTTGCTCGCCCCCGTTGAACAGACCGGCATGTCGGCTCGCACCATGGCCGTCGTCGAGATCAAGAACGGGCTTGGCGACCTGGCAAGCCACATCCGTGTGCTTGGCCAGCGACTGCATGCCCAGAGCATGGGCCAGTCGAAACTGATTGAGGCGCTGAGCAACCTGCCGCAGACAATCAAGGAAGTCATCCCCAATACGCAGGAACAGACAAACGCACTGTGCGCCATGAAGCTGGCGCTCGATGACCAAGCCGAAGCCAACCGCCAGTTTGTCGAGGCGATGAAGCCCCTGCCGCAGTTCATGCAGGCGGCTGCGAACCTGCCAGAGACCGCGCGCAAGCAGATGTGGGCGCTCAATGAACTGACCAAGCAGCTTGAAGAAGGCAACAGAGCAACCAAAGAGCAGGGTGACCAGGTGAAGGTCATGGTCGAGGCACTGGCGGCCGACAGCGGCGCGAAGTCGGAGCAGTTCAACGGCGCGGTCGAAGAGCTTACCAAGCTGCAGAAGGCGCAGCTCAAGCAGGCGGCGCTTGCGGTCAAGAGTAACGAGATGTCGCGCCACAGCCAGCGTCGCCACCACACCGAGCTTTCGCGCCAGCAGCACGATCGCTGGATGTCGCTTCAGCAGGACCAGAACCGGAACTTCAACCGTATCGAAGAACACTTCAAGCAGTCGGCAAGGCGGCAGATGGTGCTTACCGGCGCTGCCTTGGGCCTCGCTGTCGGCGCCGTGACACTGGCGGTGCTGCTGGTGACGGGTCTGGTCAAAATGCCGGGCAGCGATTCGCAGCCGACGGCCGACGCGCCAACAGAGCGCAGCGTTGACCCCAACGCCGTGGTCGAAAAGTAAGGCACGGCTTGCCGCGCTTCGGGGGCGAAATCATGGGGCGCGGCACGCAGCGCCCCTACTCGCACCCGCAGGATTCGCCGGCGGCGGCCGTAGCGGTTTCCTGGACGCTGCGCATCTTCTGTTCGCCGGGCAGGCTGTCGCTGCAGGCGCCGGTGCTGCAACTGGCGTCGGCCCTGGCTTCGACGTCCGGTTCAGCTTCCTTTACGCATGCAGCACCCTCTTCGACGGCGACCTGGCGGGCCAGAGCTTCTACTTCCTGCACGCTCATTACCTTCTTTTCGGCCCGGGCGGACTTGGCCAGGCCCTTCTTCAGGCGCTTGGCGACCATGTGCAGCAGGTTGGCTGCCACGCCGACCTCTTCATGCGCGAACGTCAGCAGGCCTCGCTTGAGCGCCGGGTCTTTGGCAACGACGGCGCGGAACTCCGCCGCAGTGACACCAAACCCGGTCAGCACGCGCTGGAACTCTTCGCGGCAGCGCACCTTGGCCTCGTACAGTTTCATCTGCACGCGGCTCTTGATGTTCACTTCGCCGTCGCCGCTGGTCTCGATCGGGATGAAGATGCACTCAGGGTAGTCGTTGACCACCTTGCTCTGCACGCCGTCTGACTGCGTGCTCGGCATGCAGCCGAAGGGCTTCACACTGATCACCATGTGCGCCTTCTTTTCAAGAACACAATAGATGTTCTTGCCGACTTCCATGTGGCCTTCGCCGCCACGCAGCTCGATGTTGTAGTACTCCTGCGCCAGCTTGTGGATCTTGCCCTGGTGGGGCAGCGCGGTGGGCTTCATGCCCAGCAGCTTGCGGTAACGGTCGTAGCGGCCCCGGAAGTAGATCTTCAGCGCGCTCATCAACGCGTATGTCTTCAACTGCCTGAGCCTGCTCGTGTTGCCATCCTTGTCAGGCAGCCCGAAGCTCTTCATCAGGTCGTGCTTGCCGATGTGCAACAGGTAGTCAATCCATGTGCTCACGGGCTCAACCAGCACCTGTGCGCCTTCGCCTTCCAGCCATTCACCCAGATGGTAGTTGCCGTCGCCTTCTGTAGTCATGGCCCAGAATTCGCCGGTGATCTTCACCTTGGGTTTGACGCGCGTGTAGTCGCACTCGATGGCGTCGAACATGTCGCGGACTTTCTTGAGCGTCGCCTCAAGCTTGTCGCCGTCCTGCATGGTCCGGCCGAGCATGCGCTTGGCCTCATCGAGTACGCGGTTGGTCTCGCCCTTCTTCACCTCATAGGGGCGAAGCTGGTAGCCCAGGTCATTTATCAGGTCGCCAAACATCACGGCCATGATCAGCGCCCTGAAGAAGTCCTTGTTGAAGTCAATGCCGCCTTCTTCAGCCACTTCGTCGCCGGCGGCTTTGCTGATGCCCTTGGTCTGTTCGAACAACAGTACGCGGAAACCGTCAAACCCGGCGTCGCGCAGGGCCTTGCGGTACTCGGCCTCGTACATGCCGAAGCGGCAGGGGCCGCATGCGCCTGCGGTCAGGAAGACGTACTTGTCCTTGATTTCCTGAACGGTCAGGCCGTTGTTGTCGCGAAGCTCTTGCAGGTACTTGACCAGGTTGCCGACGGTGTAATACGTCGGGTTGCACTGGCCGCGGTTGCCGAACTCTTTGCCTATGGTCAGCGCGTCGTTGTCGGGGCAGGCCAGTGCCTCGACCTTGTAGCCCATGCCACGAATCGCGTACTCAAGGAACTGTTCGTGGGCCAGCGTCAGGCCGCCGAACAACACCGTTGTCGTTTCCCGGGATTGCCTGACGAAGTTCTGCTCAAAGGGCGCATGGAAGTGGTTGATGCCACCGTCCTCGATGCCAAGCTCTTTGCGCAACTGCGCTTCATACGCCTTGAGTTCGGTTTCCACGCTGGCTTCCATTACGTCGTTTGGCGTCATGACGGACCTTTCCATTCAGGTTCGTAGCGATTCGAGGTTGGTCTAAGACTTCCGTTCCTGTGTTGTGCGACCTTGTGTCAGAGACCTGGCGCCGGTTTCACTGGCGCCAGTGCCACGAGAAACCTGCTGTCACCCATCACTCCTTCGGGTTGACAGCCACACCGTTGATTCCGATCATTCCGGGGCCCAATGTCAGAGTCAGGTCGTCGGCACCCCGGCGCACGGTGACCTTCACGCTTTCGCCCTCAGCTACCTGCGCTTTGGCTGTGTTGATGTCCGCAATCGTCTTGACCCGCACGGCGTTGTAATGGGTCAGAATGTCGCCAAGTTTGATGCCGGCCAATGCACCCTGGCTGTTGGCGTCCACGAACGTGATGCGTATTCCCGCGACGCTGACGTTGTTGCTGTCCACCGCTGTCTGAGCGTGCTTGCGGACGTCTTCATCCTTGTCGTGCTGCGCCGCATCCTCAATGCCGGCCCAGGCGTCGGGCGTGTTCTTGGCCGCGAGTTCACTAATGCAAAGCTTGCGCGCCTTGGGGTTGTCGCGGTTGCGCGCCAGGTAGTCGATCAGATAACGTGTTGCCGAGTTGCTGTTGATGTCACCCAGCGCATCAATGGCCGCTTCCACTTCATAGCCGCTGCCGGTGAGCAGAATCTCGCCCAGCAGCTTGGCTCGCTTGTCGGGGTCTTCGCTGCTCCACCAGGGAGTGCCGTAGATCGACGCGACGCGGAAGTCGGAGGGCACGCTGGGGTCAGTCAGACCCTTTTCCACCAAGCCCCATTCCGAGATCAGGGACACATAGTCCTGCATCGTCATGCCCAGCTCTTTGGGCCCTTCTCCCCACGGGTTTAGACCGAAGTCCTCGGCCAGTTTCCGCCAAAGCTCAATCGCCTTGTCATAGCTGCGCGGGCCAAGTGCCTGGATGGCCCAAAGTGACTCCATGGCGGCCTTCTTGTTCTTGCCGCCGAACGCTGTGTTGAATTCGACTTCCAGCGCGTTGATGCGTGCGGCAATTTCTTCATCGCTCAGGTGCTGGGTGATGCCGTTGTCGGCAAGCACTTTCTCAAGGCGCTTGATCCGTGCTTCGTTCTGGCGGCGCTCTTCGCCCGCTGTTTCTTTCAAGGCCTTGAGCTCGGCCTCAAGCTCGCGGGCCCGCGCCTCGTGCCGCCCCTTTTCATCCATCAGGTCGCCCGCAGTTTCAGCGAGCTGCCTGCCGGACTCAACGTCGCGGTTTGCTTTCTCAAGCGAACGGCGCAACTCGTCGCGCTCATCCTGCAGCTTCTTCAGGTCGGCATCTACCGTTGCGACTTTGTGCTCCATCTCTTCCAGGCGCCCGTCGTCACGGGGCGCAAAAGCAATCATGCCCCCGACGCCGGCGGCCAAGCCGAGGATCGTACCGAGTACTGCGCCAGTTGTTGCCTTGTCCATGTGCTGTGTTCCGTGCAGTTCGTTCCCGGCGCCGTGTCTCCTGACGTGGCGTTCGGGCGGTTCTTTAGATTACAGCCGCCAGCTCCGGGTCACTCTGGTCCTGCTTGTTGCGCTCTGTGATTTCGCGCTTCTTCTGGTCGAGCATCTCGCGCAACTGCATCTCTTTCTTCTTCTTGTCTTCCATGTCTTCAATGTAGCGCTTCAGAAAGTAGTCGATGGTCTCGGTACGAATCTTGATCGCGCCCGTCGGCTTGTTCTCGTCGATGTCGTGGAACGTGAAGTAGGGCGTGCGACTGTCCGACACGATTTCTTCGACGGCGCTGTAGATCGGCGCATCGTGACCGCACTTGAAACTGCTCAGGTCCAGCGCAATCAGGTTGGGGTGGCGTGCGGCGTACTTGGCGCCCCACAGCTTCTGGGCGCTGTTGGTGGAGTAGGCGTTCTTCCACACGTCGGTGACTGCCAGCGCATGCGGGACCTTGCCCATCTTCACTTCCTTGCCGAAGACTTCTTCCATGATGTCTTCGTCAATCGGCAGGCTGTCGAGACCGAACACCGGGTAGCCGAGCTTCTGCAGTTCTTCGACAATCTCGTGGTTCAAGCCGGGGTCGTTGTGATATGGCCGCGCAAGCAGCACGATGCCGATCTTGTTCTCGGCCTTCAGCTTGTTCAGCACTTCGCGCGCGGGCTTGCGCAGTTCATCGTTCTTGAAGACCTGCAGGGCGTTGAACGCGAGCTTGACTGCCTCGGCGTTCTCTTCGCGCGTAATACCCAGGCATTCATTGAAGTACTTGAACATCTGGCGCTCGCACAACTCGGGCCGGTACATGTCCACCACCGGGTCCCAGTACTCGACACCCATTTTCTCGAACAGGTCCCCCTCTTTGGTGAAAGCCGCTTTCACGACCTCGGGAGTTGCGGTAACCGTGGGACACGCGCAGGAATCGAGCATGTGTGTCATCTCGGTCTGCATGGTGTTCGGAATCGGAAAGAAGATGATGTCAATCTTCTTGCGGTACAGCAGGTTGTGCACGTGCGCCAGGCTGACCTTGGCCGGGAAGCACTGGTCAATGCTGCCGCGACGCGAACCCTCTTTGTAGAGCTCTTCGTTGGTGACGTCGCTCCAGACAATGTTCTTGGTGTCGATGCCGATTGCTTCAAAGTACGCGCTCCAGAACGGGCCGGTGCTGTACATGTTGAGCGTCCTGGGCATGCCGATCCTGAGATCCTTGATGCGGGCGCGCTTTTCGTTCTGTGCCTTGACGCTGGGCAGACGCAGCAGCGTACCGATGCCTGACTTCTGCTCACGCAGCACCGACTTCACGCCATAGCTGGTGAAGGCCTTTCTGGCCGCCGTATCCACGAAGTTGGGGAAAGACTTCTTCAGGCCGTCGAGGCGACCCTTGATGTCGCGCATCTTGGCGACGTCCTCAACAGTGCCTTTTTCGCATGTGGCGATGATGAAGCGGCGCTCGTCGCCCGCCGGCGTCTTGGTGTCAATGAATGTGCGCAGGCACTTGTTCTTGCAGAAATAGCAGCGCGTTGATTCATCGCGCTTGCTTGAGAACCCAAGTCCCAGCAGGGCCTCCATGCCGATGAAGTGCGTCTGCCCGTGGCGGGCAGTTACGCGAATGGCCTCAATGGCACAGCCAATTGCGCCGCTTTCGCCGCAGAACTTGTGAACGATTACTTCGGCGTCAGGCACCTTGCTCTTGATGAAGTCCACCTGGGCTTTCACCGCGGCGAGATTGCGCTGCGTGCCGCCTTGCAGCACGAACTTGCGCCCGAGCTTGGCCAGGTTCGGCTCCTGCACCACATACAGCCAGATGTTCTTGGGCAGCACATGCGCCAGGCCCGCCATGATCTGCTGTGCGCTCCAGCCAAGCTGCTGGAAGTTGACGATGTCGCTTTCCATGAACACCGCGCAGCCATAGCTGAACACGGGCAGTGAATCGGCACCAAAGGCGATATCGGCGAAGTCCTGGATCGGGTGACCGAACTTGCCGGCTGTGCTTTGCAGGAAGTAACCGTTGCCGGCGCTGCATTGCGTGTTGAGCTTGAAGTCGGACACGCGTCCGTTTTTCAGCATGATGACCTTGATGTCCTGGCCGCCGACGTCAACGATCACATCGACGTTGTCATAGAAGTGCAGCGCGGCTTGCGTGTGGGCGACGGTCTCAACCAGCGCCACGTCGCCACCGATCGTTTCTTTCAAGATGTCTTTGGCATAGCCCGTTGTGCCGACGCCCATGATCTTGAGGATGGCGCCGTTCTTCTGAATCTGGTCGCACAGGCCTGCCATGACCATTTTGGTGTCTTCGATCGGGTTGCCCTTGCTCAGGTCGTAGTACGCACCGATCAGCTTGGCGTCCTTGTTGACGAGCACAGCCTTGGTGCTGGTGCTGCCGCCGTCGATGCCGACCCAGCCCTCAACAACTTCTCCGGGCGCGAATTCAGGATACACGTGCGAAGGAATCGTGTACCGGCTCTTGAACTCGTCCAGCTCTTGTTTGTTCTTGCTTAGTCCGCCGTGGCCGCCGCTGCTGCGCATCGCATCGCGGCCGCCGCTGATGTACGCCGTGAGTGATTCCATGCCCGAAAAGCGGGCGATGTGCGGGTCTTCGCTCTTGCCGTAGAGCACCGCGCCGATTGCCGCGAAGTACTGGGCGTTCTCGGGCACCTTGACCAGTTCATTCGGGTCGGGGTTTTCGGGCAGCGGGAACTTACGCTCTTCCCACACTTTCATGATGTTGTGGCGCCACGCCTGCTGCATTGCCGGGATAAACGTGTTGGGGCCACCCAGCAGCAGGCATACCGGCCGCAGCGTGTTGCCGCGTGTAAGGACCGAAAGGTTCTGCTGCACGATGGCTTCGAACAAAGACGCCATCAGCTCTGACGGTGGAACGCCCTGCTTCTGAAGGCCATTGATGTCCGTTTCGGCAAACACGCCGCACTTGCCGGCGACCGGATGCAGCTTGACACCGTGGTAGCTCAGCTTGACGAGCTCTTCCAGCGGCAGCTTGACCTTGTTGTTGATCTTGTCGATTACGGCGCCGGTGCCGCCGGCGCACTTGTCGTTCATGCTGGGGATCTTGCGTTTGCCGCTTGGGTCTTCCTTCCAGATGATGATTTTCGCGTCCTGCCCGCCCAGCTCGATTACGCTGCCGGCTTCGGGGTAGAATTTTTCCACGGCAAGAGACACCGCGTTCACTTCCTGCACGAACTTGGCGCCGAACAGCGGCGCCAGTGAGTTGCCGCCGCTGCCCGTGATGAAGATGCGGACCTTATCGTTGGCGAGCGGGAACTCATGGAAGATGCTGGTCAGCAGCTCGTGCGTCTTCTCAGGCTGCCGGGTCTCATGGCGCATATAGTGCGACCACAGGATCTTGTCGGTTGCCGGGTCCATGACCACCGCTTTGACCGTGGTGCTTCCCACGTCCAGCCCGATCGTCACGCCGTTGGGGTGTTGGTCATTGATGGACATCAGCTCGCCTTTCCATGGACGATGGAGACGCAGGCAACGGATGGCAGCACTTCGGAAACATCGGCTTGCTTGTCACGCAGTTCGGCCAGTGTCATGCGCTCAAGCCGAGCGGCAATTTCACGGCCGAAGCCCTGCAGCACCGCCTGGAAGGCGCAGTGCCCGGACATGTCGCAATCGCAGCCTGCGTCAAGGCACCGGAACACGCAGATATCGCGATCTGCCGCAGTCAGGATGCTGGCAATAGAAATCTGGCAGGCGTCGCGGGCGAGTGTGTAGCCGCCGGCAGGACCGGCCTGCGAAGTGACGATGGCGGCGCTGACCAGCTTGCGCATGACCTGGGCGCAAACCGGGGCGGGGATGTGCTGGTGTTGGCTGATTTCGCGCAAACGCACGCGGCCGCGTGTGTTGGCCAGGTGCAAAGCCGCCCGCAGACCGTAGTCAGACTTCGAAGTGATGATCACGCCCGCCTCCGCGCCGACGATAACGGTCATAGTTGACCGAAGAAGTCTAAGACGGGAGCAGAACCTATTGCGCTGGAATGTATCTGGCAAGTGCCGAGGGGCGGTTGACGGGGAAATGGTGGCGCGGGCCACCCCAGAGAAGCGGACTAAAGTACTCCAGAATAAAGATGCGAGAGGAGGCGGGATTGCCGTGCCAGCGGCAACGACTAGCGGGCAATCCGGCGTCGGGAATTTGGTTGCGCAAGACTGGTCAGAATGCATCACGGCATGAAGCATAACGCCGTGATTGAAGATTGCCAGGCAAAAAAAATTCGGCCCATGTGGGGGGTATGTTGGCAACCGAACCGACTACGCTGCTGTGGAGGGACCGGGCCAGTTGCCGCCGCCCGGATTGCCCCCGCGATGCCGTTGCAGCAGGCAGATATCGATGTCCTGGTTGTCCGCGCACAGGCGCAGGATCTGGTCGATCACGTTCAGCACCGGTTTGCGGGTAGCGAAGTCAGTGCAGATCTCGCTGCTGCCGGGCGGGTTCATATGAAAGACCCGGCGTTCACCCGTCGAGTGCACCACGATCGCCACGTAGAACTCGCGGCCTTCTGTTGTCCAGTCAATGATGTCACGAATTGCGTCAGTTGACTTGTACGTGTTACGCAGCCGGTTGCGCCACTTGCTGCTGTGCGAGGCGGCGGTCTCAGGGCGCGTCAGAAAGTAGATCTTTTTCATGGCTGGTTCTTCCCACCGGGTATCGGCTGAACCGGCACCGGCACTTGAGGCGAACCTGCGATTGCCGGTATGCCGGCTGCCCACTTCCGGCGGCATGTTCGTATAAAAGGAAGCATGTCCGAGCTCTGGACCCCCGACCTTGCGCGTGAGCGCCACCCGATTCTCGCGTTCTTCGCGCGTCGGCCCATCACCGTGGGCGTGCTGCTGGTTGCGGTGGCGGTGCTGGGTGCGATCAGCATGAAGCTGATGCCCGTCGAGCTGCTGCCCGCGGGCATTGAGCGCAAGTCCATCAGTGTCAGTGTGGACTACAACCGCGCCGGCGGCACCGTTTCGCCCCTCGTCGTCGAACGCGAGGTCACACTTATCATCGAAGGCGAGCTTTCCACCATTCCCGGCATCAGTGAACTCTCCTGCACGTCGCGCGGCGACGGCTCCAGCTTCAACATGGACTTTGACGCCGACCGCAACATGGATGAAGCCTACGCCGAAGTCTGGGCCGCATGTGAGCGCGCCCGCTTGCGTTTGCCTGCAACAGTCGGGCGCATCCAGGTGCGTCGCCAGCGCGCCGACAGCGGCAGCTGGCCCGTCGCGTTTGTCAACTTCGCATGGGAAGACGGCACCGAGGACCCGCACATCAAGCTTGAACAGGTCATCCAACCGCATCTTGAGGCGGTAGAGGGCGTCGCCAGCGTCAATTTCTTCGGCACCTACCGCAAGTTCGTCGCCGTTGACCTTGACCCCGAAAAGGTCCGGGCCTACGGCGTAGATATCGCCGACCTGCTGCAACGCCTGCGCGGCGACAACTTTCGCGCCCCAGCCGGCAAGGTCACAGTGGAAGAAGGCACCGCCGGGGGCGCGCGGCACGACCGCGAGGTCTACCTGGTGGCCGATTCGCGCTTTGCCAACATCCAGCAGATCGAGCGCATTCCGGTGCGCCCGGGCCTTGAACTGGCAGACATCACCCGCCACGGCGCCGGCGAATCCGGCACGCACCGGGGCGTGTACGAAACCTACAGCGTCAGCACCTACGTGCGCGTGAACCGGCAGCGCGGCGCCACAGCCATGGTCTTCAAGACCGGCGAAAGCAACACGGTCGCAGTCGGCGACCGTGTAACAGCGTCACTGGCCGAGCTCAAGAACAAGTCAGAGCTTGAAGGCTTCGCTTCCCGCGTGGCATGGAACCAGGGCGAAAGCATCAAGGAAAGCATCCAGAACCTGCTATGGACGCTGTTCTGGGGCGGTGTGCTGGCTTTCTTTGTGATGCTGATCTTCCTGAAAAGCTGGCGATTGAGTCTGATGATCGCGCTGTCGATCCCGCTTTCCATGACCATGGCACTGGCGGTCATGTTCTTCTTTGACCAGACCATCAACCTGATGGTGCTGATGGGCTTCACGCTGGCGGCCGGCATGCTTCTCGACAACAGCATTGTCGTGGCCGAGAACGTCTTTCGCCGCCACAGCCTTGGCGAGCAATCATACGCCGCGGCGGTGCGCGGCGCCGGTGAAGTCGGCTTGGCGCTGGTGCTGGCGACCAGCACCACGGTGATCGTCTTCATTACCGTCGTGTTCATGCTGGACGACGAAATGCTCAGCTTCTTCATGGGCAAGATCGGCATGCCGGTTTGCCTTAGCCTTGGCTTCTCGATTCTGCTGGCGATCGGCGTGATCCCGATGACGATGTACCGCACGGGCCTGCTGCATGCCGACAAGACTTCCCGCTTCCGGCGCTGGTTTTCCGGACTGCGCGCCAGCCTGTCCACCCATGTGTCCAAGCCGTTTCCGGCGCCGCTCTTGGCTGCGCCCCTGATTGTCGGCTGGGAAATCGTGGCACTTGGCGTCGGCCGCAACGCCACAGGCCTGCCCGGCTCGCCGATCATGGACCGGCTTTGCGTGTGGTACGAGCGTCTGGTGCGGCTGCTGCTGCCCGCGCGCTGGCTCATGACCCTGGGCGGGCTTGGCCTGACCATCGGCGGAATCGTGTGGTTGATGGCATTGCAGGAACGCACGGACCAGAACCAGGGCAACCGTGACAGCATCCAGCTGCGCATGGGCTTCGACAACGGCAGCGACATCATGATCACCAAGCATGCGCTGCAGATCATCGGCATCGAGAAAGACAGTGCCGCAGAACGCGGGCGCTTCAAGGTTGGTGACTTCATTCTGCGCTACAACGGCCGCGCAGTTCAGTCGCTGGAAGACCTGCAGCGGCTTGAGCGCGATACACCGCGCGGCGCCAATGTGCCCGTCGATGTTGCGCGCGGCAAGATGATCGGGACCCTTGAAGTCGAACCCGGGCCCATGGGTATTCAGGGCCAGATGCAGGACACCGAGCCGCTGCGCGACGCGATCTGGACCACATACGTGTTCGATGTCGAAGACATCCTGCTTGGTCGCGACGATGCAGCCGCCAAGCGCGAGCAGGCCGTCGCCACCGGCATGCCGCCCGAGCAAGCCAAAGCCCGGTTCGGGCGCACGCCGGCCGAGGCCAGAGAAGAGTTCGGCATTGAGAACATGTCCGTGAGCTTTAGCGCCAGCCGGGCGCAATTCTGGATCTATCTCGACGCCGCGCGCGTCAGCGAAGCCAACGACATATACAAGCGCATGATGGCCGCGCTGCCCGAGCGCGCAGGCGTTGACATACGTGGTGAATTCTCGGGCAGCACCACGAGTGAAGTCAGTGTGCGGATTAACGGCCCCGACACAGAACGGCTGCTGGCGCTTGCCGAAGAAGTGATTGTGCGTCTGTCCGGGGTCGAGGGCCTTGAAGGCCTGCGCGTAGACACCGAAGAGGGCCTCGATGAGGTAACCATCGCCGTAGATCGGCAGCGCGCCGCGGCCTTTGGCGTTGACCCCAGCGTGTTATCGCAGGTGATGGGCTTTCAGCTTTCGGGTACCCAGTTGCGCGATTATCAACGGGGCGACGCGTTGCTGCCCCTGCGCGTACGCTTCGCGCCGCCTGAGGATGAAAGCGGCAATCCGCGCGATCCCAGCCTTTCCGACGTGGCCGAGACTCGCATCGCAGGCACCAGCGGCGGGTCCGTGGCCGCCAAGGCCGTAACTTCAACCAGCGGACTTGCGACGTCGCAGGTGGGTGAGATCCGGCGCAACAACCGCAAGACCAGCCTGCGCGTTGTCGGCACAACAAGTACCGAAGACCTGGAACGCATTGAATCGCAAGTTCGGCAGGCCATGCAGGGCGTGAAGTTCCCGCCCGGCTACTCACAGGAACTTGGCGGGCGCTTCGGGCGCTTTGGGCAGCAGTTTGACAGCCTTTACACCAGCCTGATGTGGGCAGCCGTGCTTGTCTTTCTGGTGATGTGCTTCCTGTTCGAGAGCGTACTGAAGCCGATCTGCATTTTGATGGCGAGTGTACCCGGCGCGATTTTGGGCGCCTTCGGTTTGCTGCATGTGACCAATACCCCGGTAGACGGCATCGCCATGCTGGGGTTGCTTGTGCTGGTCGGGGTAGTGGTCAACAACGGCATCGTGATGGTGGACTTGATCAATCGACTGCGGGCCGAGGGCATGGAGCGCACGCTGGCGATTGAGACGGCTTCGCGTCAGCGCTTGCGCCCGATTCTGCTGACCAGCCTGACGACGGTGTTCGGGTTGATCCCGATGGCGCTGGGTGATGCGAAGTTCGTGGGCATGCCGTACTACCCGATGGGCCGGATGGTGCTGGGCGGCATGCTGGCCAGTATGGTGTACACGCTGCTGCTGGTGCCGCCGTGGTACACGATTCTCGACGACATCGGCCTGACGCTGAAGGGCTGGGTCACAATCGTTTTCGGTACCCGCGCCAGGGGCGGCGGCGAAGACCCGGCAACAGCGCGCCCCAGTCAATCCGGGCCATTGCCGGAAGGGCTGTGACGCAGGGGGCTCATCCTGCATTGCCGCTTCCGGGGGTTGGCTTTCAGGCGGCGGCGCTTTCTTCGCCTTCGGGGCGGCGTGCCGGTCGAAAACACTCGACGAGGCGTGAATCGCCCTTCACTACGGATTCGCTGACGGTGTAGCGGCGGTTTTCCTTGATCGCCGGCAGCTCGAACTGCGTGTCGAGCATGATGCGCTCAACAATTCCGCGCAGGCCACGGGCTCCGCTGGCGCGCTTGATTGCCTGGCGCGCGATTTCGATAAGGCCATCGCGGGTGAATTCCAGCTCGTGCCCCTGCATGCGAAACAGCTTCTGGAACTGCTTGGTGATGGCATTGCGGGGTGCCGTGAGCACGTTGATCAACGCGGCTTCGTCAAGTTCATCGAGCGTACTGATTACGGGCAGGCGGCCGACAAACTCAGGGATCATGCCGTACTTCACCAGGTCATCGGGCTCAATCTGCGCGCGCAAAATGTTGCGCTCTTCGCTTTCGGGCAGGCCCTCGGGCAGCCCCTTGATACGCACCTCGCCGGGGTCGCGCTTGGCGTTGATACGCATGGTGGTCTGGCCCAGGCGCTTGCGAATGAACTCCTCGACGCCGACGAAGGCGCCGCCCACGATAAACAACACGTTTTCAGTGTTGAACTGGATGTAGGGTTGTTCAGGGTGCTTGCGTCCACCCTGGGGCGGCACGTTGGCGACGGTGCCCTCAAGCATCTTGAGCAGCGACTGCTGTACACCCTGGCCGCTGACGTCGCGGGTGATGCTGACGTTGCTGCTGGTGCTGTGGATCTTGTCGATTTCGTCAATGAAGATGATGCCCATCTCGGCGCGGCCCAAGTCAAAGTCGGCGGCTTGCAGCAGCTTGAGCAGCAGGTTTTCCACGTCTTCGCCGACATAGCCGGCCTCGGTCAGCGTGGTCGCGTCGCCGATCGCAAATGGCACGTGCAGCAGGCTGGCCAGGGTACGCGCGAGCAGTGTCTTGCCGCTGCCCGTGGGACCGATCAGCATGATGTTGGACTTCTCAAGCTCAACGCCGTCCTGTTCGTCTTTCTGCAGCAGGCGCTTGTAATGGTTGTGAACCGCAACGCTGAGGACTTTCTTGGCGTGGTCCTGTCCCACGACGTGCTGGTCCAGCGAAGCCTTCAGATCAGCGGGCGGGGGTAGTGTGGCCAGCGACAGCCCGGAGGTTGCGCCGCCGGCACTCTGGTTTTTTTCCGCTACCAGAATGCTGTTGCACAGCGTGATGCACTCGTTGCAGATGTAGATGCCGGGCGGCCCCGCAATCAGGCTGTCAGCCTGACGTCGCGACTTGCCGCAGAAGCTGCAGCGTTCAGGTTCGCGGCGCGTGGTGTCGGTTGTCTTTGCCATTCCGGCTCCATGCTGTGGTACGTCCGCCCTGCAATACGCATGCTACCAAACCCGGCGACATTCCGGCCAGTCCCGCCAAGCACAAGGGGCCTGCGCGGGCCCCTTGGGTTATCGGTCGTACGGACGCTGCTTCTGAACGGCAAGCATCCGCTTACTTGCCGGGGGCGTGCTCGATTACATCGTCGATCAGCCCGTACTCTTTGGCTTCGTGGGCCGACAGAAAGAAGTCCTTGTCTGTGTCCTTCTCAATCTGCTTGAGGGGCTTGCCGGTGTCTTTGGCCAGGTTGTCATTCAGGTACTTCTTGAGGCGAATGATCTCCTTGGTCTGGATGCTGATGTCGCCGGCAGTCCCGCCGGCACCACCCCATGGCTGGTGAATCATGATGCGTGCACTGGGCAGCGCGTGACGCTTGCCTTTGGTGCCCGCCGCCATCAGGATCGCGCCCATGCTGGCGGCCTGGCCGATGCATACAGTGCTGATGTCACACGACACATACTTCATGGTGTCGTAGATCGCCAAGCCGGCATTGACGTCGCCGCCGGGGCTGTTGACGAACATCTGGATGTCCTGATTCTTGGCTTCTTTCTGAAGAAACAGCAACTGGGCCACGACGGCGTTGGCCATGAGCTCGTGAATCGGGCCCTGGATGAACACAATGCGGTCCTCAAGCAGGCGCGAGTAGATGTCGTAGCTGCGCTCGCCGCGGCTGGTCTTTTCGATGACAAATGGAAGCGGATAACCCATAGAGCACCCTGAGTGGTCGTAGTTCACTTATTGATCAGGCGGCAGAATGCACGAGGCAGGAACTGCCGCTTCGTAATTCCTGCCTCCTGCAAACTGCCTGCCGGCCTACACGTACTTGGCCTTGTCCCGCAGCAGCTTCAACACTTTTGAGGTCTTCATTTCTTCCCGCATGCCCGAGAGTGTTCCGTCCTGCATGAACTGCGTGCGTATTTCGTCGGCGGGGCGCTGGACACGCTCTGCCAGTGCGTTGATTTCGCGATTGATGTCTTCCTCGGTGACGACAAGGCGCTCGGCGCGGGCAATGGCGTCGGTGACGAAAGCGCGCTTGAGCATTGCCTTGACCTCTTCGACGCCCTTGTCCTTGTTTTCGTCAAGAAACACGCGCACGTCTTCTTCAGTCTGCCCCGCCTGGTACATGCGAAAAGCCTGCTGCTGAATCAGCTCGCGCGCTTTGCGCTGGCTGAACTTCTCGGGCAGGTCCATGCTCGTGGCGTCTGCAACCGTTTTCAGCGCCTGTTCTTCGATGGCGCGGTCTAGGTCGGACTCTTTGCTGCTTTGCAGCTTGCCGCGCACGTCTTCGCGCCAGGCGTCTTCACTTTCGTAACCGCGCTGCTTGGCAACTTCCTCTACGGAAGGACCCTCAAATGAGGAAATGTCTACGACCTCAACTTCGATCGTCGCGTCTTTGCCCCTGAGTTCCTCGCGCGGGAAGTCTGCCGGCAGGGTGGCGTCCAATGTGACGGTCTCGCCTGCCTTGGCGCCAACCAGCGCCTTTTCACCCTTCTTGGGCACCAACCCGGCGACATACCCGTAGCCAACCTCAATCAGGCCGCGGCGCTGGGCCAGCAGGGTCTCATCGCCGCAGGTCACCTTGACGCTGCCGCGCAGCAGGTGGCCCTTTGCAGCGGCGCCATCTACGGGCTTGAGCTCACCCTTCTGTACCTGCTCGCTGCGTATCACCGCGTAAACCTCATGGTCTGCGGCTTTGGGCGTCTCGCGCTTGAGCTCAAGGCCCTTGTAGTTGGGCAGCTCAAACTCGGGGTACACCTCGGCTTCGAGTGTCAGCTTGGCGGGGCTGCCGGTCTTGAGATCGTCGGCTTCGATCAGTTCGGCCTGGCCCAGCAGCTTGAGGGCATGCTCGTCCACGGCCTGACGGACGGCGTCGTCTGCAAGCGTCTGCCGGACGTCGTTGACAACATCCTGCCCGAAGCGCTTTTCCAGCATCTGGCGCGGGGCCTTGCCCTTGCGGAACCCGGGAAACTGGACCTGTTTATTAATGTCGCGGAAGCCCTCGGCAAGCTTGGTGCTGACGAGTTCGGCGGGCACTTCGGCGCGGATGACGCGTTTGCACGCGTTGGCCTTTTCGACGGTGATCTGCATCTTCGTGTCCTGCATGGGCGGTCAAGTTCCTTGAAGACGGGCGGTTCGAGAGGCCTTTGCCCGTGAGGGGCGGAATACTAGCACTTTCGATTTCGCGGACAAGCAACGAGGGCAGGGGATGTTGCCAGGGAAAGCGGACAGGCGAATTGGGAAGGGGTCAGGGGCAGAGCTTGACCTCGAGTCAGGTTCTTCACCGACCAGTCGCCCTTCCTTCTGTCAACGCCCGATTTCCTAAAGCCTTCCGCCCCCATGGGTTTGATTCTTTAATCATCCCCTGCTACGGTTGCTCAGCAGTTGCATCGGAGTAATGGATGGCCCGGGCCAAGGTCCGCATCGTGGATGGCATCGACGCCGGGATCGAAAAAGACCTCCCCGACGAGGGCTCGACGACTATTGGCCGCCGCAGCTCGTGCGACCTGGTGCTGCGGGTCGATTCGGTTTCGCGCGAACACTGCCGCATTGAGCGCCACGACGGCGCCTACTGGCTCTACGACAACGGCAGCAGCAACGGCACGCTGCTCAACGGGCTGCGCATTGAAAAGGCCAAGCTCGTACATGGCGACGTGATCACCCTCGATCGCGTCACGCTTGAGTACATTGAAGACAGCGACAGCACCCATACCCGGGAAATGATTCGCGAGTTTGTCGTCCAGAAGCGCCCCGACGTGGACGGTACCTACACCGCTGAAAACAGCCTGATCGGCAAGACACTCAAGCACTACAAGGTCCTTTCGGTAATCGGCGAAGGCGGCATGGCGCTTGTTTACAAGTCGCGCGACGAGCGCAACGGCGAGATCGTGGCACTGAAGGTGCTCAAGCGCGGCGAAACCGTTGACCAGGAAAACCTGCAGCGCTTTCTCAAAGAGTTCAAGACCGGCAGCAAGCTGAACCACCCGAACATCATGCAGGTCTACGAAATCGGCGAGGTGGACGGCACTTACTTCATTGCCATGGAGTACATCAACGGTTCGTCCTTGCAGGAAATCCTTGACGAAAAAGGCCGCCTGTCCGCCGAAGGCACGCTCAAGATCGGGATCCAGGTCGCCAAGGCCCTCGAGTTCGCGTTCAGCCAGCGCATCATTCACCGCGACATCAAGCCCGAGAACATCCTCATCAGCCGCGAAGGCGAAGTCAAAATTACCGACCTGGGTCTGGCCAAGGAACTCAAGCGCTACGTCAGCGTCAACATCACCAAGACCGGCGAGGGCATCGGCACGTTGCATTACATGAGCCCCGAGCAGGTAGAGAACACCCGCGACGTTGACCAGCGGGCTGACATCTACAGCTTGGGCGCAACCCTGTACGAGTGCCTGTGCGGGCAACCGCCCTTTGATGAAGTCGGCGTCTGGAAGTTCGTAGAAGCCATCAACGAAAAGCCGCCACCTGACCTGAACGAGCGCGTGCCGAACCTGCACGCAGAGGTCTGGCCGTCGATCAGCCGCGCACTTGCCAAGCGACCCGAGGAACGCCAGCAGACGCCCACCGAGCTGCGCGAGGACCTTGAGCGGCTTCTGGCGCTCGTGCAGGCCGACCGCAAGAAGAAGGTCTCGGCAGGGGAGAGCTAGTGGTCAGGCAGAGCACAGGCCGCAAGCGCGACGCAGTGCGCACCAAGGCGTCGATTCTGAACGCGGCGATCAGTGAATTTGCCCTGCGCGGCCCAGCCGGCACCCGCGTCGATGAGGTGGCAGCACGCGCGGGCGTGAACAAGAGCCTGATCTACCAGTACTTCGGCAGCAAGCAGGAACTGTACGCCGAGGCCCTGAACGCGGTACTGAGCGCGATCACCGAAAAATCTGCCGAATACAGCAAGGTCTTCGCGGGCAAAGCGCTTGGCGGTGATATGCGCGGCTATGTGAAGCAATACCTCGACAACCATCTGTCGATGCTGGAGGCGATCCCCGAGTATCCGCGGTTGATCGCGTGGGAAAATCTTGAAGGCGGCCGTACGCTGGCGCGTCTGCCGTTGCAGGCCACATACCAGGCCTTCCTGGGCCGGGTAAAGCAGATTCTGGCGCCGCTGCAGACAGCCGGAATGCTGAGCACTGACTTCAACCTTTCACACGTTGCGCAGGCCGTGATGGCGCTGACGCACTACTTCGTCACCCAGAAGGGCACGCTGCAGCACCTGTTCCTGATGGACCCGCTGGCGCGCGATACCCGCGACTCGTGGCTCAACTTCTGCACAGATATGTTCCTCGCCGCCTTCAAAGCGGCGATCCAGAAGCCCGCCTAGGCGGTCCCACACCGAATTTGTAGTCGCCAGGACGTCCCGACCGGAGTTCCATGGCCGTTGCGTAAGGCCATGGGCACGTGCCCGGTACATCTGTCGAGTTTCTTCGCCGACGCTGTACGACGCCCGCCACGCAAGCGAATTCCCCACCTGAGCCTAGGTTGCCCCTCCGGCCGGTCTCATACGGGAGTGTTGACACGAACACTTGCCGCACGAAACTCGTTGCCGCCTCTTTGACCCAGGCCCGCCATGAACAGATTTTACGACGAAGTTCACGCCTTCATTCGCACCAACGACCTGTTCGATCGTGGCGAGAACATCCTCGTCGCCTTCTCGGGCGGGCCCGACAGCATGTTCCTTACCGACGCGCTGCTGCAGATCAGCAACACCTACCGCTACGGCTGGGACGTTACGCTGGCGCACCTGAACCACGGCATCACCGAGGCCGCCGACCGCAACGAAGAGTTCTGCCGCAAAGTCGCCAAAGACCGCTTCAACCTGCCGCTCGTCGTGCGCCGTGTTTCCATCCCCATGATGCTCGATTCGGGCAAGTTCAAAGGCATGAACATCGAGACCCTGGGCCGACGCGAACGCTACCGGCTGTTCGTGGACACCTGCCGCGAAAAAAACATCGGCAAGCTTGCGACCGGCCACCAGCTCGACGACCAGGCCGAAACCGTGCTGATGCGCGCGATTTCAGGCTCGTGGCTTACCGGCATCAGCGGCATCCCGGTGCGGCGCGTGCTCAGTCGCGACATGAAACTCGAAGTGGTGCGCCCGCTACTGCGCGTTTCGCGCCAGAATATCGAAGAATGGATGCAGGCCGAAGCGGTGCCCGTCTTCGAAGACCCCAGCAACAAAGACCCGCGCTATTCGCGCAACAAGGTGCGGCACATGCTGATGCCGCTGCTTGCCAAAGAGTTCAACCCGGGCGTCAAGCAGCACCTGGCCGCGCTTGGTCTTCAGGCCCAGGAACTTGAACAGGAATTGCAGCAGAATGCTGAGCGCTTTCTTGAGCCCCCCGTCCACCGCGGCCACGAAACAGTCGTGCGCGTGAGCATTGAGCGCCTGCGGGCACAGGGGCCGCTTGCCCAGCGCTACATCCTTCGCAATGCGCTGCAAAGCGTGGGCCTGCCCGTGCGCGAGGTGACCCACCGCCGCGTTGAGCGCGTGCGCGACCTGCTTTCCAGCGAACGCCGCGGCATGGTCGTCAGGCTCAGCGACGGCGCGACCGTGATGCTGGACGACAGCGACATTGTCGTGAAGGTCACGCATACCACCACCCTGCCCGAGTACATCACGCCCGCCGAGTTCCAGATCGCCCGCGACGGCACCTGGGCCGCCGACGTTAACCGCGGGCCCGTGGCGCGCATCGTCGCCGAGATGATGGCCATGCCCAGCGGCGGCTTGAGCCAGTTGCTGGAAGAAAAAGGCGCCGAGGTCGAGTTCCTCGACGCCGAGAAAGTACTGTTCCCGCTGTTCGTGCGCGGCCGCAAAGATGGCGACCGTGTACAGCCGCTTGGCATGGAAGGCGAAAAGAAACTTCAGGATGTGCTGGTGGACAACAAGGTCCCGCGCGAAGAACGCGAGCTGGTGCCGCTGGTCTGCGACTCAAGCGGCCTGCTGGTGGTTTGCGGCAACACGATTGCGCACCGCGCGCGCGTCACGCCCGTGACTTCGCAGGTCATGAAGCTGACGGCGATTCCCCGCACCGGCGGCAGCGAAGCCAGCGGGTTCCTGCCCCCGATCACATAGGGCGACGCTTGCGTCGCCCTTGCAAGTCCGGGGCGCGCCTAGCCCCGCGCCTACGTTAGTTCGCGCAGGATGGCCTTGGTGTGGGGGCCGTAAAACGGGTCGTCTTTGAGGTCCGTTGCACGGGCCTTTACGTCGAAGATGTTGCTGGCGTTCTCGAGGGCCGAGACAGCCAGTTCGGGCTCAAGGTCAAACCCGGCCAGATACGTCGGCAGATCGTCGCAGGTAATCAGGTACTCGCCCAAGCCGCGCAGATGCAGAACCACCTTGGTTGCGTACACATCGGCTCCCTGGGTGCTGGTGTCGCGCGCCCAGTGCTGCACCGCCTGCGCTGTCATGCGGGCGGCTTGCCACTCGGCAAACACGCGGCGAATCTCGGTTCGAAGTGCTTCGGACATGGCAGGAAGTATCCCGATTTTCGGCGTCATTGGGAAGGTGGAACATCGGCGGGGGCTTTCGTTCAGGGTTTTGGGTTTAGGGTTTTGGGTTCAGGGGTGGTGGCGGTACATTTGCCCAGACTGCGGACCTCTTCACTCAGAACTCGGACCTCATGCTCGACTTTCTCGAAACACTTGAGCCCTACTCAAGCTACCGGTTCATCCTGGGCCTGGTGCTTACAGGCATGACCGTCTACTGGCTGATTACCAGCCTTGGCAGCATTCGCACATTCAAGGCCTTCGTGCGCGACATGAACATGCAGGTCAACGACCAGCGCTTGTTCGGCGACGTGCGCAAGATTCTTGAGCCCGAGTACGACCTGAGCGTCCTGCCGCCCCTGAAGGCCAAGCCGGGCCAGATCATCAAGCTTAGCCTGATCACGGTCATGCTGCGCATGGCAGGCTGGCGCACGTTCAGGCGCGTGTGGCCCGAGTTGCTGGGCTGCCTGGTGCTGGGCCCGGCGTGCCTGTACGCCTACTGGATGGTGTTCAGCGCCGAGCTGTAACTGCAACCAACGCCCCTTGCAAAACGTTGCCATGCTGGTAGCAACCGTGCTGCGGGCGGGAAGCCCGCATCACGCCAGGAGAAGCCATGCCAGCCAGAAGCATTGAGCAAATCCGCAACCTGTGCAAGCGACGGGGGTTCGTGTTTCCCGGCAGCGCGGCGTACGGCGGGCTTGGCAGTTTCTGGGACTACGGCCCGCTGGGCACGGAGCTGTTGAACAACGTAAAGCGCGCCTGGTGGCGCGACGTTGTCTACAAGCGCGACGACGTGGAAGGCCTGGACGCGGCGATACTAATGAGTCGCAAAGTCTGGCAGCACAGCGGGCACGAAGGAACATTTCAGGATCCACTGGTTCATAGCAAGAAGACGGGGAAACCGTATCGGCTGGACAAACTCTTGAGCGAACAGCAGCAGCCAGTAGTGGCGAAACTGTTTCAGGCTGTCGTCATGCAGCCCAGCAATGACTCGAGATGGCAAGATTTCGCACGAGTGCTGACTTACGTGACGCCAGAAGAGGCAAAGGACGATGAGTATGCATTGGCCCAGGCGATCGCGCGCGAACAATCCGGCTCGTATCAAATCGACCCGTCAAACCGCGACGCCTACGTGAACGCGGTGATACGTTTGCTGAACAAGTCTGCCCTTCAGCCCGAATGCGTCGCCTTTGGAGTCACGGTCGACGCGATTGCAAAGTACTTGGTTCGGGGATCTTCTCAGAACCTGCTGACATCGGCGGGCGTAGTTGAAAGAGGCGACACTGGCCAAACCGCAAACGCGGCGGACTGGACAGAAGCACGCCGATTCAACCTGATGTTCGTAAGCCACACTGGACCGGTGGAGGCTGCCGCCGGAACTGCAGAGGAACTAGCCTCGCGCGTCTATCTGCGGCCGGAAACGGCGCAGGGCATCTTCATGAACTTTGCCCATGTGCAGCGGTCGCTGGCCCGCAAGATTCCGTTCGGGATTGCCCAGGTCGGCAAGGCTTTCCGTAACGAGATCACGCCGGGCAACTTCATTTTCCGCACACGCGAATTTGAGCAGATGGAGATTGAGTTCTTCATCAAGCCGCCACAGTTTGTGCGCGAGGGCGAAAAGACCGACGTGCAATGGCACGACGAATGGATCAAGCAGCGCTACGAATGGTGGCTGGGCCTTGGCGTTGATGGCCAGCGTTTGCGCCAACGCGAACAGGCGGCCGACGAGCTTGCCCACTACTCCAAGCGCACCGTTGACCTTGAGTACCTGTTTCCTGAGTTCGGCTGGGGCGAAGTCGAAGGCATCGCCAACCGCACCGACTACGATTTAAGCGCGCACAGCCGTGACGTTCCGGAAGCAGACCTCAAGCGGCTCAAGCTTGAGCCGAACAGCGACAGCGTCGAGAAGTTCGACTACTTCGACCCCGACGCCAAGGCCCGCTACATACCGTGGGTGATCGAGCCAAGCGCCGGCGCGACCCGCGCGATGCTGGCGTTTCTGTGCGAAGCCTACCACGAAGAATTGACCAAAGAGCCCCCGCAGGCCGAAGTCGAAGCGATCAAGGCCGAGACCCCGGCTGTCATCAAGAACGCGCAGAAGAAACAGAAAGACGCAGAGAAAGAGTCCGATCCCTCAAAGCGCAAGCGTGACCCCGCCGCAATCGCGGCCTTCTGCACCGCGCTGGAAGAAGCCGCCACACGCCTGCCGCAATCGCTGCTCGAGATCAACGCGTTGCTTGAAGATCACCCGGGCGCCCAGAACCTTGAGCCCGTGAAAAAGCTGCTGCCGAAAGTCGGCAAGCTCGCTGAAGACTGCACGCGCGTGGTGCTGCGCCTTCACCCGACGCTGGCGCCGATCAAACTGGCTGTGTTTCCGCTGAAGGCCAACAAGGCTGAAATCGTGGATATCGCCAAGCGCATCAAGCACCAGTTTCAGGGCTTCTTCCGCACGGTGTATGACGACAGCGCGGGCATTGGGCGGCTTTACCGCAGGCAGGACGAAATCGGCACGCCGTGGTGTATCACCGTGGACTTCCAGACCCTTGAGGACAACACGGTAACCGTGCGCGAGCGCGACAGCATGCAGCAGCAGCGCCTGCCCATGGACCAGTTGAAAGACTACTTCCTGACGCGCCTGCACATGTAGCCGGTGGCGTATTGGCCAATCAGCAATCGGTGACAAAGCAGCCCCGAGCTTATGCTCGGGGCTGCCTGCTTAGTTGAACAGCGTCTTCTTGAACTTCTTGCGCAGGTTCTTGGGGGCTTCTTCGGCCTCGGCTTCGCTGAACGTTGCCTTCAGGTGCTCCAGCGTCTTGGCGCACGCGAGCGCGTTGATTGCCTTCACGCCGGCCGTTGCGTTGGTTGCCAGCACGCGCAGCTTCTTGAGTTTTACGACGGCCTTGAACAGCAGGTCTTCGGGCGCCGCGGCATTGAACTCCCACTCAAGCATCTCCAGGTCAGACAGCTTGGCCAGAAACGCCATCTGCTTTTCCGTGGGCGCCGCAAGCTTGATGCGCAGTTCTTTCAGCCCGGTCATCGCCGCCAACAGCTCAACCTCTTCGGCGTCGTCGGCTTCGGCGCTGCCCAGTTCAAGGTGTTGCAGTTTCTTGTTTCCAGACAGCGTTTCAAACGGATAGGTCTTCAAGCCGGTCACGTTGGTCAGCCGCAGCGTGTGCAGGCCGCTCATGCCCGCCAGGCGCCGCGCATTGCTCAGGGTCATGGCCTGCGCGTTGACATGCACCAGCTCAAGGCGCGACAGGCTGGCAATGGCTTCAATCGCTGCGTCATCCAGGTTGCTGCCCGAAAACACCAGACGCTTCAGCGACGGCACCATGCCCAGGCCCATGAACGCCTGCGAAGGCAGCGGCGCGCTGAGGCCGAGTTCTTCGATGGTGCGGGTGGTCAGCAACTGGCGCAGCTTGTCCTGCAATCCGGCGTCGCCACCCAAGGCTGCGGTAAACAGGCGCACGGTGCGGGCGGATGGCATCTTGCCCAGCGCGTCAATGGCGGTGCCCGCGTCGAAATCCCACAGTTCGACCCACTGTACGCTGCCCATCTGTGGCAGGCCGGCAAGGTCGGCGTCGCCGAACGTCTCGGTCTTGCTGAGTGTGAGCCGGCTGAGCTTCTTGAGGCTGCCCAGCGCTTCTAGGCCCTTGCCCGTCAAACCACCCACGCCCACGAGCGTCAGTTCTTCAAGGTTGTCGGCTTCTTTGCATAGCGCCGCCAACCCGGCGTCGCTGATGCTGCCCTTGACCAGCTGCAGCACCTTCCACTTGGCGGGGATCTTGCCCAGGCCTTCGTCGCCGATGCTGACGCCCTCAAGGCGCACAGCCACCAGGTCTTTGCCCTTGCCAAGCAGCTCGGCGGTTGGCGCCTCTGTGAAGCGGGCCGAAACCACGCCGTCGGCGTCTGCGCTGTAGGTGCCCCACGCGTAGTTGTCGCGGTGCAGGCTTTGCCAGTCGGATTGGGCCAGCAGCGGTGCTGCGGCCAGCAGGGCAATGAGCATCAGTTTCATAGTGGTGGCTTTCGGGTCGGCGTCGATTGCGGATAGTCACGTTGTCAGCGCAAATCTCACGGCAAGCCGGGTTCTGCACAAACTTGTGCGACACGTGCAGAATGATAAGTACGTTTGGTCACAGGGAATCGGCGAATGGGCATGCGCAACATTGCAATCGCATTGGTTGTCTTCCTTGTACTCGTGGGCGGGTTCTTTGTTTTTCTCATTGCCTCTGACAGCAGCGGCGCAGCCGCGAATCAAGCCGCCGCCGGCATAGATCCCGGGACGAACAAAGCCCTCGAGGCAAAAGTCCTGGCGGGATATGAAGTGAAATTCTGGGGCGACGGTCGCCCGTTCGTGAAATACTACGACCCCGGAGCCGGCGAGTACGCAACCCAGGACATCCGCCAGGCCCTGTTCTGGCAAGCGCAGTACGCGGCTGGCGACGAGAGTGCCATGACAGGGTCGGTGCCCGGCGGCCATTTCGATGGCGCCGAGGCCGCATATCGACTGGGGCTGATCTACGAGTACGGCCTGTTCGGTTACGGCATCGACTTCAGCGAAGCCATGCGCAACTACCGCATCGCCAAAGTCGGCGGTCACGCGGACGCCCCACAGGCCGAACAACGACTGATTGCCGCAGGCGTGAGGTAGCATTTCCCCACAATCAATCAACGGCCTGTGAGCGGCTTCACAAAGAGGGTTTGCGGGCGTTTCACACTCGCGCGATTGCTTGCTTCTGCGCCCGCGGACGGGTAGAACGAAGCGGGGTCTGGCTTCGCTTCGGCTGTTCCGGATTGCGCGCGACCCTCTCGGTTTCAGGGACAACTCAGCATGGCCAAGAAGAAAGACCCGCCGCCGACTGCGCCCTCCGACGGTCGCATTGAGCCGCTGAACATTGTCGACGAGATGCGTGAGTCGTACCTGACCTACGCCATGTCGGTGATTGTTTCGCGCGCGCTGCCCGACGTGCGCGACGGCCTGAAACCCAGCCAGCGCCGCGTGCTGGTGGCGATGAACGACCTGAACCTCAGTGCCACAGCCAAGCACCGCAAGTGCGCCAAGATCTGCGGCGACACCAGCGGCAACTATCACCCGCACGGCGAATCAGTCGTGTACCCCACGCTGGTGCGCATGGGCCAGGACTTTGCCACGCGCTACATGCTGGTCGACCCCCAGGGCAACTTCGGCACCATTGACGGCGACCCGCCGGCCGCCATGCGATACACCGAGGCGCGCATGACCCGCGCCGCCACGGACATGCTGGAAGACCTGGACAAAGACACCGTTGACTACATCGACAACTTCGAAGGTACCCGCAAAGAACCGACGGTGCTGCCCGGCAAGTTCCCGAACCTCTTGTGCAACGGCACCGGCGGCATTGCTGTCGGCATGGCCACTTCGATGCCGCCGCACAACGTAAACGAGATTTGCGACGCGATCATCAACGTGCTTGAGCATCCGGACTGCACGGTTGACGACCTGATGAAGTTCGTGAAGGGACCCGACTTTCCAACGGGCGGCGTGATCCACGGCCGCAAGGCCATCGCCGATGCGTACCGCACCGGTCGCGGCATCTTGACGGTGCGTGGGCGCCTTGAGATTGAAGAGGGCGACCACGGCAAATCGCAGATCATCATCACCGAGATTCCTTACCAGGTGAACAAGGCGGCATTGATCGACCGCATTGCCGATCTGGTGCGCGCGGGCAACGTCACCGGCGTCAACGACATCAAGGATTACAGCAAGAAAGACATTCGTGTCGTGGTTGAGGTCAAGCGCGGCGACGACCCGAATATCGTGCTGAACCAGCTGTACAAACACACGGCGCTGCAAAGCAGCTTCAGTGTCATCAACATCGCCATCGTCGAGGGCAAGCCGCAGACCCTGAACCTGAAGCAATTGTGCGAGCATTACCGCGACCACCGCAAGGAAGTGATCTTGCGCCGCACGCGCTGGTTGTTGAACAAGGCACGCGCGCGGCAGCACATCGTGATCGGTTTGTTGCTCGCGCTGACGAAGATGGACGAGATCATCAAGCTGATCCGTTCATCAAAGGACGTCAACGAAGCTCGCGAACGCCTGATGGCGCTGAAGTTCGCCAAGAAGGTGAAAACCGAAGGCGGCCATGTCATTGAGGGCAACGAGACGCTGACGCGCGTGCAAGCCGACGCGATTCTGGCCATGACGCTGAGCCGCCTGACGGGGCTGGAGCGCGACAAGCTGGAAGAAGAGTACAAGGCGCTGCTGGCTGAAATTGAAGACCTGCTGGACATCCTGAACCGCGAAGCGCGCGTGTTGAAGATGATCCGCGACGACCTCGAGGACATCAAGAAGCGCCACGGCGACGACCGCCGCACCGAGATTCTGGCCGGCGGCATCGAGGACTTCCGTGTCGAAGACATCATTCCCGACGAGGCGGTGGTCGTCACGCTGTCAGCCGAGGGCTACATCAAGCGCGTGCCGCTTGAGGCCTATCGCCGCCAGAACCGCGGCGGCACCGGCAGCATCGGCAGCAAGGCCAAAGAGGGCGATTACGTTGAGCATTTCTTCATCGCCAGCACGCACGACTATCTGCTGGTGTTCACAAGCCTGGGCAAGCTGCTGTGGCTGAAAGTGTATGACATTCCGGAGTTCAGCAAGCAGGCCAAGGGCAGAGCACTGATCAACCTGTTGAATATCAGTACCGTCGAAAAGGTCAGCGCCTGCATCAAGGTGCGCAAGTTCGACACCGGCCAGAAGCTGCTGTTCGTGACCAGCGAAGGCACCGTCAAGAAAACCGAACTCGAAGAGTACAGCAACGTCACGCGCAAGGGCATTCGCGCAATCAGCCTGAAAGAGGGGCACCGGCTGATCGACGTGCTGTTGACCCATGGAAGCGACGAGATTGTGCTGGTCACGCGCAATGGCTACAGCATTCGCTTCAACGAAACAGATGCACGCACCATGGGGCGTGTGGCGGCGGGCGTGCGCGGCATCAACCTGCGCGACGACGACGTGGTGGTAGGCGCCGCTGTCGTGAACCGGAATGCCAGCTTCTTGTCGGTTTGTGCCAACGGTTATGGCAAGCGCAGCAGCTTTGACGACTACCGCATCCAGAGCCGCGGCGGCAAGGGCATCATCAACTACAAGGTCAACGAAAAGACCGGCAAGGTGGTGTCGGGCAAGAGCGTGTTTGAGGGCGATGAAGTCATGCTCATGACTCGCCAGGGCGTGGTGCTGCGCACAGCGGTCACGGACGAAAGCATGCGCGAAATCGGGCGCGCGACCCAGGGCGTGCGCATGATGAAGGTTGAAGCGGGTGACGAGGTCAGCAGCGTCGTCAAGATCATGAACGAGGACACAGCGTTCGAGAAAGCCGAGCAGGCGCAGGAAGAACAGAAGCACGAAGACGCCATGGCCCATGCCGACGACGTCGTCAAGACGCTCGAAGAGGGCGGCCTCGACGGGCACGCCAGGAAGGTCCACGGAAAAGAAGAACCCAAACCCAGGAAGGGCAAGAAGAAAAAAACGGGCGGCGATGAGGTGGGTGACGAGGTGGGTGACGAGGTGGGTGACGAGGTGGGTGACGAAGAAGAGTAGTCAGTCCGCCGAGTAAACGTGCCGCCGCAGCTGCCCTAAAGCCAGCCGCGGGACTGTATCCAGCCGGGTACAGCATCCAGCACCGTTCGGTCAACCTCGCGCCACTGGCCGTCCACCCTGACGAACAGGCTGTCATTGCTTGCGCGCAGCTCAATCTCCAGGCCGTCCACCGGCCATGCAACCCAGCTTACCCCGCCTTCGCCGGGTTTGGCGGGCTTGGCCAGCGGCCGCACCCAGAACACGTCGACAACAGGCCGGAAGTCAAAACCTGTCCGGTGTACGGCCACCATGCGCCGCGCAGGAATCACGGCGCATTGGTACGTTTCAATCATCGGTTCTTCCAGCAGCAGTTTCGCGCCTCGCAGGACGCGCAACGTGCTGCCGGTCAGTTCAATTTCGTCGCCATCGAGATTCCGGGCAGTGCCTGAGACCGGCGGCTCAGCGGGCACGGCGGGCAACGGCGGGATCGGTGGCCTCCAGTGGTCCGGTCCGACTTCAATCTCGCCTTCCAGGCGATAGCGCGCACCGTCCGGAGTCCGGACCATCAACTCCTCGCCGGCGCGCTCAAGGCCGTCTATGTCAAACTGGTAGTCGGCCACACTGACCAATCGGCCCGCCTTCAGTGCTACGGCGACCAAATGCCCGTCGCGCGGGAAGCCCGGGGCCTTTGCGTCTGAGCGCTTGTGCAGCAGCGCCGCCTTGCCGCCCACAATCTGAAACGACGGCTCAAAAACCGGCAAACCGCCATCGCCCGAAAGCGACATTGCCGATAGCGCGCGCCCCAAGCGGCGCAAGACCAGCGACACGCGATGGCCACTTCTGGTCACGGTCAGTTGTGTGCCGTCGGGCAGGTTCGCGTCGGTCGTGGGCTGGCAGGCCGTGCCCGTTCGTTCAGTGCGAAGCAGTCGCAAACCGGGCCGGCTTGCCAGGAACGCATCAAGCTCGGCGCGGCGCTGGGCAGCGATCGCGCGCGCAAGCGTTGCGGGGTCGTTGATGACGCGGGCGGCTTCGTCGCGCAGGGCGCTGACGTCTTTGATGGCGAACAGCGTGTTGCGGCCTTCCTGCAACTGCCGCACGAGAGCCGCCGAGTCACGAATCCAGCGCGAAGGGCTGTCTGCGGCGATGGCCAGTACACCGGCCAGCCTGGCGTCGTCGCGGGCAAAAAACAGGTGCCACATGGTGTATAGCGCCGTCGGCGGATAGGCGCGGATGTTCTCGATCAGCGCCGGATGGTTTACATCAGGCACCTGGTGGGCAAAGGCGGTGTACAGGCCGAGGTCAAACCTGCCCTTCACCAGCGCTTCCACGATGTATGCGGCACGCGTGAAAAAGCGCATGGGCGTTGCGGTGTCGCCGGCGGGCCGTCCATCAAGATCCGGCGCCGCGGGTGCTTCAAGGTAGTCACGCTCGTGGTTCCAGACGACGATGCCGGTGAGGGCATCCTTCTTGGCGGCGCTTGCTACGTAAACGTGCAGCACATCGCCGTTACCCAAAGAGTGCATCGGCACCAGGTTGACGAACGGGCCCCACAGCAGAAGCCTTCTCCAGCCCTCGGTAGCTTCGATGGTTGCCTCAAACACGTTGGGCGCGTCCAGCAGCCCCGCAGGGCGCATACCTTCAAGTTCATGGGCGGCGGCCGGCGCCAGCTTCTGGGCTTGTCTTGGCCACGGGTAGCCGTGCAGGCTTTCCCACTCTGTCGCAAACGCGTCTTGCTTCTTCTTTCTTGCCACCGCTTTCCCCCTGACCATGGTGCTTGAAGTAGGGTAGTCCGATCGCGCCAACTTGCACCCAGGAGTTGCCCATGTACTCAGAAGCCGCGCTACGGGACATCCATGACCGCGCGCACCAGAGCCTGCGCAAGCTGCTGGGCCACTGCGGTCCGTTGTACGCCAAGGCGCGCCCGGACCGAGCAGCGGCGCGTTCTCGGGCGCCTGTCATTCCTCAATCGAAATCAGAAAAAACACACACGATTCGGGGCGCTGGCCCCAATGCCGCATATGGACTATGCTGCGCGCGGAGGATGTTATGGCTTCTGGCAAGGTTCTGGGCCTGGCGATCGGGCCCGAGGGCGCTGAGGCTTTGTCTCGTGATGCCGTGGCGACTGCCTCGTTTGTTGAAGGAATGGGTCTGCAGGGTGACAAGAAGTTCGGCCGTTCCAGTGGCCGTCAGGTCAATCTGCTGAGCAAACTGAGCTATGACTGGTTTGAGCGCAACTTCGGGCGTGGTCTTTCCATGCCTGGCGGCCTTGGCGAAAACGTGGTCATAGATGGCATCGACCCGAACTGGCTTGATCTTGGCCAGCGCATCCAGCTTGGCGAAGCGATTTTGCAGATCACCACGCCGCGGGCGCCGTGCGCCGGGTTTACGGAACGCGTGGATGGCAACAAGGTCAGCCACTTTGTCGGCCACGTCGGCGTGATGTGCGCGGTGGTGCAGGGCGGCACGGTTCGCGTCGGCGACACTGCGACACTACTGGACGAGTAGCATGGGTTTTCAGGTTCTGGTTGCGCTTGCGGGCTCAGTGCTGGTCTTGATCGGCACGCAGATGTTCATGCCGACGGCGCCGAACATTCCCGTGATCTCGGGGGGCGATGTTCCCAAGCTGATCGTGATCGCGCTGGGCGCCAGCTGGACGCTGCTGGGCACCGTGCAGGGCATTCGCGTCGGGCGCTCAAAGCTTGGCAAGGCGCTTCTCACACTCAACCTGCTGCTGACACTGGGCGTGGGTGGTGCTGCGTCGTGGTGGGTGATCGACTACAGCTACCGGCTTCCTGCGGCGGCGGAGATTCCGGCCCGGCAAACGATTCCCGACTTTGAGCTGACCGACCAGAATGGCGAGTCTGTCTCCGCCAAATCGCTGCGCGGCAAGCCCTTCGTGTTGATCTTCAGCCGTGGCGTATGGTGACCGTTCTGCATCGCTGACCTTGCCGGGGCGCAGGGTGCTCTTGAAGAAATCCGCGTCAAAGGCGGCGATGTCGTCGCCATCACGTCCGATACACGCGACGAAGTACAGACCGCCGCCGAGCGCCACGGCTTTACATTCCGCTTTTGTGCCGACCCCGAGCTTGTGGCAATCACCGCTTGGGGCGTGAAGCACGAACAAGGGCTGCCGGGCAGAGACATTGCACGTCCGGCTGTGTTCTTCGTGCGGGCCGACGGCACCGTGGCCCACAGCATCCAGCCCGACAACTATCGCCGTCACTTCAAAGCAGCGGACTACCTGGCGGGGTTTGGACTGGCGTCCCCGTGACGATGCGGTGACAGGCAGACGCTTGCCACAGGCACAAGCGGCGCTACATTGACAGTCCCCCGACAGAAGACGCAGGAAGCCATGAAGCACACATTCCTTGTGCTGGTGTTGTCTGTGCTGGTGATTGCAGGCTGTGCAAACACCCAGGACACCAAGCTGCGAACCGACCCGCGCAGCTACAGCGAAGCCATGGACATGATCGCGGGTGAAGTCGGGCAGATTGACAAGCACCTGATCGGCGGCCAGTACGGCCTTGCATCGAATGAAGCCGAACTGGTGGTGAAGTACGCGATCCACCTTTCGCGCTATGAGCCACCGCGCATGACCAACCGCTACGACGATTACATTGAATACGACGCGCAGGTGGATGACCTGATGCGCTCGTCAGACCGGCTGCTGTTCATGCTTCAGCAGCGCCGTCGCGAAGACGCGCGGGATCAGTTGGCCGAGGTTGCGAAGCGCTTTAACCGGCTTTCGCTGAATTATGGGCCGACATACCAGATCGGCGTTCTGGAACGCAGCCCTAACGAGTTCCGGTTCACGGATAGCTACAGCAGTGAGCTGCCGGGCGAAATGAGCGGCAATCGCTAGCTCAATCTTTCCTATGCGCCGGGCGTAAAGGCCGCTAGCATAGGCCGTTGCAAGGCCAATCACCGGAGGACCCATGCCTCTTGGAACCGACTGCCCGCATTGCGGCAAGAACTTCGTGCTGCCGGACGACTTGTTCGGAAAGCGCATCAAGTGCAAATCGTGTCAGGGGATTTTCCGTGTCGGAGGCGCCTCGGCACCCCCGACCGGAGATGCGTTTGACCAGCACGACGCCGTTGACCGCACCCAGGTAGACGCGGTGGCGCTGGATGACGATGGCGGAGCGGAATTGGCCCGGCCCGGTGTCGGCGACGACTTCGCGACACAACCACCGCCGACCCGCGACGACTTTGCAACGCAGTACCCCGACGCAGGCCGTGACGACTTCGCCACGCAGTACCCGGGCATGCAGGACGATGCGCAGGACTTCTCCCAGACCTCAGTGCCCAGTTCGGGTGGCATGGGTGAAGACACCGTTGGCGACACCTGGCGCGACGCCGATGACACTGTGGGCGACACCTGGGGCTCAGGCGATACGCACAACGATTACTTTCCTGAGCCTTCAGAGACCTCATCGGGCGATACGGTAGTCGACGAGGTCGTGGGCGACCCCAGTGACACGGTCAGTGATTTCGTCCCGGGCGAGAACGACATGTCGGGCGACACCGCCATCGACATGCCAGCCGGCGGCGAAGCACCTGATGACATGCTCGCCCACGAAATGCCCGAAGATGTTGCAGCTGAAGAAATCGAAAGCGGTGCAGCGACGGGAAAGAAGCTGCCCGGCAAAGGCCTGAAGCTTCCCGGCAAGGGCACGCTGCCCGGCAAGGGCCCCAGCAAGCTACCCGGGAAAGGCGAGTTGCCCAAGGGCACTGCGAAAATCGACAAAGCCAATACCGGCCGCAAGCTTCCCGTCAAGGCAGGCAAGCCCGGGACGATTGCTGCCAAGCCCGCCGGCAAGTCCGAGAAGAAAAAGGGCGGCGGCATACTGGTGAAGTTCCTGCTGATCTTCCTGCTGCTGGACGTGGTGGCGTTTGCGCTGCTGGTGTACGTGCCGCAAGTGCGCGAAGCGGTTGGGATGAACGGACAGCCGTGGCTGAACGACATTGCAAAGCAGGTAGGCGGCCACGACGATTCGGCGGGCACAGCGCCGACGCCAACCCCCGAACCGGAACCAGAGCCCAAGCCCGAACCAGAGCCCAAGCCTGAGCCCGAACCAGAGCCCAAGCCTGAGCCCGAACCAGAGCCCAAGCCTGAGCCCGAACCAGAGCCCAAGCCTGA
>JAMQHL010000039.1 GCA_025993795.1 Planctomycetota bacterium
GCTTCAAGCCCCAGGCCGATCGAGAAGAGCTGGTTGGTATCCATGCCCGCATGTTATCCTGATTCAGCCGTTTCCATAGGAAACAGCGAGGAACCAATTCTACTTCCAGCTCATGCAGCCCGCCGCAGTAGCACTACAACGAATCGTGGTCTTGAACCACGTTTCCCGCAAGGTCGTAGTGTGTTCTGCGATTCTCCAGCCGCCACTCGCTACCTACTTGCCGAAGGTGATACTCAATCACCTCGTGCCCCCGTACAGCAATCCTCCCCTGTTTCCTATGAAGCAGCGCTTGCCGCACTTCAGCGGTAGCTGCGCCACTTTCTTCTGCGATCTTCTGTATCTCGAAATGCTCTGGATCGTACTCCGGCGGATCACCAATGGTCATATCCTCACCGGGATCGATATCTGGCAGGCAGAACTTCCTGTAGATACCACGCAGCCAGTCTTCCTGCATGTCCAGCAAGATTTCCAGTCTGTCACACAGTGCTTCGTCGCCGGACCATCTCTCTTCCAAATGGCTTGTAGCCATGCACGCAGTTTCCCAGATGTACATTGAAGTGCAGAACGCTGTGAGCACTTGCACAATCGAGTTGTTCATCGTTGTCTCCGATTGCGAAACGTCCTAACAATCTCCGTGCCATCAGTGAAGCGAGCACGATACACTATGGAGTTTGGACGCAGCGAGTTGCCGCTATACATGGGAGTAACTCTTAGGTATGCCGTGTTGCCGGCTTTGACGAAGTCCGCGATTCGCCGCTCGAATCGGGCAAAACGACCGCGGTTGAGCCTCGCGTTCATTGGAACCAGATTTCCGGCGTTCTTTCCGCCTGGTCCTCCGAGCAACCTGGCGATCAGATGCCCTGCGTCATCACCTGTGCTTCCAGCAGCTTGCGCGGCTCTACGACCTGCACTTGTGACCCCCGTGCCCGTGCCGATGTCGCCCGGCCGAATTCGTGCAACCGCCGCTGTGGGCCTGCCTAGCGGGTCCCTCTTGACGTATATCCTGCATACGTTATGTACAAACACCCACCCAGATTGGGATGTGCCAACATGGTAAGTGTGCCAGTCCGCAACCTCGAAGTTGTATACGGCGACCGGTGAAGAAAGCTTCTCGGTGCGAATATACGTTGCGGTGGCAGTTTGGCCACCCGCCAAGAGCAGGCACTCGTCGCGGCGAAGATCTCCCATCATGACCCAGGCGTTGCGAGATACCGACCAAAAGGGGTGCCCCGGCGTGCCCGTGAGCGTTGCCGTTGAGAGTGCCGAGTTGCCTGTTGTGTACGTCACATGAACAAGGATGTCGGTGGTGTTCGTAAACAGTGTTAGCACGGGTTTTGCGCCCTCATCGCCACTGAGCTCGTCTCTTGCCCACACCATGTCGCCGACTTCGATCCCCTCTATGGCCTTCGCGACAGTGTTCCCACTGTCGTCCACGGTGAGTACCTGCGTGCCTGATACGAAGCACTTGGGGTCCATGACCTTCCCGCCACGTGCCACATCCACGGCTTCATCCGCGTGACGGAGTTGTCGAGAGGCTTGGAAACCATCGGCAGCGTGGTCGGCGCGGTGGCCCCATCTGGCCAGCGAGCCAAGCTTCCCTACCCCGCCCAGTAAGAGCGTGGCGTCGGGCAGAAACATCATTGCCTGTGAGTTAGCGCGCACGCTCTGACCCGCCACGCTGTTCGGGTCCGCTCCTTCCAGGAACGGGAGGACGTGCGCGTGTCCTTCTTTTTGCAGTTCATGGACGACATCGATAGTCCCCGCGCCGTCCCTCTCGCGCTGCAGATCCCTGTTGTTGACCGGATCGGGCCGTTCCCCTCGTTCCCATGCCTCGTTGCGGGCATTCTGGCGACGCTCAAGTTCCTCCACGATCTCTTTTGCCGTCTTTTCGCTCTGGGGAACCAACCCTTCAGGGTCGAAGAAATTGATCGGGTCATTCAGCGCATACGACTGCAAGTTGAAGTCTGGTGAGCGTGCTGGGTCGGGGGTCGTGAAGCGACCGAGGTACGGATCGTAGTTCCGGTTCCAGACGTAATAGCTGCCGGTAGTGTTCCAGCTGGCTATCCCATCTACAAACCCGGCTTCCGGGTTTGTGGTGGTCGGTTTGTTAAAGCCTGTCAACGGCGTTTCAAATCTGTATGTGGCCCACATGTAGTGGGTCGTCTGGTTCCCGGGTGTGTGGGTGATCGCGCCGGCCATGTAGATCGTGCGGTCAACACCTGGCGGGGAGTATATCCGAAACCGGAAAGCCTCAGGATCGAGTTGTGGGTCCTGGCTTGGCAGCAGGTCCAGAATGTTGCCCGCAACATCAATTGTGTGTGCCGTTGCGTTTACGGGAACTAAAAAGGGGTCAGGCTCCTTTTTGCTTGTCTTTTCTTACGCTGTTCTTACCTTTACTGCCATGGCTCGGCCTTTGCGATCGGCTCCTGGTGGCTTTCCTTACCATGTTATCAACCGTGGTAACGGCCGTGCCAACGTGTTTCACAAGCCTGACGACTTCGCGGCATTTGAGCGCATCCTTTCGCTGGCGTGCGAGCGCCACGACATGCGGCTGCTTGCCTGGTGCCTGATGAACAACCACTTTCATCTCGTTGCGTGGCCGCGGCACGATGGCGACCTGCAGGTATTCATGCAATGGGCCACAACCTGCCATGTGCGGCGCTACCACAGGCATCACAAGGGTTCGGGGCACGTGTGGCAGGGCCGCTACAAGAGCTTTCCGATTGAGCAAGGCGGCCACCTTCTGACCGTGCTGCGCTACGTTGAGCGCAACCCCGTGCGCGCAGGCATGGTCGTCAAGGCTCAGGACTGGCGGTTCTCAAGCGCGCCCTGCTGGGGCAACAAGGGGTCAGGCACTGCTTCTGCTGAAAGGCGGTCAGGCAGTGCTTCTGAAAAGGGGTCAGGCACCGCTTCGCGGAGCCAGACCCCTTTTCCGGCCGAGGCGCCGGCCAAACCGCTGTCACACTGGCTCGTGAAGGGGCCGACGCCGCGCCCACAGCCGTGGCTGCGGTTTGTCAACCGTGAAGAAGAAGCTGAACAATTGGCCCGGTTGCGTGAGTCGGTCAACCGCGGCAGCCCGTTTGGCGCAGACAAGTGGCGCGAGAAGACTGCAGCAAAGCTGGGCCTTGAAGCGGCGATCAGGCCCCGAGGCCGGCCCAGGAAGCAGCCAAAAGAGTAGCTCACACCTCGCATGGAAGACGCCGAATACTCACGCATGGCTGCCGTGGAAGACCGCCACTGGTGGTTCCGGGGGCGGCTTGCGGTCGTTCGCGCTTTCCTTGAGCGCTACGTCCCGCCGGGTGCCGGCCTTGATGCATCGTGCGGCACGGGCATGACGTTGCAGGCCCTGCCCCAGTGGGTGCAGATGGGCGCTGACCTGCACTGTTTGGCGCTGAGAGCCAGTGCCACGCGCGGGCTTTCGCGCCTGTTCCAAGCCGACCTTTGCCGCCTGCCGGTGGGGGACGCAACGCTGGACGTGGTGACCTGCCTAGACACCCTTGAGCACATCGAGGAAGACACGGCTGCCCTGGCCGAGATCTTTCGCGTGCTCAAGCCGGGAGGGCATGCCCTGATTACCGTGCCGGCGCACCCGTGGATGTTTTCAAGCCACGACCGGGCGTTGCACCACGTGCGGCGGTACCGGCGGGGCGAGCTGCGCCGTCGCGTGACCGACGCCGGTTTCAGGATTCGCAAGTTCCGCTACATCAACACGGCGCTGTTTCCGCTGATTGCGGCGGTGCGACTGGTATCGCGCGACAAGGGCAATGCCTCTGACACAGACAAACTGCCGGCGGGGCCAGTGAACTGGGTTTTGTACCAGACATTTGCACTGGAGCGGCTGTTGCTGCCATGGGTGCCAAGCCCGTGGGGGGTAAGCCTTCTGTGCCTGGCGCGCAAGGCGCGGTGACCGAGCGAAGGTAAGCCCGGTGACGGAATAGGGTGAAAGTTTGAACCGGTTTGGCCCACTTCCGTTAGTGAAGGAACTGGGCAGGGAATTTGTTACGATTACGGGTGCGAGAATGCGCCCCTTTAGCCATTCGGAGCCAGCATGATGCGCCCCCAGCGCCTCAAATGGATTCGGGTGGGCGTCGCGGTCGTTTTGGCCGCGTTGGTTGCCCTGCCCGTCAGCCTTGCTCAAGACGACGACGACTTCGTTAAAGAAGTTCGCAAAAAGAAGGCCCGTGAAAAGGCCATTGCCGAAGGCAAAGACCCAGACGCCGTCCCCGAGGCACCGCCCGAAAAACCCAAGCTGCCACCCGACGCCGACGGCTGGATGTCTTTCATCCAGCGTAAATGGAACTCGGCGCGCCCCGAAGAGCAGGAAACCGTCAAAGAGTGCGTCACCAAGCTCAAAGAAGCCATCGGCACCGAGCAGGCGCTTCGCGACAAGGTCATCAAGAACTTCAGCGGCTTCAAAGAGAAAGAAGCTGACCGCGAACTTGGCGACGCCATTCGCGGCAGCGGCGTCACGATTGATGCGCTGCGCAAGGTGCTGGACGAGAACCGCCCGTTGGCGCTGAAAGCCATCATGAATCCGCGCTACACCGAAGCCGACAACTGCAAGCTGCAACCGGAGGTCGATAAGGCCTGTGCGCCGCTGTTTGCGGTGTGGCGCGACCCGGTTGGGTACGCGATCGAGAAGATGGGCCTTGATCTCAAGGGCCCGGGCGCAAGCCTTGACGCGCTGGCGGCAACGCTGGGCGAATTCGATGCCTCGCTGGCCGGCTGGGGAGAGAAGGTCGAGAACGCAGAAGCCTACATGCGCAGCCGCGGCCTCGAGTTCCTGAGCGTGAAAGAGAAAGAATACAAGAGCAACAAGAAGCTGCTTGAAGCCAATGACGCGCTACAGGGCGGGACGATCACTGACGAGGACAAGCGCCACGTCGCGGTATTGAATGACTACCGCATGATGCTGGGCAAGGGTTGCGTCACGATCAATCTGGCGTTGTGCCAGGCCTGCACCGGACACAGCAAGTACCAGGAAAAGATCGGGCGCATCGGGCACAATATCGACGGCCACCCGGACGGGCGCACACCGCAGGACCGCGCCAAGCGCGCGGGTTTTGGCGGCAGCGTGGCCGAAAACTGCCTGATGGGCGCCGGTGACGGCGCAGCGGCGGTATGGCAGTGGTACAACGCGGCAGAACACCATCGCAACATGATCGCCAACCACAGCATCATCGGCGTCGGGCACTCGGGCGTATACTGGACACAGAATTTTTCAGGCGGCAGCAGGAATCAGTAGTCAGGTGCGAGGGGCGGGAGACCCCGGGACATTGGTCTGGGCCACAAGGAGTCACGAGATGCGAAAAGTCCTGACGATCACGACGCTGGCAATGCTGGCGCTTGCGTTCAGCGGGCAGCGAAATTCCGCGCAGAAGACCGACGACGCGAACCCCGACAAGCGCGCCGAAGCGGTGGAAGCCGCGGCCAGCCACAATACCAAGGCAGCGGCGACGGCCATCATGGCCACGCTGGCCACCGAAAATGACGGCCCAGCCGGCTTTCGAATGGCCGAGAGCGTGGCGATGCTTACGTCGGACGAAGCGCTCGACGTGGTGGAAAAGAGCGTGCTCGGGTTCGTGAGGCCTGAAAACCTGTTCGGTGCTTACTGGACCTTTATCGGGCTGGCACGCCAGAATAGCGCGCGCGGTACTGCGATCATCCGCAAGGCTGTGCTTGAAACCAAGGATAAGGAAATCTACCTGCGCGCGGCTGCCATTGAGGCGCTGGCGTTTGCCGGTCGAACCGACCAGGCCGATGTGCTGCTGACCGCGCTCAAGCCGCTGGGTCAGCTGGATGCCAAGAAGCTGGACTACGAGTACTCGATTCTCACGCTTACATGTGTGCACGGCGCGCCCAAGATGATCAAGGGCGGCGACAAGCAGATGACGATGGACGTCGTGCTTGCCATGGCCGACATTTTGGCCGCCAGCAAAGATGACCGCATCCAGTGGTACACTTGCATGGCGCTGTCAAAGATCACCGGCGAAGACACCTACATTGACCCCGAGTTCTGGAGGTGGTGGGTCAAGATGGGGGGCATCAAGGCCCAGCGCGCTGAAGAGGGCGCCACCGTGGCTGGTCGCGACGTGCCGAAGTTCTTCAAGGCAGCGGCGGTTGGCAATCGCGTGGTGTTCGTGATCGACATTTCGGGTAGCATGCAGCACCCCGTTGAGATCCCGCCCGAAATGCGCAAGCCGCCGGAGACACCGAAGAAGGAAGACAAGGGCCCCGTAACCGGCAAGGGCAGCGGCAAGGGCGGCGGGAAGGACGGCGAGGAAGACAAGAAGGAAGAGATTCCGCCGCCGGATTACAGCAAGGTGAAGTCCAAGCTTGACCTGGCCAAGGTTGAGCTGATCCACACGCTGAAGTACCTGCCCGAAGACTACTGGTTCAACATTGTTATTTACCACACGCCCCACGCGATGATTGACAACGCCAACGATGAGTTCGTACAGGCCACGGAGCAAAACAAGCAGAAGTTCATCAAGAAGGTTGATGGCCTGAACTGGGCAAACCTGACCAACATCCACGGCGCGCTGACGCGTGGCTACTGCGTCAATGGCAAGAACACGCTGGACCCGATGAAGATCGGCAAGAAAGAAAACAATCCGGCATGGGACCCTGAGTGTCTTTCCACGGGCGCTACGACGATGTTTTTCCTGACAGACGGCAGCCCGACCATCAGCGACGACAGCACCGACATCGGCCAGGTGGGCCGCCCCGGCGGAAACATGGTCGGCAACGGCCGCTTCTGCCAGCCACAGAACATTGTCGATGACGTGCGGCGCCTGAACACCTTCCGCAAGGTGGTGATCAACACCATCGGCATCGGTCCCCATGACGGCCGCCTGATGGCTGCGCTGGCTGAGTTGACCAATGGCGAGTATGTAGACCGCAGCGGCGCTGCAAGGCGCGGCGATTGAGACCGTGCAGCATTGAACGGGCGCGGAGAAATCCGCGCCCGTTCGAGTTATGACTTCTGCTATACTGTGCGCGGAGGATGACCTATGCGCAGATTGCTTATCGCTGCGCCGTTGCTGTTGCTGGCACTGCTTTCCGCCCCGCAACCCACGGCCACAGCCGCCGACGCTTTCGGCCTGACACCCGACAAGAAGCTCGCCAAGGTGCTCGAGAAGTGCGCCGACACCTGCTTTGACTGCGGCGACAAGGCCAAAGAACTGGGCCTGTACACCTACGCCCGCAGCTTCTTTGACCATGCGCTGCGCTACGACACGGACCATCGCGACACCCGCAAAGTCATGGGTTTCAAGAAGAAGGGCAAAACCTGGGTGCTTGATGAAGACATGATTCCGCTTGCCGACAAGATCAACGAGGCCAAACGCCAGGAGCTCGAGGCCAAGCTGGGCGCATCGACCGAGCCCACCCGGCGCAAAGCCGCCGACGAGCTGTGGAAGCTGGTGATCGACAAAGACCTGTCGGCGCAGCAACGCATGCTGGCCCTGTACCACACCGTGCGCCTGTACCCCGAGAGCCGCGACGCGCAGAAGGCTGTGCGCAGCAGCAGCGCGTACATGTGGTACAAGCACCAGCTCGATGACGAGAGCGACACCCAGCGCCAGAAGTGGATTTCGGGCGCGACCGAGGGCAAGGTGATCGAGGGCCGCACCGAGTACGAAACCGGCATCGGCTATGCCATGGAGAAGCGGCGGGGCGACTGGGTGGTCGTGCACACTCTGCTGGTCAGCGACGTCGGGCCGGAGTGGACACGCGTGCTGACCCAGTTTGCCGAAGCGGCGCGCAAGCGCTCGCTTGAGACACTCGGGCTGGCTGATCCAAAGGCTCCTGACACCGACGAGAACCGGTTGCATTACACGGTGTTCAAGCAACGTGACCACTTTGCCAAGTTCATTGAGGCCTGCAGCAACATCAACGACGCCGCGCAGCGTGCCGAGTACGCCAAGGTCGGCTACGGCGCTGAAGTCTACCGGCCTTATGGCGCGGTGTTCCTGTACGAGCGCCTGGAAAACGACTGGTCGCTGCGCGACGCCATCGCCCACGACCTGGGTGCCAAGGCCGTTGTGCGCAACACCGGCTGGAATTGTTATTGGCTTGTGCGCGGCTCAGGCTATCTCAACAGCACGCAGATGAATGGCTCGGCGGCGACCACGATGTACGCCGTCAAGACCAGTGCCGTGATTGACAGCGGCGGTCGCGAGTCGCTGCCCGGCTTGGGCAAGTGCGCAGCGGGCTGGCGCCTTGAAGTAGCCATGGAGGTAGCCGCGGGCAGCGAGATGACGCTGGAGCAGTTGACCAAGCACCGTGCCCCGGATTACAGCACACGTGAGATGGCGCACGCGTTTGCGATGACCGAGTTCCTGACCCTGAAACACAAAGAGGCGCTGAAAGATTTTCTGGATTCCGCCCGCACCGAGCTGGCCCTGCGATCAAAAGAAAAGCGCCAGCCGGAAAGCTCCGAAGAACTGACAGCACGGCTTCTGAAGACACTGGGCAAGACGGGCGAAGAGCTGCAAACCGAGTTTCGGGCGTTTGTCACCGAGAACTATGTGCAACTGCCGGCCGTGGGTTAGCTCGTGCGCATGGCTGGTTCGCAGGGGCGCGCCGCCGTTGCGATTCGAAGACTGCCAGAGCAACCATCGGCGCACCTCAATGAACATGCGCACTGATGTTCAGCTGTGGTTTAAGTGCTCAGGAATGCGGGCGTCGACGACTCGGGACCTACTATTAATTCTGCGCTCAGTCGCCAACGCTCCAAATATGCACGTTCGCGTCGCCTGCGGTAATCAGTGTCTTGCCATCCGGACTGAAGCAGGCGTCGTAGCATCCCTGGTGGGCTTCGAAGGTGCGCTCAAGTTTGCCGGTGGTGAAGTCCCGCAACTCGATCACCCCCGAACGAGTTCCGATGCACAGTTTCTTGCCATCCACGCTCAACGACAAGCAGGAAACGTCGAGACCGTCCGAAGTGATCTGCCGAACCTTGCCCTCGGGGTCAGTGGGTCGCAGGCGGACGGAATCCCCATACCCGAATGACACGAAGAGCGTGCGGTCGGCGTTGAACACGCCACCTGCGCAGGAATTGTCTGCGTCATCCACCGTGCGCTGCAGTTTGCCCGAACTGCTGTCGTAGAACTTCATCGAGCCGTCGCTGGTCACCGCGATGACTGATTTGCCGTCGGCGGAGTATGCCAGCGCGCGGACAAACGCCCCGTCGCCAAAGGTTACCGCGCCGGCCTTACCTGTCGCGACGTCCCAGGTTCTGATGAACTTGTCCAGGGCCGAAGTTGCGAGCGTCTTGCCGTCGGGGCTGAAGGCAAGCTTGGCAGCGACACCTTCGTGCCCTTTGAGCGCAGACAACTCTTTCCCGGTTTCCGTATCCCAGATGCGCGCCGTCTGGTCCGCACTCACCGATCCCAGCCTCTTGCCATCTTGGCTAAACGCCAGTCCGTTGACGCTGTCAGCGTGCCCCGTGAGTCGCATCAATTCCTTGCCGGAAGCGCGCTCCCACAGCCGAATGTCCCCGCTACCAACCCCCGTTGCCAGGACTGCACCGTCCGCGCTCAGAGCCATCGCCCTTACGGATTCACCATGTGCAAGGGCACGGACGTGACCACTGCCCGGCATTCCCCATAGAAAAACTTGGTAACTCGCTGCCACAAGCGTGGACCCGTCGGGACTGAGGGCCATAGATGTGAATGTCTCGCGAGGATCGGAGATCGTTCGAAGTACCTGGCCCGTTGCTAGGTCCCAGAACTTGATGACTCCGTCATGGCCTCCGGTGATGATCGCCGTGCCGTCAGGACTGACTGCGACGTCACGGACGCCCTTTTCATATGCGTCGATCGAGCGCAGCTCCTTTCCGCTCTCTACACCCCACACCTTGGCGGTTGAGTCCGCGCTCCCGGACACAAGCGTGTTGCCGTCCGGGGCAAACTGGAGCGACAAAATCAAATCCGTGTGGCCTTTCAGCTCCTTAGTCAGGGTCAGGTCGTCTGTGCTCCACAGCGTGATGGTGTAGTCGCGGCCCGACGTTGCAAGGATGCTTCCGTTCGGGCTGAAGGCGGCCGCATACAAACTCTGGAGGCCGAAACCCCCTTCATCTACCACCCTCTCAAAGCGGTGTTTGCCGGTGGCCTCGTCCCTGAGCACGACCTTGTCCCCAACCTCGGCGATGGTCTTGCCGTCAGGACTGAACAGTACGTCGGCATTCGTCGAGTTCGTACGGAACTTGTTGATTTGAGTGCCACTGCCAACGTCCCAAAGCTTTATCCAAACGTCGCTACCGGATGTCACCAGTCTCTTGCCGTCTGGGCTGAAGTTCATGCACAGGACATCGTCTTTTACTGCTCGCAACATAGTGCGAGTGGCCATGTCCCAAATGCGAACAAAACCGTCGTCACCGGCGGTCGCGAAGACCTTGCCGTCAGGACTCCAGACAATCGCCCGCAGCGATCTGTACCAACCCTGTTCATCCGCAGGTGGTACCAAGCTTCGCAGCGGAAAGAAGCCGTCAGCGAACGCCTTGCCTTTGGCTTCGTTACTCGTGCCCGGCACCGGCTTCTCCTGCGCGAACGCCGAACCGCCGGTTGCCATCCGCAACAGCACCATAGCGACCACTGCGAGAATGCCGCTGGAAGTAAACCTCATGGCTTCTCCCGAGAGTCGAAGTGCCCCGGTTGGCAAATAGTTTACACGCTCAGCTTCTCGCCTTGGCGCGATTCGCCCTCGGCGAGGATCGGCTTGACGTGCGCAACAATGTAGTCGCGCGTTTGCATTGGCGCCAGGCCTACAAATCTGGCTGGGTCGAGCAGTGTGTCTAGCGTGTCTTTCACCTTGGCGAACGTGGCGTCTCCCTGCAACCTCGACAGCAGGTCGTTGTCGGGCGCGCCTTCTTTCATGCGCTTGATCGCTGCGTGGCTGTGCACCCGAATCTGTTCGTGCACCTGCTGGCGGTCGCCGCCGGCGCGCACAGCCGCCATGATAATCGCCTCGGTCGCCATCAGCGGCAGTTCACGCTTCACGCGCGCGGCAATCACCGCGTGGTTGGCTTTCAGCCCGCTGCCGATGTTGTGCAGCAGGCTCAGCACCACGTCGGCGGCCAGGAAAGCTTCCGGGATACTCATGCGGCGGTTGGCGCTGTCATCAAGCGTGCGCTCAAGCCATTGCTCGGCTGCGGTGAAGGCGGCGTTGGCGGGCAGGTTGATCAGCCAGCGGCTGATGGCGCACACGCGTTCGCTGCGCATGGGGTTGCGCTTGTAGGCCATCGCGCTGCTGCCGATCTGCTTTTCTTCGAAGGGCTCGTCCAGCTCGCCTAGTCCCATCAGCAGGCGAATGTCGGTGGCGAGTTTCTGCGCGCTGATGCCGATGCCGGCCACGGCGCTGAGCACGTTGTAGTCATACTTGCGCGGATAGGTCTGACCGGTGACCGCAAAGCTGCGTGCAAAGCCCATCTTGCGGCAAACCATGTCGTCGAGTGCTTTGACCTTGGCGGCATTGCCGTCAAACAGCTCCAGAAAGCTGGCCTGCGTGCCGGTCGTGCCCTTCGCGCCGCGCAATGGCATTTCGTCGTGAATGCGCTTGAGTTCGTGATAGTCGGCCACCAGGTCCTGCAGCCACAGGCTGGCGCGCTTGCCCACGGTGGTGAGCTGCGCCACCTGAAAGTGCGTGGCGCCGACGCAGGCGGTGTCGGCTTCGCGGGTGGCAAAATCAGCAAAGGCTGCAATCACGCCGCGCAGGCGGCTTAGCAGCAGGCTCAGGCCCTCGCGCATCAGAATCAGGTCGGCGTTATCGGTGACGTAGCAGCTTGTCGCGCCCAGGTGAATGATGGCCTTGGCGGCGGGGGCGACGTCGCCAAACGCGTGCACGTGGGCCATGACGTCGTGGCGGAACTGCTTTTCGTATTCGGCTGCGGCGTTGAAGTCGATGCTGTCGAGGTTGGCGCGCATCTGCGCCAGCGCCTCTTCTGTGATCTGGTCCAAGCCCAGTTCGCGCTCGCTTTCGGCAAGCGCGAGCCACAGCCTTCGCCACACGCCGATGCGCTTCTGCTGGCCGAAAAGCATGCGCATTTCTTTGGCCGCATAGCGGCCGGTCAGCGGGTGCTGGAACGTGTCGTGTTCAGACATACAGGCTACGAGTTAGGGCATTCGGAGAGGCTATGCAAGGGCGTGAACGCGAAAAAGCGCAGCCTGCTGCCTCCGGTCATGCGCCCGATAGCTAACATCTCGCTATGCAGCCGACACTTCGCATTCTCGACGCCAACCTGAATCGCGCCCGTGAGGGCCTGCGCACCTGCGAGGAATACGCGCGACTTGCCCTGAATGACGCGCGCTCTACCCATGCCGTGAAGGCGGCCCGTCGGGCCGTTGCAGCTTGCAGCGACTTGCTGGGCCTTGAGCGCCTGCTTTCGTCCCGAAACATCGGCACTGACGTCGGCGTACAGCCCGACGCAGATGACGTATCTCGCGGCACTGTCCGGGATGTCGCGCTGGCCGGTATCAAGCGCGCCCAGGAAGCATTGCGAGTCGTTGAAGAGTTCAGCCAGCTTGAAAACCGGCAGGCCTCCGCCGCCGCCGCCAAGGCCCGCTATGCCGCCTATGAAGCTGAACAGCAGTTGTTTGTGGCTGCCCCGAGGCGAGAAGTTGTGCGAGGTTCGCCGGTCATGGCTATTTTCACCCGCTCGTTGTGCCGCAAAGCGTGGCCGGAGACGCTGAAAGCCCTGTATCAAGCCGGCGCGCGCCTTTATCAATTACGCGAAAAGGAGGCATCGGCTCGCGAGTTCGCGGAATTTGCGGCAGCCTTCACTGAACAAGCGCCTGGAGCCTGCGTTATCATCAATGACCGGGCGGACATTGCCGCGTTGCACGGAGCGGGCGTACACGTGGGGCAAACTGATCTGCACCCGGACGATGCACGCCGGGTGGCGGGACCTGCAGCGATCGTGGGGGTCAGTACGCACGATGTTACGGAGGCTTTACACGCTGAAGCACACGGTGCGGACTATATTGGACTCGGAGCGATGTTTGAAACGGGCACGAAGGTAGTACAATCACAGATCGGTCCGGCGGCGATTTCTGCAATAGCGGCAGGGGTGACGATACCGGTGTTTCCAATCGGCGGAATCACGCCCGAAAACGTGAAGCAGATCGCAAGCGCCGGGGGCAGGCACGTGGCTGTTTCGGCCGCGCTGCTTGGGGCAGATCAACCGGCAGAAGTCTACCGGTTGCTGCTCGCAGGGCTGAGGGAGGTCGGATGATACGCACATTCAGCGCAATCGTCGTTCTGATGTTCGCGTTCGCGGCTGTGAATGCTCAAAGCAGTGTCGGCGACGATATCAAGCTGCAACTCAAGAGCGGTGAAACCCTGGATGGCAGGGTGAAAGCCGTGGACGAAGACGGGCTCAAACTCGACATCGGCGACGGTATTGAGCTGTTTGTGCGCTGGTCTTACACTCGCGGCGACAAGCATTTTGAACTTCGCAAACGCGCATCGGACTTCACCAAGCTGGAGTCAGTTCTCAAGCTGGCCGATTTCTGCCACGACTTTGCGATGGATGAACAGGAGTACCTGGTCCTTATCCAGGCCCTGAAACTTGACCCCGGCCACAAAGAGGCGCGCGACAGGCTGAAGGCTCTGCCCAAGGTTGATGGCGCCGAAATCCCTGCACTGCCAGGCACCAAGCCGGACGTCGCGAAGCCGGACGTCCCCAAACCCGAAGACCCGAAACCGGACGACCCGCTGCCGCCCCCGACTCGTGGCATGTTCAAGGTTTTCCTGAGCTTCAAGACCGAAGACAGCGCCGCGGACGAATGGTTCCGCGAGGAACTGAGCACCCTCAACTACAAGTTCGGCAGCAAGACCGACCACGAGATACGCATTGAAATCGACCTGACGCTTACGTTGACCAAGAACCCCAAGTTCATGGGCGCCGAGTTGTACGCAATCTACGACGGCAAGATGACCTGGAAGCTGTTCAAGAAGGACGAGAACAAGGCATTTGCCGAAGGTACCGAAAAAGCCGAGAACGTGCGCCGCGACAAGAAGGAAGAAGCCCGCACCGCCTGCCGCAAGTCGATGATGCAGGATGCCCTGCCCGAGATGCACAAGAAGATGGAAAAGCTCCGCTAGCCACCGTCGCGATTTGCCGCCGGTGTGTCAGCTGGGCAGTCGCCGCCTGCGCCGCCATGCCGCGACCAGACCGATCGCAGCCAGCGGCCACCACACGGATGTGGCGACTCCGGCAGCGCAACCACCGCCATCGTCGTCTTCATCCGTACCGCCACCGCCACCGCTGCTGCCGCCTCCTCCGGTACCGTCAGCGCGGGGCAGGATGGTCACTACAGCCGTGTTGATCTGCTGGCTGTTTGCATAGGCAGTCAGGTTTGCCGCGCCAACCGACGTGCCCGCCACCAGCGTGATCGTCCACCAACCCTTGCCCGGATCGAATACTGCCGCGACACCGCTGGCACCGCTGGTTGTGCCGTTGCTCAGTGTCCCCCTTGATGTGTCCAGCGTGACGGCCATGGCACTATCGGGTAGGCGATTGTTGCCGCCGTCGCGCAGCTCAATGCGCACCGGCATGCGGTCGTAGCCGTTGGCGTTGAGTGTGCTTTCCAGCAGCACGATCCGGCTGTTGGCGAGCGACAGGGTGCCGTAGTGAACGACTTCAATGGTCTGCGCGATCTGCACACTGTTGATGCGCGCGCCATAGCGCTTCAGTTGCGCCGTCGTCAGCGCCGGCACCGTGAACCCGAACGGAGTCGTGCCGTTGGTGATGGTCTGCAACGTGACGGGCGAACCGCCGGTCACGTCCAGCAGCTCCACCGTGAAGGTGCTGGGCGCGTTCAGGTCTCGGCTGAACGCATTGCGCGGCGTAACCGTGACCGTGAAGTTGCCGCCGCTGTTTGCGGCAATGCCGGCGACGCTGGCCTCAATGCCGCTGGCGACGGTGTCCGCGATCGTGTCGGCGCCGGACAATTCCAGCAGTACGACGTATCGCCCCGTGGTGGCGGCAACGCGGCTTTGCACTTTGAAGAAGTAGGTGCCGGTGCCAGTGAAGGTGTGCGTGATCTCGGCATCGAAGTTGGCGCCATTCAGGTCGAACGCGTTGGCATCAATGTCATTGGCACCGGCTTGGTACACCGGGTGCCCGAAATTAGGGCTGACCAGGATCGTCGTCCCGTTGCTGTCAAACAGAGTCAGTGTCGGGTTCAGCGTGCTGCCAAAGCCGTCAGCTACCACGCGTATTGTCGCGGTCTGTCCCGCCTGCGTGGTGGTAAAGCTGTACCAGTCCTCGTCGCTGCTGGGGCTGATACTTGAAACCGTGGCTTGCCCGCTGAGTATGGCGCTGGAAGTTCCGCTGCCGCCATCGGGTTCCAGCGGGTTCTGGCTGGCCGTGGGCAGGGCGAGGTCCACGCTGGAAACGGTCTGGCCGGGTCCGACCTTGACCACTGTCGGCGCGCCGATCGTGCCGACGTTGATTCCTCGCAGAACCGGATAGAAGCTGGTGAATGCCGTCGAGTAATAGCCACCAAGGTTTGCGCGCGTCACCGGTGTGGCCAGCGCCATGTAAACTCCCGGCGGCACATTGACGATCTGGTAGCTGCCGGCAGCAAACGGCCCGGCTGTGCCCTCACTGATGCCGCCCATGATCACGCGCCCGGTGGCATAGTTGATCAGCACGACTTCGACCCCAAAGGCCGGGCTGCCGCTCGTGGTGATCTGGCCCTGCACAATGCCCAGTGATGCGTCAGTGACCGCAGCGTTGGTGTAGTCCCGGATGAGGGGGGCGCGCGTGTCGCGGTCGATCACCGTCTGCTCAATCAAGCCGGGGCTGCTGGCAAAGTACATCGTGCTGGCGGAAACCTGTGAATGGTCAAGGCCGACGATGTGCCCGATCTCGTGCGTTACGACGTTTTCAATCATGGAGCGGCCGACAATGCCCTGCGTCGCGGTTGATCCCAGCGTGTCCCAAGTGAAGTCGCGGTCGTTAAGTTCCATGTCGGCGTCTACGATGCGCCCGGTCGTTGTGTCGAACGTGGTGATGGTTACCGCGAACACTCCCGTCGAGATGTTGCTGCCCACCCAGCGCACGACGTTGCGGTTGTCGCTTGCGTTGGTGACCTCGTTGGTGGTTGCGCCCGAGAACTCGAAGTTGATTTCGCTCTCGTTTACGTTGCGCCAGTTGGCGAATGCATCCTGCACGGCTTGAAACTCGTTGATCGGCCCCAGAAAGCCGCCGGCATCGGCGCAACCCTTGTCGCCGATCTCATATAGCACGCGGCGGTTGGCAACGTTGGGCAGTGCAGCAACGTTGTTCAAATCCCAGCGCACGGGCAGGCCCTGGCCGGCGGGGCCCACGGGCACGCGAATGCTGGTGTACGCGACGACGTCTCCGCCGGCGAGCAGCAGACCGACGGCTGAGAAAAGCGCGAGCAGGGTTACGCGCATGGCGGTCATTCCTGCTCCTTGGCCGCTTTGTTACTTGCGGCAACGGCCTTCTTGAGGTCTGCCACTGTGTAATCCAGCGGCGCCTTGTCGGCCACAGGCTTGAGCGTGGTGGCGTCAACGATGCTCAAGCCGCTGAAGCTGTTTTTCGCGCGGCGCACGCCGTTGTCGTCACAAAGGGCAAACGCGCCCTGCACCATGCCGGTAAGCTGATAGCGCCCGTCGTCGTCCTTCCATAGAAAGAAAACGTACTCGTTGCCGATGTCGAATGTGCCAGACCCGGAAACGTGCTGGCCACGGTCGCCGACGACCCCGCCGCGCGTAACAAACTCGCGCGAAGCCGCATGTTCACCCTTGAGCGTCTCGCTAACCGTAAGCGAGTGGTGCGTCCATATGCCCGTCGCGGCGGCATTCCACTTGGCCGACTTGCTGTCCAGCTTGGCGATCACGACCAGCTCTGACTTGTCCGTCAGCGTCGAAAGGTCCAGCTTGACAGCCATCGTTGCCGAAAGCGCGCAAGGCAACGCTAACAGCGCCGCAAGGCAGTACAACCGAATCAGCATGCGTTCTCCCCACCCATCTAACGACTGACCGGCCCACAGTTTGGCGCAATCCGTCCAAAACGCAAAGCCCGGCCGCGCATCGACTTTCGCCGACGTGGAGATTCGGCGTGCGAGGACGCAACCACCAAGTAGATGCTGTAGCCTAGAAGGCGCTGTGCTCTGACCTGTTTGCGGCCGGCTCTACACGCTTGCTTCGACGCGTTTGCGGATGTCTTCCACGTCGGGGTCGGGAATCGCCTCGATCAGCCGCTTGGTGTACGCGTGCTGCGGGTTGCGGTAGATTTCTTCGCTTGAGGCGTACTCGACAATGTGGCCGCCGCGTTCAAAGTCGGCTTCGCGCACGCCCTCGCGCTTGCCCTCGTTCCACAGTTCTTTCAACGTCGCGCCCGGACACATCACCGCGATTTCGTCGGCGATGAACTTTACCACGCTCAAATGGTGCGAGATAAAGATGTAGGTCAAGCCGAACTCGTCCTGCAAATCCAGCAGCAGGTTCAACACGCCGGCTTGCACGCTGACGTCAAGCGCGCTGACCGATTCGTCGCACACGATGAACTCGGGCTCAACCGCCAGCGTGCGCGCGATGCCGATGCGCTGGCGCTGCCCGCCGCTGAACTCGTGCGGATAACGACGCAGGAAGTCGGGCGACATGTCCACTTTCTCAAGCAGCCATGCGGCGCGTTCTTCGCGACTTCTGCGGCTGCCCTGCAATCCGTGGACCATCATCGGCTCCATGATCGCGGCGCCGATGGTCATGCGCGGGTTCAGGCTGCTGAACGGGTCCTGGAATATGATCTGCATCTTGCGCCGTATGCCGCGCAGTTCGGCGGCCGGCATGCCCGTGACTTCCCGGTCACCGTAGTACACGCGGCCCTCCGTCGGCTCAACCAGGCGCAAAACAGTCCGCCCAAGCGTGGTCTTGCCGCAGCCGGACTCGCCTACCAGGCCAATCGTGCGGCCTTTCTTGACGGTCAGTGTTACGTCGTCAACGGCTTTGACATAGCCGACAGTGCGGCGGAAAACGCCCTTCTTGATCGGAAAGTAGGTCTTCAGATTCTCGATGCGCAGCAGCGGAGAGTCGAAGCCGGGAAAGTCCTCGCGGCGCTTTTCGGGGAGCTTCTTGCCGGGGATCTCGAGGTTGGGGTCCGTCGGGTCAAGGCTGATGCCGCGCTTTTCGGCTTCAACAAAGTCTTCCACAGTCGGCAGACGCTCAGCCTTGGTGGTCAGGCGTGGGCGGCAGGCGAGCAGGCCCTTGGTATACGGGTGGTGCGGGTTGGCAAAGATGTCAAGCACGCGGCCGTACTCAACGATCTTGCCGCGATACATCACGGCCACCTTGTCGGTGACTTCGGCCACGACGCCAAGGTCATGGGTAATGAACAGCACCGCCATTCTGCGTTCGTGCTGCAGCTTCTTGATCAGCCGCAGAATCTGGGCCTGGATGGTCACGTCCAGCGCGGTGGTCGGCTCGTCGCAGATCAACATGCGCGGGTTGCAGGCCAGTGCCATGGCAATCATCACGCGCTGCTTCATGCCGCCCGAAAGCTCAAACGGGTACTGCTTTACGCGCGTGGCCGGGTCGGGAATACCGACTTCGGTAAACAGCTCAACGGTGCGTGCCCATGCCTCAGATTTGGACATGCCCAGGTGAAGCGTAAGCGCCTCGACCACCTGCGAGCCACAGGTGAACACGGGGTTCAGGCTGGTCATCGGCTCTTGAAAGATCATGGCAATGTCGCCGCCGCGGATCTTTCGCAGTTCGGGCTCAGACATCCGGGTAAGGTCAACGTCCTGCCCGCCTTCGTTGCGCCACTTGATCGCGCCACCCTCAATGCGGCCGGCTGCGCTTGGCAGCAGCTTGAGCATGGAGTACGCGGTCATGGACTTGCCGGAGCCCGACTCGCCAACGACGCCGAGGGTTTCGCCTTCGCCGATGCGCAGGCTGATGTCATCGATGGCTTTGACCACGCCATCGTCGGTGTGGAAGTACGTGCGCAGGTTGGCGATCTCGAGCAGCGGGTGCGCGATGATCTCGTCTTTGACGGAGTCATGAATCACCTGGAGGTCCATGGCGCGAACGCCAATGGTCTCTTTGGGTGGCAGGTGCATGTGTGTTTCGCTCACCGCTGGCTCCGTGTTGGACTGCGGACTCTAGTCTGGCATGGTTCCGCACGTCAAGCATCCGTGAAATGTGTTTGATCTACGGATACGAACGAAGGCGTCCAAGCCGGAGAAAAGACGGCCCGGCAGGAAACTTCGCCTCGTTGACAGTGGGGGAGGCGCTGTTACCTTTCCGGTCCAATCGCGCGCAGGTGGCGGAATTGGCATACGCGCCAGACTAAGGATCTGGTTCCAGAAATGGATTGCGGGTTCAAGTCCCGCCCTGCGCACCAGCATCGCGGCCCCGGTAGAAACTCCGGGGCCGCGCTTGTCTTGGCCTCCATGACTACTTCGCCTCAGGGTTGTCGTCCTGCTTCTTGCGCCTTGTGGCTTTCCACCATCCCGCGGCTTCTTTGATCACGGCGCGGAAGTTGCGAATCAGGCCGCGCTTGCGCATTTTCAGCTCGATCAACTCCAGCAGCTTGCGGGTTGGGTCGTCGCCGGGCATCAGCAGATCGGCCCGCTGCGCGTACTTCATGGCCTCATCGACTTCATCGTTCTCAAGCAACGCGGCAGCGTAATTTGTCAGCAGCGTCGGGTCTTCCGGCGCAGCTTCCATGGCGCGCTTGGCGCATTCGAGCACTTTCGCCGGCCGGTTCAGGCGGCTGTAAATGCCGGTGAGTTCTTTGTCAATTCCGGGCAGCGGATTGCGCCCACGCAGGCCCTCAAGCACGTCGCGGGCCTGCACCCACTTCTCCTGGCGGCGCAGGACGATGCCGAGAAACATGTGCGCCTCGTGGAAGTCATCGAACTGGTTCAACAGTTGGCGCAGGCCGACTTCCGCTTCCAGTGCGTCGCCCTCCAGCGCTTGTCCCGCGAGCTTCCGGAAGCGATTCTCGGCATCCGGGTGCTCGGCAAAGCGACGCTGGCGCTTGACCAGGTCGTCCATTTCGCCGACGCCGACGCACAGCTCGGCCTTGTCGAGTGCCGCCATGGCGCGCTTGTGACGGCCCGCTGAGTTCAGCGCGCTTGCCAGCAGCAGGTGCGCGATGGCGTCGCCGGGGAAATCATCGGCGTAGCGTTCTGCAGTCTGCAAGGCCTGCTCTAGCCGATGGTTCACGACAAAAAATTCCGCGGCATCGGCAAACACTTCGCGCGGCAGGCCCGGCAGCTTCGCCAGCGCGCCGTATTGCTCTGTCGCCTTTTCAATATCACCCCGCGCGCGAAAATACCGCGCCAGGTGCAGCCGCGCGGAGATGCTCTGGGGCTCAAGCTCAAGGGCGCGCTGCCACAGGCGCTCGGCGACAACCAGCTCGCCGAGCCCGGCACTGCTGGCGGCGCTTTCGACAATCGCCTCGACCTTCAGATTGTCGCAGTCCATGGCCAGTCTCAGCACGCGCTGTGCCTCAAGGTGTCGCTCCGCCATGTTGAACGCCCTGCCAGCCAGCAGAGCCGCCTGCTGTCTGTCGGCCTTGGCCGGGGCCTCGTAGCGTCCCTGAATCAGCTGGCAGAACGCCTTGGCGGCTTGGCTTGGGTCGCCTGCCGCGAGCATCAACTGGCCGCGCACGCGGTGGCTCTTCCAGTCAGGGCCGACCTTGCGCATCACTTTTTCAAGCGCGCCTGCGGCATCTTTGGCTTCGAACCCGCGCTCCAGCACCAGCACTTGGCACAACTCGCCCAGCCGGTCACGCACGGCCTGGCAAGCAGGGTCCATGCTGGCTGCCTGCAGGGAGGGCTCATACAGGCCGCTGGCATCGCGCGGCACGGCGCCGACTTCAGCGGCGAGAATCAGTGCCCGGGTGACCAGCAGGTTCAGCCAGACCTGAAAGTGCCGCGTGCCGGGGTCGTAGTCCGAAGTTGCGTTCAGGCCAAGCGCGCTTGCGATTTCCTTGAACAGGCGGGGCATTTCGTCGCGAAATGTGCTCTGGGTGGCGTCAGCGACAAAGCGCCCGCGTGAGAACGCACCGCCGACGTCAGTGGCGGTGACGATCAACTTGATGCCGCGGTCGAAGCTGTCGCTGGCAAACATCGGCTCGACGACGCCGCTGACCGCAATGTTGAACTCGCCGCTTACGTTTTCGCCTTCGCGTGCCAAGCCGGTCACGAACTCGGTGACGGTTTCTGCCGTCAGTTCATCGGCAAAGCTGACCAGTTTTCGCCAGGCACCATCTTCGTCCGTCTGCGCGCTGGTCAATACCAGCGGGTCAGCGCCGTGGGCCTTCAGCCAATCCGATAGTTCCAGAGTCACACCGCGCGCGATGTGCGCTGCATGGTCTTCCGCCAGGCGGGTTGAAAACGGAATCAGCGCAACGCTGGTCATCGCACCATGCTAACTGACAGCGGTGGTTTCGGCTTGGACATTACGCGGATGTTACAGTTCCGCAAACGCGCGTTCGGCGGCATCGATGGTGGCGTCGATGTCCTTGAACGTGTGGGCATTGCTGACGAACCAGGCTTCGAACTGGCTTGGCGGAAGGTAGTGGCCCTGTTCCCGCATGATCTTGTGAAACAGCGCAAAGCGCTTGGTGTCGCTGCGTTTGGCATCTTCAAGGTTGCGTACCGGGCCATCCTGGAAGAACAGCGTCAGCATGCTGCCGCAGCGCGCCAGGTACACGGCCACACCGCAGCGCGCCGCGCCGGTGCGCAGGCCGTGCTCAAGGCGTGCCGACAGCACTTCCAGTCTTCGATAGATGCCCGGGTTGTTCCGCAGCTGCGTCAGGGCCGCAATGCCGGCCGACACCGCGACAGGGTTGCCGCTCAGAGTGCCGGCCTGGTACACGGGGCCATCGGGGGCAAGCGCGGCCATGATGTCCGCGCGCCCGCCAAAGGCCGCGAGCGGCATACCCCCGCCGATCACCTTGCCCAGCACAGTCAGGTCGGGCTTGTTTTCAAGCAGACGTTGCGCGCCGCCCCATGCCACGCGAAAGCCCGTCATCACCTCATCCATGATGAAGACGGCCCCGGCTTCGTTCGTGATGGCTGCGACACTTTCAAGGTAGCCGCGCACGGGCGGAATCACGCCCATGTTGCCGGCAATCGGTTCAATGATCGTCGCGGCGATGCGGTCGCCGTACTTCTGGAAAGCGTGCTCGATGGCGCCGACGTCGTTATAGGGCAGCACAATCGTTTCGTGCGCGACGGCATCGCTGACGCCCTTGCTGTCAGGATTCCCCAGCGTCAGCGCGCCGCTGCCTGCCGCCACCAGCAGGCTGTCCACGTGGCCGTGGTAACAGCCGGCAAACTTGACCACCAGGCTGCGGCCCGTAAAGCCGCGGGCCAGTCGCAGCGCACTCATGGTCGCTTCTGTGCCGCTGTTGGTCAGGCGCACGCGGTCAACACCGGGCAGGGCTTCGACGATCAGGCGCGCCAGCACGGTTTCGCTGACAGTGGGCGCGCCAAAGCTGGTGCTGGACCTTGCGGCGCGCGTGATGGCGGTGATCACGGGCTCGCTGGCATGGCCCAGAATATGCGGGCCCCACGAGCCGACATAGTCGATGTACTCGTGGCCCTCAATGTCGGTGACCTTGCTGCCGTAGCCGGACGCGAAAAACAACGGCGTGTCGCCGACGGCGCGAAAGGCGCGTACCGGGCTGTTCACGCCGCCCGCGATGTATTTGCGAGCTTCTTCAAAGGCCTCAAGGTTGCTGGCCATGGGTCACCGCGCACGTTCTAGGGTGCGAATGAATCCGATTCAAGCGCTTCGGCGTCGTCTTCAGGGTCGGAAAGAAAGTTGAACCATGCACCGGCGCTGTCGGGCTCTGTGATTCCGCGCGGGTGCGTCAGCGGCCAGCGCAGCACGGACACGGAATACTGCTTCGGTTGGGATTGGTGGTAACGGCGCCACACGGTCAGGTGCACGTACAGCAGTTGCGCGCCTTTGTTGTTGCGGCTGCGGCGACCGGCTTGTGCCAGCAGTTCGTCGCCGCGCTCAAAGTCGCCGTTTTCAAGTGCGCGCAGCGCCCGCACCGAGTACCAGCTTGAGCGTGTGAGCGGCACACATGCAAACACGCACAGGAACACCACAGCCGCACCGGTCATGGCGACCCCGAGCTTGTGCCACAGGTCGAGTTTGCGTGCGTATCTCTGCTCGTAGTACATGCCGAGCACTACTCCCGGCACGAACCCGCCAAGATGGCCCAGCAGACTGACGCCGGGCTGAAAACTCTGGTACACGCCCAGTGCAAGCCAGATCAGCAACATGCGCGCGTGGGGGACTTCCCACAGCCCTGCGATGCGACCGCCGGCTTTCACAAAGAAGAACGCAAGCACGGCGCCAAACATGCCGTACACAGCGCCCGAGGCGCCTACCACCGGCGTCATGGGGTCGTAAAAGACCATGGTCAGTCCGGAGCATCCGAACAGCGACACGAAGTAGACCACCAGCATCGCGCGCCAGCCCTGAAGTCGTTCAAAGATCACGCCCAGCACCCACAGGCCATACATGTTGAATGCGATGTGCATCATGTCGGCATGCACAAACGCCGCGCCAAGCAGGCGCCAGTACTGGCCGTACTGGACGTCGATGCCGCGCGCCCACAGCAGACGCTCAAGCAGACCGTCATTGAAAATGTCCAGCATCGCAACGGCCACATTGGCGATGATCAGGGCCAGCGTTGCGGGCGGTGTGTATTGCGTGTTGTAGCGTTGCAGCGCCACCGGTCAGGCCTTCTCCGCAGCCAGGCGCTTCTCGCCCTTGTTGGGCAGCACGTCCACATCCATGTTCGCGGTCTGGCCTGAAAGCAGCTTGTGAAAGCCCAAACCAGCCACCATCTCGGCGTTGTCGGTACACAGATTTAGCGGTGCTGCGGCAAAGCGCGTGTTCTTTTGGGATTTGCAGGCCGCTGCCATCTTTTCACGCAGCCGCTTGTTTGCCGCAACGCCGCCTGCCAGCACGACGCTTTTGCAGCGCGATTTGCGCGTCGCTGCCAGCGTGGCACGAATCAGTATGTCCACGGCCGCTTCCTGGAAGCTTGCGGCGATGTCTGCCAGCGGCAGCCGCACCGGCAAGGTGCGCGTTTCTGACTTCGGCACCGGCGTGGCCGGCGCACGCGCCGAAATCATGCGGCCGGAGTTCTTCTCGGCTTCGAAAACAAAGCCGCGCTTGCGGAGGTCGTTAAGAACGGAGGTCTTGAGCCCGCTGAAGCTGAGTTGCAAGCCGTCGGGACCGCTTTCGCCGCGTGGGAACGGTACAGCATCGCGGTCGCCGCCCAGGCTGGTCATCTGGATTGCCGGCCCGCCCGGATAGCCAATGCCGAGCAGCGCCGCGACTTTGTCAAAGCACTCGCCCGCTGCGTCATCCAGCGTGCGCGTGATCAACTTGTGCTCGGTGGGCCCCGTGCTGAGAAAGATGTCGGTGTGCCCGCCGCTGACAACAACGCTTACATGCGGATAGGACAGATCCTTCTCCGCCATATGGACCGCATAGATGTGCGCCTCAATGTGATCGACGGCGATCAGCGGTTTGCTGAGTGACCAGGCCAGTGCCTTGGCGGCACTCAGTCCGACATACAGGCTGCCGACCAGGCCCGGTTGGTTGGTGGCTGCAATGGCGTCAATGTCGCGCAACTCAACGCCCGCCTCTTTGCGCACTTTCTCAAGCAGTGGCAGCAGCGTCTCCAGGTGAACCCGGCACGCCACTTCAGGAACGATGCCGCCATACTGGGCGTGCATCTTCTCCTGGCTTGCGCGGGCACCGGCACGAATCTTCCAGCCGTCCTCGACAAGTGCGACGGCGGTGTCATCACAGGAAGTTTCAATGCCAAGAATGAGCATGTTTGCCGTTCAGTGCCGGGCCACGATTCCGGCGCGCAGGATACACGCAACACGGCATCAACGACACCGCACGACAAGGTTACTCGCCCGGTTTGACCGGTTCCTTGCCTATGCCGAACAAGGTCATGCCAAGCTCAGATGCGCGCTTGCGGTCGATGCAGTTGCGGCCGTCAAAGATCATCGGCACACGCAACGTCGCCTTGACCTTGGCCAGGTCGGCCTGCTTGTACTGTGGCCACTCCGTTGCGACGATCAGCGCGTCAGCACCGTTGCACGCATCAATCGGATCATTTGCATAGTAGAGGTCCGGGTGAACCCTGCGGGTGTTTGGCATCGCCACCGGGTCGTGCACGCGCAGTTTTGCGCCCGCGGCCTTCAGTTTCTCGATCAGGCGTAACGCCGGCGCATCGCGCAGGTCGTCGGTATTCGGCTTGAAGGCAAGGCCCCACAAGGCAAGGGTCTTGTCATTCAGCACCCAAAGTTCGCGCTCGATCATGTTATAGAACCGCTCAAGCTGGCCCCGGTTGGTGTCGCTGATCAGGCGGATCATGGGGGCATCCACGCCGATTTCTTCGCTGATGTGTGCCAGCGCATCAACATCCTTGGGAAAGCAACTGCCGCCGTACCCGATGCCCGCCCCGAAAAAGTGCTTCCCGATGCGATGGTCAAGGCCCATGCCGTGGACAACTTCGTCAACGTCGGCGCCGCTGGCTTCGCACAGGCGCGCCAGCCAGTTGGCGTAGGTGATCTTGAGGGCGAGAAAGCTGTTGCTGGCGTGCTTGATCAGCTCAGCACTGCCGACGCTGGTTACGACAATGGGGCAGTCAAAGCCCTTGTACACGTCGCGCAGCAGGGATTCCGCCTTGGCCGAGTCAACGCCGATAACGACGCGGTCGGGCTTGAGCGTGTCTTCAATGGCGCTGCCCTCGCGCAGGAACTCGGGGTTGCTTGCGACGTCAAAGTTCACGTCGCCCTTGATGTAGCGGCTCATCGTGCGCTTGATGCGCTCGCCGGTCTTGATCGGGACCGTGCTCTTCTCGATGACCAGGCGGTAGTCTTTCAGATTCTCGGCGATCGTGCGGGCGACCTTTTCGACGAAGGTCATGTCGGCTTTGCCGCGTTCTGTGCTGGGTGTGCCCACGCAAATGAAGATCGCCTGGCCGAAATCAACGGCGTCTTCGGTGCGGTCAGAAAAGTGCAAACGCTTTGAGGCCTGGTGCTTTGCCAGCAGCTCGGGCATGCCCGGCTCAAAGAACGGTGACTCACTGCGCTTGAGCTTGGCAAGCTTGTCTTTGTCGTGGTCCACGCACAGTACTTCGTGGCCTTTTTCGGCAAAGCAGACGCCGCTTACCAACCCTACATGGCCTGACCCAACGATACTGATCTTCATGAATCCCTCCGGGGGGAGTTTGGGAAACGGCTGGCCCGAGCGCAAGCCGGCGCCGGGCGCTATCTCAGCAGGCTGCTGCTGCCGCGAGGGGCGCGAAAGGCCACGCTGATGCTGAAGTAGAAACCAACGTCACCATCGACAGCGTCGCGCACGAACACGAATCCCAGGTCCAGCGCCTCCAGAACTTCGCGGTGCAGTTCAACGCGTGTGTCGCGGAAGCGCCCGCGCTCAAGGTCGAATTCCTGTTTGGCGTTGATGCGATAAAGCTCGCTCAAGGTCAGCTCAAGCTGAACGCCCACGACCTGGTGCTGGTGCTTCAACAGGCGGTAGTAAATGTTCGCCTGCCCGAAGTTCATAATGTCAAACCGGAAGCTGGCCGACGCGCGCTCTACGTTGCCGGTGTAAACGTCAATGAACATGTTGCCCGCCAGCGCAAACCCCGGTGCGGGTCGCCAGTTCGCGGCAAGTTCAAGGTCGCCGAAAAAGCGTCCGCCGTTGTCACGCCGGCGTTGCGGGTACATCGGGATTTCCGCCATCACCTCGAAGTAATCGGCGGTGTGGCGCTTTTCGTCTTTGCCGACTCGTGTCTGCAGCCGGTTGCGCAGCCCGACCCGGATCTCGTGAAACTCGTCCAGAACGTCCACTTCGTCCATCGGGATGAACGCCCGACCGGGGATGTCGTCGAGGCTGTTGTACAGAACGTTGTTGTATCTGACGAACGGCGCGATCACGTGGCGCAGGCCGTCGATGCCCAGCCACGGGATCTTTACGTCAGGGTACGTTCCGGTCAGAAACGTCTGCATGTGCAGGCCGATGATCGGCATGATGCGGTACAGAATGCCCCAATCCTGCCGGTGGTCACTGCGCAAGCCGGGATAGGTGCCGTCGGCGGCCAGGCCGGGGCGGCTTGACCCCTCGGGAATACGCAGAAACCGGTTTGCCATGGTCACTCGCGCGCCGGCGTACGGATCAATTGCGAAAGGACCGAGTTCAAACGGCAGGTTAAACCAGGTGGTGCTGTCGGCACGGGGCACGTACGTGGGATCTCGCTCGTCACCTTCGCCGGGTGAAAAGCGCAACAGGCTTGCCTCGGTGTGGCTTGAGAGCTGCAACCCGAAGTCACCGACCGACGCCCGCTGCGCGTCAAAGCCCAGCGAGGGCAGGTACTCGGTCTTGCTTAGCCACGGGTGGATACGCGGCTCAAGGAGCAGAAAGTAGTTCAGGTCTCCGTTGCGCTTGGTCAGCAGAATGTAGCTGTCGATGGGCTCATTGTTGTCGTACTCGCGCTCATAGAACTCGCGCCGATAGTGGCGGTCGGTGTCGTAGTTGAACACGTTATCGAGCTGGATGCCTGAGCCGAACGCCTGGCTGTACATACCAAGCACGCGGCCACGGCCGACCTTTTCGGTGGGGTACCAGCCGAGTTCGCGGGCGCGGTTGCGGTCGTCGCCGCGGTCATTGATGTACGTGCTGCGCACGCTGGCGCGCGCAAAGCGGTCAAAGGCGTCAATACCGCCCCAGTCCAGGTTCACGCCCAGCGCCAGCCCGCGCTTGGTGAAGTAATCAACCTGCGGCCCCAGTTGCAGCGGATGAAACGGCGGCTCGGGGTCTGCAAAGAAGTCATAGGTCGCCACGGCATCAATGTACGTCCGCAACCCAAAGCCGAATCGGGTGCTAGAGCTGAGCTCGAACTGGCGAATCGGCGGCTGGCTGTCGAGGTCAAACGCATAGTCCTCGACAGGCAGCGTGAGCAGCGGGTAGTCGAGCACGCGGATACTCGGCCGCGTGATGTAGGCGGTGCTGCGCACGCGTGAGAGCTTCAGCGTCAAGAACTGCGCATAGATCGAGTAGCTGGCAACGGCGAGGCTGCTGGAGCTGATGCTGCCGTCCTCAAGCTCGATTTCCTGCTCGTGCTGCGTGATCGACAGGATGCGCAGGAACTTCGCACGCGCGAACAGGCGCACCCCGCGCTCCTGCGGCAGCGAGTTCGGTGTGCCGAACGGCAACGGCTTGGCGTCTTCGGACGGCGCCGAGCCCACGGTATCGTCGCTGGCGGGGTCTTCGGCATCGGGCGAGGCATCGCCAACGCCAACACCTGTGCCCAGCGGCAGGCCATCATCCTTGTCGCCTGCGGCGGCACCGGAGTGAACCCGCGGGTTGGATGCACGGCCGGAGAGATTCATGCCCGTTTCGAAGTTGGCTTCGCCGTTGGCGTTGTAGCGCACGATCTTGCTGCGCGCGAAATCAAGAAAGATCAGGTCAGCGCGGATGGTCAGCGACTCTTTGCCGACCGAGTACTGCAGCCACACGTTGCCTTCGCCGTAGAACTGAAGGTTCTTGATGCCCTTGCTAAGCGCCAGGAAGGGGTCATTGGCGTCAACCTTTTCATCTTCGGGCTCAAACCAGATCAGCGCGCGGTCGGCAAGCAGGCGCAGCTTCTTTTCCTCGGTGCGGCCCAGAATGTCGGGTTCGGTGCGGTCGCGGTAGGTCATTTCAATGGCGTAGGGCAGCGCCAGCACCCATGGGCCGTCCTCGCCCTCGCGCCAGATTTCCCAGAACGTCTCCTGGTTCTCTGCAACGACAAAGCTGATTTCGACCGACGGCTTGTCCTGACCGGGATTTGGCTTATCGGCACTCTGGGCGTGCAGTAGCCCGCCGCAGAGTGCAGCCGTCAGGCAGATCAGCAACGCACGCGTTTGCTTCATAAGCGACGAAGGCACGCGGGGGATGAACACGGTACAAAGTCCGCCCAAGAGTTGCATTGCCAGCCATACGCGGCGAGAGGCGTCAGATGCTCGGCCGAAGTTCGAATGGCACCGCAACCGACACGCACCAATCGCCTATGACATGCATTTCTCATGTGTGCGCTTGCTATTGTCTTAGAGCTTGTTTAACAAAGCTGTAGTTTGCGGGCGGGTTCTGTCGATGGGGTGGTTATGGCTACCAACTACCCTACCGACCTTTCGGATGAGCA
>JAMQHL010000014.1 GCA_025993795.1 Planctomycetota bacterium
ATGCAGCAACAAGCCTCCGGGGGTAGGCCAGCCATCACGGCTGCGTAGGCCGTGGGCGAGACGCCCACGGCTCTGCGGGCGGGACGCCCACACCACCTACTGCCACCCCGCTTGCGGGGGCGGTGGCAATTTAACGGCATGCGGGCGGGCCGCCCACACCACGCACTCTACCTGACTCACTTGCCCCTTCTTCCACAGCTTGCTTTGCCCGTGCAATCCCGGTTGAATCGAGGCATGGAACCGAATGCCCTTGTGTTGCGTGCCGCCGGCACCAACTGTGAACGCGAGACCGCCTGGACCCTGCGCCAAGCCGGTGCCGCGGCTGACATTCTGCACATCAATGAGCTGCTGCGTGAACCCGCGCGCTTGCGCGACTATCAGCTGCTGGCGATTCCCGGCGGGTTCAGTTACGGCGACGACCTGGGCAGTGGCGTGGTGTTTGCCAACCAGTTGCGCTCGCGGCTGAAGCCGGAAATCGAGAAGTTCATTGAGGAAGGCAAGCTGATGCTCGGCATCTGCAACGGTTTCCAGGTACTGCTGAAAGCTGGCCTGCTCACGGGGCGCGACGTGTTCGATGAGCCGCCGCGCGCAACACTAAGCTGGAACATGAGCGGCCGCTACGAAGACCGCTGGGTTGACCTGCGCATCGTCAGCGAGAAAACGCCCTTCGTCAGCGGCCGCAAAGTCGTCAGCTATCCCGTCGCCCACGCCGAAGGCCAGTTTATCGCGCCGGATGCACTGCTTGACGAGCTTGAGCAGGACCAGCAGGTGGTCTTCCAGTACGTCGATGCCGATGGCCGACCCACCCAGGAGTTCCCAGCCAACCCCAACGGCTCCAGCCGCGCCATCGCCGGCATCTGCAGCAAGAGCGGCCAGGTGCTGGGCCTGATGCCGCACCCGGAGCGCAACATCCGCCACTTCCATCACCCTGAGTGGAAGCGCATACCCAAGCGCCAGTGGGGCGACGGGTTCGAGCTGTTCCAGAATGCGGTGCGCCGCGCGGGCCAGCTCGTTGGCTGAGTAAGTACTGCCAGTCCACGGGCTGCGCCGTCCGTTTCATCTATCGATGGGCGGACTGTCGCTCTGCGTGCTATACTTGCCCTCAAGGTCGGGCGATGGGTCGGAAACGCCATCCATTGATTGCCTTCACGGGGCTGACTCTTGGTCCCCTGGTCACCGGCATTGCCGTTGAGCGGCTTGGCGGCCCCGGTTGGGCTGCGGGCATGCTGACCTTCTTCGGGATGTGCGTGGTGATCGTTGGCTGGAGCACGGTCAATGCGTTCCGGCACCACCTGCGCCAACGAGCTCAGCTCATCCGCTCTCTCGAAAACCTGCGATTGGTTGCTGCCAGCGGGCCCCCGCCGCTTGCTGGACTGGCAAGTGCAGTAGTTCTGCTCATGGTCGCGGTGCCGTTCCTCCTCCTTGCCACGGCCCTGGCCGGGTCGGACGACGCGGGAGAAATTGTGGCGGGCGCGATTCCTCTGGGGATATCGCTTTGTGCGCAACTGACAGCTGGGTGGCATATCCGTGACTGGCATCTGCGCCGGGCAGCGTGGCGCGAAGCCCTGGCCCACGGCGAAGTCAAAGGGCGCTGGAGGGCCGTCCGCTAGCGGGTTGTTTTCGGAACGCAATCAGCACAACCGCGTGTTATAGTTATTGCGGGGGCAACCTCCCGGGCATTTTAGGGGAACCATCATGATGCACCCTTGGGATCGTGAACGTACTTGGCAAGACACTCCGGGCAACCAGGGCAGCTTGCCGTCTTCAGGCAGCGGTTGGGTCTGGATTGTGGCCGTGGTCATCGCCGTGGTCGCGCTGGCAGTGTTTGCCAGAAGCGGCGGCCATCAGCTTGTGATGGTGCCGATCGGAATCTCGGTGTTCTTCATGTGCCTTTTCATGGTGAACCACCGCCGCGAAATGCGCCGCGTTGAAGTTGCGCGTCACCGGCAACGCATGAGCCAGACCGATCAAGCGCCGCAGTCGATGGGCTTTGCGCCCCCGGGGCAGCCGGCCCGCGACGATGCTTCTCTGCGTCGCATTTTCGACCGCTTTGACATCAAGGTGATTGAGCATTGCCGGCGCAACCACTGGGAGCCCAAGCAGATCTCGGTACTGCTGGAAATGGCCCGTGACTTCGTTGACCAGCCGCACGCCAGCGCATTGCTGCGCGCGGACCAGGGCAAAGAACTGGGTCGGCATCTGGACGCGTCGCTTGAGCGCGCGCTGCTTCAGTACGACATTGACCACAACCGCAAGGGCGACGATTTGCGCAAAGACAACGGATACTACGGCGACGACTCGCCTCCATTCTAGCCGGTGACCAGCCAAGAGCCGGGCCCACCAGGGCCCGGTTTTTTGATGCGCCAGCCCGGCAAGCACAGCAAGATCAGCCGACACCCAATAGGACGTTGCCATGACCAATCGCTATTCAGTGAAAGAGTTTGTCGCCAAGACCACCCAGACCAACAAGAACGAAGGCCTGTTCGAGATGGAGGGCGACCGCATGCTTGAGGTCCACCTCAATGGCAGCGTCTGGACCAAAATGGGCAGCATGGTCGCCTACATGGGCAATGTCAGCTTCAAGCGCGAGGGTGTGCTTGAGCACGGCTTGGGCAAGCTGCTGAAAAAGGCGTTCACCGGCGAAGGCATGCAACTGACCAAGGCCGAAGGCCAGGGTCTCGTGTATCTGGCTGACCAGGGCAAGAAGGTCAGCATTCTGCACCTTCAGAACGAGAGCATCTACGTCAACGGCAACGACCTGCTGGCCTTTGAGCACAGCATTCAGTGGGACATCAAGCTGCTCAAGAAGATCAGCGGCATCCTCGCCGGCGGCTTGTTCAATGTGAAGCTTGAAGGCACAGGCATGGTCGCCATCACCAGCCACTACAACCCGCTGACGCTGGCGGTGCGGCAGGGCTACCCGGTGTTTACCGACCCCAACGCCACCATTGCCTGGAGTGGCAACCTTTACCCCGAACTGAAAACCGATATCAGCCTGGGGACTTTCTTTGGGCGCGGCAGCGGTGAATCCCTGCAAATGGCGTTCAATGGCGACGGCTTTGTCGTGATCCAGCCGTTCGAAGAGGTGACCTTCCAACAACCGACGCGCTAGAGGTTTGCTGGATGTCACATGCGGTTCAGGGGGCAGCGCCCGATTGTGAACAATTCCGCGGCGTAGCTTGCGCGTTTGCCTGCCCGTTGCGTTAATTGTTCCGTTGACTCGACCGCCGGCAGATCTGCGTGTGCAGATATCCGGCGGTTTCCCATTGTGGAGACACTGCGTGTCTGCGCAGCCGGGAGCCGGGACGCTTGCGTCCGGCACCTCGACGGGTTCTGTGGAAGCCCCGATCGAGACATCCCTAAACCTGTATCGCTTCCCCGCTCTCTACGACACACTTAAAGCCCCCGACGCCGAGGACATTGCGGCTGTTCGCGGATTGATCGTGCGCTTTGTCGGCGAACCGCGCTGGTCAATTCTTGACCCGGCGTGCGGGCCCGGCAACTGGCTTGCGCCGTTTGCAGCTGAATCAAGCATGCTGGCCGGCAACGACAACTGCCCCGAGATGGTCGAGTACACGCGCGCCAACACCGGCGCAATCGTCACGCTGGGCGACATGTACGCACCGCCGATTGATGCGCGCTTTGACGTCGTGCTCGAAGCGAGCGGAGTTACGTCGATCGTGCCCGACGCTGACAGACTCAGACACTGGGTGCGCAACCTTGGCGGCATGCTGACGCAACGCGGCGCCGTGATCCTGCTGCTGAACTTTGAAACGCCCGTTCCGCCGCGCCTGCCCGCGACTCTGTGGCGTTCGCGGTGGCGCAACGTACCCGGCGGCAAGGCCCGCATTCACTATGAGCTGGTTGAGGACAGGCCGGGCGTTCAGCGCATCCGGCGCAGCGTGGACGTGCGGGGCGGTGACTGGCCGCAGCTCATTGTCGAGGACTATGAGCTGCGTGTATGGCCCGGCGAAGTGCTCGACACACTCAAACAGGTGCCCGGCATGCGCCTGATGGCGTGCGCCGACCCCGACAAACCCGCCAAGCTGAACGCTGCACCAAGCGGTGCGCGGCTGCTGGTGTTCCAGCCGGACCGCGCCTGAAGGCAACCGCAACCGGGCTAGGTCGTGGTGCGTCGCGCGGCGTCGATGGCGCCGTCGATGCCCGTGTGGAATGTGATTCCCGCAGACCCTTCACCGATGCCGGCCTTTTCCAGAACCCGCCGGGGCTGGGGTTGCAGCGCCACGATCTGGACCTGTGTGCCGGTGTCTCTGAGCTTCCGCAGCAGGCTCTCGAACGCCACCAAGCCTGTGGCATCCATCGCCGGCACGGCGTGCATGTCGATGATCAGGCACCTGGAAGTGCCGGATGTGGCGATGGCACCGATGGCTTTGTCCGCTGCGCCGAAGAACATCGGCCCGGCGATCTCATACATGGTAACGCCCTCGGGCAGGTCTTTGCGCTCGGCATTGAGGCCGTTGCTGATCACGCGCGAACCTGAAATCTCGGCCATGCGGCGCATGAACAGCAACGCCGCCAGCACAATGCCTACTCCCACCGCGATCACCATGTCAAACGCCACCGTCAGCCCGAAGCATGCCAGCATCACCGTCACGTCACTGCGCGGGGCCACTTTCAGCATGTGCAGGAAGTGCCGGGCGTCGCTCATGTTCCAGGCCACGATCAGCAGCAGCGCCGCCATGCTGGCCATGGGCAGAAAACCAAGCACCGGCGCCAGTGCCATCACCGCCGCCAGCACGAACAGCGCGTGCGTCACCGCAGCGACCGGGCTGCGCCCGCCGTTGCGCACGCTGGTGGCTGTGCGCGCGATTGCGCCCGTGGCGGCGAACCCGCCAAAGAACGGGGCGGCAAGGTTGCCCAGGCCCTGGCCGACCAGCTCAGAGTCCGGGTCGTGGCGCGTGCCGGCCATGCCGTCCGACACAACCGCTGACAGCAGGCTCTCGATGGCGCCCAGTGCTGCGATGGCCATCGCCGGGCCTGTCAGTTCACGGATCAGCCCCCAGCTTATGCCGATCGGGGCGCCGTCTGGCCCGGGCAGGCTCCAGGGCAGCACCGGCATCGGCGGCACCTGCGGGATGCCGGCGTAGGTGACGCCATCTTTCACATAGCTGAAGCGCGAGGCAATCGTCGCCACGGAAACGCCCGTGGACTCGGCCAGCGCGTAGGCCGCAACGGCGCCCAGCGAAATCGCCACCAGGGGCCCAGGCACCCGCCGCGTGACCCTGGGCCACAGGATCAGCAACAGCAGTGTAAGCGCGGCGATGCCCATATCGGCGTAGCTCAGCCCGCTGAATGCACGGGCGATGTCGGACACGCGCTCCCAGTAATGATCGCCCGTGGAAACCACGGGCAGGCCAAAGAAGTCCTTGATCTGCAGTGTCGCAATCACCACGGCAATGCCGGCAGTGAAGCCCGTCGTTACAGGGTGGGGCACGAACTGGATCAACCGCCCAAGCCGCGCCAGCCCCATGACGACCAGAAACCCACCTGCCATCAAAGACGCCAGCGCCAACCCGCCCACGCCATACTTGGCGGCAACCGGCGCAAGCAGCACAACAAAGGCCGCCGTCGGGCCGCTGACGTTCAGGCGCGAACCGCCGGTCATCGCGATCAAACCGCCGGCGATGATCGCAGTGTACAAGCCGTGCTGCGGCGGAACGCCTGACGCAATCGCCAGCGCCATGCTCAGCGGAAGCGCAACCACGCCGACAATGATGCCGGCGGTTACATCGGCGCGCAGGTTCTTGAACTTGTAGCCTTCGCGCATCGCGCCGCGCAGCCCCACGGCAAGCGGAAACGGTTTTGGATTGGCTGACGAGTCGGGCCCGTAGCGCCCGGACTTGAGCTTATCAGGAGACATACCCGGGCGTGCCCAACCTCGTAACGCTGTCGCTGTGCGTAACGCACGTCAGTCCGGCAACGCGAGCCGCGCAGACACGCGGCATGCGCGGATGCTAACGCGCCGGAACAGTTGAATCAAATCCCCAGTTGTCGCCATGCGTCAGGAATCACAACTCGCGGCTGGCGCCGTTTGCAGCTCTGCGCGACACGTCGGCCCTGTGCGGTTCCGCCCAAGGCTGGTGGTTCTTGCTCGCTATCTGATTCACCGGGCTATAATTACCCGCGGAGGAGTCCCATGCGCAGACGCATGCTTGCCGCCGCGATGCTGTGCCTGTTCAGCGTTTCGTTTCAGACTCCCGCAAATGCAGATGACAAGCAGACACTGGGCTGGGCATGCCCCGAGCTCACGGCCTTGCTGTATGTGCGCAAGTCGGCGGCGCCGGCGCCGACGTCAGGCGCCCGCTTCAACGCCGAGCAATACGTCCTGCGCGCCCATCTTTCGGATACCGGCACCTGGGGCGTGGCGCCGGGCTGGCAGTTCAGTGAAGGCGAGTTCGTGCTGCGCGTGGCCGGCGTCGTGACCGGCAAGGCCGTCTCCAAGTCCAAGTCATGGGACGCCACGTTTGACCAGACCCTGACGCCCTCGGCGCTTCAGAGCCTGCCCGACATCGTCAAGGCCGAGTACGCCGTCAAGGGTACCGAGGGCGACCTGACAACGATCCGCGTCAAAGCCACGGGCGAAGACAGCGATGGCGAGAACACCTTCGCCAACCGGCGTTGCGGGCCGCTGACAATCGAGATGGATGCCGTGTTTGACGTCGCCAAAGGGTGGCTGCATGGCGTGAAGGGTAGTTGGAAGGGCGCGGGCATGCGGGGCGACGTGAACGTTGACTTTGAGTACGCACTGGAGCGCGTGAAGTCATTTGCAGACCGCGCCGCACTGGACAAAGCCGTCGAAACCGCAATCGACAAGGGTCTTGAGGCCATGGACGCGCGCGAAGACGACTATCGGCGCGGCGACTACGCGTCGCTTGCGGCATACACCTACCTGCAAAGCGGGCGCGGCGCCAACAACAAGTTCACGGCGCTTGCGCTGTCACGCATGACCAAAGAGGGCAACGTGCTGAAGTACATCCAGACCTATCACGCCGCCTCGATGGTCCTCGCCCTTGAGGCCAAGTACATCTCCGATGAAGAACGCCGGCAGGTCGCAAAGGGACAGCGCCCCGGCGCCATCAAGCGCATCCTGACCGAGGCTGACAAAGCCGCCATGAAAGACGCCATCGACTACATCGCGCGCAGCCAGGCCGGCGACGCGCCCGGCCTGTTCAGCTATGGCGAGGGCATCGGCGCGGGCCAGCCGCCGGACCTGTCGAACACACAGTTTGCGGCCTTGGCGCTGGCGGCTGCCGCGCGCTGCGAAATCGAAATCCCGGTCGGCATCGTGCGCGACATGGGCAACGGGCTGGTCGATTTTCAGCAGAAAGAAGGGCCCGAGGTGTGGCGCGTGAAAGGCCGCACCAAGCGCGGCGCGTGGGACCGTGAACGCTACCCCGATGCCTCTCGCGGCTTTGCCTACAAGGGAACAGCCGGTGGCACCAGCGGGGCTTATGGCTCAATGACGGGCGCCGGGACATGCTCGCTGCTGCTGTTGCTGGATATCTATGAGTCATGGCCCAGCGAGCGGCAGAAGAAAGAGCTTCCCTCGTCGCAGGCCAAGCAGTGGGAAGTAAGTGTGCAGAAGAACGCGGATTGCGGGATGGCGTGGCTTGAGAACAACTACTCGGTATCAGAGAACCCGGGCCACGCCGCCGGCGAATACTTCTATTACCTGTACGCGCTGGAGCGCGTGGGAGCGTTCGCGCCGACCGAGTTCATCGGCGAGCACGAATGGTACGCCGAGGGCGCGCTGGCCCTGCTGCTGCGACAGAACGACAAGGGCGGCTGGGGCAAGCTTGAGGACACTTGCTTCGCGCTGCTGTTTCTGGGCCGCGCCACGACACCGACACGACGCCGCGTCATCACCGGCAAATAGCCGTTGCCCAATCGCGCGCGCCGTTGGGGTCGTACACGAGAGTATCGTTGCCGTTGCTGTTCATGACCTCGCAGCTCAGGTAGCGGTCAGCCGATGCGCCGGGCCGCGCGATGCGCAGTTCGCAGCCGATCCAGCTGGCGTCGCCGATGCCGATGATCAGTGTGGTTTTGTTGCCGCTGTCGTAGACTGAGTTGGTGATGTCGTCCTGCGGGGGCGAGGCCAGGACGGGCATGTAGACGGGCTCCCCGTAGTCGAGGTAGTCGATCTCCGCCAGCAGGTTGCCCGAGGCGTCGCTCATGCCGTTCCGGAAGGGAACGAACCGTAGGGAAGCACCGCTTCCCGAGGAAGGGCTACCAAGCTGGTCGTTGTGCAGGTAGCTCAATTCGAGTACTGGGCGGCTGGCAGCAGGCAGCTGTCCCCCCCCGCTACGCGTACTTCTCAGCGTCTTGGGCCGTCGAGGTGCTGTCAGCCCCCTTCCGTCCAAAGCCTTCTGGCTCGCATCTTCCCCACCCGGATGCCCTGCAACCGCAACTGACGGCTTGATTTCAGGGGAGCACTACGGGACTGACTCTGCCACAACGAACCGTTTCCTGCTTCAAGGAACCTCAAACACCAGATCCGTCCGATGCCCTTCGATACTTCTGTAGCGGTTCTCTACTTTCGGTATCATTCTGCGCAGTGCTTCGCATTCGGCGGACTCGAGCCTTTCTTCATGAGAAATCCCTAGCGCCAGAAGGCGACCGCTCATGTCGTGACACGCGACCAGGAAGCAGCGATCGCTCAAAGTGTCGATCCCGTAGTACGCGTAACAGACTGCACACAATGCGTGTGCAACGATGGTCCCCGATACAAACCATTCACTGCCGTATTCCTGCGGACGAATGACCGTCGGAGTAGCCGCAAGAATGACTACCGTTCCGGAAGCAGTATCACCAATCTGGACACGGTATTGCGGCGAGTTGTGAGACCACTTATCCTTTCGCGCCTCCCTGACCTTTCTCGCCAATGCCTCAATTAGCAGTCTCGAATCACCTTCATCGGAGATAGTTACTGACGATCCGGTCGCGCAGTGTTCCTGCAGGTAGTCAATAGCCACACTCTTTGCCCGCAATTCATACAGCTCATCTGCCCGATCGGACATCTGCTTGGCTTCATCGGTTCCGTTCCGAAACAAGTCGTGTACCCTTTGCGGAGCTTCCAAATAGACGCTCGCACATATCACGACCAGCAGCAGCCCGAGAATCAACACAAGATACGCAACGCGCTTGCTGCCCCTCACCTGTCGTCCCTCGTTCATGGCCTACTCCGCACAACCTAGGTGAGTCTCGAACACATCACAGGGGCTAATCCTCTGGCACTCCGCCATCGAACAAGGTACGTCTAGTCCCCGAACAACTTGTTCCAAGCCAGCTTTGCAAACCGCTCTGTAACATCCTTTATAATTGCTCCAGGAGGGCCGAGGAGTACTGCGTCAGCGACTTTCTTCGCTACGCTGCGCTCCGTAACCTTGGTTTTGCCGCCCTTCACCCCATTGACGTCTTCCTTGGTTAGGCGCCCAGTATCGTGAACTATACCATCTGGCAATTCTACCCAGGAGTCGTTGCCCTCCGTGTCGCCCCATCCAGCCTTTTCTCCTGGTTTGAGTGACTTCTTGCCCGGCTGGTCTTCCGGACCAGCTATAACATGCGTGTGTCCGGTAACTTTGGCCTTGAATTTATTGGCTGCATCTTCCATGAATGTCTTGCCCCTCGATCCTCCAGCAACTTCGCACTGTCTGAACCATATTCCCTCATTGTTAGGGTTCCTCGCTGTTTCATGTGGATTTGGGTCTGGGCGGGGCGAGTTGCGTCGTGAATTGATCCAGCACCTTCCCCAGCGGTGCGCCGATCAG
>JAMQHL010000040.1 GCA_025993795.1 Planctomycetota bacterium
CGGCGTTTGTGTGAGCAGATCTTCGCATCCGGTGATCATGGCGGCTTCCTGTCAGGGCTGACGTCGCCCCTTCACCCCCAGGAATCCACGGACACAGGTCGAGCAATTCAGGAGGCAGGCAGCAGCAGGCCGGCGGCAGGAACTACAGCCACCAAAGCCACTTACACACAGAAAGTTTTTTCAGATTTCCGCCGGGAACGCCGTTCGAAGTGGCGGAGGAGGAGGGATTCGAACCCCCGTTAGCCTTGCGGCTAAAGCGGTTTTCAAAACCGCCGCGATCAACCACTCTGCCACTCCTCCGCGGTTGGCCACGTCAAGTTTACCGGTCAGGGATTCCCGGGGCCAGTGCCGGACAGCCACCAGTGCGCGGCACTCACCGCGATGCCCGCGAAGTACAGCGTCCCGAAGATCACCTTGTTGTTCTGCGCCAGCCAGCGCGGCAGGTAGATGTCAAAGTTGGCTTCGCGGTGCTGCGTGTACTTTCCGGCCACGTCGGTCAGCGGGCAGCGCATTCCATTGAGAACCAGAATCAGCACTTCAATCATCACTACGCCGATGAATACAAACGCAACCCCATGCGCACCGAGCCATGCAGCAACATGAATCGCCAGGATGCACGCCACAAAGAATGCCCAGATCCCTGTATGGACCAGCTTTACGAGACGCAGTCTACGACGCGCTGCGGGGTCAGGCACAGATGGCGAATCTACCGAGGTCATTTCAATGCCAATGCGTTGAGACTGCCAGCAGGCCGATTCCTGTCGCTACTTGTACTCCATGTGCTCAATCGTGGCGCGAAATCCCTCCCACTCGTCGCGTTTTCGGTCCGGGCGATAGTTCCAGCCGATGTGCATGTGGGTGGGAATCGTGACTCCCTGGAACGTGCCTTCCGCGTCAAACACGCCGCCGTACGCGTGGCTGCCGAATGCCCCACCCTCCGGGTTGCCCCAGCGCTCGTAAGCAAGGCTGACCAGGGCACCCTGTGCGTTGATCTGCAGATCCAGGGCTGCCGGGTAGCCGCCGTTCTCAAACTGGACCCGCACATGATCGTCGGCGCTGGAGGCCCACTTCACGTCCGCAGCAAGCAGCGCAGTCGGCAACAAGACCATCTCTCCCTGCATCCGCCCCCACGCCGAGCGCGAGATGTCCGCACCACCGGCATTCACCAGGGGGAAGAGCCCCAGCAGTCTCCACGCCATGGAGCCCTGGCCATCGATCCAACGGTCTGACCCAAACACCGGCAGGCCCTTCATGGTTACGCGCGCCCGCCATACGAATCCCTGCGGCGAGCGCGTCACCTGCCTGGCTGTAAACGCGCACCATGCATGCTTCAGTTTGATCTGCCCGCGCATACGCAACGTGAATGCGGTTGCCAGCGTGGTGCCGGGGGCGATTGAGTGCAGCAGATATCGGCGCGCGGGCTCGGGCAGGTCACGCACAGTCGCCGGGTCAAACGGCACAGGCGCGCGAACCGGCGAGCTCCAGAGCCGCTTCATGTCACGGTCAGACATAGTTCGGGATGGTCGCTTGCCGCGCCGCGCTGGTCAATGGAACGGGCGCATGGGATGAACTCGCGCACCAGCTTGGCGCCTTCCGCGTCATTCCAGTCAGACTGTCTGGCTGTAACACCGTTTCACACACATCCGAATGGATGCCCGTTCATCGCGCACAGCATGACCGGCTTGTCTTCTTTGTTGGCGTCCATGACGCCCTGCCAGAACGTTGTGCGCCACACCAGTATGCGCCAAGCCTCTACGTCGGCGCTGGGCATGATGTGCTCGACGATGCGGACGTAGCTGGCCTCAACAAGTTCTCCGGCCCGGTAGCTTGCGCTCAGCGGCAGCAACACCAGCAGTGCGAAAGCGCACTTCCGCACTGCTATTCATCCCACTTTGGGTCGATGCCGAATTCGATCCAGTCTATCTCTACGGTTGCCTTCTCATCCCACAGGACTACCTGAAAGGCCGTGAAAGCTACGCCCGTGGCCAGCGGTTTGGTTTTGTCGGCTTTGCCTTCAGCCTTCAGGTCGTGCAGCGGGACCTTCAACGTAATCCATTTGTCATTCAGGATGTGGTTGGTGTGATGCTGGAAGTATTGCCAGTCAGCCGCTTCGTCGCCCTTGACCCCGATGCTGACGCCCTGCGAGCCGCGCACGCGAATGCGCACACGTACATAGGCATTGTCGCGGACAGAGTAAGGCTCGGCCAGCGTTACGCCGAAGGCCTGTTTGCCCGAACCTGTCACAATGCCGCTTTCGACAGCTCCCCAATAGATGCGCGCGGACCCGCGCTCGTCATCGAGTTCATCGCGGACCAGCCTGAAAATCGTGTCGACGGCAATCACCAGTGAGTGGGCGCGCAACCTGCGGCCCTCTTCTTTTGGTTTGGCAAAGCCCTTGTCACTCAGGGAAGCCGACCACCCGGCCACCAAGGCAACGCCCGCCGTGGCGACTTCGCCCCCGAGGCAGGTGACGTTGAGCTTGAGACCGGACTTCTCGGCGACGACCTCAGCTTCGCGGAAAGTAAACCGGGCGTCGCCTCGCGATACGGTAAAGGTGCGTAGTGGCGCGTAGGCCTCAACATAGACGGCCTCGGTGATCAGCTCAATCGACAGAGCCCTCTCGTCGCCCGTGAACCGCAACTCTCCGTTGAAGTACACGCGAGCATTGCCGCCGGCGCTGAGCGCAACGGGCTTGCGGGCGCGCAGGAACATGCCGCTTTCGACGCGGATTTCGGCTGACCAGTCTTCCCAGCGGTCGCTCTCGTTGCGCTTGAAGGCAAGTCTTGCCCCGTCCGTCATCTGCAACATCTGCGCGACGATCACAGCTTTTCGCCGCTCGACCGGCGCCTCGGTCGGCGGTCGCTCGGGTTTTGGCTCGGGTGGGTTCTCGACCTCTTCGCGCGGCTTTTCCGGCGCCGGTTGCGGCGAAGGATCGGCCTCTGGGCTGGGCTGGGGCCCAGGTTCAGGTTTCGGCAACTCCGGAATCGGTGTTTCCGGCCCAGGTTGCTGATTCGGCGCCGGCGCTTCCGGTTCAGGCTTGGGCGGCGCCGGATTGGGGTCTGGCAATTCCGGCTGCCTGGGCTGTGCAGCTTGATTGCTGTCGGCAACCGGTGCTGTCCCGTTACGCGGCATGTTCAGCAAAAACACCGCAGCAGCAATGCCGACCGCGCCGACCAGCGCCACTGATGCAGCCACGCTGCGCCAGCTTGCTGGCCTGGCACCGGCGTGCACCGGGCGCATCGGTACTACGGGGCCAGCCGGCTGGTCCAGCGCCTGCAGAATGCGGCTGGAAAGGTCCGGCGGGGGTTTGCCGCCGAGCCTTTCACTGAGCATCTGCTCGATCAGCTGTTCTTTTCGTTCGTTGCGGGCCAATTCAGCTTTCCTTCCATGCACTCGCGCAATTTCGCGAGCAGGCGTTTCAGCAGGGTACGCACGCCTTCAGGTTTCATCTCAAGTTTGTGCGCGATTTCAACCTGCGTGAGTTCGTTGCGGTACAGCAGTTCCAGCACGGTCTTTGCCCTATCCCCCAGGTGTTGCAGGCAATGCTCCAGCGCGATCATGCGCTCGTCCCACTCTGCCTCGCCTGTGGCGCCCGCGAGCTGGACCCAATCGGCATCGATCTCTGCGGTATCGGCTTCAGTGATGCGGCGGCCCTTTGCGCGAATCGCCATCAGGAAGCGGCTCTTGGCCACGGTGCGCAGGAACCCCGCAGTTGCGACCTCATTGATTTCAACAAATTCACCCTTCTGCACCGACTTCCATGCAGCCAGAAACGACTCCTGGGTAAGGTCGTCAGCCTCAGGCGGCGAACAGCCCAGGTAGCGCAAATACCTCCACACACCGGCTTGATGATCCCGGATGATGCGCTCGAACACGACCCTGTGGTCAACCAAAGCCACCAGCATTCACCCCCTGAATGCAGAAAGCGAGTGCAACCGGTTCAGGTTCTTCGGAATTGCAGAAATCCGCAATAGGCGCGGCCTCGCGGGTAGCCTACGGCGTAAGAACCAGCGTGGTAACGCTGTTCGCGGGCATGTTGTACTGAAAGGCGTTGGTGCCGGTAATGGTGATGGCGGCTTGCGGCTGGGGTGCCGGGTTGGCGCTGGTCAGGCGGTACACCTGGGCCGTATTGAATGCCACGGTGTGCGTGACGGCGATGCCCGCCGTCATGGGCGAGTTGCTCTTGTTGATGCACACGATCACCATGCGGTTGGGGGCACCGGCGTCGATGCTTGCGTAGACACTCGAGTTGGCCACGTCGGAATTGGTGGCCCCGATGCTGGTGTTGCCGAAACTGCCGTTGCTTCCGTCGAAGTCGCGAAACATCTCGAAACCGCCGTAAATGAAACTGTGGTTTCCGGCGCCAAGCCTCCACAGGTTGGCGGCAAATACGCCGTCTCGCCCATAGATGCCAAGCACGTCAGCCTGCGCAATGCCACCGGAGATGTGGTCACCGCCGCCATAGTAGTACTCGGTGATGCCGATCAGCGTATTCGGGTAGTGCTGGTTGATCTTGTCCTGCAAGCGCGGCAGCAGCCGGATCGGCCCCATGGTCCCCCACTGGGCGATCCATGAATCCTCGGTGTAAGTGGCGTCCCAGAGGCTGCGCGGTGCCTGCTTGCGCGCCGCGACGACCAGCGGATCGGTGTTGTCCGCGGTGATGCGCGTCCACTGGCCACCGGCGTCGTTTGCGCCAGCCTCGGGGTACCAGTGGATGTCCAGCACATCCACAAGCCGCCTGCCATATGTGGTTTCAGCGGCGGCGAGCTGCTGCAGGTAGTACGCGTGAAAGTCCCCGTGGGTGCCGGCGTCGCTGGCGCCCTGCAGGTCCACCATGCCCTGCCACCCGTAGTTCACGGGCCCGAAGACAATGGCATTGGGCTCAACGTCTTTGATTGCGTCGGCATAGTCGATGGTGCGCGTCAGCATTTCCGCATAGGTCGGGCCGGTGCCCTGGCTGCCCGTGGCGTCGCCGCGCAGGCGCGGATGAGTCGTGGCCCAAAGGTCTGGTTCATTGTCGAGTGAAAAGAACACGGGGCGCGTTGCGTCTGTCGCGAACCCGGGGTAGTTGTCCTTGATGAAGTTGACGAATTCGTCCTGATACACAAAACCGTCTGTCGTGTCCGGAGTCAGCGAAAAGGCGCTGCCCTTGCGCGGCACGGACTGCTTGAAGCGCACGCTGAGATAGTTGGCAGTCTGGTTGACGTCGTACTGCGGCCACTGGCCCATGTAGTGGCCGTGGTCGCCGGCGACATAGCCGATGCAGGGGACCGTGACCAGCGACCCGGCGTTGTTCAGGCGATCAGCGTCAATCATTGAGGTCGCGGTGACTGCGATCGGGTCGGTCGGATAACCGAGTGCCCAGTCGTTCTCGTTGTACCAGTCGGTGCCGGCGTTGCTGGCGTTGTTTTCCCAGTTCCAGGCCGAAAGCCGGTTGCCGCCGCTGCGCGCGAACGTGAGGTTGGCCGGCCGAGAACCCCAGTTCACGCCATTCATGCCGTAAATGTAGCGCGAGATCGCCCGCACATCCTGCTGGCTGTGAACATTGAAGTAGATGTCGCTGGCCGGTGGCGCACTGGGCGTAATCAATGTGCCGCCGGAAACGCCAACATCAAAGGCCGCACTGGATAGCCCGCTGAACCCCGTTGCTGAAAACAGCAGGCGGTAGGCGCTGCCAGCCAGGTCGATCTGCAGACCCGTGTAGCTGACGACACCCCCGACGGCGGTAACGCTGGTGGTGCCGTTGAGCGCCGCCCCTGACGTGCCGGTACCGACCTGAATGGTCGCGGTGACAACCGTGGAGTTGTCAGTGGTAACCAGCGCGCCGGCTCCGTCACGAATCTCGATTGTGGGCTGGGTTGTGAAAACGGTTGCCGGCAGCGCGCCCGACGGCTGCGAAACAATCGCCAGGGAATTCGTGCCGCCGCTGCCGGAGCCGCCAGAACTGCCGCCGGCAGAGTCGCCACCGCCGCAAGCGGCAAGCATCAGCACAAGCATCGCTGGCAACACGAGTCTCATGGCAGCCCTCCGGTGGGATGTTTGCAGGATATGTTTTCTGCTAACGAAGGCCCGCCCAACTTTTCGATTTCAGCCTTGCGCGGCTAGGGTGCCTGCCAGCTTACTCGCCAGTTCGAGCTTTCCTTCACGACAAAGAACATGGTTTCGGGTAGCGTGTGGGTGCCGCCGTCCTTCAGGTTCATTGTTGATCTGGCGCTGCAACTCCAGTACCCGTCAACTTCCTTCCATTCCGAAATCGTCGTGCTGTAACTGTCCGATGACTCGCGCGATGCCGCGAACCCACGCAGAATGCGCGACTCTGAGCGCTTCTTCTCGGCGCCCGTCAACCACTCCACCATGCCGGCTCCGTCAAGCCGGTCCATGGCCGCGACGTATGCGTCACGAACCTCTTCGGGTGACTTGTCCTGCACGACCGGCGCATCTTTCACGGAGTTGCCGGTTGCTGAGTTTGTCGCGACATTTGTCGGCGAGTTGCTGCCACAGGCAGCAAGGCAGAACACCAACCCGGTTAGCAAGATCAAGCGCATCGCCCCTCCTTCTCAGGGCCGTTTGGCCGCATGGGTGGCAGCCACCGCACGCGGGTGGTGGCTGTCAGCTTAATTGCGGCGCTAGGTTTTTGCACTAACGATCATTTCGGCGTATTTTCGCGCCTTAGAGCTTGTTTAAGAAGCGGGCTTCAGTCTTCGAACCATCAGGTGTGTCATCGCAAGGTGTATGAATGCTTCGCTTGATCTTGTTCGACCTTC
>JAMQHL010000041.1 GCA_025993795.1 Planctomycetota bacterium
CGCGCTGGTCGATCTCGGTTTTCTTTGTTACCGGAGGAAGCGTTTTACCCCACCAGTTAAGCCCGGAAAACGTGCAATCAAATAGCGAAGGGCACACGCCAAACAAGCAGTTCTCCTACGGTGATATCCATTGACGCTCCGGTGTCCGAAAGTCTTGTGCGGAACTTCTTGCGGGCAGCGCGAATGCGCTGCCCGCAACGCAGCCTTGTCTATGGTTCGGTGATTGTTGTGGCGTCCAGCGTTACGGCTGTCTGTGCGAGAGAACGCCCGAGCATCACTGAGTTCGTCATCATCACGATCTGGGTTTTACACAGGATCACGCCCTTGAAGTCCGACGAGGTTCCAAGTGTCGCCTGGCCTGCGACCTGCCAGAAGATGTTCTTTGCCAGCGCACCACCGGCCAGCGTGACGATCGCGCTGTTGCCAACCGTGAGGTCTTGCCCGACCTGGAAAATCCAGACGTCGTTTGCGCCACCTGTAAGCGTGACACTTGAGGGAATACTGACGCCCGTGCCCCAACTGTAGAGGCCCGGTGCCAGGTTCATGCCCTGGATGCTGCCACCACCGAGATTGAGAAAGTCCGGAAGTGTCCGGCCCGCTGCATCGTCATAGGCAGTCTGCATGTCAAGCACGGCCGTCGTGAGATTTGACGGCGTCGGCGGTGCGTAGGTGGACTTGAACATCCGGCCGGTCACGTAGGCCGCCGAAGTTGCGAACTCACCCGAGGCATCCAGCGATTCGCCAAATCCTGCGAAGCTGGTACCGGGGCTGAGCGCGATGTCGCCGGTGACATCGGTTGCGCCGGTAGTGGTTACGGTGGACTTCGCGATGATCACGTAATTCGCGGCGGTTCCCAGATTCACTGTTGCGGGCCCGCCGGACACGGTCGTGCCTGTCATGAAAGTCCAGATATAGTCCGCGGCCATCGCATTGTTGGCGAGGTCCTTGGCCGCCGTGGTGATGCGGGCGGAGATGGTTGCGCCCGCTGGCAGGTTACTTGATGGCGTGAATGTCGCCGTCGTACCCGGGCAGGAAACAGAACCCGGTATCGAGGTCATGCCGTTCATCAGAGTGAATGAGGTCGTGGTCAGCGTGGCCGAGTCCATCTGTTCATTGAATGTGGCCGTGACTGTCTGGTTGATCGGCACGCTGGTCGCCGTGTCAGCCGGGCTCACGGAAGTAACGAACGGCAGTGTCGTGTCGGCCCCTGCGCCGGTGGTGAATGTCCACGAATACGCGCTTGCCAGCGACTTCCCGTTGCTTGCCTGTACTGCGGTCGACAGCGCCGCGGTGTAGAGCACGCCCGAGGTCAGGGGCGCGGTCGGCAGGAAGTCCGCGACACGGTTTACGGAGTCATAGCTGACGGTGCCTACAACCGACGTGATGCCCGGCCCCTCCAGCGTGAAATTCGTCGGGGTGATCGTCGCGGGGTCCATCGCCAGACTGAAGCGGGCGATGATGTTGCTGTTGGTCGCGACTGCGCCGCTGCCAGCAGACGGGAAGACTGACAGCACGGTCGGGGTTGGCGGATTGCTGCCGCCGTTACCTCCGTCGTCGTCCGCGTTCTTGCAGGCGGCTATCGAAACGATGAGCAGCAGTGCGGCAAAAATCTGGACGTATGTAGATAGCTTCTTCATTCGGTTACTTCTTCCTTCCGTTTAGGGAGAATGATCGACCGACGCGAGTGACATTGTGCGCGGCCGTTGTGACTAGCTTGACTTTCTGCCGCCCATTGAACCGACGACAATGAAGACTACGCCGATGCCGCCGATGATGGCGCCGGCTATGCCGATTGGCGGAAAGTCGCCATCGTCAACGACAATGTTTATTTCGTCGCCAATCTTGATCGCGTCGTGGTCTTCATACATCACCACGAGCCCCCAGATGACGCCGGCAAGGCCGAGCACGAACAGCAGGATTCCGATCAGAGCGAAAGACTTCATAGGAAACTCCGTTTCTAGTTGCGCCTCGGTCGAAGGAACTCGACCAGGACGGCGACAATCACGAGGATCAACAGGATGTGAAGCAGCCCGCCAAAAGTAGTGGAAGCGACCAGACCGACGATCCAGAGCACAAGCAGAATCGCAGCGACAGTCCAAAGTAATCCTGACAATCCGTTCATAGTTACTCTCCGTAGGAGTGGTGGTTTTGTCTGGCTTGCTGAAAGGCTGGCTTGAGCAGGGCAAGCGCCGTGCGCGCCCGTAATCCGTCATCAAGAATCGTGACTGTAAGCGCCCCGGGTGTTTGATACAGCTCGGGCTCGCTGTAGTACTTGAGAGCAAACTCAATGCAGGCGAGGGTGTCGGTCTGAATAGCAACGGTCGAACTCAACTCACGGCACAACGCGGTCTTCTTTGCGGCCAGGGTCGAGTCCACCCATACAGCGCCGGTTTTATAGCTGTGAGCGATTTCGATTGCCCTTCGGATGGTGGCACTCATGTTCCCCCCAGCGTTTTTGTGGCACTATGTGAGGACTGTTGTTTCGCGGTCCGCTTGGTTGTGTCTGCTGCTTTCGCCGTTGTCCGGCGCAGGAAGTGAGAGTCGACGCTGTTAGTCGGGCGCTTCGTTTTGTGATCAATCCCGAACGCGTTGCGTTTCTTTGGTTTCTTCTTCTTTCTCTTCTTTCCTACTGCGGGCGTCTCGCCCTCGGGCACAGGGAAGATCGTGGATGCGTCAGCCGCGTCAACGTTCGCGGGCTTGGTAGCCGGTGGGTATTGTTTCTTGTCGTTCATTGCCGTGTGCTTTTCTGTATTCGCTGCAACATCTATAGCGCCGCATCGCGGATGCGATAATGAGGAAGTATGAGCCGGTATGTTCGGTTTATTCGACATATCTGCGAGACGGTCATCCCGGCGGAGTTGCGGCCGGTGCAGGTGTAAATCCAACCTTGGAATGCGTCGAAGTCGGCGGGAAGCGCTGCCTACAGCTCATTCTCAAGCACACGAGCGATGGCGCGCACTGCATGGTCCACCGCGAGGTCAGCAGCGGCAAATGGGTCCGCATTAGCGGCCTCAACGCGCAGCTTCTTGTGCAGGCTGACTTCGATACCGCAGAGGGTTACTGGTGAGTCCTTCACCTTCTTGCCTTTGGTGAACTTGACTGTGACGTGGCGGATGCGATCCGCAAAGCGCCCAAAGGCGAGCGCCAGGCGTTGTTCTATGTGAAGCTTCAGTGGCGGACTAATCTTGGCTTTTCCATTGGTGACCGTAATCTTCACTGCGACTCCCGGTTGGGTGCAAACCGGCAAGGCCGGCAATCCCCCGCACCCGGTGTACACCTACTGGGACATGTAGACTATTAGGAATACCAAGGGCGGTATGTCGAGATGAACGGTATATTGATCCGACTATGGACTGGCTGAACTATCACCATTTCCTTTATTTCTGGGTCGTCGCCGCGGAAGGCACGATCGTCAAGGCCAGCGAAAAGCTGAAGCTGGCGCACCCGACCATCAGCGGTCAGATCCACCGGCTCGAGGATTCGCTTGGTGTGAAGTTGTTCGTCCGTAGAGGCCGCAGGTTGGTATTGACTGAGGCCGGGCAGGTCGCTTTTCGTTATGCCGAAGAGATATTCTCTCTGGGGCGTGAGTTCGTTGACACGCTCCAGGGGCACGCGAGCGGCAAGCCGCTGCGCATCGTAATTGGCGTCCCAGACGTGCTGGCGCCGTCGCTGGTGCGTCTCTTCATCGAGCCTGCACTGAAGCTCAGCGAAGATATCCAGATTGTGTTCCGCTCGGACAAAACGCTCGACGAATTCCTGGCGGAGCTTGCCCTGCACCGCATCGACGCTGTGTTTTCCGACCGACCTGCGAATCCTGCAATTGCCGTACGAGCGTTCAGCCACTTGCTGGGAGAGTGTGGCACGACCTTTTTCGCGACCACCGCGATGGCGAAGGGGCTGCGTCGTAAGTTCCCGCAATCTCTGAACGGCGCGCCTATGGTGATGCCCGGCGAGCCTTCTGCAGTTCGGCGCTCGCTGTCTGAGTGGTTCGACACCAGCGGCATCGGGCCAATCGTGGTTGCCGAGTGCGACGAAAGTGCGTTGGCCAAGGACCTTGGCGGGGCGGGTATGGGTGTGTTTACGGCGCCCAGCGTGATCGAGGCGGAGGTCAAACGCCAGTTCGGCGTCGCTGTCGTCGGCCGCGCTGCCGAAGTGCGCCAGCAGTTCTACGCGATTTCGGTAGAGCGAAGAATCAAACACCCGGCCGTGTCCGCCATTTTCGAAGCCGCGCGGAACAAGACTTCCGCAACTCACTAACGACGCCGGGCGGATTGGGGGCTGCTTTGACTGGGCGCGAAGGCTTCCGATTACGCCAGACGCGGTCGGGACTGGCCTCGTGGAACCACTGAACGATCAGTTGCGCGAGAACAAGTGGGCGACGCGGGGCGCTTCGCGAATGCTCGCACCAGAGGCGCCGGCGTCGCGGCCTTTGCCGCATCGCATGGCGCTGTTACTCGTCGTCGGCGCCGCGGCGGGTCTTCTTGCCCTTGGGCCTGGCTGTTTCCAGCGGCTGTACGTCCAGCTTCAGGCCCACGATTGCCGCGTTCAGGTTTTCGCGCACGTCGTCAGTGAGGCTGATTTTCAGCGCCTTGCGGGCCTCTTCGGGCACGTCGCGCAGGTCTTTCTCGTTGATCTTGGGCAGCAGCACGTGCTTGATGCCGCTGCGGTACGCCGCGAGCACCTTTTCCTTGATGCCGCCCACAGCCAGCACTTTGCCGCGCAGCGTTACTTCGCCGGTCATCGCAATGTCGCCGCGCACGGGCTTGCCGGTGTACAGGCTGACCAGCGCGGTGGTGATGCTTACGCCGGCACTGGGGCCGTCCTTGGGCACGGCGCCTTCCGGAAAGTGCACGTGCACGTCGTATTTGGTGAAGTCATCGACCTCAACGCCCAGCTCGGCGGCGTGGCTTCGCACCCAGCTCAGGGCCGTCGTCACGCTTTCTTTCATGACGTCGCCCAGGCTGCCGGTTACGCGGATGTCGCCCTTGCCCTTGTAGCGCGTGCTTTCAATCAGCAGCGTGTCGCCGCCCATGCTGGTCCACGCGAGCCCGTTCACCACGCCGATTTCGGGCTTGCGAATCGCGGCCTCGGGCAGCCAAAGCCTTGGCCCCAGATAGTCGCTGACGTCTTCGGGCTTCACTGAAACGGGCTGGTCCAGCTTGATCTCGCCGCCGGCGACGCGCGTTGCAATCTTGCGGCAGATGCCGGCGATGCGGCGCTCAAAGTTGCGCAAGCCTGCCTCGCGTGTATAGCCGCGCACGATTTCGCGGATGGTGGCTTTGTGAAAGCGGACCTTGCCCTTCTTGAGGCCCGCCTGCTCAACCTGGCGGGGGATGATGTAGGTCTGGGCGATCTGTTCTTTCTCTTCCAGCGTGTAGCCGCTGAGGCGAATGACTTCCATGCGGTCGCGCAGGGGCCCGGGAATGGTGTCGAGCATGTTGGCGGTACAGATGAACAGGACTCTGCTCAGGTCAAATGGCACGTCGAGATAGCGGTCGGTGAATGCGTGGTTCTGTTCAGGGTCGAGCACTTCGAGCAACGCGGCACCGGGGTCGCCGCGCAGGTCGCGGCTGAGCTTATCGACTTCGTCGAGCATCATGATCGGGTTTGCGGTGCCGACCTTCTTCAGCGACTGGATGATGCGGCCGGGCATGGCGCCGACGTAGGTGCGGCGGTGGCCCATGATCTCGCTGTCGTCGGACAGGCCGCCCAGGCTGATGCGCGCGAACTCGCGGCCGATGGCGCCGGCGACGCTGCGGCCAAGGCTGGTCTTGCCGACACCGGGCGGGCCGACGAGGCACAGGATCGGCCCCTTGAGTTCATTCTTGAGCTTCAGCACGGCCAGAAACTCGATGATGCGGTCTTTGACTTCCTCAAGGCCGAAGTGGTCTTCGTCAAGAATTTTGCGGGCGTGCTTCAGGTCAAGGTTGTCCTTGCTCATCTTGTGCCAGGGCAGATTGAGCAACCAGTCGATGTGCGTGTGGACGACGTTGTATTCGGCGCTGGCTTCGCTGATCAGGTTCAGTCGTTCGATCTCGGCCAGGCACTCTTTGTGGGCGTGCTCGGGCAGCCTGGCGTCGTTGAGGCGCTGCTTGAGGCGCTCGACTTCGGCTTCGGCGCCCTCGACGTCACCGAGCTCTGTGCGGATGGCCTTGAGCTGCTGGCGCAGGAAGTATTCTTTCTGGGACTTCTCAATCGACATCTGGGTGCGCTGCTTGACCTCGCGGTCAACGGCGAGTCGGGCGATTTCGTCCTCGATCAACTGGATCACCAGGTCGAGGCGCTTCTTGCAGTCGAGCTCGCAAAGAATCTGCGCCTTGACGGCCACGGGCAACTGCATGTACGTGGCCAGCAGGTCGGCAAAGCGGCCGGGGCCCTTGATGTTCATCTTGAGGACGTTGACCAGCTCGTTGCTGTAGTTCGGGTCTAGCTTCACCAGGGTCTCAAACTTGTCCAGCGCCTCGATGATCTTGCGCTGCATGGACGGTGACTCGTCGTCGCCGCCCTCGGTGTGGGCCGGCGAGATCTCGGCGATGACATAGGGGTCGAGCGTGGACAGCTTTTTCAGCCTCACGCGCGTCAGGCCCTGCACCGCAGCCTGGATTGTGCCGTCGGGCAGAAACATCTTGTGGATCAGGCGCCCGCTGACGCCGATCGGGTAAAGATCTTCGAGGCCGCTGATGGCGTCGCGGTTCGGGTCGCGCTGGATGCCGACCGAGATCAGGCTGTCCACCGTGGGCAGCGAGTTCAGCAGCTTGATGTTGCGCTTGCGGTGCACCGAGAAGCTGGCAACGTTGTACGGGAACACCACCACCGACACGAGCGGCAGCAGCGGCAGCGTGTTCGGCACCGATTGCGCGAGAATCTTGGTGCTGTTGTTCCCGGTGTAGACCGTCATAATCCCCAATGCTTACAGCCAACCTGTGTTTGTAGCAGCCCATGGAAGCCCCGACAACGCCAACCGCAGAACCCAGACCCGCAGGGCCCAACTTCGTGGCCATGGCGGTTGGCGCCCTCTTGTCACCGCTGGCCTTCGTGTTTGGCGGCCTCGCGGGTCTGCTGGCGCTGCCGGCTGTGATACCGAAACTCAAAAGCCTGCGGCCCGCTGCTTATTCCTACTTCGTGGGTGTAGTGATCTGCTGGGTGCTTTCGGCGGCCGGCGTGAACCCGTGGCTTGAGATTGCGAAGTCGGCGGCGCTGGAACGCATGGAGGCGGCACTGGGCGCGCCCGTTGAGTACGACAGCTTTGAGGGCGACGCGCCCACCGGCGAGTTGCAGTTCCATAACGTGCGTGTGACGCTGCCCGGCGGCGCGGGCACACTTGCAGCCGAGCTGGTTCAGATTGATGCCGGGTACGGCATGTTCGTGCGCCGCGGCCCCGTGGTTGTCGGCGCGCGGGCCGTGGTGGGTGAGCTTGACCCCGAAGGCGGCAAGCTCGAACGCTACCTGGCGCGCGAAATGCCCGCCGGCGGCGAAGCTGACGTTCACCTGTTTCGCAGCACGCTGCATCTGCGTGGCAAGCAGACCCGTGCAACGTTTGATGTCTCTGAGGGTCACGGCAGCTTCGGGGGCAATGACAACGAACTCAGGCTGGCGTTTCGCGCGGCAACGATCACGCTGCTCGGCCAGACCCACGAGTTAGTGCTTCGCGGCGGACTTGTCGTGCAGAACCGCGGCGGCACGCTGAGCGTGACCACCAACCTTACCGCGAGCATTCCTGACGTCGTCCACGCTGTGTTGTACGGCACGCTGCAGCCGGGCGGCGGCGGCGCCCTGACCTGCACGATTGACTACATCGACATGGACGCAATCTGGCAACGCTACCGAAAGGTTGACCGGCTGCGCGGCACGTTGCGGGGCACATTTCAGATCACCGGCGAGCTGAACGACCTGCACATCGGCGCCAGTGGTGAAGTGCTTGCGCTGGATTACTTTCATCGCGCGGTCATGGCGCTGGATGAGTCGCGCTCGTTTCGCATGGATCGGGGGCTGCTCAGCGGCGCGCTGCGCCTGCGCCAGGGAGAGCACTGGGTGTTTGACGCCTTGACCGTGCGCACAGACGCGTGCTCGCTTGCGACCGACCCGCGCATGCAGGCCGCAGGCAGCGGCACGCTGACGCTGGACGGCCCGGTCGAAGCGCTGCGGGGAAAGCTGAACGTAGTTGTAGAAAGTGCGCGCCTTGCAGAACCGATCACCTGGAGCCCGGTGTCAGACCGGTCGCTGACGGACGTGCAACCAAACCTGGTGATGATCGGCGAGCAGTTCCAGGCATTGAACCTGGATTGGCAAGCTGAGGTCAAAGACCTGGAGGTCGCATGCCAACCGCTGTCCGGGAAAGCGGCCGGCAAGCTGCAGGGGACCTTCACCAAGGAAGACGGCAAACGCATCGGCACCCTGCGCGTGGAAGGCAGGCTCGTGATGGAAGACGGCAGGTTCGAGTTTCTGGGCGCATCGGGCAGCATAGCGGCAAGCGTGGAGTTCAGCCCCAACGGCCCCAGCATGCACGCCACCCTGCGCGGCAAACTCAAAGGCAGCGTCGGCAAGACCGCCCTGACGGCCAATATCTCGGGCACGCTGTACCGGCCCGCCTTCGGGTTTACCGGCGTTGAGATGCCGCCGGACAGCCTGGGCAGGAAGATCTTCGACTACTCTGAAACGCCGCTTACCGTGACCGAAAGTGCTGCGCGGCGTGAGGCCTGCTCGCGGCTGTGCGGCGTGCAGGCTGCGATGCTGGGCAACCCCTTTGCGGCGCGCGACACGGGCAAGGTGTTTTTCAGCTTCAGCCCCGCCCCGGACAAGGATTGAACGCCGGGCGAGCAGTCGGGTCTACTTGAACAGTGCGTCGTGCAGCGCAGGAACGGCCTTGGCGATGTCGTCGTCGTCAATCAGGAAGCTCAGGTTGATCTTGTTGGCGCCCTGGCTGATCATCTCAACGTTGACGTCGCAGTCGCGCAGCGCGCCGAACACCCGGGCAGCCAAGCCGCGCTGTGCTTTCACGTTCTTGCCGACCACGCAGACAATGGTCTTGTCGCTGACAATGCTGACGCGTCCATGGGCCTCAAGGGCCTTGGCGGCCTCGTTCAGGTTGGCCACACCGGGGCAGGTCATGCTGACGCTGATCTCTGATGTTGAGATCATGTCAATGTCGATCTTCTCGCGCCCAAGCACGTCGAACACCTTTGCCAGAAAGCCCGGCTGCCCCAGCATCTGCGGGCTCTCAATCGTGATGACGGCCTGGTTTTCCTTGTAGGCGATGCTGGTGATGGCGTTGGGGTTCTCGCCGCCTTCCTCGGTGATTACGGTGCCCGGATGGTCGGGCCGGTTTGTATTCAGCACGCGCACCGGGATCTTGCGCTTGATCGCGGGCAGCAGCGTGCTGGGGTGCAGCACACGGCCGCCGTAATAGGCAAGTTCGCTGGCCTCGGCGAAACTCATGAACGGGATGCTGCGCGCATCCTTGATCAGGCTCGGGTCGGCAGTCATCACGCCGTCGGTATCGGTCCAGATTTCGCACTCTTCGGCGCCGAGGCCGGCGGCAAAGCAGGTGGCCGTGAAGTCGCTGCCGTTGCGGCCGACGGTGGTGATTTCGCCGCTGCTGGTCTTGCCGATGAAACCCGTGATAATCGGCGTGACGTCGCTGCCGACGCGGCGCTTGAACTCGGTTTCCATCTTCAGTTCATAGCCGGGCAACGGCCGCGCTGAGCCGAAGTGCTCATCGGTGATGTAGCCGAGTTCAAAGGCGTCAAATGCCTCGGCCTTGACGCCGTGGCGCGTGAAGTAGTCGGCGATCACTCGGCAGCTCATGCGCTCGCCAAAGCTGGCCAGAAAGTCGAGGCTGCGTTTGCTGGCTTCGCGCACCAGCGAAATGCCGCGCAACAGGTCTTCGATCTCGCGGAAAAAAGTGTCCAGCAGGTCGTGCTCGCACCCGCAGCCTTTAAGCACCTTGCGTTGTTTTTCGATGATGGTGGCGGCGTCGGGCTCGCCTGCGGCGGCCTTCTTGCCGGCAGACAGCAGCGCATCGGTAATGCCCTTGTGGGCAGAACTGACGACGACGGGGCGGCGGGAAGCGCGACCCTTCACGATCTGCAGGACTTTGTGGATCTGCTTGTCGTCAGCGACACTGGAGCCGCCGAACTTCATTACCAGCATGGCAGTGTTCCCATAAACCGGCGCGAGACGTTAGCAGCGGCAGGCGCGAAGTGAAGGGCAGGAAATACGCATCGGCGATGTCCGCCCTCAAGTTTGTTCCGCCAGGCTGCCGATGCTGACAGCGGAGGTTGCTTGGCAAAGCGGCGTCAATCATTGCGAGAAAGCGTCCGAAATGGCGGGCACGACTACTCGTTGCTTGCTGTAGCGGCCATGCTTGTGGTGTTCGGGTATGCCCTTAGCCAGCATGTGATTCCGAATTACCACGAACTGCAGTCGATTGAGCGCCGCCATAAGGAAACGCGCAAGCTGGTCAGCGACCAGACGACGGAAAACGCGACCTTGAAAGACCAGACGGAGGCCCTTGACGACCCCTATTACCTCGCACAGATCATGGTCGAGCGCTACAAGTGGCGCCACGCGCCGCTGCAGGTTGAGAACAAGCCCGCCAAATAGCCCTTCAGAATCACCAGTTACGTCACACCGCGCCCCTCTTGCGCCGGAAATTTCGACGTAATCTGGAACCCTTGTCGTAATGCACGGGTCAATTGAACGGATTTGGGGTATGGCGGCGGAACCTCCGGGCAGCACCCGGGACGATTCATTGGTAGATGACGCCCGTGGCGGTTTGCCCGGGTCGTTCGAGACGCTGGTGCGTCGCTACCACGCCGCCGTTTACCGCCAGATCCTGGTATGGGTGAACGGTGACCATGCAGCCGCCGACGACGTGGCACAGGAGGCGTGGTGGAGGGTTGCCAAAGGGGTCAAGCGCTTTGAAGGCCGGTCGGGGTTTTACGCCTGGGCGTGCCGCATCGCACACAACGAAGCGAAGCGCTGGCTGGGCAGAAACGCCCGCAAGCCCCGACTGGTGCCGGAACCCGATGAGGAACACCCGGCAGAGCGGAGTGCAACAGGCGAGGCGGTGCGGTTGGCGCTGAGCAAGCTGCCCGAGAAGTTCGCCACGCCGTTGATGCTGGAGTTGTGGGAAGACATGTCCCTGAAGGATATTGCCCACGCGTTGGGCCTGCCGGAAGGGACTGTGAAGTCGAGGCTGTTCCGGGCGCGCGAGAAGTTTCGCGCGGTCTGGGACGAGATGGAATCTGAACCGTGAATGACCGCATCGCAGACCTGATTCGCAACGCCAAGCCGCAGGCGCCATCGCCTGATGCGCTGCTGGCGGCGCTTGGGTCGCGTGCGGTGCCGCCGGCAACGGGCAGCGCAGTGTGGCTGCTGCGGGCCGCGGCGTTGTTCGTGCTGGCTGCGGGCATAGGCGCGGCGTCAGCCCTGCTGCCGCGCATGAGCGCCGACACGCCGGCCACCGGCGACCTGGAACGGGTGCGCGGGCTTGCGGCACGGATTGAATCGCTGGAGTCACAAACCGGTTCGGTATCAGCCGAGCAGGTGGTTGAGCAGGAAGCGCGCATCGCCGCACTGGAAACACGGGTTCAGGCGCGCACTGCGATTGAGCAGGCTGTAGGCGAGTACTTCGTGAAGCGCGACGCAGCCGAGCGTGAATTGTGGCAGGAGCGGCATCTTGAGCATGTCCGGCGCCATTACGCAAAGGATATGGAAGGTACGCTTGCCGAGCTGAAGGCACAGAACCTGCCCGAGGCCAAGCTGGTTCGCGCCCGTGAGATCCTTGCGCAGCACGGCAAGGATATCGAGGTGCTGATCAAGCAAAGCTACGCGCAGGGCGGCGACCACCGGCGCGGCCACCGCGATCTGCGTGAGCAATTCGCGTCGCTGGCGCGAGGCGCGCAGGACAGTCTTGCGCGCGTGACCGGCGAGAACAACTGGGGCACACTGCTTGGTGAAAGCCCGGAAGACTGGGCGCCAACCGCAGAGTTTGAGGACCTTTCTGACTTTGACAGCATGATGAACTGGATGCGGCGCAGCAGCCGCGGTTGACAGCAAGAAAAGACGTCTTGATGAATCGCCCGACCGGGCACCCTTAGGAGTAAGGCATGAAACCGATCTTGATGATTGCCATCGTTATGGGATCACTGGCCGCAGGGGCCGCAGGTGGAATCATCGCCACCGAGCTGGCTGTGACCAAGGCCCCGCCTGCTACCCAGGCCAAGGCCGCTGAGGTGGTTCAGGGCACCGATCACAGCGCGGACGTACAGCGGCATGACGAAAGCATCGGCTCGCTGAACAAGCGGCTGGGTGACCTGGAAGTGAAGCTGGTACAAGCCGAGAAGAAGGCAGCCGACTACTCCATGCTCGAAGAGAAGTATGAGGCGAACAACAAGCGTATCGCGGACCTCGAGAAGAACCGCGGCAGCGGCACTGTTGAGGCGACCGGCACGGGCGGTGGAACAGCCGAACCGGGAACCTCTGACTTCAAGGCGGCGGTAGAGGCCGCAATCCAGGAACGCGAAGCAGAAAAGGCCAAGGCCGAAACCGAACGCCGCGAAAAGCAGATGCAGGAATGGGCCGACGCGCAAAAGAAGGCGATCGTTGACAAGCTGGTCACGGACCTGACGCTGACGACCGAACAGCAGAACAAGGTCGATGTCATCATCACCGACTACCAGACAAAGCAGCGCGAACTATGGACACGCAGCGCGCAGGCCCGCGAAAAAGGCGAAGAGTTTGACTGGCGCGCCGAGGCAGCTGTGGTTGAAACCGCAGCCCAGGATGCCATTCGCGCGGAGTTGCTGGGCGGACAACTGGAAACCTTCAACACGCTGGTTTCTGAACGTGGCCTCAACAGCCTGGGCGGACGCGGCATGGGCGGCCAGGGCGGACGCACACCGGGCCAGGGCGGCGGACGACGCGGCAACTGATATGTCTCAGCTGGGCACCACGGGAACAACGGGCCTGCGCAAGCAGGCCCGCTTGTTTAGCTGCCGTCTACTTGCCGGTTGGCCCGGGCTTCTTTGCATGCTTGGGGCGAAACGCCGGGCAGTATTCCGGGTCGGTGTCCAGCCACGGGCCCTCCAGCAAATCAATGCAGTAGGGTACCGCAGGAAACACCGCCATCAGGCAATCGTGAATAGCAGGCGGGTTGCCCGGCAGATTGATCACAAGCGACCGGCCGCGGATGCCGGCAATCTGGCGCGACAGGATTGCCGTTGGAACGACTTTCAGGCTTTCGCTGCGCATCAGCTCTCCAAAGCCGGGCATCAGCTTCTCGCATACTGCCGCTGTTGCGTCGGGTGTCACGTCGCGCACAGCGGGGCCGGTGCCGCCGGTGGTAAGCACCAGGCAGCATTGCTCGTGGTCGCACAGGTCGATCAATGTGGTCTCGATGGCTTTTCGGTCATCGGGAATGATGACGTTCACGGCTTCCCAGTCAGAAAGCAGGATCTTGAACAGCTCGGCTTCGATGGCCGGTCCGCCTTTGTCTTCGTACTCGCCCCGCGAGGCGCGGTCGCTGACGGTGACGATGCCGATGCGTGCGTGGTCAGTCATGGTAAGGGCATGTAACGAACGCGCGGCGGATTGGGAATAGCGTTCTGGGTTCCGCGTTCCGAGTTTGGGGTGTTGGGCCGGGCGTAAACGCAGCGGTCGCGCGACCGTTTCCGATCGTGCGACCGCGTTTCAAGACCTGGCTGCCCCTCAAGGACTCGAACCTTGAATACCTGATTCAGAGTCAGGCGTGTTACCAATTACACCAAGGGGCAAGGCTGTGTGGATTGATAACTCAGGCCCGCGTTACGTCAAGCTGGGGTCAACCGCCTTTTCACGCACGCCGCCGCGGCACGGCGGCAATTGCCACCAAACTGTGCCCGGGCGGTGACAGGAGCCCTTTTGCTTGGCAACATCCCGCCCGCATCCGTATCAGAACGCACGAAGGTTGCATCACCCTGGGGCCGCCAGGAAAGGAATCCATGAAGACTGCAAACGCCAAGCTTGCTGCCGTTGCCGCTGTAGCCCTGCTGGTTGCGGGCATGATTGCCGGCAGCGCCCTGACACGCGCTCAGGCCACGACCACGCCAGTCGTGCCCGAGGCCCCGCTTACCGCATACGTCGATTTTCTTTCGCTGCTCAAGGACCACTACCCGCTGAAGTTGAAGCAGGTTGAAGTCGCCATGGAGATGGAGAAGCAGATCGATGACATCGACAAACGCTACCTGCCCCTGATTGAGCAGCAGGAAGTGGTCAAGAAGGCCGAAAAGCCGGACTCACGCAAGTACCGCCAGGCCTTGAGCAAGCAGATCGAGCTTGAGCGCCAGCGCTACGGCGAAAAACTCCTGACCGAACAGCTCGCGCAGCAGGAGTTGCGCGACGAAGGGATCGCGGCATTCGACCGGCTGAAGCGACTGGTGAAAGACATCGCGTCCGAGCTCGGGTACTCGCAAGTGCTGAACATCGTGCGCGACCCCAAGGCCGCCGTCGGCTCTAAGGACGATTTTGAACAACTTCAGCAGCAGTTGTTGATCAGCCCCGTGCTGTTCCACAAGGCTGAACACGACCTGACCGATCGCGTGCAGGCCAAAGCCAAGGAAAAGTGGGACCCGGGCATCGAAATGGGCGACGATTCAGCCAAGGTCGGCGACACGCCGCTGGTAAAGAGTGCCGGTGGCGAGTACGAAATTCGCCTTGGCCAGAAAGTGCAGTTCGCCGTCGAGGTAAAGAAGAAGGGCGCCACAGCCACAGGCAAGGATGCCGACTTGAAATGGACCCGCACGGGTGTCGGCAGCGGCGAGCTTGACGAGAAGTCCGGCGCGTACACCGCGCCCGAGGCGTTCCCGAACAGTGGCGACAAGTTCACCGTCATCGTCCGCAGCGCCATCGACCCGACCATCAGCAAACGCCTGCAGATCAAGCTGCTGGACAAGGACGGAAACGCCATGCCGGCCAAGGGCGGCACAACACCTGAAGGCGGTTGATCGCGCACTGAAACTGTGGGGATAGACCTCTACAAGCCGCGCAATCGGCGCTACAGTCCTGTACAGGAGTGACCGGGGGGCAAGCCATGAAACTCAAGGATCTCGCGCAGCTGTGCGAGGCAAAACTCGAGGGCAACGGCGATCACGAAGTCACGGACGTGGCAACGCCCGGAAAAGCCAAGCGCGAACACATCTGTTTCATCATCGACAAGAAGTATCTGGCCGAGCTTGAAACCGGGCGTCCCGGCGCTGTGATTGCGCCGCCCGGCATGGCGCTGCCGCAAGGCGTAAACGCGCTGCGCTGCGCCGACCCTGACTTCGCGTTCAGCAAAGTACTGACCGCCCTGCGCGGAGATGCAGTGCGGCCCATGCCCGGGATCGGCGAAAGCGTGCTGATGGGCAGCGGTTTTGAAATGGGCGACGGCACCGGCATTGGCGCATTCACCTACATCGGCGCCGACGTAAAGCTGGGGCGCAACGTCATCATCTATCCCCACTGCTACATCGGCGACAGCGTGACCATCGGCGACGACACGCTTGTCTACCCGCACGTGACAATCCTTGAGCGCTGCACCATCGGCAAACGCTGCGTGATTCAACCCGGCGCGGCGATCGGCGGCGACGGCTTCGGGTTTCACTTTGTGAACGGCAAGTTCGTCAAGGCGCCCCAGCGTGGCACCGTGGTCATTGAAGACGACGTCGAGATCGGCGCCAATGCCGCCATCGATCGCGCGCGTTTCGACGTCACGCTGATCAAGCGCGGCAGCAAGATCGACAACCTGGTACAGATCGGCCACAACGTGCAGATCGGGCAAAGCTGCGTGATTGCCGGGTTGGCCGGCGTCGGCGGCAGCGCCGTGCTTAAAGACTACGTGCAGATCGGCGGCCACACCGGCATTGCCGACCACATCACGATCGGCATGGGCGCCAAGATTGCCGCCAAGACCGGCGTAATGCAGGACGTGGACCCCGGCATGAAAATGGCCGGCTTGCCCGCGATCGAAGGCAAGGCGTTCATGCGCCGCGAACTGGCGATACGCAAGCTGCCGGACATGATGAATGAGCTCCGCGATCTCAAGGCGCTGGTTGCGAAACTCGCGGGACAAGTCGGCTTGCCACCCGAGCCGGACGACCTGGATGACGTTACTGAGCCTGAAGCCGGGGCAGTCACGCGCTTCCTGCGCAACCGTCCTGAACCCGAAGCTCAACCCTAGCCCAGGCGCGCGATCAGCGTGGCGGCGTGGGTTTCGTCGATTACGTGGAAGCGATTCGTGCCGGGGTCGTAGGCCTGTACCTCGGCGTTGGCGATGTCGAACCACCAGGCATGCAGGCGCAATTTTCCGGCGCGTTCCTGCGCAGCCACAAACGGGTAGCTGCGCAGGTTGTCGAGCTGGACCAGCGCGTTCATCTGGCCCACGAAGTTGTGGCGCGCCTGCAGGGTATCCAGCAGGGCGTCCGGGCGGTCCTTCAGGGCATCTTGCGCGTGGCGCAGCCATGCCTGCAGGTGGTCCGCGCCTGCGACGTGCAATTCGCCGCACAGGGCACGCATGGCCCCGCATTCACTGTGACCGCAGACCACGATGTCCGGTACGGCCAGCTGCATCAGGGCGAACTCGATTGCGCCGGCTTCGCTTTCGTCGCCCTGGGATTTGCCAGACTTGTCGCAGGGCGCGACGATGTTGCCGGGATTGCGTATGACAAACAGGTCGCCGGCATCGCTGGAGGCAAAGAGGTTCGGCACCACGCGGCTGTCGCTGCACGCGATGAACAGGCAGTCGGGCTTCTGGCCCAGGGCCAGCTTGGCAAACGTCTCGCGCACGCTGGGACGCACGTTCTTGTGAAAGTGGGCAATACCCCGAAGCAGTCGTTTCATAATCAGCGCAATGTGCCGATTTTTTTGCCGAGGTAAAGGGCATTCGGCGGCGGGTCGGCGCGGGCGTCGTCGGCAGGAGCCGTGGCCGCAAGGGGCAGACGAGACCCTTCCTGCCCGTTTCCGCAGCGGGTGCCGGCGGTCACTTCAGTTCAGTTTCGATCAGTCCGGAGACATCAAGCGTTACGGCCGCCTGCGGTTCATCGGCGACCAGCGTGATGGTGGCGGTGACGGGTTTGCCGCCTCGCCCGGCAATGACGGCGACCATGTACGTGTTCAGCGACAAGCCGGAGAATGTCGTCTCTGCTGTTTCGACATCCTTTGCCGTATGCAGGGCTGTCCCGCCGGGCTTCAGAACCATGATGGAGTACTTCTGCTTCTCCTTCATTCCGGTCAGCGTGACGGTAACTGACCCGTTTGCTTTCGCCAATTGCACGGTGCCCAGGAACCGCAGTTCGCCCCCCGCCAGGTCCGCCTCCAGCACGTGTGGTTCATAACCCTTGGCAGCCACCGTGAACTTGTGGCGCCCCGGCCTCAGGCCGCCAAGCGTGGCGGTGCCGTTGTCGTCCGTTCCGGCAATGCTGCCCGGCGCGGGCGACAGGAAATCAAAGTTCGGCAACAGGTCTTCGCCCAGCAGCAGCAGGGCGCCCGGTATTGGCGACGATTGATCGTCCACAACCGCAACCTGCACGGTGCAAACCTGGTCCATCGCCACTGCAACTTTGGTGATCTCGCGCGGTTGCACGGTTATGAGGTCGGACGTCCAGACCGGGTCCGATTCTTGGCGTCCCACAATGCGTACGGTGTAGGTCTGTGGCCAAAGCGGTCTGGAGCGCCAGACCTTGTTGGCACGGAAGGTCACGCCGGGCTCGACCCAGGTAAGCGCGCCCGCCGACCCGATCAGCACGCGCAACTCCTTGATCTCGCCCGTGTAGCCGGTGGCATCAACTTCAATGGCGCCGTTCTTGTTTCTTGGATTGGTCTTGAGCGTGATGTGAATCGTGACGGCTTCTTTGATATCGGTTGCTGAAAAGGAGTGCGTCTGCTCATCCACGCCAATCATGCACTCGTAAAACAGGACGGCCAGGTCATCGATGGGCAGGCGCTCAACCTTGGCGAGCTCGCCTTCCCTTATGAACACATGAAACTGGCGCCCGTCACCGGCGGCTGTGATCCTGGCCTGCCCGTACCAGGGCTCCCCGGCGTCGGTGACAACTGACAAATAGACCGTGGCGACAGCCCGCGCCACCAGCACGGGCACCACGCCCGCCTTCGCGTCGATCTCGGCTTCCAAGTGCCAAGCATCGCTGGTTGACTTGACGTAGATCATCATGGGCCGTTGAAGCGGAACTTCAACCTTGCCATCGCCGTCTGAAGTGGCTTGGTGGAATGGCTTCACATCCCGATGACTCCGAGGCCTGTCCCACATCCGTCTTGTTGCGAACTGAAGTGGCAAGCCCTCTAGGGGCGAACCAGACGCGTCCACCACCTGAAGTAGGAGTACAAAAGGTGTTGGCCCCGCAGGTTCAGGGTCAGCGGTCGTGCCTTCCGGAAGCGACGGGTTGTCCGTCGCTTCCGGTGACTCGTTCGGACGTTCCGCTTGAAACTTTCGAGAGTCGTTGACCGGCGCGGGCCGCAGTTCTGACAACAGACTGGATTGATCGCTTCGCTCCTCTGGCGCTCGGCCAAAAGTCCAGAGCACCGCCAGCAGCGCGGCGATCAACAACGCCAACCCGAACACGAGTGCAGTGCGACGCTGAGTGGCCATTTCAATCCAGTATCCAGGTGCCAAGAAGAACCGGGCCGGACACAGTGAAATCCCATGCCTGTACAAACCCTGACCACTGCCCGTTTGCCTGCGAAACACTGAAACTGGCGGACTCCCGGCCAGCCGTTGTGAAGTCGATCTCCAGCCATCCACTCGCCCGCGACTCATATGTCAGGCGCCAACCCGACCCGAACTTGGTGAATACCTGGGCGGTCCCAATGTCTCTGAATCCTCCGCCGGTCCCCAGCGGATTCGCCAGCTTGTGGTATGAGCCGCCGTTTGTGATGGTGTGAGTCACACCCGCGACGACGATGTCAATGTCGTATCGGCCCGGGGGGCTCTGGTTCGTAGTTACAACCTCCGCGGCGGCAAACGCCGGGCCGCCATCTCCCCAAAGAGCAAGTTCGCCACGGCCACCGCTTTCAACTTTGTCGTTGAACGTGGCGCTTGTGTAGCCGTTGGACGAAACGCTCATTCCGGAAGAGATCGCCCAGGTCCACTGGGGATTCGCCGCGTCAACAATGACACCGGTGCACTCCTTGTTGTCGATAGCCTCTCCATCCGCGTCTTTCGTCAACGCGGGATCATTGGCCCGCAGGCGCCCGCTGCCGTCGGCCCAGGTTGCCGCCGCGCCACGACGCATTTCAATCTGACCGTTGGCGTCTCTGAAATTGCCTGTTGGCCCGCTGCCTCCAGGCTGCAACGTTACAAATGCCTGTGCAAGGATTGCTGAACTCACTACTGCACCTGCAACCACAACCCCTAACCAACGTACAAAGTTCGACTTCATTCTGGTGCCCCCATTCCTGTTGGACAACCACAACCGGCACGACCACCGCGCCAGACGCCCCAACTCAACGCTGAAGACTCTATCCGCAGCCTATTCAAAAAAAAACTCATATTCAAGATATCGTGAAATTGCACAGATTGCGCGTGTATACGAACAGACACAGTGCACTTGCTGCACAAGAAGCCCGCGTTTTCCGAGCGTTTCTGACCAGGGGAGGGGTCCCACCGGAAGCGGTTCCTGGCTGAGCTGCGGGCACCGCGTTGCGCCTCTGCGCCGGGCAGGCATAGTGGCAGCATGAAGCAGACGACACTTTCCAAGTCCGTTTCCATGACCGGTACCAGCCTGCATGAGGGCCACCCGGTTACGCTGACTCTCAAGCCCGCGGCTGCGAACGCCGGCATCACCTTGGTCCGTGCCGACAAGGGCAACGCCCGCGTTGCCGTACACCCGCGCAACATTCGCGAGGTGCAGCGCCGCACGCTGCTTATGGAAAACGGTGTCGAGGTCCACACCGTTGAGCACGTGCTGGCGGCCCTCTACGGCATGGGCGTGGATAACTGCGAGATCGAACTTACCGCGCCCGAGCCGCCCGCCGGCGACGGCAGCAGCCGCGCCTTCGTCAAGCTGATCAACGAAGCAGGCATTCAGTCCCTTGATGCGGAGCGCCAGGAGTTCACGCCGACCGCGCGCATTGACATCAGCGATGACAAGGCGCGCATCAGCGCCGAGCCCAACGCCGGCGGCCTGGTCGTTGAGTACACGCTGGATTACGGCGTGCCATTCATGCCTCCAACAACAGTGCGCTTTGACGTGAACCCCCAGACGTTTGAGAAGGCGATCGGCCCGGCCCGCACCTTCTGCCTTGAGGCGGAAGCCAAGGCACTGCAAGCCATGGGTTTCGGCAAGGGCGCCAACACCCAGAACACGCTTGTCGTAAGCCCCACCGGCCCCCTTGAGAACAAGCTGAGATTTGAAGACGAGTACGCCCGCCACAAGCTGCTTGACGTGATCGGCGACCTGGCCGTGACCGGACTGCGCCTGAATGCCATTGTCAAAGCCCAGCGCAGCGGCCACAGCCAGAACCAACGGGTGGCGAAAGCGCTGCGCGAACAGTATGAAGCGCTGAAGTGATTCTCGCGAGGAACCACAGCATGAACGAAGCCTCGAACAGCCTGCCCGGTGCCCAGAACATCCAGGGCATCCTGAGCGTCGCCCCGCACCGCTACCCCTTCCTTATGATCGATCGCGTGATCAGCCAGGAAGGAAGCAGGGCCGTCGGTGTCAAGAACGTCACCTATAACGAACCCTGCTTCACAGGCCACTTTCCGGGCAAGCCGATCTTCCCGGGCGTGCTGATGCTTGAGGCGATTGCCCAGCTCGGCGGCTTTTCGATTCTGAGCCGCCCCGAAAACAAAGGCAAACTCGCGTACTTCACCGGCGCGGACGAAGTCAGATGGCGGCGGCTGGTGGTGCCCGGCGACCAGATTCGCATTGAGACTGAGCTGCTGAAGGAAAAGCGGGGGCTGTGCATCGTGAAGGGCCTGGCAACCGTAGAGGGCGACCTGTGCTGCGAAGCCACCGTCAAGTTCATGGTAACTGGTGAATCAGCAAGCGCGTCGCCGTCCTGAGCCCGCACTAACCTGGGAGTGTCAGAAACTTGCAGAACCTTTGTGAAATGGCTACAACTATGCATCCGCAGCTTAGGGGCACGAAGTGGCATCGAACGAACGCGTCAAGATTGCCGTAATCGGCGTCGGCCACCTTGGCAAGAACCACGCCCGGGTGCTGAAAGAGTTGCCGACGGCTGAACTTGTTGCGGTCGTGGATTCTAACGAGAAAACCGCGCAGACCATCGCCGAGCGCTTTCACTGCCAGGCGCTCACGGACTACAGGCAGCTCAAGGGCAAGGTTGACGCAGTCAGCGTCGTTGTGCCCACGCGCCATCACTATGACGTGGCAAGCTGGGCCTTTGAGAACGGCCTGCACGCATTGGTCGAAAAGCCGATGGCGTACTCGGTAGACGAGTGCAACAAGCTCATTGACCTGGCCAAGAAGCACAAGCGCATCCTGCAGGTCGGCCACATCGAGCGCTTTAACCCCGCGCTTTCCAGCATTCGCAACGCAATCAATACGGTCGCATTCATTGAAGCCGACCGGCTGTCGCCTTATCCGTTCCGCAGCACGGACGTGGGCGTGGTGATGGACGTGATGATTCACGACCTGGACATCATATTGAGCATTGTCGGCAGCGAAGTTGAGGACATCCAGGCGGTGTGCACGCCGGTGCTGTCCAAGCGCCATGAAGACATCGCCAGTGTGCGGCTGACGTTCAAGAACGGCAGCGTGGCAAACGTCACGGCCAGCCGTATCAGTGACAAGAGCGTGCGCAAGATGCGCATCTTCTGCGCTGACCGCTACCTCAACCTGGACTTTGCCGGCAAGCAGGCGTGGATCTACAGCAAGACCCCCAAGCTCGACCAAGCCGACTTCCATGTCGAGAACGTAGATATCACGGGCATCGATGACCTTATGCAGTTCGTGTTCAACGACCTGATCCGGGTTGAGCAGGTGGTGATCGGCGAGGAAGAGCCTTTAAAGGAAGAGCTGAAGCATTTTATCAATGCGATTCGCACCGGCGTTCGCCCACAGGTCGGCGGCGAAGAGGGCATGGCGGCCATCCAGTTGGCGCACGACATCCTGAAGATCGCCCGCGACCATTACAACCGCCACGTGCCGGAAGAACACCGCCGCTGGTAACGCGGGCATCCACTTGGCATTCCATGCCGCCTGAACAACCGATATCTGGTTGTTTTTGTGCTATTTTTACTCACCGACCTCAGGTCAACCGTGGAATGGGTCGAATTCGTGCCGTTGAATGTTCCCGTTTGGTGCCATGCTGTGACTTCTGGAGTCGGTCCGTTTGTTACGGACCTGCCCGAAGTGCGTTACCAGAAGGGAACTGGCCTCTGGAGTGCTTTGAAATAGGCGTTTGCAGCCCGTTACTCGTTTCTGAGTGAACGAGGGGTGCGCTGCCAAAGAATTGGCACAAACCCTGCTTTAGTTCTACCGTCCCTTTGTTGATTCGGTTCCTTTACGAGAGAGAGTCATGCGCAAACTACTGGCATCCGTTGCGATCTTCGCACTCTTCGGCTTCGCTGGCGGTCTTTATGCCCAGGCGACGTCCGAGATCACCAGTCCTGACGCAAACAAGCCGAACACCCATGACCGCTCTGCCGGCCATGCAGTCATCAAGGTCCCGGCCCCGGCGACTCCGCCGACCACCCCGCCGGAGCCTGCTCCGCCCCCGCCGCCCCAGAACCCGACACCGCCAAGCGAAGGCGAAGATATTCCGCCCAGCGAGACTCCTCCTGACCCGCCGCCGCCGGAAGATC
>JAMQHL010000042.1 GCA_025993795.1 Planctomycetota bacterium
CTTCGACGGAATCGTCGAGGCTGCCGGCGTCGAGGTCGCGCAGAATTTCGCGGATGATGTTGTCGAGGGTTGCGTCCATGCCTGAAACTCCCCGGGATCATTCTTTGGTCCCTTAACCCCAGGAAGCTGCGGACACAGGACTTGCGAAACAGGCGGCAGGAGGCAGCGGGCAGCAGGCAGGAACCACAGGCAGCAAAGCCACTTACGAGCAGAGAGAATTTTCAGATTTCCGATGAGCCCCCTGCATAAGCGGGGGGCATTAGAACCCCAAAGCATTCGACGCAGGCAACGCCGCTGGCGAAACGTCGGCTGCTAAACCTCACACCGCTTCGATTGCTTCAGAAGTGCATGCCCGCTGCTTACGCCGGGGGCTCGTCTGCCTTGGCGGGAACGCCGGACTATTTGGCTGTGATGCTGACCTGCAGGTGCGAGCGAATCACATCATCGCGCTCCGGCGCCAGTTCTTCTTTGGCGATCTGGAAGCTGACCTTGCGCAGCGCGCGCCGCGAACCGCCGGCTTCAACTTCGGCCTCAAGCACGCGCGAGTAGCCGGCGTCGCGCGAGCTTCGGTCGCCGATCTTGCGGCCCGCCATGGCACGGCGCAGGACGGTGAAGCTGTCGCCGGTAACTGACTTCAGGCATGAGCCCTCGGGGTCGCCCTGGCCGAAATGCGGCGGGCCCTTGCTGAGCGTGTTCTTCCATACGTAGGGTGGCGCCACCGGCGCATCGCCGAGCCCCACCGTGAAGCCCTCGGTCAATGCCTGGATGGCAGGGTTCACGACGTTCTGGAACACCGTTACCTGCGGCTCTTCGCACAGGCCGAACCACGGGCTGATCGTCAGTACAGTTTGCTGCCCATCCAGCGCCTGCCACTCTTCTGAGGGCGGGTCGCTGAACGTGGCGCGAATCTTCCAGACGCCGCCATGGTCCGGTACCTCAAGGACCTCGATCTGCATGCTGAACTCGATTTTCAACTGCTGGCCGGACTGTCCTTTGCCCTCGCCGGAAACAGCAATCACCACGCGGAACTCGGCTTGGTCTCCCGCCGCATAGGCCGGCGCAAGAGCGCGGGCGCCCTCTGACTTCACGGGCAGCACGTCCAGCAGGTTTACCTCTTCGGGTGTCGGGCGCAGCAGCGGCGTGTTCGGCACCTCGGTAAACAGCTTGCGCATGGCGGCGCTTGCCGTCGCATTCTCGTTGCCGCTGTGCAGCGCAATGGCCGCCAGCAGCAGCGCGCCTCCGTCGCGTTTGTCGGCTGCGTAGCTGGCTTCGAACTCGGCCACGGCGCGCTCGACGCGTTTGCCCGCGATGAACAGCCGCCCCCGCGCCATATGAATCGCTGCGCGTCCCCACTTGTCGCGAGCGTTCTCGAGTGCGCGGTCCAGCAGGCCTTCAGCGGCCTCGAAGTTGCTCAGTTGCACCTCAAGCAGCGCCAGCTCCAGCAGCGCCTCAGGAAATCGCGGTGCGAGCTGCACCGCCTCCTCGATCAGTTTGCGGCGCATTGTCGGTTGCTGGTCTTTGTCCTGCGAGTCCAGCCACTTCTTGAACGCGCGCTGTTCGTTGTCGCTGCCGTTGGCGGCCCATTGGCACAGGCTGTACCAGCGCCCGGCGTCGTTGTAGCCGGGGCGGGCCTCGTCGATCTGCTTGAACTGCTCGGCCGCCTTGGCGTAGTTTGCAAGCCGCATCAGCGCCCACGCGCCATTGTCGCGCACATCCATGCCTTCGGCGCCCAACGCGATGGCGCCGGCGGCTGCTTTGGCGGCGCTGTCGAAGTCCTTCAGCAGCAGGGCGACCTTTGCCAGTAGTGCCTGGGCCAACTTGAACTTTGGCGATCGCAAACAGATGTCTTTCAACGTTGCCAGCTTGACGCGAAAGTCGCCGGTTTCTTCAAGGACCGAGCGGTAGTCCAGAAAGTCGCCGGCGTTGTACAGGCCCGCCGCGATCTCTTCGGCGGCGACGGCATAGCGAGGGGCGTTGGGGTCCGACGGGTCTTTTTCGGCTACCAGTTTGTACTCGAGCGCGGCTTCCTTGTAGCGGCCAAGTTGCCACAGCACGTTGGCGCGCAGCGCATGCCACTCAATGAAGACTTCGCCAAGCGCCTTGCACTTGTCGAGCACCGCCAGCGAGCTTTCCAGAATGCGCTTCGCATCCTGGGGTGGCGCCTGCATCGCGACTTCCACCCGCTGTGAGGCGTCGGCGAAGTAGGCCTCCAGAAACTCCGGTTGGGCGGCGATCAACTCTTGCAGGGCCGAGGCACGCTCATGGTCTTGCAGAAAGCGGTCCTGCGCAGCGAGCCATGCCATCCAGGTCGCCATCAGCCAGTTCTTTTCGCGGACGCGCTTGGCTGCCAGCACATGAAGCTGCCACTCCGGGCTGCGCCAGACGCGGGCCTGGCGTTCCATGGCGTCTACCAGCAGGTCGAAGTCGTCGGTGCGCTGCGCAATGTGCTGCAACACGCGGGCGGCTGTGCCGCTGTTGGGCGCGACAAAGTCCAGCGCAAGCGCCTGCTGCTTGGCGTCCGCGTACTTGCCGATACGAAAGTAGATCTCGGTCAGGCGCTGGCGCGCGTAGGCTGTGTTGTCTTTGTCGGGCTCGATGCGCTTGTACAGGGGGATGCTTAACTCGAACAACTCCAGCGCCGCGACTTGAAACGGCATCAGCGCGCGGTCCATCAGCGACCAGCCCTGGAAGCTGCACGCCAGCTTGTCGAGGTAGCTGGCCGCAAAGTGATCAATCGGCAGTTGCCTTGGCTTGGCCAGCGCGCAGCGCGCCAGATAGGCCAGCGGCATGTCGGGCCTGCCCTTGGCGGACTCGGGCAGCTTGTCTGTCGGCTCGATAATGAACTTTGCAAGCTCGCGAAAGACGTCCATCTCGACTTTCAGCCTGTCCAGCGCGGACTTGAGCTGTTTTGCGTCCTCAAAGTCCGGCGGCACCGGCAACTGCTCGTTCATTTCCAGCCAGTTGGCCACGGCCAGCGCGCAGTCGTAGTCGTTGGCGTACAACTGGTGAAACAGGCGGATCCATGGGCCGATTTCGTCTGCGCCGGCGCGGACGTGCGTCAGCAGCACCAGGTGCCCCAGCACGATCGGCTTTTCCGTCGGGAAGCTGCGGGCGCCTGCTTCAAGCTGTGTGCGCGCGAGCTCGGGGTAGCCAAACTCGCGGAGCCGCCGGGCCCGGTCGGCATACTCCTGCGCAGGCAGCGCGGCAGGCGCGTCCTGTGCCAGCGCCTGCTGCGAAGCGGGGGCCGACGCGGCAACGAGCGCAAGCACCAGCAGCGAAATGGCAATCAGGCGAGAAACCAAGTGCGACTCCTGGGCCCGCAGACTGATACGGGTGAACGGGGGGCTACCAGCGTAGAAACAGAGCATCCGGCAGCAACCGCCCTAATCACCGTAAGCCGTGGATCCTGTGCGGCGGGTGAACTGCTTGAACGTCGCCGGATGGCCGATGTTCATGGCCGTTATGACAGAGTCGTACACCTCGCCGCCGTGGCTCGCCCCCGAGTAGGTCACGAACCACAAGTCTGAGTTCAGTTTCAGGCTGAAGTTGCGCTTGAGCCCGTCGAGATGGCGGCCCAGCTCGGTATGTGCAGCCTTGGCGTCCTCGCCCTTGAGATAATAAAGCAGCATCACGAAGCCCGTTACCATCTTGCCGGTCTTCTTGTCTTTGGCCTTGATGAGAAAGCCGTGCGCCTTAAAGGGCGAACCGGGCTGCAGACCGGACTTCCACTGGGGGGTCTCGCCGCCCGCCTGCGCAATGGCGATCATGGCTTCGTCGAAGTTGGTGGTTTCCTTGATTTCGGCGCCTTCTACGCGACTCAGGGCTCCGCGCGCCTTTTTCACGGCTTCGTCCACGGCGCGTTCAAAGTCTTTCTTGTCCAGGACTTCTTCGATTTCCTGCTTCTTGATGGCCGATCGGTCTTCCTTGAGCGTGGTCACGATGAAGTACAGCGTGATGACGATCCCGATGCCGATCGCCACCAACAGCACCGTGTTCATCACGGCCTTGGGGTTGCTGCGTTTGCCGTAGGCCACGTCGGCGCTGACTTCAACCGGCCCGTCGTCCTGGGTCCCGTAATTGGGGGCGACGGGGCCGCCGGCGGCGCGATAGGGCGTGCCGCCCCCGGCGCCTGGGTGGGCGACTTTTACGACCTGTTTGCGGGCGCCGATGCCGGGGCCTGAAAGCTTGCCGAACGTGCGGCACTTGGGGCACGTCGGCTGTCTTGAAACAATTTCAGGCGAACCGGCAAAAACATGTCCGCAGGCCTGGCAGGTATATTGGGCTTGGGCTGGCTGCATCTGGGCGTTTCCGGGCTTGGTTGCTTGTCAAGAGAACGGCCTATTGTAGTCTGAAGTTCAGTTCTTGCGTAACCTTTTGCGCTCCGGAGCGTTGGATGTTACGCAGCCGGAGCATGTCTATGACAATAGGAATGTTCAACCTCGGAACATGGGAGATTGTCGGCATCGTGGCCGTGGGCCTGTTGTTGTTCGGCAGCCGCCTTCCCTCGATCGCCCGCAGTTTGGGCAAGAGCGTCGTGGAGTTCAAGAAGGGCGTCAAGGATGTGAAGGCTGGTCTGGATACCGACGATGAGCCCAAGAAGCTTGAAGACAAGTCCCGCGAAGTAAAGGTCGAGAAGTCGGAAGAAGCGGAGAAGGTCTCCAGATAGGGCAACATGGCCGGCATCGTCGAAAAATCCACTATCATGGGGTCAGTATCGAAGAGCGGCTGGAGCTTATCGACCTGATCCTTGAGACCATTGAAGAGCAGGAATACGACCCGCCGATGTCCGACGCGGTTTACGCCGAGATGATGCGACGACTGGAAGATGCGCGCGCCAACCCTTCCGGCAGCCTATCCCTAGAATAGTTCAAGCATCGCCTCAGAAGCCGCCGCGCATGACGCGGCCCTTGGTGCTCCGTTCGAGTTTCTGGTCGGACGTCGATGATGCGTCTGCGTGGTACGAAGATCGCCGCTACCTGCTCGGGGAAGAGTTTGAGGAGGAGGTGATCGCCCTTCTCGAGAGGATTCAGGCGCGACCTGGTTCAAATCCGGTCTGGCGCGAACTGATCCGGCGAGTCAGGCTGCAGCGCTTTCGCCATTCGGTATTCTTTGCGTTGGAAGAAGACCGGATCGAGATTCTGGGCATTGTCCACGGCAAGCGGGAAGTGAACCGCTGGCTGAGGCTCGCCTGGACGATGGATGAGCCCCTTCACCCTGTTGATTTGGCCGCATCTTGGTGTAACTTCCCCGCCCGCCCTGAAACGGGCGTGCGTTTGATAGCGTCGCTGGGGTGGCGGAATTGGCAGACGCGCCGGCTTCAGGTGCCGGTGCCCGCAAGGGTGTGGGGGTTCAAGTCCCCCCCCCAGCACCATGTTTCAGGCCCCGCGTTCAGGCGCGGGGCTTTTCTTTGGTTACGCGCCACAACGTGTCAGTGAACCAGCGGCGGCTGTCCTGGTACTCGCTCACGACCTCAAAGCCGGTGTCGGCGGCCATGGTCCGGACGTCGGACTGCAGGTACTTGTACGAGTACTCGGTATGGATCGGTTCCCACTCGTCGAAGTCAAAGCTGATGCGCAAGTCGCGCACTGCAACGCTGTGGCGAACCATGCTGACGATGTAACTTTCCACGGCGCCGGAGTAGACGTCATAGGTCGCGTAGTGCCGGAAGTTGTTGAGGTCAAACTCGCCGCCGAGGTCACGGTTGATGCGCGCCAGCAGATTCAGGTTGAACTGTGCCGTGACGCCCTTGGCGTCGTTATAGGCGTCGAGCAGCAGGTCAATGTCCTTCTTCAGGTCCCACCCGATCAGCACCAGGTCGCCGGGATTCAGCGCCTCCCACAACTGCCGCAGGAACACCCGCGTCTGCACTCTGCTGAAGTTGCCGATGTTGCTGCCCAGGAACATCACCAGGTTGCGGTGCGTGTTGTCCTTGCTCAGCCAGGTCAGCGCATCAAAGTACTCGCCGATCACTCCGCTGACCGCCAACCCCGCATGGCGCGCGCGCATGTTCTTCACCAGCCCCTGCATCGCCGACTCGCTGATGTCGATCGGCACGTACCGCACGTCGCGTTTCTGCTTCAGCGTTGCGGACAGCACGATGCTGGACTTGCGCCCGTCGCCTGCACCCAGGTCCACGATGTCGATCGGGCCGGTGCCCGTATGCCCCAGAATCTCCGGTGCGTGGCGGGTAAGCACTTCGGCTTCGCAGCGCGTTGGGTAGTACTCGTCCAGTTCGCAGATCGCGCTGAACAGTTCGCTGCCCGCCCGGTCGTAGATCCAGCGCGAGGGCAGGCGCTTGGGTTTTTCGGAAAGGCCATGCAGCACATCCAGCGAAAACTGGCGCAATGCGCCCGCTGCTGCAAGCTCGGCTGGGTCAAGCACGCGATAGCCCGGGTCGTTCACGCGTCCTCCGCCGACCGGCTGCCCGTGAATTGCCAACGCTTGTTCGCGTGCCGGAAGTTCCGGTACATGTCACGAAGGTGGCCCTCTGCGCTGGCGACGCCGCCGCCGAGCAACACCTGCTGATTCACCATGAACTTGCCGTTGTATTCGCCCCGCGGGCCCTGGCGCGCGCGAAAGCCCGGATAGGCCGCATAGCTGCTTGAAGTCCACTGCCACACCCTTCCGGTCAGGCCGTGCGTGTATGGGTGCAGCGCCTGATAGCCGGGCCCAATCGCCTTCAGCACAAGCTCTTCAAAGAACCACGTAGTGAGCGCCATATGCCAGCGCGGCGGGCTGACGTCGGCGTGGGGCTGCGGCACGTAGTCTTCAAGGCAAAGCGGCTTGCAAAGCCGCTCGCTGGTATTGCGCACGGTCGCAAAAGACCGCATGAGCGTGTGCCTGTCGCGCATGGCCAGCGAGTATAGCGACCTGCGCGGTTTGTTGACCCCCCAACCTCAGCGTTTAGTCTGTGCGTCACGTGGAAAGTCCAGACGCACAGCCCGACCCGACCAAGTTGCGCCGTCGCGCCAACTTGCTGGTGATGTTCACGGCAGTTGCCGTGCTGTTCGGCGGCGTGATTGGCGGGTTTCTGCCGGGCTGGCTGCCGGAAGACGAAGCCGCGCGCAACACTGCGCTTACGCTGATCGGCTTTCCGGGCGATTTGTTAATGCGCATGCTGAAGATGATTGTCGTGCCGCTGATCGTGGCCACGATGGTCGTCGGCGTCTCAAGCCTGGGCGATATTCGCAAGGCGGGCCGCATTGGCGGGCGCACTATCGCCTACTACGCGATCACGACCGGCATGGCTGTGGTCACGGGCATCATCTTGGTCAACCTGATCCAGCCAGGAATCGTGGGTGCCAGTGTGCCCGCCGACGTGGCCAACCTGCCCAAGTCGCTGCGCGAGCCCAAGGGCGCGCTGGAAGCGGTGTTGGATGTGGTGCGCGGCATGTTTCCTGACAACCTGCTGCGCGCCGGCGTTGAGATGAACGTGCTGGGCCTGATTGTGTTCAGTGTCGCGCTGGGCGCCGTGCTATCGACAATGGGCGAGCGCGGCCGCCCGGTGTTGCGCTTCTTTGAAGGTTTCAACGAAGCGATCATGAAGATCGTTCACTTGATTGTCTGGTACGCGCCGGCCGGAATCGCCAGCCTGCTGATGGCGCGCATGGGTGCTGCGGGCGAGTCCTTCTGGACGGTCGAGGTCAGGCAGCTTGGCTGGTACATCGCCACGGTGCTTGGCGGTCTGGCAATTCATGCGCTGATTACACTGCCGCTGATCTACTGGATCATCCGGCGCAAGCACCCATTCCGCTATTTGTGGGGCATGGCGCAGGCGCTGCTGACTGCATTCAGTACCGCAAGCAGCAGTGCAACGCTGCCGATTACCATGGAGTGCGCAAAGCAGAACAAGATCAGCGCGCGCACCGCGGGGTTCGTGCTGCCGCTGGGTGCCACGATCAACATGGACGGCACCGCGCTGTATGAAGCCGTGGCGGTCATCTTTATCGCGCAGAGCCTTGGCGTGGACCTGACCGGCGCGCAGATGGTGGTGATCTTCTTTACGGCGACCCTGGCGGCAATCGGCGCGGCGGGCATACCGGAAGCCGGTCTGGTAATGATGGTGATTGTGCTGACGGCGGTGGGCCTGCCACCGGAGGCCGCGGCGCTGATTCTGGCAGTGGACTGGTTTCTTGACCGTTTCAGAACGGCGGTGAATGTGGCTGGCGATGCGATCGGCGCCGGCGTGGTCGATCACTACGAGCTGCGCAACACCGCGCCAGCCCCGGAAGCGGCGGCGTGATTCCTTGCCTTTGGCTGCTATGCTGCGCGCATGCCTGGCAAGGGACCGTTCCGCATGCGCATCGTCTTTCCGGTCGTGGTTGTGACGGCGCTCCTTGCAACTGGTGGCGCTTGGCTTTACGAGCGCAACTACGGCGCATGGCGCGACTGGGTGAGCGGCGCTGACAGCGCGGAGCCCGGCCCCGCGCCCGCGCTGGAAATGGTCAGCGCGTTTCCCAGCCTGAAGTTTGAAATGCCGTTGTGGATCGGAGTTGCGCCTGACGGCGCCGGCGAAGTTTATGTGATCGAGCAGAACGGCCGCATCTTTCGCTTCAAGAATGATGCCGCCGTCAAGGAACGCGAAACCTTCTTCGATATCAGCGACCGCATCCCGCGCCGCCGCAACAATGAAGAGGGCCTGCTGGCGATGGCCTTTCACCCCAAGTTCAAGGAGAACAACCTCGTTTACATCCACTACTCGCAGCACCAGGCCGGCGACAAGCCGCGGCGCGGGGTGACTTCACGCTTCACGGTTGACGCAAAGACGCGCAATATTGACGTGTCAAGTGAAACGATCCTGTTTGAAATCGAGCAGCCCTACGGCAACCATAACGGCTGTGAACTGGTGTTCGGCGCCGACGGATTTCTCTACGCAAGCTACGGCGACGGCGGCAGCGCCAACGACCCTCACGGCAACGGCCAGAACCTCAAGTCGTGGCTTGGCAGCGTGCTGCGCATTGACGTCGATAAGCCGGACGCGGGAAAGCAGTACGGCATTCCCAAGGACAACCCCTTCGTCGGCCGCGACGATGCCCTGCCCGAAATCTGGGCCTATGGCCTGCGCAACGTGTGGCGCATGAGCTTTGACCCCGAAACCGGGTTGCTGTGGGGCGGCGACGTCGGCCAGGTCAGCTACGAAGAAATCGACATCATCGTCAAGGGCGGCAACTACGGCTGGAATGTGCGCGAGGGCACGCACAAGTTCCGGGGCGACAAGACCGATGCGATGATTGACCCGGTGATTGACTATGAGCGCAAGCTGGGCATCAGCGTCACGGGCGGCTTTGTTTACCGCGGCAAGAAACACAAGAGCCTTCAGGGCGTGTACATCTACGCCGACTACGGCAGCGGGCGCGTATGGGGCCTGCGCTATGACGCCGCCGAAAAGAAGCTGCTGAGCAATCAACTGCTCTACCACAAGGCAGGTTTCGCACCTTCCAGCTTCGGGCTCGATGCCGATGGCGAAATGTACGTGTGCGACCACCGCGGCGGCTACATTTACCGGGTGCAACCCAAGGCGGATTGATGGACCTGCTGCTCACCGACAAGACCGTGCTGATCACCGGCGCATCCGGCGGCATTGGCCGCGCATTGGCCCGCGCGTTCGCCGCCGAAGGCTGCAATCTGCTGCTCACGGGCCACAGCCAATTTGCCGGGTTGCAGAGTTGGCTGAAAGAACAGGCATTCGCCGACCGCGCCATCGCAGTTTCTGCCGACGTGACTGACCTGTCACAGATGCGCGCTTCCGTGGCTGCCGGGCGCGAACGCTTCAGTCGCGTGGACATCTGCGTGGCCAACGCGGGCAAGTGGCCGCCGCCCAACGAGCGATTGAACGAGATGTCGCTACAGCGCTTCGAAGACACGTTGCGCGTCAACCTTCTCGGCAGCGTCTGGACCGCCAAGGCCTTCATGGAAGCGCTGGCGGCAACCGGCCCGCGTGCAGACGGCCACGGCGCAGCACTGACCTTCATAGGCAGCACCGCAGGCAAGTTCGGCGAGCCCGGCCACGCCGACTATGCGACCGCGAAAGCAGGTCTGTACGGTCTGGTGCGCACACTCAAGACCGACATCGCGCACATTGACCCGTACGGCCGGGTGAACATGGTCGAGCCCGGCTGGACCGTGACGGAGATGGCGCGGCCGGCGCTTGAGCAGGCGGGCGTGATCCAGCGCATCGTGCGCACGATGCCAATGCGGCAGCTTGCGCGGGCTGAAGACATTGCCCGCACGGTGCTCTCGCTGAGCAGCTCGGCGATCTCGCGCCACACCAGCGGCGAGGTGATCACCGTGGCCGGCGGCATGGACGGCCGCACACTGTGGGGCGAGCAGGACATCGACGAAGCAGCCATCCGCCGCCGCGTCAAGGGCACGTAAGGACAGCCACAGATTCACACAGATTGCACGACTTCGGCGGACGCCAGCCGAGCGCACGTCCCGCCGCCGCCGGGCATGGAATCTGTGTTTATCTGTGTCCGTCTGTGGCTAAAACAAGCTCGATGGAAGAAGAACAGGTCTATGTGCTCGCCGACGATACCCGCGCCGTTGTGTTTGAGGCGCGCGGCGTCACCAAGGTCTACCACATGGGCGAGGTAGAAGTGCATGCCCTGCGCGGCGTTGACCTTCAGCTGTATGAGGGCGAGTTCGTTGTGCTGCTGGGCCCGTCGGGTAGCGGCAAGTCCACGCTGTTGAACATTCTGGGCGGCCTCGACACCCCAAGCAGCGGCGAAGTTCATTACCGCGATCACGATCTCAGCGCCGCCAGCGAGCGCGAATTAACCGAGTATCGGCGCAATCACGTCGGCTTCATTTTTCAGTTCTACAACCTGATCCCCAGTCTCACGGCGCGCGAGAACGTGGCGCTGGTGACTGAAATCGCCAAAGACCCCATGACACCCGAAGAAGCGCTTGCGATGGTGGACCTGGCAGACCGCATGGACCATTTTCCAAGCCAGCTCAGCGGCGGCCAGCAGCAGCGGGTTGCCGTGGCGCGCGCCGTTGCCAAGCGCCCCGAAGTGCTGCTTTGCGACGAGCCGACAGGGGCGCTGGATATCACCACAGGCATCAAGGTGCTTGAGGCGCTTGAGCGCGTGAACGTTGAGCTGGGCACCACCACGGCCGTGATCACGCACAATGCCGCCATTGCGGCCATGGCAAACCGGGTCATCCATATCGCCGACGGGCGCATTGCGCGCATCGATACGAACGCCGGCCGCAAGAAGCCCGGCGAACTGGAGTGGTGATGCGCGCGATCAACCTGAAGTTGCTGCGCGACCTCTGGCACATGAAGGGCCAGGCGCTGGCGATTGTCATGATTATCGCCAGCGGTGTCGCGTTGTGTGTGACACAGCTTTCCGCGCTGGAGACGTTGCGCCACGAGCGCACGAGCTTTTACACCGAACAGCGCTTCGCGCAGGTCTTTGCCAACTGTGTGCGGGCGCCCGCGCATACCGTGCAGGACATTCGCAGCATCCCGGGAGTCGATGTTGTTGAAGCCCGTGTGACGCTTGAGGTCATGCTCGACCTGCCGCTGCTGCGCGAACCCGCAACAGGCCGCCTTGTTTCGATCCCGGACGGACGACACTCCGCGCTGAACGACCTGGACATTCGCAAGGGCCGAATGCCCGAGCCCGGCGCAAGCGGCGAAGTAGTCGTCATAGAAATGTTTGCCAATGCCAACGGCTACAAGCTGGGCGACACGGTTGATGCCGTGATCAATGGCCGCCGCCGATCGCTGCGCATGGTCGGATTTGCGCTGTCGCCCGAATTCGTCTACTCGATTCCGGCCGGCGAGATGATGCCCGATGACCGCCGCTACGCTGTGATGTGGATGAACCAGACCGAACTTGCAGCCGCATGCGACATGGTGGGTGCCTACAACGACGTGACGCTGACGCTGCTTCCCGGCGCCAGCGAGCGCGAGGTGATCGCCCGCGTTGACGACATTCTGCGCCCCTATGGCGGACTGGGCGCCTACCCGCGCAAAGACCAGGTCTCGGACTGGTTCTTGAACAACGAGCTCACGCAGCTTGAGACGTTCGGCGTGTTCATCCCGCTGATCTTTATCGGCGTCGCCGCCTTTCTGCTGAACGTGGTGTTGTCGCGCGTGATTGCCACACAACGCGACCAGGTGGCGGCTCTCAAGGCGTTCGGCTATTCCAACCTGCAGGTCGGCCTGCACTTTGCGCAGCTTGTTGGTGTCATCATCCTGCTGGGCGGCATCATCGGCACACTGCTGGGCTGGTGGCTTGGCTGGCTGCTTGTGGGCATCTACGGCGAGTACTACCACTTTCCCAAGCTGGTCTATCTGATGCCGCCATGGGTGCCGGTGGCAGCCGTGCTGATCACCGCAGTTGCCGGGTATGCGGGCACCTTTGGCTCCGTGCGTCGCGCGGCTGCGCTGCCGCCCGCCGAGGCCATGCGGCCTGAGGCGCCGCCGAACTACCGCGCGACCATTGTTGAGCGCATCGGGTTGCAGCGCTGGCTGTCACAGCCGACGCGCATGATCCTGCGCAACCTTGAGCGCAAGCCGTTCAAGTCCGCGCTGACTGTAGTCGGGCTGGCGCTTGCGGTAAGTATCCTGGTGATGGGCACGGCATTCATGGACATATTTCTGCACGTGATTGAGGTGCAGAGCAATGTGATGCATCGCGAGCACCTGACGGTCACGCTGTCGTACCCGCGTTCCCGCGCGGCACTGCACGAGCTTGAGTCCATCCCCGGCGTTGTATACGCCGAGCCGACACGCGCCGTGCCCGCAACATTGCGCTTTCGCCACCGGTACCGGCGCGTCGCCATCCAGGGCATAGAAGCGGATGCGCAGCTCTCGCGAGTGCTGAATACTGACCTTGAACCGATCCCGATGCCGCAGCAGGGTATTCTGCTGTCGCGGGTGCTGGGCGACGCGCTGGAAATCAGGGCCGGGGACGAACTCACGGTTGAAGTTCTTGAGGGTGCGCGGCCCGTGCGCCGGATCGCGGTGGTGGCACTGGTCGACGACTTTATGGGCGTAGCGGCCTACATGGATATCCATGCCCTGAATCAACTGATGCAGGAAGGCGACGTGATCAGCGGCGCAAACCTGCTGACCGATGGCCGGGACGAACGCGCGATCAACGATGAGTTGCGCAGGCGACCCATGGTCGGCGCCGTCGCAAGCAAAGCCGCCATCATCGGCAACCTCAAGAAAGTCATTGAGGAGAACCTGATGGTCTCGCTTTCGATCAATATCCTGTTCGCCGTGATCATCGCGTTCGGCGTGATTTACAACGCGGCGCGCGTCAGCCTGAGCGAGCGTGCCCGTGAACTGGCAAGCCTGCGCGTGCTGGGCCTGACCCGCGGCGAAATCAGCTACATCCTGCTGGGTGAGCTGGCGATCCTGACGATTGCCGCGGTGCCGCTGGGCTTTCTGCTGGGCGACCTGCTGGTGGGCGTCATGCTGACCACCCTGAACTCAGAGGTTATGCGCTTTCCCAAGGTGATCAGCGACACGACCTATGCACTGGCCGCCAGCGCCGTTATCGTCTCGGCGACCATCTCGGGGCTGCTGGTGCGCAGGCGGCTTGACACGCTCGACCTGGTCGAAGTGCTGAAATCGCGCGAATAGAGGCAGCATGGGGACAGACAGATGAAGTGGGTGAAGCGCGCAGCGTTCATCGTCGTCGTCCTGGTCATCCTGGCGCTGGTGGCCTATGGCTTCATGCCCAAGCCCGTGGATGCGGAAACCGCCAAGGTCACTCGCGGCGAACTGCTTGTCACCATCGACAATGAATCCCGCACCCGCGTGCGCGACCGCTTCACGATTGCGGCGCCACTGGCCGCTGACATGAGCCGCATCACGCTCAAGCCAGGCGACACCGTGGCGTTGGGCCAGCCGATCACGATACTCTCGCCGCTGCCCCCGCAGCCGCTGGACGCCCGCGCCAAGGCTGAAGCCGACGCCCGAGTCTTTGCAGCCATGGAAAGGCTGAACGCCGGAAGCGCCGACGTGCGCGCAGCCGAAGCGGAACTGGCATTCGCCAAACGTGAGCATGAACGACTTGCAGGCCTGCTGGCAAAGAAACTCGTCACGGAGGAATCTGTCCAGGCCGCAGACACGCGGCGCGCAGCGGCATCTGCGAGATTCTTATCGGCGGGCTTTTACGAAGCGGCCGCGCGCTTTGAATTGCGGATGGCCGAGTCGGTGCTGATTTCAAGCAACCAGGGCGCGGCGCTGCCCCAGGTCAGTATCGAGTCTCCGACCAGCGGCATGGTGCTGCGCGTGTACCGCGAAAGTGCGGGCGCCGTGATGCCGGGCGAGCGGCTGGTCGAGATCGGCAATCCGGCAAGTCTTGAGGTTGTCGCCGACGTGCTTTCGCGCGATGCCGTGCGCATTAAGCAGGGCATGCGCGTGCGCATGGAACGGTGGGGCGGCGAGGGCTCATTGAAGGGCCGCGTGCGGGTGATTGAGCCGTTTGGATTCACCAAGCTCTCAGCGCTGGGTGTCGAGGAACAGCGCGTGAACGTGATCATTGACATTGAAGAGCCGCCGCAGAAGTGGGCGGCGCTGGGCGACGGCTATCGCGTTGAGGCGCGCGTGATTCTGGTTGAACGGCTGCAGACCCTGAAGGTGCTGGCCGGCGCGCTGTTCAACACCGAGGACGGCCATGCTCTGTTCCAGGTGCGTGATGGTGTGGCGCACGAGCTGCAGGTGAAAGTGGGCGTGCGCAATGGCCTGGAAGCGGAAGTGTTGAGCGGCTTGAACGAAGGCGATGAAGTGATCGTCCATCCAGGCGACAACGTGAAAGACGGCGTCGCCATTGCAGCCCTGAAGTGAACCTCCTGTCTGCATGCATGAATGAAGCAAACTCCGCAACAAGCGCTGTGCAGCTGGTTTGAACGCCATGCCCGTGACCTGCCGTGGCGCCGCCGCCCGACACCCTATCGAGTACTGGTCAGCGAAATCATGCTGCAACAGACACGCGTAGAAGCCGTGCGCGACAAGTACGTTGCGTTTCTCAAGCGTTTTCCAACGGTGCGCGCGCTGGCGGCCGCGCCCGTTGAGCAGGTGCTGCAGGCATGGTCAGGACTGGGCTACTACAGGCGCGCGCGCATGCTGCAAGCTGCAGCCGGGCAGGTCGTCTCACTGCACGGCGGCCGTGTTCCCAGAGATCGCACGTCGCTGCTCGCGTTACCCGGCATCGGCCGCTGCACCGCCGGTGCAATCTTGAGCATCGCCTTCAACCAGATTGAGCCGATTGTGGACGGCAACATTGAACGCGTGCTTGCCCGCATGCACCGCATCGCACGGCCAAAGCAGGGCCCGGGAGTCTGGAAACTTGCCGACCAGTGGGTTTGGCAAGGCGCCCAGCACGGATTGGCACCGAGCAGCCTCAACCAGTCGCTGATGGAACTTGGCGCAACAGTCTGCACGCCGCGCAATCCCCGCTGCGAGGCTTGCCCTTGCGCCGCGAGCTGCGCCGCATTCAAAGCCGGCAGCGTCGCGCGCTACCCCGCACTGGTGGCCTGCAAGAGAAAGCAGCGACTGCGCTATCTTGTGCTGGCGGTGCGCGATGGCGCGGGCCGCGTACTGATGCAGCGGCGCGATGAAGACGACAACAGCAGCCTGTTGCCCGCCGGATTGTGGGAGCTGCCGCACGCGCCATGGGCCGAGGATCAGCCGCCGCCGCTGTCACAGGTGTGCGGGCAGACAGGCCGCATCGAAACCATGGGCGAGCCAGTGACCGTGCGCCACGGCATCATGCACTACGACGTGCAGCTTGCGGTGCAGGCTGCCGTCGTCGCGGGCAAAGCGCGCGGGAAGTGGTTTACGCTGCGGGCCGCCGAAAAAGCCGCTATTGCATCGGCCACGCGCAAGGCGCTCGCGGTCTATCGGCGCTGAGGCGCGGTCCTACAATCCTGCCGGGACCAGTTCAAAGGAGACGCAGATGAAACGACTCATGATACCGCTGCTGGCAATGCTGGCGTGCGCGCCGCTGTTCGCCGGCGAAACCGAGCGCCAGGAGGCGACAAAGTTTCTGGAAAGTCAGACCGCGCTGAGCGACAGCGCCAAGGGTGAGACCACGCTCAAGCTGCGCATGCTGGGCGTCACCGTTGGCCAGATCACGCTCAAGACGGAACACGGGGAACACGAGGGCAAACCGTGCTACGTCGCGACGATGAACGGTGAGGTCAAGCTGGGCGCAATCGCGACGAAAATGCAGGGCAAGGCCATGGTCGGCGCCGATCTGGCGCTGCTGTACGAGGAAAACCAGGAGCACGAAGGCGAAGAGCTGACCAAGCACTCGCTGTACAAGAACGTCGCCGGCACGTTGCAGGTCAAGCTGTTCGACAAGAATGCGAAGAAGGAAGAAGACAAGAACCGCGAGTTCGAAATCAAACCCGAAAAGCGCATGCTGCTGGGCATGTCGCAGATGATCGCGCAGATCCTGCTGCCCAAGCAGGCCGGCAAGAAGTTCGAGTTCATTGACTGGGACGACGACGTAAACAAGACGTTTGCCATGACGCTTGAAGTTGCCGCGCAGGAAGAGCTCTACGGCAAGAAGGCGTGGAAGCTGCTTCAGCACGGCTTCGACTACAGCAAAGACGACGAAGGCGTAGTCAACGAAGACGCCACCATCGAAACACTGTGGCTGAGCGGCGTTAACGCGTTGCGCATCGAAACTGCCAAGGGCCTGATCCTCGACAGCGGCCCGGACCCCACGCGCACCGCCATCACCAACGAGGCGCTGGAAAAGCAGGACAAAGAGTGCCACGCGGTCGTGCTGTTCTTCCTGGCCGTGCAGGCCAAGAGCGAAGACATGGTGAAGAAGGCCGTAAACATCGACCGCTTCATTGACTACGTGATCGAGAACGACGAGAGCCTCAAGGCCCTTGGCCCCGACGAAAAGGCGGCGGTCAAGGAGATGATCCGCCCGAAGATGCCCGAGGAGTTCCTGAAGGGGGCTGGAAGCGAAGAAAAGTCCGAAGTTGAAAAGCAGCGCGATGCCGCGGTGCTTGAGCTTCTGAAGCACGAAGAGAACTTCAGGGTCACCAAGGTCGATGGCCACGACGCCGTGGTCTTCACCGACGAAGCCCAGAAAATGTTCGGCCGCATGGCGTTCTACGTCGAGAAGAACACCGACGGCCAATGGCAGATCACCTGGGTCGGCCAGCAGCCCGAAGAAAAGAAGGACCCAGAGAAGACCCCGGACAAAGAAGACGAAGAAGGCTTCTAGTCTGCGTGCTGAATAAAACGGGGCCGGCAATTGCCGGCCCCGTTCGCATTGCACTCGCGACTACTTGCCGCCGGCTATGCCGGTGTCTTTGGCTTCTTCAAGTGTGCGGGCTTTGGTGATCAGGTTGGCCAGCTCCAGCACTTCGCTGTCGTCAGTCTCGGCGATCAGCTTCTTTACGTCTTCAAGCAGCGCGCTGTAGCTGCCGCCCTTGGCCCAGTAGCTTTTGCGCAGCAACTCGGCGAACTCGGCTGCGTTGCCGGCCAGCCGCATACTGACGGGCGACTGCTCCCATGCCTTGATGTCGCGGGTCGCCGTGGTCTTGGTGACTTCCAGGAACTCTTTCAATTCGTCGTGCTTGTAGCGCACGGTGGCCTTGGCGACTTCGCCCTGCACACCCTCATGCAGCTTCAGCTCGTACAGCGCGGTCACGCTGTGCCCGGCACCTACTTCGCCGCCATCGACGGCGTCATTGCGGAAATCTTCGTTCTTGACCCAGCGGTTTTCGTAGCCCAACAGGCGCCACGACTTCACGACTTCGGGGTTGAACTCAAGCTGCACCTTGGTGTCTCGGGCGACGACCTGCAGTGTGCCCGTCAGGTTATCGACGAAGATCTTCTTGGCCTCTTCCAGTGTATCGACATAGGCGTAGTGGCCGTCGCCCTTGTCGCCCAGTTGCTCCATCAGCGTGTCGTTGTAGTTGCTCATGCCAAAGCCGATGGCCGAAAGCGTGATGCCCTTGCGCCGGTACGTCTCAACGGTTTTCAGTATCGCTTCCGGGCCGGTGGTGCCGACGTTGGCTACGCCGTCGCTGCACAGGATCACGCGGTTGATGGCGTTCTCGCGATAGTTTTCGGCGGCCATTTCATAGCCAATGCGAATGCCTTCTTCGGCGTAAGTGCTGCCGTCGGCTTGCAGGCTTTCCAGTTTGTCGATGATGCGCTCAGGGTCGTTGGTGTGCCCCAGCAGCTTGTAGCCGCGGTTGCCATAGACGGCGATGCCGACCTGGTCGTCGCGCCGCAGTTGCTTGACCAGCAAGCGCAGAGCCTGCTTGACCAGGCCGATGCGGTTTTCCATCTGCATGCTGCCGCTGATGTCGATGACGAACGTCAGCACAGCCGGTTTGCGTTCGGCTGGCTCGACGGTCTTGGCCTGCATGCCGACGCGCAGCAGGTGGCAGTTCTTGAGGTCAGCGCCGTAGCGTGACGGCGCAACGTCCATGGTGATGCCGAACACGCCGTCGCGGGGTGCTTCATACTTGTACTTGAAGTAGTTGACGAACTCTTCGACGCGGGGCGCCTCGTCGGGCGGCATGTAGCCGCGGTTCAGGTAGTCGCGGCACACGGTGTATGCGCCGGTGTCAACGTCCACAGCAAACGTGGACAGCTTCATGTCCTCGGTGTCAACGAAGGGATTGGTCCCGTGCTGCTTGAAGAACATGTCGAATGGCTCGCCGCTGTCGGCCGGCGGCGGTGCGTCGTCGTCTCCGCCGCAAGGCTTGCCGTCGTCAAGCCTTGCCTGGTCGCCGGCGTACCCGAAGCGGGCCTGCTCTGCGCCGCCGCTGTATGAAGCCGAGCATCCGGCCAGCAACACGAGGGCGAATCCGGTGAAGCTGCTGAGTGTGTGGCGTTTCATGATCTCCCTTTCCTTGCTTGCTCCATCGCTTACGCGATGGGCTCGGACTTAGTCCTTCTGTAGTTCGTTGGCCTTCTGGACGAGTTTCAGCAGCTCATCCACCTTTTCGTCGCGATACTCGCCTGAGACCGCGACCAGCTCTTCAATCACCGGCGCCAGCTCTGCACCCTTTGCATAAAACCCGTTGCCCAGAATCTCGGCGAACTCGGCGACATTGCCCGCCAGGCGCAGGCCGATGGCTGCCTCTTCCCATTGCAGCGCGAGGTCACGTGTGAACATCTCGCGCTGGATTTCAGTGAACTCGCCTTCTTCATCGGTGCGATAACGCAGCTTGGCGTAGGCTACGGGCCCCGCCGCATTGTCGTGCAGCTTGATCTCGTACAGTGCAGTCGCGGCATGGCCCGCGCCGATTTCGCCGCCGTCCACGGCATCGTTGCGGAAGTCTTCGTCGCGGATGTCGCGGTTGACATAGCCGATCAGGCGGTAGCTCTTGACCACCTGCGGGTTGAAATCAACCTGGATCTTGACGTCCCGGCCGACCACCTCAAGCGCGCCGGTCAGGTTATCAACGAAGATGCGTCTGGCTTCGTCGATCGTGTCCACATAGGCGTAGTGGCCGTCGCCCTTGTCGCCGAGCTGTTCCATCAGGTGGTCGTTATAGTTGCCCATGCCGAAACCGACGGCGGACAGCGTGATACCCTTGCGACGGTTCTCGACGATGGTCTTGAGAATGCCGTCGGGGCCGGTTGCGCCAACGTTGGCAACGCCGTCGCTGCACAGAATGACACGGTTGGTGTGGCCGGTGCGGTACGCCGCCGTCGCCATCTGGTAGCCGATCCTCAGGCCTTCCTCGGCGTTGGTGGCGCCCTGGGTGCTGAGCTTGTCGATGGCGTCGGTGATCTCGCTGCGCCGAGACGCGTCTACGTGCTCCATGTGAACCGCGCCGCGCGAGCCGTAGACTGCAATGCCGACGCGGTCGCCTTCCTGCAGTTGCTCGACCAGCAGCTTCAGCGCCTGCTTCACGAGCCCCAAACGGTTGTCCTGGCCCATGCTGCCGCTGATATCGATCACGAATGTCAGCACAGCCGGCTTGCGGTCTTTGGCGTCGATCTGGCGGGCCTGCACGCCGACGCGCATCAGGTAGCAGTTCTTGATGTCGGCGCCGTAGCGTGAAGGCGCGCCGTCCATGGTGATTTCAAAGGGCGCGTGGACGGGCCGGGTGTAGCGGTAATTGAAGTAGTTGACGAACTCTTCGACGCGCACGGCTTCGTCGGGCGGCAATGTGCCGCGGCCGAGATAGGCGCGTGTCATGGTGTAGCTGCCGGAGTCGTGCTCAAGGCCGAACGTGGACTGCGCGTCGTCTTCTGTATCGACGAAGGGGTTGGAACCGTGGCCCTTGTGCTGGTTGCCGGCGACAGGGCCCCTGTCTTCGCCCTCAGAGGGCGGCACAGGGGGCGGCACAGGCGGATTCGCGGGGTCGGACGTCGGAATCCTGGTAGTTGCCCAGCCGTCCTGCGGCGCTTGCCGACCGCTGTTTGCTTCGCCCGTCGCAACGTCTCGTTGCTGCGCAGTCATCTCCTGGTCCACCGTTGGCGAGCTAAGCGTCGGCGCATATCCGATCAGCACGGCGCCCGTGGTGATCACCAGCGCAGCCGCTGCGGCCAGGCCTGCACCCCAGGCACGCCAGTGCGGGCGCGGCATGGCCGGCAGCGGTGCTTGGGCTGCGGGGGGCAGTGCAGCCGCTTTCGCAAGTGTTGCGGCAATCAGGTCGGGGGGCGACTTGCCGCCAAGCGCTTCTTCAAGCGCCGATTCAAGAATGGGGTCGTGATCTTTCATTTGAGTCTCAACTCCACACACTTCTTCAGGCGTGCCTTCGTTCTGGCCAGCAGGGTCTTTACGCCGTCGTCGGTCATTCCCAGCGAATCGGCAATCTGCACCCGCTGCTTTTCCTGCGTGTACTGCATCTGAAGCGCCTGTCTTGGCTTTTCGTCCAGCTGTTGCAGGCACTCTTTCAATGCCGCCTGCATCGCGCTGCCGTCGTCGTGCACCAGCTCAACCCAGCGTGCTTCGACCTGGTTCAGGTCGTCCGCGCTGACCACCCTTCCCGCGTGGCGCCGTGACTTCAGAAAGATGTTGCGCGCCACGGTGCGCAGGTATGAGGCTGTCTCGCCCCGCGTGCGCTGCTCAAACGGCTTCTGATGCACTGCCAGAAAGGTCTCCTGCGTCAGGTCGTCGGCCAGGCTGGCGTCTGCGCCCAATGCGCGCACATAGCGCCACACTCCCGCCTGATGCTCGCGCATCAGGGCAGCCAGGTCCAACTTTGGCTCGGCTGCTGCCATGATCATCAACCTAAGAGGCCGCGAGGTTCGATTATGGGTTCAGGAAAGTTCGAAGAAACGCGGAAAGCGGGTAGGGAGGGAAGGTGGTGGCAGGGAGCAGGAGGCAGGAAGATGGGAAGCCTGAGATGGGCAGCTACTGACCCTCGACCCCAATACCCAAACCCCAAAACCCAAAACCTCTGCCCTTTCGATCCCGCAACGCGTCTCACGGCCCCTGCACGTCTGCAGACTCTTTCGCGGGCGCCTCTTCCATCCGCTTCTGCCAGGGCCAGCGAAAGGCCTCGACGGGGTCAAAGCCGCTTGTGCCAAACGGCTGGCAACGCAGCAGGCGCCACAGGCCGATCAGGCTGCCCTGGGCAATGCCGCGCTGGCGCAACGCCTGAAAGCAGTACTCGCTGCATGTAGGGATGTGGCGGCATGCGGGCGGCATCACCGGGCTGACGTAGCGCTTGTACACCCAGATCGGCGTCAGCAGCGGCACGGTGCGCCACTCCCACATCGCGCGGGGTGTGCTCATGCCGGTAGTGTCAGGGCGAAGGCGCATCGCCGCAGGATACAGTGCCACGCGCGCGGCGGGCAGGTGGCTGTCGGGGCGACGCTGCCTTGCATAACGACGGTTCGGATTGGATAGTTCGCGCCGAACGTTCGTTTCCCCAACCAAGGATGCCGATGCAGTTCTCATACGCAGACAACAGCGCCACGGTCAAAGCCGATGCGCTTCTCGTGCCCGTCTTCGAAGGCAAGGGCCTCAGCGACTTCAAGTTCGGCGCGCAGCTTTCGAAGCTGTTCAACAAGTCTGACTTTGCGGGCAAGGCCGGTACGTCGTTGATGCTCCACAAAAGCTACGCGGTCGGCGCCGACCGGGTATTCCTGATCGGCCTGGGCAAGAAAGACAAGGCCGGCCCGCAGCAGCTTGGCGAAGCCGTGGCAGGGTTCTTCCGCGGCGGCGCGGTGAACACAAGCAAGCTCAAGCACGTGGCCATTGCGCTGGAAGGCGCCAAGGGAGATGCGGTGGCTGTCGGCCGCTGGTGCGCCGAGGGCGCGTTGCTGGGCGACTATCACTTCGACGTACTGTTCAGCAAGAAAGACAAGAAGAAGCACCATGTAACCAAAGTGACGCTGGCCGGCGGCAACGCCAGGCAGCTGAAGCAGGGCGTGGCATACGGCGAAGTCACGGCGCGATACACAGCCCACGCCCGCGACCTGGTGAACGAGCCCAGCAACCGGATTGACCCGGCGACGCTGGCCAAGTTCGCACAGGAGATGGCGCGCAAGCTGCCCGGCCTGAAGTGCACGATCCTGCACAAGGCGCAGATCGAGAAGTTGAAGATGGGCGCGTTTCTGGGTGTCAACGCCGGCAGCGATATTCCTGCGCACCTGATTGTGCTGGAATGGAACGGCGGGAAGAAAGGCGACAAGCCCATCGCCTACGTCGGCAAGGGCCTGACCTTTGACAGCGGCGGCTACGACATCAAGCCCGCGGCGGGCATGCTCGGCATGAAGATGGACATGGGCGGCGGCGGCGCAACCATCTGCGCGCTGGGCGCAATCGCCAAGCTGAAGCTGAAAGTCAACGCGGTCGGCGTCGTGCCCGCCACCGAAAACCTGATCAACGGCCGCGCCTATCACCCCGGCAGTGTGCTGACCAGCATGAGCGGCCAGACCATCGAGATCGGCAACACCGACGCCGAAGGCCGCCTGATCCTGTGCGACGCGCTGACATACACGCAGCGCAAGTTCAAGCCGCGCGTGATTGTGGACATGGCGACACTGACCGGCGCACAGGTGGTGGCGCTGGGCAACAAGGTTGTCGGGCTGATGAGCAACGACGACAAGCTGGCAAAAAGCCTGGAGAGGGCGTTTGCGGGCATCGGCGAAGAGGTGTGGCGCCTGCCGCTGCCGGACTTCTATGACAAGCAGATCGATTCAAGCATCGCCGACATGCAGAACATCGGCGGCAACCCCGGCACCGTGACGGCGGGCCTGTTTCTGAAGCGGTTCATCGAGAAAGGCCAGAAGTGGGCGCACCTCGACATTGCCGGCCCCGCGATGAACGACGGCGAGGGCTGGAGGCTTTGGAGCGGCAAGAGCGCCACGGGTGCACCGGTGCGCGCACTGGTTGAATTCGCCGAGAAATTCTAGGTGGGGCAGACGCAAGAACCCCCGGCAGCAGCGCCGGGGGCTTTTTCATGCTGTGGGTCGCGCGGCACTACCCCAGCATGTGAATTGCTGAAGTCTTGATCAGGGCTACTACGTGCGTGCCTTGCGCCAGCCCAAGCTCATGTGCGGCTGAGGGCGTCAGGCGTGCGCGCAGGCTTTGCAGGCCGATCTTCAGCTCAACCAGCACTTCGTGGCCCATTTCGCTGATGCGTGTGACATCACAGGCCAGCGCGTTGCGCGCGCTGATGCCCGCCGGGTTCTCCAGGCACAACATGACCTCGTCAGCATACAGGCCAACGCTGACGGTCTTGCCGGGCGCGGAGGCGCACAACGGCGCCGCCAGCGCGACATCCGCGCCCATGGCAAGCAGCGTGACGCCGCCTGCCTCGTCGTGGCGCAGGACTTCCAGCCGCAACAGGTTGTCCACGCCCACCAGGTTCGCGACGCCGATCGCGCGGGGCTTGGAAAGCACGTTCACGGGTGCCCCCTGTGAAATGACTTTGCCTGATTCCAGCACGACGCAGTCGTCAGCCAGTGCCATCAACTCACCGGCTTTGTGGGTCACGAACAGCATGGGGACCTTCAGCTCAAGTTTCACCTGCAGCAGAAGCGACAACACATCGCGCGCAAGCTCGGCATCCAGGCTGCTTGTCGGCTCGTCCAGCAGCAGCATTTCGGGCTTGCTCAGCAGCGCACGGCCAAGTGCCACGCGCTGCTTTTCGCCGCCGCTGAGGGATGCCGTGTTGCGATCCAGCAGCGGTTTCAGTCGCAACACATCGACGATCTTCCATCCGCTGTCACTTTCAAGCGCATCCTTGGCCCCCGACGCATATGCGAGGTTGCCGCGCGTTGACAGGTGCGGAAACAGCAGCGGCTCTTGCGTTACCAGTGCGCACTTGCGCCGCTCCGGCGGCACCCACGTCCCGCCCGGCCGGTTGCACACCATGCGCGTGTTCACGGAAATCCTGGCATCGCGCGGCTTGAGCAGGCCCGCCACACAGTGCAGCAGGGTAGTCTTGCCGCTGCCCGAGGCGCCGAAGATACCAAGAACAGGGCCTGCGCTCTCGAAGTGCACGTCCAGTGTGAACCCGCGAACACTGTGCCGGGTGCGCATCTCAATCATCATGCGCTCACCCGCCGACGCTGACGCGCCCCAAGCCAGAAAGCAACCAGCAGCGCGACCAGCGCAATCGCCACGCTTACTCCTGCCAGCCGCATGACTCCCGGCTCGCCGCCGGGGGCGTTAAGCAGCGTGTATACTGCTACGGGAATCGTACGTGTCTGGCCTTCAATGTTGCCGGCAATCACGATCGTCGCGCCGAACTCGCCGAGCGCGCGGGCAAAACTCAGCACGGCGCCCGCAACCACGCCCGGCAATGAAAGCGGCAATGTCACGCGCAGAAAGGTTGCCCCGCGCCCGCGCCCCAAGCTGCGGGAGACATCCTCAAGGCGTCGGTCCACGCCCAGCACGCTCAGGCGTATGCCTTCTACCATCAGCGGAAAGCCGACAATTGCGGCAGCAATGACGCAGGCTGCTGTGGTGTAGGCGATGTGCCCGCCGGTCACCGAATGCCAGGCCGAGCCCAGGGGCCCGCTGCGTCCCAGCAACCAGAGCAGAACATAGCCCGTCACCACGGGTGGCAGCACCAGCGGCAACATCACCAACCCTTGCAGCAGCGCGCGCGCGGGGTTGTGCCAGCGTGCGAACAGCCAGCCAAGCAGGATGCCCGGCACAACGGAGACCAGAACGCTCCAGCCAGCGACCTGGAACGACAGGAGAACAACTTCGGTTTCTGCGCCGGTGAGCATTGGGACTGCAGCCTAAGGTACGACAAAACCCGCATTATGAAGGGCCGCGCGGCCCGTTTCGCTTCGCAAGTGCTGCATGAAATGGTTCGCTCCTTCAGTGTTGGTCGCGCCTTTCACCACCGCCACGTAGTAGTCGATCGCGTCATGCAGGCCGGGGTCAACCGGAAAGAGCATCTGCACGCCGGCCATGCGGGCGTCGGTGGCATAGACAAATCCTGCGGCAATTTCGCCCGTGGCGACGGCGTTCAGCACCGCACGCACGTCTTTCTGGCCGATCAACCTGCCGCGGTGGCGGTCCAGCAGGCCGAGCTTCGTCAGCGCCTGTCGCGCGTAATCTCCGGCGGGTACGCCTTCATCGGCAATCGCTACGCGCTCATCCGGCGCCAGCGAAGTCTCGAACAGCATTGCGGGTTCGATGATCTTGAATTGTGTCAGGCGGCCTCCGCTCCGCGAGACACACACCAACGAGTTGCGGGCGAACACCACGGGTTGGCCTTCAAGACGGCCCGCGCGCTCCAGATAGTCGGTCCACTTGCGGCTTGCGCTGATGAACACGTCGGCGGGCGCGCCATCATCAATCTGGCGCGCAAGGTCACTCGTGGCGCCGTAGCTGGCGCGAACCTTCCCGCCCTCAAAGTCCGCGCTCAATGCCGTGACCACATCGGTGACACTGGCGGCAGCGAACACCGTCACCGTGTCTGGGTCGGATTTGCGCCCGCAACCCGCGAGCAGCAGGAACAGGCAAGCAACAGTGAATGGCACGCGCAACAGGTAGACCATCCGCACATCATGCAGTCCCGTGCCCTGACACCCAAGACACTTCTCTCAGGCTTGGCGCACGCTGTTAATACTTGCCCGCCCATTGCTATGCTTCCGCTATGAAAGTCTCGACGCTGGTTGACCTGCTGGATCGGCTGTACCCCTTCGCTTTGGCAGAAGAGTGGGACAACGTCGGCTTGGTCGTTGGTGATTCCAAGGCCGAAGCCACCGGCGTCCTGTTCTGCCTTGACGTCACCCACGACGTGCTGGACGAAGCCATCGCTGCGGGTTGCAACGTGGTGGTCACGCACCACCCGGTGATTTTCCGGGGCATCAAGCGCATCAACATAGCCGAATTGCAGGGCGGCTTGATCGCCAAGGCGCTCACGCACGGTGTTTCGCTGATCGCGCTGCACACCAACCTGGACAGCGCGGTGGGGGGCCTGAACGACACGCTGTGCGAGTTGCTGGAACTCATTGAGGTGAAGCCGCTGGTCGATAGCGGCCACGAGCGCTTCTTCAAACTGGCGGTGTTTGTGCCGCCCAGCCACGCCGAGAAAGTCCGGCTGGCACTGTGTGCACAGGGCGCGGGTGTGATCGGTGATTACGTTGATTGCAGTTTCAGCATTGCCGGCGAGGGCAGCTTTCGCGGTCTTGAGGGCCGCACGAAGCCGTTTTCCGGCACACCGGGGAAGCTTGAGCGCGCCAACGAACTGCGCCTTGAGGTGCTGCTGCGCCGTGAAATCGCGGGCCGCGTGATCGGCGCGCTGCATGAAGCGCACCCGTATGAAGAAGTCGCCTACGACCTTTACCCGCTGCACAACAAGGAAAAAGGCACCGGCCTTGCGCGCATCGGCAAGTTGGCCACCCCGGAGCCCTTCCGCGCATTTATCAGGCGCGTCGAATCGCTGGGCATTCTTGTGACCCGCGTACTGGGCGATGATGCCCGGACCGTACGCAAGGTCGCGCTGTGCAGCGGCGCGGGCGCCGATTTTCTGCCCAATGCCATCAGCGCGGGCGCAGACGTTTACGTTACGGCCGAGATCAAGCACCATCTGGGGCTCGCGGCGGCGCACAAGGGCATGGCGCTTGTCGAGACGGACCACTATACGCTTGAGCGGCTTCACTGGCCGAAACTGGCAGGACTGCTGAACGAGCAGCACAAGGACCTGAAAACGAAAGTAAGCGAACGTGGACCCGAACTCTGGCGCCGCCCGTAAGCTCGCGCGGAAGATGACCAAGCCCTCCGTCACCTATGAGCGCGAAGGCGCGCCGGGCAAGCGCGTACCCCGGCCAATCCCGTTCAAGGCCAAGCGCGCGGCTGCCATTCTCAGCGTGCTGGTGATTCTGGTGGTCGCCCTGCCTGCGATACTCGAGCTTTCGGGTGTGTACGTGGATATTGGCCCGTGGCTGAGTCTGCTGATCACGCTGCCGATGACGTTGCTGGCGATTGCGTGGATGGGTTTTCTGCGCGACGGACTGGCGGCCAACCTGATCAGCGCCGCGGCGATTTTGTTCGCGCTGAGCGTGGCCTACGCCACCACGTTCAGCCCCCAGGACTTCGAGTCGTATCACTCGCTTACGGTGCGCAGCGCAGGCATCGCCGTGTGCGGCGTCGTGCTGCTGTTCTTCTGGCTTGGCCTGCGCACGCACCTGCGCGACCTGCACTACCTGATTGACCAGGGCCAGAGCATGCAGGACATCATGATGCGCTACCAGCAGGCCAACGTGATTCGCAAAGCCGGCGGCAAACCGGCCATGACCGAAGACGGCAAAGTAGTGGACGTAAACGAAGTCCAAGGGCGCCCAGGCTTTCGACAGAAGCCAGCCAAGACCGCAAAGCAACAAGGCGAGAAGAAGACACGCAAGAAACCCAAGGTTCGGTAAATGCTGTTGTCCCCAGATGAACGCCGATGCACGCAGATGAGTCCGCGTTCGAGATCTATCCGCACCCCGAAGGGGTGCGGAGATCCCAGCCCTTAAGGCTTCACGGAATTGAGCCACAAGAAGAGTCCCTTTGGGACTGATGCTTCTTCCGCCCCTGCGGGGCTCGACTGACTCGCCATTCGCTAACCCACGGCTTGCGCCGTGGGCTGGAGTCGCAGACTCCTTCGGAGTGCACGTCTGACTGAATCCGCATCTCGGCCCCGTGTGCGGCGCTGTCCCATTGTTTGTCCCGGTGCGAGACAACCTACCCCAAGATGTGCAGTGGTTTGGTGAGGTCCCATCCTGCGGCATCTTTTGCCAGTTCGATGACTTCGCGGGCGTTTTCGGCTGCGAGTGGGTCTACCTCTATGGCTGGCGGGCGCTTGCCTGTGGCGGTTTCCACGGCCTTGCCGAAGTAGTCCTGATAGGCCTGCTTGAAGCCTTCGGGGCTGTGGGGGCCATCGGTGTTCTTGACCGGCAGGAACTGTTCTTCGCGCGGGACTTCCAGGCACATCACGTTGCCGGCCAGCGGAATCGTGTCGAAGATGAAACGCTCGAACTTGTACGCGTTCGGCGCTGCAGGCTCGACAGTGTTGCCGTCGCGATCGACGTGGGGGACTTTCTTATGGGCGGCATGCAGCGGCAGATCGGTGCCGTTTTGCGCCAGGCGGGTTAGAAAGTCCACGTTGAAGGCGTGCACGGCGATGCTGCCGGCCCAGTATCTCAGGTCATTGCCCGCGCGTTCATTGCTTTGGGCCTCGCTGAACTCGGTGTATTCGACAATGCCGGGTACGCCGTCATCGAGACAGTAAATGCCTACCTTCTCGGTGGGGTCCTGTTTGCGCACGACTTTCAGGCTGACCTCGGCGCCCTGCGCAATGTGCAGGCCCAGAAACGCGCTGTCAGCGACGGGCGTCTGGGCGTTATCGACCTGCAGATAACTGAGACAGCGCACGCCGCGCGCGCGCATGTCGGCAAGCATGCCCTTGACGTGTAAAGCCTGCAGCACGCCGCCGTGGCCGTCGGGGCCGCTGAACAGGGCATCACGGCTGGCCATGACCAGCTTGCCTTCAGCATCAAGAGCCGGCATTTCACCCTGGGCAAAGAACTTCACGTCGTCGGGCTCAAGGCCGAAGAAGTTGTTGTCCTGCCAGAAGTTGACGGTCGCGCTTTCGTTGTGAGTGCCGACCATGATGTACAGCGGCGGGGTAACGCCGTGCTCAAGGCCGACGCGGCGCAGCTTGCGGGCGAACACCTCAAACAGCGTCATGCCGGTCAGCGGCAGGACCGGAAAGCAGCCCTTGGGGCCGTCAAAGCCCAGCCGCGTGCCCTGCCCGCCTGCGACCAGCAGCGCAGCCACGTGGCCATCGCGCAGGGCCTTGTCGCCAATGGGTGCCACGGCGCGGGCGGCGTCGGCCAGCGCGTACGGAAACCCGCGATCGGCAAGCTCAAACACCGGGGCCGGGGCAAGAGACCGGGCGTGGGGCGCGGCCAGTGCAGTGACGGCTGCGTGCAGCTCGCGGAGTCTTGACAGGTCAACAGCGGCAAGCTGGCGTGCCAGGCGGCGCCGGGCGCGTTCGCCCAGCTCGTCCCACCATGCAAACACGTGGCCCTGCCCCGCAGATTCAAAGTCGGCGCGAAGTTGGTCGTGGTCTGCCATGCCTGCCTTTTACTGAAACGGGCCGGCGTGCCGGCCCGTTCGGGTGCTGAAGATTGCGTGTTATCCGCCGCTGTTTTCCGGGGGCGAATTGTCTGCCGGCGAATTCTCCGGTACTCCGATCGGCTCTTGCGGGACGGTGCCCGGCTTGCGCCGTGGCGGCCGGCCGGTGATGGTGTCGTAGATGTCCTGCACATAATCGTAAATCGGGGCCGCGCTGCGGTGATTGCGCAACTGGTCGAGCTGCTCAATGCCGTGGCCCGGGTAGGCGATCGGCGTGATCAGCAGGCCAAGCACGATCACCAGCAACAGCAGAAACAGCAGAATCACGCGCGAGCTGGTCTTGCTTTTCTTCTTCTTCTCGCCTTCTTCTCCCTCTGCTTCGGGCACCGCGACCTTGTCGCGGGGCAGGTCGCGCTTGCCGGTGTGCTTCTTTTCTTTGGGCGCCTTGGGCGGGAACTTGCCCGCGCCCTTGCCGCCGGGCGCGCCTGCAGGCTCGTGCTCAGGCATGTCCTCGGGAATGTCGGCGCCAATGTCGTCGCCGGGCAGCTCGTCGGCCAGATCTTCGGGCACGGATACCGGTACCTGGCTGCTTGGGGGGCGTTGTGCCGCGCGACGCTTTGACGTGGTGCGGTTAACGCCGCTGCTGCTGGTGCCCACGCCGCGGCGCAGGGGATGTACGGCATCACCCTCAGACGGTGACGTCGGCACGTCATCCATGGGCTTGCCGACCGGAATATCTACCTCGCCGAAGTCGTCGGCACCCTGGCGGCCGCGCGCACTGGCCTGCTTGCGCTCGGTGTCGCGGCGGCGTTCTTCGTACTCAGGCGGCGGCGGGCTGAACACGGTGGCGTCCATGTCGGCGCCTGCAACCGCGTCTTCGAACCCCGCCGGTTCGTCCATCGCCGGCTCGCCCCAATCGTCGCCCATGGGTTCCGGTTCGGGCTCGGGGGCGACCTGCCGGTCGCGCGGGTGAAACCCCGGCGGCGGCGGGCTGAACATCGTCTTTTCCATCGCACCGGTCTTCTGGCGCGGTGAACCTATGCCCGGAGGCGGCGGGCTGAACATCGTGGCGTCAAGGTTGCCACCGCCGCGCGCGCCCGGCATGGGTGCGGAATCAAGTTCTTCCGGCGAGCGTATGTCGTTGCCGAAGTCGTCAAACCCGTCGCCCGCCGGGTTCAGGTCGTTCATCGGCGCCGCATACGCCGGTTGCTGGGGTCGTTGTGGCTGCGGCTGGAATGCCGGCTGGCGCCTTGGCGGCGGGGCCGGGTCTTCGTCAAATCCAGCGCCGATCGTCGGCAATTCTTCATCTTCAGGCGACCCGAAACCGTCGAACTCAACCGGCAGGCTTGAGAGCTTGGGGCTGGAGTCCATGCGGCTCAATTCTTGCGGCTCACCGCCGAATGGGTCACCGCCGAACGGCGCCTCGTCGCCAAACCCGTCGCCCTGGGGCTGAAGGTCGTCGCCGCCGAACCCGCCGTGCATGGGCTCAGGCTGCATTTCGTTGAATCCGCCGCCATAAGGCTCTGGTTGCATCTCGTCGCCGAATGGCTCAGGCTGCATTTCGTCGCCAAACCCGCCGCCCATGGGCTGCATCGGCATCGGCTCGGGCGACATGGCGTCGCCGCCGAAAGGGTCGCCGCCGAAGGGGCTGGCATTGTCGTCGCCGAAGAATGCCGCGGCTTCCTGGTCCTGCTTGCGTTGCTGTTCGGCCTTTGAGCGTTCGCGTTCGTTGCGAATCTTGTTCTGCATCTCGGGCGGCGGAGGCGAGAACACTGTGGCGTCGGGGTCGCCGCCGGACATGCCGCTGAACTGCGGCACGGCTTCGCCGGCAAAGTTCTGCGCGCCGACAGGCCCGGTCGCCGGCCGCTGCTGGCGGCGGGCGTCAACGCCCGGGCGATCCAGCTTGCCGGTGCGTTTCTTGACGACCTTGATGTTCAGGTCGCGGTCAATCTGCGAAAGCTGATCCTCAGAGAGAAGTTTGGACTTCTCAAGGATCATGCGAACGCTGACCTTCTTGCCCTGGCCGTCCAGTTGTTGCTGTTTCGCCAGTACCGTCTGCAGCCGCTGTGGCGTGAGAAACCCGCGTGCGACCGCCTGCTGACCGTATCGAAGATTGATTGGCATCTTGTTGGTTCGCCCCCAGGTGGGCCAAAGGCCAGCCTGTCAGCAGCGCCCTAACGAGCGCGCTTGTATGCACTTACAGGCTGATTCCCGAGTTTCAAAGCAACCCCGGGTGAGCATCAACTCACCCAGCGCAAGAGTATAACTCCGCGCTTTCAATGCGATAGCCTGCTGAGTGCCAGCTTCACGGCGTCGGCGTTGCTGTCCACACCAAGCCAACGGCGTCCCAGTTTGCGGGCCGCTACCAGCGTGCTGCCGCTGCCGCAGCACAGGTCCACCACCAGCGCACCCGGGTTCGTGAAGCACTCGACCAGGCGGCACACCAAGGCCAGCGGCTTCTGGGTTGGGTACCCCGCATGCTCTTTCATGTTGCCGCGCAGGGCCGGGATCTCCCAGACGTCGCGCAGGCCGCTGAGGGTATACGGGCCGTCGCCATCGTCGTGGATCTGCACGTTGGAAAACCCGTAGTGATGGGCCAGCCGGCTCTTTTCAGTAGAAGGGTTGAAAACGTACTTCGGCCCGTTGGCAAAGACATGGATGGTGTCGTGCTTTCGCCGCAGGTGGCGCTTGCTGCCGCCACCGGTGCGGTAGGCCCAGATGATCTCGTTGACGAAGGCGTCGGCGCCAAAGAGGCGTTCAAGCTCGACGCGTCCCCAGTGGCTGGCGCGCCAGTCAAGGTGCAGCGCCAGCAGCCCGTGCACGGATAGCAGGGGACGCGCGGCTTCCAGCAGCCTGCGCAGGAAGGCCAGGTACTCGGCCAAGCCGCCGGGCCAGCGGTCGTCGTAGTGGTGGCCGGTGGGGTGGCTGCGGCGCTTGTTGGTGAAGAACGGGGGGTCCAGATAGATGAGGTCTGCGTGTCCTTGAGGCAGGTCGGGCGCGAGCGCCAGTGAATCACCGTGCAGAATCGTGTTTTCGGGCTTGTTCACAGCACGAGTTATGTTCCGGCCCGCGCGGCAGGGCAATACGAATCATGCGGAATGCGCGCAGGCAAGCGGCACCGCCAGTGGGCTATGGCCCTATGGGTGCGCGCCGGTTAACGTACGCATCATGCTCGTGAACCCTAGAACCGGGCCGGTGAAAGCCGGCGTTGTGCTGGTGCCCAAGCGCTTTGTCGCGGACAAGGCCGTCATGCACTCGGCGCAGGGGATTGCCAACACAGGCTTTGCCGTGCGTGTGCTGGAGCTTACGCGGCAGCCCCGCACCATCGACAACGTCAGCCTCGACGAGATTGTGCACGGGGTGCAGCAGGTCAAGCAGGCGGCCCGTGAGCTGCGCAAGACCATGGGCGGCGGCAAGAAGGTAGGCACCGTCGGCGCATGGCTTGGCGGTACACTGGCGCTGCTGGCCTGCGACGAAGAGCTCGACGCGTGTGTGGTGGTCTGCCCGTTCATCAAGCTGCCGGTCGCCGATGACGTGATTCTGCGCCAGCCGCTTGAGGTTGTCAGCAAGTCACGGGCGCCGATTCTGGCTGTGTTCGGCGAACTGGATTCAGAGGTCCCGATTGAGGATGTGCGCGAGCTTGAGCGCGTGCTTTCGACCAGCCCGCTGGATGACGAAACCTACACCTACGCCGGCGTCGGCCACGCTTTCTTTGACAACGAAGAAGGCAACAACGAATACCGCGAAGCCGGCGAACGCGACCTGTGGACGCGCATTGACCGCTTCTTTGCCCAGCGCATGTTCTAGCCCGGATATTGCATGAAAAGAGGTGGGCAACCTGAACGAACTCCGTTCGTTCATGGGTTAGCAATATGTTGACCCGTGAGGTTGCCCATGACACAGCGTACCTTCTTCGACATCAC
>JAMQHL010000043.1 GCA_025993795.1 Planctomycetota bacterium
AGAGTGAACGACCAACGCCGGAGATAAGCGTGCCAGACAACGCAGAAAACTGCACAACCTGCGGCCCAAACGGGTTGAAGTTCAGCCGGCACAACGGCCGCGGAAGGATCGACGTGCCACAAGACTTCCTGGCCGACAAGCTGGGCAGCATCGACGCACAGATCGCCGAAGGGATTGCGATGGCGGAGAAACTCGCCGCGGCCCGCCAAAGACGCGACTCGACGCCAGCGACCCGCCCGCAGCCATCGTACCAGCAGCAAGCACCAAGCGCGCCAAGGCGCCCGACAGGCAACTTCACATTCGATGCGCTGACGATGACCGCCGAGACGCAGCAAGGCGCACCGTCAGGCGAGAGCCGGCGGCCAACGAACAACCAGTTCACACTGGCAGAAACCGAACACGCAAGCCTGCTGGGTATAGGCCCGCCAGCCGGCCCGCCAACGACAAACCAGTTCACGCTAGCTGAGTCCGGCGCAGCTGACGTGTTCCCGGCACTGCTGCAGCAAGAGGGAGTGGAGAAGGACGAGTCAAACGGTAGTACGGGCAACGGGAACGGCCCAAAGCCAATCTCGGACATTCCAAAAGACATGATCAAAGAAGCCCGAGAAGCCCTTCTACGGATGCTTGGCCGTTGGAAGAAGAATGCTGATGACGGTAAGCCCACATTTAAGCGAGGCGTTCCGATTCCGCTTGACGATGACACGATCATCGGTCACCCCGGCGAACAAACCAAGTTGGTCGTTTCGCCAGATGACTGCGAAGGAGAGGATGCATACCGGCGCGTCAGGATCGGATCCACAACCCAGTTGGACCTTGAGTACTGGATTGCTGGAGGATTTGCGCGTCCGGACCCATCAATTGAAATTGCCCGTGAAGATACCGCTACCAAGGCGCTTGCCAGGGCGGCGGATGACAAGAGTTCTGAGATATGGCGCGAATGCAAGAAATTAGCGGCACTGTTTAATGCGCAGGCGAGCGACATTTCTGGCGAAGTCGCAATCGAACAAATGCGCAAAGACATTAGCGACCATCTCTCATCAAGTGGTCTGTCTGGCGATGTAGTAATGCCAGTAATAGCCGAACAGCTATCGGGGATTACGTGTCCAGAGCCTTGCACGGTTCACTATCAAATCCTCTCATCGTCGTCACGGTGGCACATTGATCCCAAGAGCTTCGCTGCGGGCTGCAAAGAGCACGTGATTGACGAATACGAAGTGGATGTCGATGAACAGGAGTCTGAGGAGCCTTTTCAGAAGTGGACCCGTAAAGTCAAGATGCAAAGTGTTCTTGTCGTCTTCAGGTTGTTCGTCCAAGTAATTTGGAGCGTCGATGTCCGGGTTCGGATATTTTGCCGGAGTAGCTAGGCTGAATGCAGTGCTTCTTTTAGCTCTAGTTTCGGCATGTGCGGCGAGCTTGGGCGAGTCAGACCATACCAGCGCGGATGGTCAGGACTCCGCCGACGATGATGCGGAGCAGGCGATTGTCGAATCAAACACGTGCCGACCTAAGAATGCTCGTCTGAGCGATTGTTCGGCGTCAGGAACAGGCAGCGGTACCGGTCTTACGTTGTCCGCGGCCGAGCAGCGCATACTAGAATTCAGAGCATCCATAGGATTGGGGCTGGAGTCGTTTGTTCCTGAATTGGAACTCGAGCACCCCGAACTGCTCGCGTACTGTGCCATACCTTGGGCATCTATTGGCTTTAGTCCTAGAGAAACAGATCGGGAAGATGACCCCACTTACCGCGTCAGACTGGAGATACAAGGCTTTGCTGGGATGCTGGACGCTATCGAAATTGACACATTGTGTAGCGTCAAGCAGTTCGGCTCTCGCGAGAACCGATTAAGGCTACAACTTGATCAGTTGCGAGAGTCCAGAAGAGACGGAACTCATTATATCCCGGCTACTTATGCTGGTCGTGCGACGGCCGAATGGGACGGGCTATCTGACCCACGTCGATATGATCGTGTAGCTTGGTACTGGTGGCCGTCGGCGCTGGGCACTGTTCCACTATCCCTCCTTGAGACGAATCATGGTCAGGTTGGCGTGTTCTCGAGCGATCAGCGAATAGTACAATATCGCGAATCACTAGTTGTCGACATTCTTCACCAGTCTGATTTTGGGGTTTCTGGCGAGCGTTCGTTCGCGGATCTCTGCTGGTGGCGCATTGGCGAATATGTGGGAGTCTCATCTGGACGTCAGCCAGGCCTTGTGCTGTGGATCACGGACGGATTGGTGTTTCGGTACGAAACGATCGAAGTTAGTGTTCTTTCTGCCAAAGTTAGCGAGCCGATATCAGTGCGCATCCGCACTTATGTACTGGAACGGTAGATTTGCATGCAGATAGCAGAAGCCGAGTCGTTTGGAGCAGTTACTGGAGAACAGTCTGATAGCCAAGGGGCTTCCAACGTCGCCTGTCGGGGCCAAAGGGCTGGAAGGAGATGCCTACGCGAATGCAAAGGGCGCAGCAGACGCGTACGAGGCAAAGCATGGGGCGGTTTGCGAGGCCGCCTGTCACCTTGAGATATATGTACAGCATGTCGCAGGCACAGATGTCAGTATCCTCGCAAAGGGGTGACCACCAGCTTCAGGTCAGGCCCATCTCGCGGAACATTGTGCCTTTCTCTGTGAAGTAGCGCCGCGTCGTGAAGTAGCGCCGCGTCTTTCCGGTTACTTTCAGGCCGAACTCGACTGCCCGCGCGAACAGCAGCGGGCGCTTCTCTGATCGCCTGCGGTTGAACCGGAACTCGAACTCAGCCAGCAGCCACGGCAGCCAGCCGCGGCTCTGGCTTCCCTGCAATGTCCCGAGAATCACGCGCTTGAGCAGCGCCGCTACCCGGTGCACCTTCGGAAACTTCTCGCTGGCCTGCTTGCTGTCGCCGATCACTTCGGCCTTGTGCCGGATGCCGGCCTTCTTCAACCCGCGATAGCCTGCCAGCCCGTCGGTGTGGGCCGTAGCCCCCTGTTCCACGCGGCTCTCCACCACGGTTTGCAGCATGTCACCCGTAGCGTCGTCGATGGCCTCCATGCGCAGGCGACCGCAGGACTTGCCCCTGTCTTCGACCATGATCAGCACGTAGTTGCGGTTCTCGCCAAGCCGGCGGCCGATGCTGGTACCGTCTGAACCACCGACAATGGTCTCGTCGATCTGCACCCGGCCGACCAGCTTGTCGCGTTCGCGCTCATGCAGCATCTCGCGGAACTTGAGCGTCCACAGCCGCGCCGTCTTGTAGTTCACGCCCACCTGGCGCTGGAGCTGCTTGGCGTTGGCGCCGTCCTTCTCAGCCACCAGCAGGTACAGCAGCAGAAACAGCTTGTGCAACTCCAGCTTAGCCATGTGCAACAGCGTGCCGGCCGTGGGGCTGGCCTGGTGTCCGCAAGCCGCGCACTCGATCAGGCGGCGGTTGGCATGCCGCCAGCCCTTGGAGTGGGCGCAGCGCGGGCAGGCAAAACCGCCCGGCCAGCGCGCGGCGATCAGCGCTTCAAGGCAGGCGTCTTCAGTGCCATACATGGCCATGAACTCGACCAGGTTGGCAGGCACAGGCAGGGCCAAGGCGGGAGGGGTTGCGGCGACAGGACTGGCGACCGCGGCCGAGACAGTTTCACGTTCCATGGCGTTCTCCAAAGAGACGCCACCAAGCTACAATGCCCTGCGACAAAGCCGGACGCTGGTGGTCATGCAGTAGCGAAGATGGCCCGACGACCGGGCCTGGAGCTACGCCGTCCGCAGGGGGAAAGAAAGAGTGAACAGTGTTCCTGATCCAGCGGCCTGCACCAGTCGCGCGCCGTGGCGTGCCCTTGAGTTCTGGCTTTGCATACTGGTCGTGACAGTGGGGGGCTGTGCCACTTCCAACAATATCGGATCCGATGCTCTGCACGCCGCGCCTCCTGAACGCGCATCTACCGACAGCGTTCTGCGCGACTCATGGGTTACCCTGTCTGTGCTGATGAAAGAAAGGCCAGTGGGCGACGCCCCGGCGCAACTCAATTACGCGCCGACCATCGACTACGACAACATGAACCTCCAAGAGGTGCTGAAGTGGATACTTGATCCCCTCAACATCAAACTGCGTTGGCATCCCGACGCGGACAGAGACACGCCGGTCTCCGGCACAGTGCGAGGACTACCCGTCACGTCCATTCATGGCGCGTGTGCCCAAGCGGGCCTTGTTTGGCACGTCGGGCCTGACAGTGTGTTCATTGACGTTGCCGCAACCGAATCAACTGACGAACTGATTACAAAGACATACCGCCTACCACGTACCGTTTCACACCCCCGGTATCCTGAAGAGATGTTCAGCCCGACCGCAGCTTCACTGCGTATGCGGATTGAGGCGAGAGAGTGGCTTGGAATGGCTTCACGACTGCAGGTAGAAGATGCTAGCACGTCTGACGTGCAGCGTGTTTCCGTGAGCGGATGGGCAAGTGACCACCTGCGGCTGTTGGAGGCTGCGCCCTATCTTGAACCCGAAAAAGAGTAGACATCCCCTGGCGAGGCAGGCCGCCGATACTGCTTAGGCCGGGCGCATGGCTGACACTCGTTTGTCGTCGTTCGTCGCCTTCACGATTCAAATTTCAAAGTTTTTCAAGCCTGGCGAACTCGAGCGCGAGGCTCTTTTCACCCCAGCCTTGAAAGAACACTTTCACGCGCCCGTTGCCGGCCAGTTCCATGACTTTGCCCACCCCGAACACACCGTGGCGCACGCGGTCGCCGGACTTCAAATCGCCAGGGTCCGCAGGCTCCATCACCGGCGGCACCTTAAATACCTGCGCAAGATGATCGGCTGGGCCTTCCTCGACCGGCGGCACGTCGCTGAAGTCAAAGGGGTTGTCGTCGTCATCTGCGCGCGTGACCGGCTTGACGTTCTTGCCGGTGAACCATGTGTTGAAGTCCTGCAGGCCCTCGGCGGCAAACGTGGTCTGGTCGTCGATGACGGTCAGCTCGCCCGGTATCTCGATCAGGAAGCGGCTGGGTGCGTTGCGTTGTGAGCGCCCGAAAGCCTCGCGGTGGCGCGCCAGGCTGAGCGTCAGAAAGCGCCGCGCGCGGGTAATGCCGACGTAGCACAGGCGCCGCTCTTCTTCCAGGTCGCCGTCGCCCTGGATGCTGCGCGAGTGCGGCAGCACGCCGTCCTCAAGGCCTGTGAGAAACACAGCCGGAAACTCCAGGCCCTTGGCGCTGTGCAGCGTCATCAGCTTGACCGCGTCGCCATGCAGGTCCAGCTTGTCGGTGTCGCTGACTAGCGCGATCTGCTCGAGCCACGTGGCCAGGTCAAGGCCGGGGTTTTCTTCTTCTTTGGTGCGGGCGTCAGACAGCAGTTCCTTGACGTTTTCCAGGCGGTCGGCACTGCGCGGGTCCACGTCGGTCTCGAGCATCTTCAGGTAGCCGCTTTCGGCCAGCACGGTCGAGACTACGTTCGCAATGGGGAACAGTTGGCCGGCTCGAATGCCGTCGTACATGGCGCAGAAGGCCTCAAGGGCTTCTACCGCCTTCTTGGGCACGCGCGCCACGCCAAAGGCCTTGGGGTCGCGCGCGACATCAAGCAAGGCCGCGTCCCTGGCCAGCGCCGCCTCGTGCAGCTTGCTGATCGTGCCGTCGCCGACACCGCGCGAGGGTCGCGTCAGCGCCCGCGCAAACGCAATCGGGTCGCGCGGGTTCATGATCAGCCGCAGGTACGCCAGCACGTCCTTGATTTCCTGGCGCTGGTAGAAACTCACTGCTCCCACAATCTGGTACGGGATGGTGCGGTCGCGCAGGCCTTGCTCAAGGGCGCGGGACTGGGCGTTGGTGCGATAGAACACCGCAACCTCGCCAAAGCGCAGCCCCTGCTCGTTGCGCAGTTTTTCGATGGCAGCCGCGACGGACCTCGCTTCGTGGGTCTCGGTCTGGCATTTCATGATGCTGATCGGCGTGCCGCTGGCGTTGTCAGTTGACAGGCGCTTGTCCTTGCGGCTGACGTTGTGGCGCACCAGCGCGTCGGCGGCGGCCACGATCGTGCCGGTGCTGCGATAGTTCTGGCCCAGCAGCACGACTCTGGCGCTGGGGAAGTCGCGCTCAAAGTTCAGGATGTTCTTGATGTCGGCGCCGCGCCACGAATAGATGCTCTGGTCGGGGTCGCCGGTGACGCACAGGTTCTCGTGCCGCTCAGACAGCAGGCGCGCAAGCCGGTATTGGATGGTGTTGGTGTCCTGGTACTCGTCGATCAGCAGGTGGCTGAACTTCTCGCGGTACTTGGCAAGCACGTCCGGATGCTTCATGAAAAGCTCGACGGGCTTGGTCAGCAGGTCGTCGAAGTCCATGGCGTTGGCTTCGCGCAGGGCGTCTTCATAGCGCGCGAATACCTCGGCAATCGCCTTGCTTTGCGGGTCGTAGGCGCCGCCCTGGTACGCCGCAGGCGTGATGGCGCGATTCTTGGCGTCGCTGATGGTGTAGCCTGCCGTGCTAGCCGTGACGACGGCGCTGTCGATCTTCAGCTCTTTCATGATGCGCCGCACCAGCGAGTCGCGGTCGTCGGTGTCGTAGATGCTGAAGCTGCGCTCATACCCAAGGTGGTCGGCTTCGCGCCGCATCAGCCACGCGCCGAAGCTGTGGAACGTGCTGATCTGCAATTCATTCACCGTGTGAAACTGCTCCACGCGGTGGCGCATCTCGGCCGCGGCCTTGTTCGTGAACGTCATGGCCAGCACGCGCCACGGCGCAATGCCCTGGTCCAGCATGTAGGCGATGCGCGTCGTGATCACGCGCGTCTTGCCCGAGCCCGGGCCGGCCACGACCAGCAGCGGCCCGTGGATCGTCGTGACGGCTTCACGTTGCTGGGGGTTCAGGTCGGCAAGCAGATCCATGGGGGGATGATAGCGGGCTGGTGCCGCAAGCGTGAGGCGTGGGAAACCGGGGGATTGCCGACGCGGGATCCCATGGCCATTCGCGTCTGTTCATTCGTATACTGGGACAGCCACGTAGGCGGCACATGGAGAGAGGCATGCGGCGTATTGCAACCCTGCTGGTCCTGCTTGGCGCAGCCTTGATCGCATTTTCGTTTGATTCCACGGCACAGGACGGGCCTGACTTCATCAATCCGCGTGGGGGCATGGACAATGACGAGGGTGACCCGTCGCCCACGCTTGAAGACCTTGAAGTCAAGAACGCCGTTGAGAAGGGCCTGCGCCACCTCGCAAACATCCAGAACCACGACGGCTCATGGTCCAACGATGTCGGCAACAAGCTGGGCCACAACTACCAGCGCAACGTGGATGGCATCGGCAAGCCGCACCTGGGCGTCACCGCCATCTGCTGCATGGCATTCATGGCCGCCGGATATACTCCTGACCGCGGCGAGTACAGCCGCAACGTCGCCGCCGGGCTGGCATTCGTGCTGGACAAAGTTGACCGCGACACGGGCTGGATGAGCGCCTTTGGCACCCGCATGTACAGCCACGCGTTTGCGGCGATGTTCCTGGCCGAGGTGTACGGCCAGACGAAGGCGCCGGTTGTGCTGAGCAGCCTGCGCAACGCCATCAAGTTCATCGTGGACAGCCAGAACGAGCAGGGTGCGTGGCGCTATGTGCCGCACCAGATTGACGCTGACATGTCGATCTGCGTGTGCCAGTTGCAGGCCCTGCGCGCGGCCAGCAACGTCGGCGTGATGGTGCCCAAGAACGCCATTGAAGAAGCCAAAGACTATGTGCGCGCCAGCTATGTGCGCTATGGCGCCGTGGGCAGCTTCAAGTACCAGCTTGACTGGGATGACCGAAGCACCTTTGCGCTGACGGCGGCGGGCGTGGTCGGGTTGCAGAGCCTGGGCGAGTACGACAGCCACACCTATGACGCCAAAGTCGGCAACACCACGCGCCGCGTGACGCTCGACCTTACGCGCAGCATCAGCTACATGATGGGCGAACGCCCCGACCCCGCCAGCCGCTTCAACTGGATTCGCCCCGGCTCGTCAGAGTGCAACTATGGCTTCTGGTACGGGCACTACTATGCCGCGCAGGCGATGTACCAGTTTCAGTACGTCAGCCCGCGAACCTGGCGTGAATGGAATGATCTTAACCGCAAGCACTTCCTGAAAATGCAGCATGATAACGGCGCCTGGACGGATGAAATCGGCGGCTGGGACCAGCGCAAGAACGCGTTTGCGACGGCGATGGCGTGCCTGATCCTCAGCATTCCGCGCGGCTACCTGCCGATTTTCCAGAACTAGAAATCCACTTCACCACAGAGTACACAGAGCCCACGGAGAACTGCCGTTGCAGTCTCGGTGGCCGGTGGGGTGAAGAACAGGAGTTTCGACGTTGGCTAAGCGGTTCAAGATCGGCATCGCCGGCGCCACCGGCTACATCGGCGCCGAGTTGATGCGCATTTGCAGCACACACCCGAACCTGGAAATCGCGTGGGTCACCAGCGAGTCGCGCGTCGGCACCAAGGTCGTGGACGAGTTTCCGAACCTGCTGGGCTATGTGCGCGACGAGTTTCGCCAGTACGAGCACGCACTGCTGGGCGATGTGGATGCCGCCTTCATGTGCCTGCCCCACGGCGGCGCCATGGACACCATCAAAGCCGCCGTAGATCAGTATCCGAAAACGAAACTGATTGACCTGAGCGGCGACTTTCGCAGCCCCGCGCTGGACAAGTGGGAGCAGTACTACAAGACCCGCCACACCGCGCGTGAGTACCAGGAAAAGTTCGTGTACGGCGCGACCGAGTTTCATCGTGAAAAGATCGCCGGTGCCCAGTACGTGTCCAACCCCGGCTGTTTTGCCACCAGCATCAACCTGCTGCTGGCGCCGTTTGCGAAACACGGCGAGTTGGTCGGCGACGTCAGCATCTGCGGCATCACCGGCAGCAGCGGGGCCGGCAACAAGCCAAGCCAGACCACGCACCACCCCGAGCGCGGCCAGAACGTGCGGGCCTACAAGGTGCTTGAGCACCAGCACATGGTCGAGTGCGTGCCGTTTCTGGAGTCGCTGCACAAGGACAACGACTTTGACCTGCTGTTTGTGCCGCAAAGCGGGCCGTTCGTGCGCGGGATCTTTACCACGGCGTTCATCCCGCTGAACAACAACAAGAGCCTGGCCACGATCAACGAGATCGTGAAGCAGGCCTACGCGGACGAGAAGTTCGTGCACGTTGTTAAGGGCAGCCCCGAAATGCGGCTGGTGCAGAACACGAACATGGCGCACCTGACCTACCGTGCGCAGGGCGACATGCTGGTGGGCATGTGCGCGATCGACAACCTGGTCAAGGGCGGCAGCGGACAAGCCGTCCAGAACCTGAACCTGATGCTCGGCCTTGACGAGTCAACAGGCCTGATGCACCCCGCAGGATATGTATAGCCCGGTCCGTAAGGACCGGGTGTGTGCGGGCAGCCATGCTCGACAGTGAGGATTCTGCCGGCCCTGACGGGCCTTTGCCGATGCGACGCGGGAACTCCCCGGCCCTCACGGGCCGCGCTACGGTCTGGCGGCCCTTCGAGCCTCACAGCGCCCGAAGGGCGCGGCAGATTCGAGCCAGGTCCGTAAGGGCCTGGAAAAGAGGCCCCCAGCACAATCAAGCCCCGGCAGGGGCGACACAACTTACGCTCGGGGCTCCCCGCTGCTCCCTGTTACTCATCGCGGAAGATCGCGTACTCGTTCTCGACGACTGTGGTACCGTTCTTGCGGTTGTCGCGGGGGTAGTTGTCTGTGCCGCCGCTGTCTATGAAAACGCCGAAGTTGCGCGCCAGGCGCCCGCCCGCGTACTCAAACCCGCCGACTTCGCCGATCGTGCGCGCGCCGTGCTGGAAATCGCCGCTGCCGCTGCGGTACACGTCGTCGCCGCCAGCGTCCCAGAATATGCCAAACGCGTTCTGCGCTGCGGCCCCCAGCCCCAAGCCGTCGCAGCGGTACACGTCGTTGCCCGCGCCGTCGTGGAAATAGCCGGTCGCAATGTCCCACACCCCGCCAATGCTGGCGGCTGTCTTGCCCTCGTACACGTCGTTGCCCCTGTCGTCCATGAACACGCCAACGGCGGCATGGGCCGCCGCGGCAAGGCCGTAGCGGCTGGAATGGTAAATGTCGTCGCCGCCCATGTCGCGCACGGCGCCGACGGCCATGAAGTAGCCGCAAGCCAGGCCGAACTCGCCCGCGTCGTAGATGTCGTTGCCGGATACATCGACCACAAGGCCGACGCCGCCGCAGGCCAGAGTGCGCCAGCCAAAGCCGCAACCGATCCCGCCACCGAACCACTCGCCCTTGGTGCCGTAGCTGCTGGGTGTTTTGCCGGTGCAGCGGTAGCGGTCGTCGCCCGCGTGATCCAGCACGAATCCCACGCCGCCCGGCTGACCAACGCCGACGCTCATGGAGTGGCTGTCGTAGATGTCGTTGCCCTCCAGGTCGATCACGCCGCCGACGCCGTAAGCTGCGCACCCGATGCTGTTGGTCCCGCCGAGGTAGCGGTCATGGCCCTTGCGGTCGATCAGCACACCAATGCCGCCGAATGCGGCACCAATGCCCCAGTCGCCGCATTCATAGGTGTCATTGCCCTCGTGGTCATCAATGATGGCGGTGCCCAGCATGCCGCACGCTACGCCCCATTTCTGCGTGCTGCGGTAGCGGTCATTGCCCGCGCGGTCGATGACGATGCGGACGGGGTGCCCGCTTGCCGTTGCTGCACAATCCACGTAGTCGTCATCGCCGCCGACGTCGACAATAATGGCTGGCGAGTTTGCCCCGCCCTTCCAGACGTTGCGCCCGGTGCCGCCGATGGCGACCAGGCCCAGCGTAGTTTGAAAGCAGACTGCTTTGCCCTCGACGAACGTTGACATGTCAATGCCCTGGGGTGGCTCAGCCTCGGGGAACTCATCGCGATACATACCGGCCCAGCCATCCACCTGGTGCAGAAGGCTCGACAGGTTGAGAATCACGGGCGCAACATCGCGATTCATGCTGCGCATGTCATCAACGACGCGCGCAGAATCCGCGAACCCGGGTTCCCCCCGCCACGCAAACGCGAACGCCGAAACGCGAGCGCAGGTCGCGGCCCAGGCGCTTGCGTCTTCGTGCGCTGTCACGCACGCCAGTCTGCGGATCAGATCGGTGAGAGCCTTGGCATACGCGTTGGCGTTACCCTTGGCGGGAGTGGATTCCGGTTCGTCGACGGCCGGGCCGTCCACATCCAGCAACTGAAGTAGTGGCGTGCGCAGGTCGGACAGCGGAAAGCCCAGTCCGCCCGATCGCGCGAAGTCTGCCGAAGCTTGTGTGATCCACTGGTGTGCGGCCAGCGGGTCGCTCAGCAGCAGGTCGGTCGAACTCAGATTCTCGTAGCTGTCCCACAGGTCAAGTTCGCGTTCGTGGGCGGCTGTCAAGTTGTCCCAGGGCTGCTCCAGCTTGTGCTCTTTCAGCAGCGGCAACAGCTTCTGGCGCAGGGGGCCGCCCTGGGTGACCGCTGCGTTCCTGCGCCAGTCGTAGGTGCGTTTGCGCTTGTCGAGGTGCGTGTATAGCTCTTTGTATGCGGCCTTGGGGTCGCCCAGCTTCACTTTGACGGTTGTGACCAGGCGCTTTTCGCCGTCGCCGGGTGTGGCGATTTCGACGTCCACCAGTTCGCCCGGCTTGGTGGTGTATAGCGCGCGGCAGAAGTCATCGAGCGATTTCAGCTCTTTGCCGTTCCACTTCAGCAGTTTGTCCTTTTCCATGATCACGATGTTGCCGTCGGCATCGCGCGCGCCGCCTTGGTACACCGTAAGGTCGGCCCGCATCGCAACGCCCATCAGCCCGAACGTGAACTTGCGCGGCGGCTTGTCGTCTTGCGCCACGGATGCACCGGCGATGACCGCACAAAGGCCGATTGCAGCAAGCAATCTCATGCAAAGGCGCCAAGGCGCGAAGCTGTTCTTCGCGATTTCTCGTGGCCCGTCGTGGTTCAAGCCGTTGGCGGTTCGTTGCGTGCTGGCGCCTGTGGTTGCGTTCATGCTGTCCCCTGTTTTTGCGGGCATTCTTGCTTTGGATGGTTAACCTGCTATCCGGACTGAGCCGACGCCAATCGAAAATCGAGACTTTGTCATGAGCCAGAGAACGCTTCTGATCTCCCTTGGCGCCTGCGCCGCGTTGTTGCTGACTGCCGCGGGGTTCTTCCTTGTCGGGCCTGAGCTGGGTTTGTTCGGGTCTGGTGGTTCACGAAACGATGCGCTGGGGCGTTCAAACACACCCGGCCCAGACGGGCCGGGCGATGTGGGCACCGATGAACACGGCGAGTACGAAGTCGCCGCCAATGGTACCCGCACCTACCGCGATGCCGATGGCCGCTATGAAATCGGCCCGAACGGCCAGCGCATCTACCGCGACAGCAAGGGCCGCCGCTACGTGATCGGCCCCGAAGGCAAACGCATCTACCTGGACGAGAACGGCAACCCCATCACAGCCCCGTCCAGCAGGACGGGGGAAAAAGGTGTGAACGGCCAGCCGGCAACCGGCTCCGCGAACCCCGGCAAGGACGACCCAGCGGATCCTGCCGACCCCACGGACGAAGAAGAACCCAAACCCGCATCACTCAGCGGCACAGTCCAGGACGACACCGGCACCCCGTTTCCCGGCGCCAATGTCATGGCGCAGGAGAAGGATGGCAAGCCGGTCAGCGTGGTTGCGAACGACGAAGGCGCGTTCCAGTTCGGTGATCTGCCGTCGCAGGTCACCCTCTACGTCGTCGCAAGCGACGGCCGCGGCAATTCCAGCAAGCCCGTCACCACGCGGCTGGCCCCCGGCCACACGAAGCTGTCGTCGCCGCTGGTGCTGCCGCGCGACAGCACGATCCGCGGCGTTGTGCGCGCAACTGACAACTCACCCATTGCCGGCGCCAGCGTGCTGCTGCAGTCAGCCAGCGGCTGGCACTTCATGACCAGCGGCAGCGCGATCACGGGCACCGACGGCTGGTTTGAGTTCAAGAACCTGATGCCCGTGGGCTTTCGCGTGCAGGTAACGCGCGACGGCTACACGCCGCGCATCTTCAACAACGTGATTCCGCCAACCGAGCTTGCCGTGGAACTCACGCCCGGCGCCGCCATCAGCGGGAACGTGCGCAGCGAAAGCGGCGAAGCCATCGCCAACGCGCGGGTCGCGTGCGACTTCCATGCTGAGCCCAACCAGCACTTTCACACCGAGACCTTCACCGACGAAGTGGGCTTTTACGCGGTCAAATGCCAGCCCGAAAGCCAGCACAACACGGTCGCCGTGGTCGCCGCCGGCTTTACTTCGCAGAGCAAGTCGCTGATCCGCAGCGGCGCCGAAGGCGTGGACTTCACGCTCAAGCCTTCAGGCAACGTGGTGCTGCGCGGGCGCCTGCTGACCAAGGACGGATTGCCCGTTACGACGGCAACGTTCAAGGCGGTCAACGATGCCGCCAAGGCCGTCAAGGTAACCCAGAGCGTCGGCCCCGACAGCGAGGGCAACTTCTGGTGCGAGGTCGAGATTGCCGGCACGCAGCTTCGTGTCAGCGCGATCGGCAAAGCTGAAGTGCGCGCCGACTACGTCCCGCAAGCCGGCAGCGAAGTTGACCTAGGCGTGCTGTACATGGACAGCGGCTATGCAGTGTACGGAGTGGTGCGTGAGGCCGGCGCGCCCGAGAAGTTGATCAAGGGTGCCGATGTCAGCGTTGGCGCCACCAAGATCACCACCGGCGAAGATGGCAAGTACCGCATCGAGGGCCTGGGCACCGAAGGGTTCATTGTTCGCGTGCTGCACCCGGCGTACCTGGGCACGGCGATCAAGCTGACGCCCACCCCCGGCGAGTACGAGATCGAACGCAACATAGAGCTGAGCAAAGCCAACTTTGAAGCGCGCGTGCTGGTCAAAGATGGCGAAACGCAGCAGCCGCTTGAAGGCGTGAAATGCACGCTCACGGCCTACGCGCAGATCGCGGTCACGGGTGCCGACGGCCTGCTTCACTTCACGCAGCTATCTGCGATGAAGGTTGACGCAGTGTTCGAGAAAGTCGGCTATGCCAAGGTCACGACCAAGCTGAATGCAGATGTCAGCGACAAAGTCGCAAACGCCGCGCCGCAGGAAGTCATCATGGTGCGCGGCAGCACGATCAGCGGCGCATGCACAAGTGCAGGCTCGCCGATCGCAGCCGCGTCAATCGTGGAGGTCTCTGACCGCGCCAAGCTGGTCGTTACGTTGCAGACCGACACGCAAGGCCGCTACCAGACCGAAAGCCTGCCCCTGGGCACGTACTACATCGGCTTGCCCGACTATGGCTACGCGCCGCGCCCTGTGGAACTTACGGACGAGGGCGCGACACTGGACCTTGAAATCGGCCCCCTGAGCCACTTGCGCGGCAAGCTGCTGCGCGCCGATGGCTCGCCCCATGCCAACGCCGGCATCTACGTCTACCGGCGCGACAACGTGTATTGGGCCGCGACTATCCACACCGGGCCCGACGGTCGCTATGAAGTGCAGAACCTGTTTCCCGGCGAATGGGTCTTCTGCGCGCTGAAGTCCCAGGGTGATACAGCCGCGCAATTCGCCGTGCACGTCAACGTCGCCAACGCCGGCTGGAACGACATCAACGTCAACCTGCCGCCGATCACGGGCGTGATGCGCGGCCGCGTCACCTATCCCGACGGCGCGCCGGTCAAGCGCGCACGCGTGGCTGTCACCAACCTGACGGCCCAGTTTGAACGAGCGTTGCTGGCGGCCTATGTCGTGACGGATGACGATGGCTGGTACACCGCCGAACGCCTTGAGAATGGCGCGACAATGATTGCCCGTGTCGGCGGCTATGCCGACGAAGCAGCCACCGGCACCGCGTTCAGCGACGGCGTGGCAATCCCGAGTGACAGCACGCCCGTTGAGGCGAACATCCAGGTTGCCCCGTCGGGCCTCACGTTCCGGGTCAACTGGCGCCGCGCGGATGGCGGGCCGGTAATCAGCGGCGGGCCGCTGTGCTATCTGCTTGACGATCAGGGTCGCCTGAGCGGGCTGTTTTTCGGCGGCGGCCGCTACACCGGATACACCGACCTGTACGACATCGTGCCGGGGACTTACACGCTGGTCGTGACGCACCGCGGCTGCAAGCGGGCCACTGCGCAGTTCACGGTGGGGGCGTCGGCGCCGACGGGGGTGGAAGTGCTGATTGAAGTGGCAGAGCGCGCGGGGGGTGAATGACGAACAAACAGGGCATCGGTCTTGGCCTGCTGTGCGGGATCGCGCTGGGCACCATGGCGTGCGTTGGCGTTCTGGTCTGGAGCGGCAGCCAGCTCAAAGAGTCGCAGAAAGCCGCATACGAAGCGGGCATCAAAGCCGCCAACAGCGCCGTCGGAAACCAGGACGCCATCAGCGTGAAGCTGAACGACGGCCTGATGCAGGAGAACCTGCGTTTTGCAAACCAGATGACCGCAGCCCGCGAAGCGCTGCAACCGCTGGCTGCGCGCACGGACCTGTCGGCGGACACACGTGAAGCCGTGGACAAGGCGCTGAAGGCACTGGAGTAACCGCTACGCAGAGTAGTCGCGCAGGCGCACGGGTTGGCGTTTGGCGCCCCAGTTGCCGGGCTGGTCTTCAAACACGCCGGCGCAGGCGGTGCCGCAACTGGGGCACTTGCCGTCTTTCAGGTTCCACTTGATCAGCTGGTACCAGTCGCGCTCGATCAGCGTTTCGCCGCAATGGTGGCAGCTCGTGCGGTCACCTTGCCTGTCGTGAACATTGCCGGTGTAGACGTATCGCAGCCCGTGCTTGAGTGCGATATTGCGCGCGCGGCTTAGCGTGGTTGCGGGCGTCGGCGCCGTGTCCATCACCTTGAAGTCGGGGTGAAACGCTGAGAAGTGCAGCGGCACATCGGGCCCCAGCTCTTTGGCGATCCAATCGGCCAGGAGATTCAGTTCGGTGTCGCTGTCGTTCTTGCCGGGGATCAACAGTGTCGTGATCTCGAACCAGACGCCGGTCTCATGCTTCAGGTACTTGAGCGTGTCCAGCACGGGCGCCAGGTGGCCGATGCAGACGCGCTGGTAGAACTCGTTTGTGAAGCCCTTCAAGTCAACGTTTGCGGCGTCCATGAAGTCGTAAAACTCGCGCCGCGCAGCGGCACTCTGGTAGCCGGCGGTTACGGCGACGGTCTTGATGCCACGCTCGTGGCAGGCCCTGGCAACGTCAATCGCGTACTCGTGAAAGATCACGGGGTCGTTATACGTGAACGCCACGCTGCGGCAGCCCAGCTCAACCGCCGCTTTCGCGATCACATCGGGCGTGGCCTGGTCCATCAGCGTGTCCATCTCGCGGCTCTTGCTGATGTCCCAGTTCTGGCAGAAGCGGCAACCCAGGTTGCAACCGGCTGTGCCGAAGCTGAGGATTGGCGTGCCCGGCAGAAAGTGGTTGAGCGGTTTTTTCTCGACGGGGTCGATGCAAAAGCCTGAGCTGCGGCCCCACGTGGTCAGCACGATCTTGCCGTCCTGGTTGGCGCGCACGAAGCAGAAGCCGCGCTGGCCTTCACCCAGCTTGCATTCGCGGGGGCACACGTCGCATTGGGCGCGTCCGTCGGGCAGGGAGTGCCAGAACCTGGTGGGAACGGTGCTTGCGGCTTCGAAGAGTTCGCTCATGACCCCAGTATAACGCGCGGGGGTGGTGCGGTATGTCCCAGCCGGCAAAGAAGTCGGGCCGGGGAGTCCCGGCCCGGTGCTGGATGTTCTGGTGCGGTTAGAACTCGTCTTCTTTCTTGCCTTCGCCGCTGTCTTTCTCGCCCTCAGGCTTCTTCTCGCCTTCGGCGGGCTTGTCGCCGTCGCCTTGCTTCTTGCGCTCGCGGTTGGGGCGCATGGCGCCGCGCAGCTTGTCAACTTCTTCCTTGGTGATGAAGCCGTCGCCGTCCGCGTCGATCTTGTCAAAGGCCTGCTTCAGGCGCTCTGGCGCCTCTTCTTTGCTGAGCTTGCCGTCGCCGTCTTTGTCGGCTTCCTTGATCATGTCTTCGGCGCTCTTGCGCTGCGGGCGGTCGTCGGCGGGCTTGGCCGTTGCGGCCGCCTTTTCGCGGGCGGCGGCGAACTCTTCGGCGTTCAGTTCGCCGTCTTTGTCGGTGTCGCCGTCCTTGAGCAGCGTGCCGTATTTGTCGCCCAGCTCTTCCGCGTTGAGCTTGCCGCTGTCGTCGCGGTCAAGAATCTTGAACTCCTCGGCGTAGATGGCTTTGGCCTTGGCCTTGAGTGCGGTGTTCACGGCTTCGCGGTCAGCCAGCATTTCCTGCAGCGTCAGCAGGCCGTCTTCGTCCTTGTCGAGTTTCTTGAGCACCTCTTCGTCGCCCAGTTCGGACTTATCGAGCTTGCCGTCCTGGTTTGCGTCGTGTTCGCGCAGCAGGCGGCCAAGTTCCTGGTATGCGCTGCGGTCGGCGCCGCGCGCCGGGCGCTGGCGGTCAGGCTTTGCAGGTTTTTCGCCGTCCTCTTTCTTGCCCGCTTCTTTCGGTGTCTCTGCTGGCTTTTCGCCTTCCGGCACTTCCTGGGCAAGCAGCGGCATTCCTACGAATCCAAGGAATGCGGCAAGCATCAATACGCGTTTCATGGATGGCTCCTTATCGACGGCTTCGCCCAATGCTAGGCTGGTGCATGTAACACAGAACAGACCAGGACGTTGCGTGAAAAGTTCCTTGCGATACCTGACGCCGCTGATCGTGACCGCCCTCGTGGCGGGCACGATCTATGCAACCTATCTCTTTGCGCCAAAAGAGTTTGTGGAATGTTGCGAGTATGTGGGCTTGCTTGCACCTGAGGGCGTCTCTGAGGTCCCCGGTGTCGAGCACGCCGACCTCGAACGCGCTGCAGACGACGGGTCGTTGCCGGCAACGGTACCCGGGCTGCGTATCGGCGACGGTCCCGGCGAGATCTCGCTGCCGGCGCTGGCCGGCGGCAGTGTCACCGTGGATTGCAGCAAAGCCGACTACACGATGATCGTATGGGTATCGTGTTACTGCCCGACCAGCAAGATCTATGAAGAGCGCCTGAACAAGCTCGCCTCAGACTTCAGCAACCTGCAGTGGTATGCGATCAACAGCAGCGCGATGGAAAGCGTCTCGGAACTGCACGACCATTTCGGTGACGGCGACCCCAACCGGCTGCGCATACCCGTATTGAAAGACGACCGCAACGTGATCGCTGACCGTTTCGGCGCGCGCGTGACAACCGAAACGTACATTTTTGACCGGCAGGGCAAGTTGCAGTACCGCGGCGCCATAGACGACGCACGCAACCCGCAATCGGTCGAGATTGAATACGTGCGCACGGTACTGACCGAGCTGAAGTCTTCACGGCCCCCAAGCTGGCGCTACCAGCCGCCCAAGGGTTGCTGCCCGATTGACCGCGTGAAGCCATGAGGCAGGCAAACTGGCATGAAGTCGGCGGCAACGCCAAGATGCTCAAGGGCACCGAGGAAGACGCGTTGAAAGAACACGCGTCACCCCGCGTGCAGGGCACACACGCAGGCCGCGGCACCCAATCCGGCGGCCAGCCGACGCACGAACAGGCGCTGTACCCCAAAAACATTTCGCGCAAGCGCAAGTAGTTGCGGTTGCGATCACAGGCCGCAGCCGCTTCGGCTGTGGCGGCATGGCATACTGTGCGTGACTCTGCGCGGAGATGACCATGAAACCACTGCAACTGATCCTGACCCTGTGCGGCGCCATGCTTGGCGGCGCGCTGGTGCAACTGTTCACCGGCGAGGTGGGGGCGCAGGAAGGTGTGCCCGCGAGTCTGCGGGCCAAGAAGTTTGAGCTGATCGATGACGACGGCAGCGTGCGCGCCACGCTTGGCATTTCAGGCGGCGTGACAGAGCTGCGCATGGTCGGCAAAGACCGCGAGACCAACCTGACCATCCGCATCAAGCCGGACAGCAGCACCGCGCTGAACTTCACCGACGGCAAAAAGAAGTCGCGCGTGGTGCTGGGCATGACACCTGACGGCTGGAGCGGCTTGGCGTTTGCCGACGGGCAGGGTCGCGAGCGCACGGCCTTCGGCACAGACAAGGAGGGCGCGCCGACGCTGAGCATGAATTACGCCGACGGCAAACTGGCCAGTGTGTTGACAGTGCAAGGCGAGCGCGACGCGGCGCTGGTGATGAAAGGCCCCAAGGGCGACTCGCTGCTCGCGATCGGCAACAGCAATGGGCGCCCGAACCTGATGCTGCTTGACGCCAAGGGCGCCGAGCGCATGAAACTCGTGCTCAAGGACGACGACGCGCCGGCGATCATGCTGAAAGACGCAGCGGACCGCCCGCGCATGGTCATGGGCGTGAACGCTGACGGCTGGAGCGGCGTGGGCCTGCTGGACAACAAAGAAGGAGTGCGCAGCCTGATGTTCATCGACGCGCAGGGGCGCCACGGATACACGCTCAGTGACGGGAATGGGCGCTCGCGGGCGGCGCTGGTGCTGGACGACAAGGGCAAGCCCGCGCTGGAGTTGCTGGGCGAGCAGGGAGACCAGCTATTCAGGGCGCCGCGTTGAGCGCCGGATTGCCGGGCCATGTAGACTCGGCGGCTGTCGGTGAAGCAAGGGAACAGGGCATGGAGCCTGCGCCAATTGTGGTTGAAGTTCAGCCGGGCACTGGCGTGAAGCCCAACGCCAAGGTCTCGCCGAGTGGGACGAACCGCCTGATCCAGGGCGATTGTCTTGCGGTGCTTCAAGCATTGCCCGCCGGGTGCATCGACCTGATCTATATCGACCCGCCGTTCCTGACCGGACGACAGCACTACTCGACGCGGGCCGACCCCGGCCGTGCGGAACCGTACTTTGACGACCGCTGGCCAGGCGGGATCGCCGCATACCTGGAGTGGTTTGAGGCGCGGCTTGCCGAGATGAGGCGTGTGCTTGCCGGCACCGGATCGATCTACATTCACCTGGATTGGCGCACGTCGCACTACGTCAAGTGCATGTGCGACCGGCTGTTCGGTTACGACAACTTTCGAAACGAGTTGTTCTGGCGGCGGGACGTGGCGGGCAAGGGCGCGAAGCGCACTTCCCGGCAGTGGCCCCGAAACGTGGACAGCATTCTGTTCTACTCCAAGTCTGACCAATGGACATTCCGGCAGGCCTATGTGGCGCTGGATGCGCGGCAACAGAAGGTGTACCGGTACACGCAGCCCGACGGCCGGCGCTTCAAGACGGTGATGCTGGGCGACTACTCCGCCGCGTCGATTGAGCGTATGGAGGCGGAGGACTTGATCTACGTGTCGAAGTCAGGCAAGCGGTACAAGAAATATTACCTCGACGAAGCGATGTCCACAGTGGACACGATCTGGTCGGACATTCCGGGCTTTGGAACGCGAACGGCTGCAAGAGAACGGCTCGGTTACCCGACGCAGAAACCGGAAGCACTGCTCAGGCGCATCCTCGAAGCATCGTCAAACGTCGGCGACGTGGTGGCGGACTTTTTCTGCGGCAGCGGAACGACCTGCGCCGTAGCGCAGGCTCTGGGACGAAGCTGGATCGGAGTCGATGTATCCAGCGATGCCATCGCCGTGGCGGCAAAGAGGCTTGCACCGGCAATCGGGGCCAGGCACCCCCGGCAAGAGCGGTAAAGCGGATTCCACACCTGTTGCCCCCGAACTCCGAACCGGGGGCACGCCTTGCTGCGAAAAAAGAGTGATGACGGGGGGAGGCGGGGGGCCGTAGTATTCACCGCTTAGCCCGGATGTTGCATCGGGGGTTGTGGATAATCGGGGTTGGGGTTTGTTGGCGTGATTTGCTTGTGATTCGGGCTTGGGGCGCACTGGTGGGCGGAGCTTCCCCTTCCCCACAGGACGGTCGCCCTTTGGGTTGCCCGGCGTTTTTCACCGGTGCTCGGTTACGGGGCTTCACGTTGTGTTCAGG
>JAMQHL010000044.1 GCA_025993795.1 Planctomycetota bacterium
GTGCTTCCCCGGCAGGCCAAGAAACAGGATAGATAGGATGAACAGGATAAACTGCAAAAGCAGTTGCCCTTATCCTGCCTATCCTATCCATCCTGTTAACGCTTACCCCCGAATGCCCACCTCAACGCCCCGGAATCTTGTGGGGGCGCCGCCGTGGGACATTTCGGCTGTCTGGCCGGGCTGGCCTTTGCCGCAGTTGATGACTCCCCACAGGTCCCAGTGGTCCTGGTTGCAGATGGCGTCGGCGCTGCCCCAGAACTCGGGCGTGTTGCCCTGGTAATTCGGGTTCTTCACGATCCCCGTGATCTTGCCGTTCTTCACCACGCGCCCGATCTCGGCCCCGAACTGGAAGTTCAGCCGCATCTGGTCAATGCTCCAGCTCTTGTTCACTTCCATGATGATGCCGTCTTCGGTGTCGGCAATCAGCGCGTCGTACTCCCACTCGCCCGGCATCAGGCTCAGGTTCGGGATGCGCGTGATCGGGATGTTGTTGAACCCCTCGGCCCGGCTGCAGCCGTTTGAAAACTCGCGGTCCACCAGCGGCGCGGTTTCGCGCGTCGTGAACCACTCGTTGTGAATGCCGTTCTGCACCACGTGAAAGCGTTGTGCCCGCACGCCGTCGTCGTCGTAGCCAATGGTTGCCAGGCCGCCGGGCACCGTGCAGTCAGCCACGAGATTGACGATCGGGCTGCCGTACTTGAACCCGCCCTTGCGGTTGTGCAGCTCGGGCAGCATGAAACTGCGCCCCGCATAGTTGGCCTCATAGCCGAACACTCGGTCAAGCTCGTTGGCGTGGCCGACGCTTTCATGAATCTGCAGGGCAAGCTGCGGCCCGTCCAGAATCAGGTCCATGCGGCCCGAGGGGCAGGCGGGTGCGGTCAGCAGCGCGACGGCTTCATCGCGTATGCGCTCGGCGTTGCCCAGCAGGTCGTACGCGTGCACGATTTCATAGCCCGTGCACTTGTGGTTGCCGCCCCATGATTGCGGGTAAGAACGAATCTGCACCTCGCCGTTGCCGACCGCCGTTGCGCTGTAGCCAGCACCGCTGCGGACCAAATCCTGCACGATAAAGCTGCCGTCGGTGTCCATGTACCACTGCTTTTCGCGCGCGAACTGCATCGCGCTGCTGGCAACTTTCACGGCGGGGTTCTTGCGCAGGATTGTGTCGATCTGCAACAGCAGGCCGAGCTTCTGCTCCAGCGGCACCTTGAACGGGTCGATGGTGAATGGCGTGCACCAGATGTCTTCGACCGGCGGCTTGGGCGCAAGTCGCACATCCTGCTTCTTGACCTGCGCGCTGGCCTTGGCGATTTCGACGGCGCGTGCGGCTGTGGCTTTGAGGCTTGCGGTATCGACCTGGTTTGTGCTGGCAAAGCCCCATGCGCCGTTCACGATTACGCGTATACCGGCGCCAAACGACTGGCCGCTGGCAAGGTTGCAGGGGTGGCCGTTGCGCAGGGCAACGCCTTCGCGGCGATATTCAATGACCCGCACGTCGGCATAGCTCGCGCCCAGCGACTTTGCGGCATCTATGGCTTCGTTGCATTCTGCTTTCACGGGTTCTCCAGTGAAGTGATTGTCCAGCCCGACGCGCGCCCGGGCAAGACCCATCCTACATGCCTTTCGTGAGGCCCTTGATCACGCCATATGCGATGCCGCCCAGCAGCGGGCCCATGATCCCGAAGATGATCCAGCCCCAGTTCTCCTCGTTGCTCGGGGCGAAACGCAGCAGCCGGTAGAAACTGTAGCTGCTCCAGCCGATCGCGGCCGTCATGGTGGCCAGGCCGATCCAGGCACCTTCCGCCGCCAGCCCGGCGAACAACGCGCCGAACACCGCCAGGGGCCCCGCCGCGAACAGCGCGATCAGCAGCATGGATTTGGGGATGTCGCTGCCGGTCTTGGCCGGGATGCGCACCGAGCCGGTGAATTGTACCGGTATCAGCGACAGCACGACCGCAGTGGCCTCCACCACGCCGTCGTAGGCCAGGATCTCAAGCTGCGGCGGGCCGCCGGCCAGGGCGCCCAAGTAGACCAGCACCGGGGTGTCGAAGATCAGCAGCAGCGTGACCAGCGGGCTTTTCGGCGGGCGTGCGAGTTCGGTGACGAAGGCCAGGTAGGCGATACCAGCGATCACCATTGAGCCCTTCAGCACCCAGTGCAGCACGGGCACGGCGAGCAGACCGTAGACATACTCGGCGGGCGCCCCCCGCAGGTTCAGCAGTCCGAACACGGCCAGCGCCGGCACCAGCACCATGTAAAGGTAGTAAAGCCGGTGCATCCAGCGCGCAAGCGCGCTGAAGGGTTCCTCGGCGGGTCTCGCCTGTACAGTTCCATCTTCCATACGGAGCGCTACTCTAGCGCCATGGGGCGTCACACGGAAACGATTGAGCATTGGGTCAGCGAGTACCTGTCCAGCACGCCGGGCGAGATGCAGGCGCGGGCCTTTGGCGAGCGTGCTGCGGCTGTGCTGGTTGCCTTCATGGAGGGTACAGGGGCGGAGCCGGATGCGCTCGACGAGCCGAGCATTCGCGATGGCGTGGCGATCGGCCTTGGTCGCCTGTCGCTGGAGCAGACGGAGCGCGAGGCCGTGCCCGGCTTGCTGGAAAGTTTTCTCGGTTACAGCGAAGGCAGCGGGCGGCTCAGTGGCGGCGAGGCGCTCGGGGGCTACGCGCGCGTGACAGCCACGGCGCACCTGCTGAAGAAGCAGCAGCGCAAGGCCACCATCAAGGTCGGCCCGAACGACGCCTGCCCCTGCGGCAGCGGCAAGAAGTACAAGAAGTGCTGCATGAATGCATGATTTCAAACGGATTCATGGAAGCGAAGACACGGGCGGTCGATGCCGGCCGGCCAGCTGTTCTCTGTTTCTCTGCAACTCCGTTTTCAAATCGCTTTCCATCGGCAGGCGCGTCGCTAAAACGGTCCTTCGAAGGAGATCCCCATGAAACTGCTTCTGCGCTTTATCCCGATCCTGTTGCTGTCTCTGGTGCCGCTTGTCAGCGCCTGCCAGACCGACGCCCTGACCGGCAAGACAACATTCAACATCTATGACTACGACAGCGAGCGCCAACTCGGCGACGAAAACGTACAGCCGATCCTGGCCGAACTGGGCGGGCTCTACCCCGACGCCGCCACGCAGCAATACGTCGACCGTGTCGGCCAGAAGGTGGTTGCAGCCGGTCGCACGCGCCTGAAAGGCGAAGCCGAGTTTCCGGACTGGGAGTTCAAGTTCTACGTCGTAAACACCAGCATGATCAACGCGTTTGCGCTGCCCGGCGGCCATGTGTTCGTCACGCGCGGCATCATGCAGCGGCTGAAAGACGAGTCCGAGCTCGCGGGCCTGCTGGGTCACGAGGTCACGCACGTCTTTGCCCGCCATGGCACAGAGCGCATGAGCGAGACTCTGGCTGTGATGCTGGCCGCTGTGCTGATCGCGTCCACCAGCGAAGAGATGCAGGGCGTGGCGCTGGTCGGCATTGTTGCGTACCAGTTGCTCAGTCTCAGTTACAGCCGCGATAACGAGAGCGAATCCGACAAGTTCGGGATGCGTTTCGCCGCGCGCGCGGGCTATCACCCCGACGGCATCATCGGCGTGATGCAGATGCTGGATGACTACACGCAGGCTCACGGCGGCGGGGGGCCTGAGTTTCTGGCCACGCACCCCGACCCCGGCAACCGCGTTGATTACCTGAGCCGGCAGCTCAAGAACGAGTACAAGGGCGGCGGCAACTACATCCGCAACGAACCCGAGTACAACAACGCGCTGATCGACATGCGCGCAGCGCAGCCGGCCTATGACCTTGCGGACCAGGGCGATGCGCTTGCCGGAGAGGCGTTGCAGGCGACCGACGCAAACGTGCGCAAGCAGAAGCTTGAACAGGCGCTCAACCTGTACCGGCAGGCCGTGAGCAAGCGCAGCGACCACGCGATTCTGCACGTCAACAGCGCCCAGGCGTTGTATTTCCTGGGGCGCTTCGATGAAGCCGAAACCAGCAGCCGCACGGCGCTGCAACTCGACAGTCGCGGATTCTGGCCCAACTTCATGGGCGGGGCCGTGGCGCTCAAGCGCAGTGATTTCGCGGTTGCGGCCGCAAGGCTTGAAACGTCCCTGCAACTGGTGCCGGGCTCGCCCAGCGGCATGTACTTGCTGGCGCAGAGCTACGATGGTGCGGGCCGGAACGCAGACGCGGCCGCGATGTACCGCAAGACCTGGGATGCCTACGGCGGCGAAGGCGAAGTGGCTGAAACCTGCCGCCAGCGCCTGATTGCGATGGGCGAACCCGACCCCGCCGCAAAGTGACAGTGTGCGTCGCTTCCTCTGTGCGGGCGGCGCTACGGTGTCTAAGGGGCAGAGTGCTGAGCCGACGCCGCGTCTGGTTTCAATGCGGAGTTCGGAAGGTCAGAAGTACCTGCAAGTCGCACTGTCATGGACTTCGCGAATGAATTCCGAATCGTCGACTTCAAAGGTGTAGGCGTATACTGTCGAATCAGGCAGGTGCCGGAGAGTTTAGACCGGGCGCACGCCTGGCACTTTTGCCTTGTACCCCTTTCCCTAGTTGGCTGCGCGCGCGTAGCCGCCGAGCCGCCGACAGCAGCCAGCGCAACCGCTCGGCATAGTGGCGCTGTTCAGGCGGGTGTGTTGAATGTATTGTCTAGTCTGGGTCGCTATGCTGAACCGTCAACGCGCACTTCTTGCCTTCCTGAGTACCGCTCAGGCAAACGGATATCGTGGCCTCAGCAGAGTTCAACTCACTAAGTTTGCGTTCCTTTTTCGTGAGTGCGTCGGTGCGACGGCTGGCCTGACGTATGAGTTTGTACCGTACAAATACGGCCCGTTCTCCTTCGCGCTGTACCGTGAGCTAGACAGTCTGATGCAGAAGGGTCTGGTTCGGGAAACTGCTGGTACCCGGTCCCTCCTGTCCGTTGCGAGTGGATCACAAGAACTGGCGCGGGCCGAAGCCGACAAGTTGCCACGATCTGCTTGGCCATCAGTCCGGGAAGTGTCCGGCAAATATGGCACGCTTGGGCACGACGAGCTGCTACGCACCGTCTATTCGCAGCACCCGTGGTATGCGCAGAAATCTGAGCGAGCTGACCTTATCTCGCACAACCCCGTGCAGAGAACACAAACTGACGTTGCTGCCTACACCGTTGGTTATGAGGGCAAATGCGTCGACGGGTTTCTCGCTGGTCTTTTCCGCAAAGGCATCGTCCGAATCGTCGACGTGCGCCGTAATGCGATCTCTCGGAAGTACGGGTTCGCCAAGTCAACGTTGTCCAAGCACATGGCGGGCCTGGGGCTGGAGTATGTTCACATTCCAGAGCTTGGAATCGCCTCAGGTGAACGTGCTGATCTCACAGATGCCAATGCCTATGACGCCTTGCTAGAGCGTTATGAGCGCCAGCACCTATCCGAAAAAGCGGCCCATGTCGATCAAGTAGTAGAACTCTTGCACGAAAAGCCGTCTGCCCTACTCTGTATGGAGCGTGATCCGGCGATGTGCCATCGGTCAAGACTTGCAGCCAACGCGGGCGCTAGCGGCGGGCTTGAAGTGCGCCACCTGATGTAGGTGGTCGGGGTGAGGCATGGCGAAGCAACGCTTGAAAGTCCTCATCACCGTCAAGACCGCCCCAATTCCTTCCAAGAAGTACGATGAACTGGTCTGCACGGCAGGCGTGCTTGAGGACGGTTCATTCGTGCGTCTCTACCCGATCAATTTCCGAGAACTCCCATTTAGCCAGCAATACAAAAAGTACCAGTGGATCGAAGTCGATGCGGAGAAGCACAAGGGGCGTGATGTGCGCAAGGAAAGCTGGAAACCTGACTCCAGCACGCTCACGCTCGGCGAAAGCATTGATACCAAACGGGATCCCACTTGGTCCGCCCGTGCTAGATTCGTGATGCCCAAGAAGGCCTCGTCGATGGAAGCCTTGTGGGAAGCGCAAAAGAATGACCGCACTTCACTGGGAATCTTTAAACCAAGGAATACCCACGACCTCCTTGTGCAACCACTCGACGAGCCCGACTGGGACCCTAGCTTCCTCGAGGCGCTGAAGCAGGCGCGACTGTGGGACGACCGAAAGAACACGCTCCAGCCACCGCGTAAAATGCCATTTAAGCTCAGCTACCAGTTCGAGTGCGATGATCCGCGCTGCAAACGCAACCACCAGATGATGATTGAAGACTGGGAGGTTAGCGCTCTCTACTGGCGACTCGTGGACGGTGGTGCAAAACCGAACGACGCCGTGCAACAGGTGCGATCGAAGTTCCTAAACGTGCTATGCGCGCCAAGTCGCGACACTCACTTTTTCGTAGGCACAGTCCTCGAACATGGAACGTGGGTGATAATCGGGATCTGGCGTCCCAAGAAGGAACCCCAAAGGAAGCTACCTTTCTAAATGGGCGATCACTCTGCAATCGAATGGACTGAGGCGACCTGGAACCCAGTTACAGGCTGCGACAAGATCAGCCCGGGTTGCAAGCATTGCTATGCCGAGCGCATGGCAAAGCGGTTGCAGTTGATGGGGCAGGCCAACTACGCCAAAGGTTTTGAGGTTACGCTTCAGCCGCACGCGCTGGACATCCCTCGCGGCTGGCGTCGCCCGCGCACCATCTTCGTCAACTCGATGTCCGACCTTTACCACAAGGACGTGCCGGCTGCGTTTATCCGGCGCGTGTTCGATGCGATGAACGATGCGCACTGGCACCAGTTTCAGGTGCTTACGAAGCGGGCAGACCGGCTTGCCGAGCTTTCCCGTAGTCTTCCTTGGGCGCCGCACATCTGGCAGGGCGTCAGTGTCGAGAACGCCGATTACGCGTGGCGCATTGATCGTCTGCGTGCTACCGGCGCGCACATCAAGTTTCTATCCGTGGAACCGCTGCTCGGGCCGATTCCCAACCTTGACCTGCGCGGCATTGACTGGGCGATCGTCGGCGGCGAAAGCGGCCCCGGCGCCCGTCCTATGAACCCCGCCTGGGTACGCCAGATACGTGACCAGTGCCTCGATGCAAACGTTGCCTTCTTCTTCAAGCAGTGGGGCGGCGTAAACAAGAGGCGCACAGGCCGCGAACTTGACGGCCGCTTCTGGAACGAGATGCCGGCTTTGCCGCGACCCGAAGTTGCCGTTTGAAGCCTCGCCCGCAACCTTGAAGCGTTGCGTCTGGCGTGAAGCCCTTGCCTGCGTTACATTTGCACAGGCTTCATGCGGGGCTCTCATGCTGCACAAAGACCTGACCCAAGTTGTGATCAACGCCGCCAAGACGGTTCACGCCGAGCTGGGCCCCGGCTTGCCCCACAATTTCTACCGCGAAGCAATGGAACTTGAATTGCGTGAGAAGGGTCTGGCCGCTGAAGTCGATAAGCCCGTGAAGGTTCACTTCAAGGGCCACACGCTGGGTGAATTGGCGATCGATTTCTGCGTCAACGACGCCATCTTGTGCGTTCTGGTTGATGAAGAAGAAATCACACCTGACGAGTACGGCCGCATGCGCACACTTCTGAAGAACCTCGAACTCGATGTCGGCCTGCTACTTCAGTTCAACGGCGGCCGACTCGATGTGCGTCGGGTGGAAGCGGTGCCAAGCAAGAAGACTGAAGCCACAACCTGAGTCTCCAGGCAAGGTCCGCCCCGCCCGGGTTGGCGGGGCGTTTTGATTTTCCGGGTTCGCACAAGGAAGAGCAACGCACAGCACGCCAGCAGTTCTTAGTGACGTCGTGTCCTTGTGTGAAACTCGGCAGTTGAGGAAGCATGGTTGGCCGCTATCGTGTCGCGGCGCGGGAAGGGTCCTATGGAAGACGAACGCAAGTTTCCTGATTACGAAGCCAAGTGGCAGAAGTTCTGGGACGCCCGCAAGCAGGCGCCAAGCTCCGGCCATGAACCCAAGTCTGACCGCGAATTCTACGTGCTGTCGATGTTTCCCTACCCGTCCGGCAGGCTCCACTTCGGCCACGCACTGCCCTACACGCTGACAGACGCCATGGCGCGCTACCTGCGCATGCGCGGCTACAAGGTGCTGAATCCTACAGGCTGGGACGCCTTCGGCCTGCCCGCCGAGAACGCGGCCATTGAGCAGCACAGCCACCCGTCCAAGTACACCTACGAAAACATTGCCGCGATGCGCAAGCAGCAGCACGCGTTCGGCTACAGCTTCGACTGGGACCGCGAAGTCTTCACCTGCCGCCCCGACTACTACAAGTGGACCCAGTGGATCTTTCTGCGGATGCTGGAAAAGGGCGTGGCCTATCGAAAGAAGGCCCGCGTCAACTGGTGCACGCAGTGCCACACGGTGCTGGCCAATGAGCAGGTCGAAACTGTCGTCAAGGACGGCGATGAATTCCAGGCCTGTTTCAGGTGCGAATCCCGCGTGATCCCCAAAGAAATCGACGCGTGGTTCTTGCGCATCACCGACTATGCCGACCGCCTGCTGGAGGGCCTGGACAAACTGGGCGACAAGTGGCCGGAAAGGGTCGCCATGCAGCAGCGCTACTGGATCGGCCGCAGCGAAGGCGTGAACATCGACTTTACGGCCAAACTGGCCAATCCACAGAAGCTTACGGTGTTCACGACGCGCGCCGACACCGTTTTCGGCGTCACCTACGTGGCGCTGGCACCGGAACATGCGCTGGTAGAGCAGATCATCGCCCAGTCCGACGCCAAGCAGGCTGCGCGCCTGCGCGAGTTTGTGAAAGAAACGCTGGCGATGTCCGAGCAGGACCGCGCCGGCGACGCCGAGAAAGAGGGCATCAACACCGGATTTAAGGCCGTGAACCCGCTGAACAACGAAGAGGTACCGATCTTCGTTGCCAACTACGTGCTGATGTACGGCACGGGTGCGGTGATGGCCGTGCCCGCCCACGACGAGCGCGACCACGAGTTTGCCGGCGAGTATCGCCTGCCGATGAAGCAGGTAGTTCACGAGGCGGGAGGCACGAGGCAGGAGGCAGGTACTGCAGTACATGTAAAGCAAGCCGCGTTCACCGAACACGGGGTGCTGATTGACAGCGGCAAGTACACCGGCATGGAATCCGCCGCCGCCATCAAGCAGATCGCCACCGACCTGAAAGCCGCCGGCAAGGGCGGGCCACAGATCAATTACAAGTTGCGCGATTGGGGCATCTCACGCCAGCGCTATTGGGGCTGCCCGATACCGATTGTGCATTGCCCGAAATGCGGCATCGTCCCGGTGCCCGAATCAGAATTGCCGGTCACCCTGCCGGACGACGTGGACTTTCTGCCCACGGGCCAGTCGCCGCTGACGCTGCACCCGGATTTCCGGAAGACCAGGTGTCCCAAGTGCGGCCGCGAAGACGCCCGCCGCGACATGGATACGATGGACACGTTCGTCGATTCAAGCTGGTACTACCTGCGCTATACCGATCCGAACAATCCCGAGAAGATTTTCGACCGCGCCAAGGCCCACCATTGGGCGCCGGTGGATCTGTACATCGGCGGCCGCGAACATGCGATCCTGCACCTGATCTATGCTCGCTTCTACACCAGGTTTCTGCATGACATCGGCCTGATCGACTTCGAAGAGCCATTCCAGCGCCTGTATGCCCATGGCCTGGTCCAGGGTGAAAGTATTCGCATCGTCAACGAGCGCATGAATCGTTACGTCAGCCAGGAAGAGTTCGCGCGCCTGAAGCAGGAAGGCAAGGCAAGTGACAGCGACATCACACGACGTATTGAGAAGATGTCCAAGTCCAAGAAGAACGGCGCCGACCCCACCGAGTTAATGAACCAGTACGGCGCTGATGCCACGCGCCTGGCCATCCTGTTCCTGGGCCCCGGCGACGCCGACAGCGTCTGGGACCCCAACGGCATGAAAGGCCCGTACGCGTTCCTGAAGCGCTGGCACGACACGGTGTTGCAGCACGCGCCGCTGGTTGAAGAGCTGGGGGAGGCGCCGGCAGGCACAGAATACAGCGAGGCCGCGAGAGCCCTGCGCGCCAGCACGCACGCGCTGATCGACAAGGTGACAGGGGAATTCGAAGGCCGCTACGCGTTCAACACAGCGATTGCCGCGGGCATGGCGCTGCTGAATGACATTCATTCATTCGTGCGCGGCATTGAAAAGCCCGCATCCATGGAAGTGGCATCACGCCACGCCCTGCGCGAGGCGTTCATGGCCATGGTGCAGACGCTGTCACCGATTGTTCCGCACACGGCCGAGGAGTTGCACGAAGCCCTCGGCAACGAAGGCAGCGTATTCGACCGTCCATGGCCCAAAGCCGACCCCGAAGCCATGAAGCTGGACACCATCGAGCTGCCAGTGCAGGTCAACGGCAAGGTACGCGGAACGATCACGCTGCCCAGGGAAGCAGACAAGGCAACGATGGAAAGGCTGGCGCTGGAAAACGACAACGTAAAGAAGTTCGTGGACGGCAAGACCATCCAGAAGCTGATCGTCGTACCAGGCCGCATCATCAACGTCGTGGCCAAGTGACGGTTGCTGCGGGCTGTGACAACGCCCGCTACTTGCCCCGGGGGTCGTGTCGCCCTATCCTGCCCACCCCGCCCCGGTTGCCCGGGGTGGTGCGACTTTGGAGACTTTGATGCGTACGCGACTTGGCATTTTCACACTGGCCGCCATCAGCCTGCTGCTTGCCGCATGCGGCCCCGACTCAGAAGTCGTTGAGCCCGTGGCTTGGCCGTACATGGAGTCCACGCAGGCGCTGACCATCAACGGCAAAGAGTTTAAGGCTTTCGTAGCAACCAGCGAAATGCACCGCCGCCGCGCCATCAACGGCTTGGCCGTCAAGGCGGGCCAAGCCATCGCGATGCTGTATCCCGAGCTCAAAGAGCCCGTCGAGATCGAATTCAAGACCGTGCCTGATCCGCTGGACCTCGTGTTCGTCGGCGCAGACGGCAACGCCGTGCTGGTCGCCAGCGTGCCGGCATTCAACGAAGCCGCCTTTCCGCGCATCTACGGCGGCAAGAGGGCGCGCGTCGTGCTGCAACTGCCTGCAGGCGCCGCCAAAGAGCTGGGTATCTCCGCGGGCAGTGCGGTCAAGACTTCGCCCGACCTGCTGGACAAGAGCAAGGGTGCCGAGCCCGAGATGGCAAAGATGTTCTTCATCCGCAACGAGCGCCCCGAGGACAAGCCCACGGATGCGCCCAGTGTCAGTTTGAAAGTGCTCGAAGAGGCTGAAGATGTCGCGCAGCTCATGAAAGATCGCGACGACCTCACCGAAGGACAGGGCGTGATCGTTCCTTTCGGCGGCAAGCAGGGGCAGTTCTGGCTCAAGGGCGTCAAGGGCAAGGTCTGCGCCGCATGGATTGAGACTGCGGGGCGCACCAAGATCATCAGCACGTTTTACGAAGGCATCGAAGCCGCCGGCGGCAGCGACCTCGATGAGCCCGTCTACTTCAGCCCGACCAAGGCCAGCTACCTTGCCATCTGGAAAGGCAGCGACTACTTCACGAAAAACAAGATTGAGCGCCGCAGTGCCGTTACGATTGCAGGCGTGGATGCGTTCGACAACAAGGCGCCCAGTTACGACAAGATTGACATCAAGTTCGGCGATGACCGGCTTGAAGCCAGCCTCGCCATGACCGAGGACGCCCGCCTGGCCGCACTCAAGAAGGCCAACACCATTGAAACCGGCAAGGCGATTGTGCTCGCCTGGGACGACCCCAGCCAGATCTCGATTGATGCGCCAGCCGGCGCGAACCTGTGGTTTGTGGGCAAGGGCGAGGGCGGCTACAGCATCGTTCACAAGGAAGCAGCAAAGGGCGGCAAAGTAGACTTCAAGGCCCAGACACGCTTCGTGATTGCGGTACCCGCCGGCTTTGCGCCCAAGGGTGAGTTGAAGTTCCCTTTCCTGTTGCAGAACCTGCCGCCAAGCCTTCCTGCCGTGGTGTTCTACAACGCCAAGCAGAAGGATGTGGTCACCGACCGCTGGCCGGGCAAGGACAACAGCTTCAAGGGCCGCGCTCGCGTTGAGCTGGCAATTACGCCGGCCGAGCAGCGCCGCGGCTTGATGTTCCGTGAAAGCCTGAAGGAAAACCACGGCATGCTGTTCATTTATCCAGCCGAGGAAGGCGACGTCAGCTACTGGATGAAGAACTGCAAGATAAACCTCAGCATCGCATTCGCCGACGAACGCGGGGTGATCGTCAAGATTCACAATGTGATGAAAGCGCCTGCCGCGGGCACACCCGACCATGAACTCGAACTGTACCCCGCCGGGGCGCCCGTGCGCTTTGCCGTGGAAATGCGCGAGAACTGGTACAAGGACAACGGCATTGCCGAGGGGGACCGGATCTTCATTCCCGCCGCGTTGACTGAGAAAAAGTAGACCGCCTAAGCGCTACGCCGTTCGAACTTGACCTTGCCGTTGGCTACGGTCGCAATGAGCGTGCAGTTGCGCAGTCCAGGATCCGCGGCAAGCAGGCCGGCCAGCGGCGTTGCCACGAGCTCATCCAATGCACGTTGCAGGGGGCGCGCGCCGTAGCGGTGGTCAAATCCGGCCTGCGCAACCAGCGACGCAACTTCCGGGGTCCATTCCAGTTTGATGCCCATGGCGACGATGCCCTCGCGCGCCGCAAGCTCGGACAGTTCCTTGTCCGCGATGCGGCGCACGGTCGCTTCTTCCAGCGCCTTGAACGCCACTACGCCGTCCAGCCGGTTGTAGAACTCCGGGCGAAAGAAGCGCGCCACCGCGCCATCAAAGTCGGGGCTGCGTTGCGCGCCAAAGCCCAGTGTGCGGGCGCTGCCCGAGCCCAGGTTGCTGGTCAGCACGATCACGCAGCTCTGGAAACTGGTGACGCGCCCGTAACGATCGGTGAGGCGGCCTTCATCCAGCAGCCCCAGCAGCACATCGAACACGCCCGCGTCCGCTTTCTCGATCTCGTCCAGCAGCACCACGCAGAAGGGCTGCGAGCGCACTTTGCGCAGGAACTCGCTGGGCTCGCCGCCGGCATCGCTGATCATGCGCTCAGCCCCGCCCGCGCCCGCGTATTCGCTCATGTCCAGGCGTACCAGCCGGCCTTTTTCTGCGCCCGCACCGAACAGGTAGTCCGCCATAGCCCGCGCCAGTTCCGTTTTGCCGACACCGGTCGGGCCGGCAAACAGCATGGCACCGAGGGGGCGTCGCGGGTCATTCAACCCGGCTTTGAACGCCAGAATCACGCCGGCTACGCTTTCGCACGCAGCCGCCTGGCCCATGACGCGGGCTGACAGAAAGCTCAGCACCTCGGCGCGATACAGCGGCAGCTCATCACGCAAGAAACTTTCGGGCAAACCTGTGTCCGACCGGAACTGCTCAATGACAGTTGACGAGTCAAGGCGCCGACTCGGAGTGCTCGCTGCGGCCTGCACCAGCGAAGTCAGGAACTGCGCCGCTTTGCCGGGCATGGAGTCATAGGGCCGGAAGCGCCGGAACAGCTGCCCGACCGCCGACACGGCTTCGCCCGCAATCGTCAGGCGCTGGTTGCGCTCGGCGCCGGCTGCCAGTTTGTCCAGCACGCGCAGCGCATTGGCGTGCGGCATCGGCGTCACCGGCACCACCTGCATTGCCTCGGCCAGTGACGGCAGCAGGCGCCGGCAGGCGTCAAGCTCGGCCGGCGTGGCTTCGGCGATCATGCGCAACTCGCCCATGCGCAGGTAGGGCACCAGAAACGCACCCACGCTGTCGCCGGCGCCGTGGCCGCCCATGCGCACAAGCTCAAGAAGATTCTCCACGCAGAGTACGCCGTCGATGGCCCCCAGTTGCTCGATCGCTTCTTCCAGCCGCTCTTCCCATTGCCCAAGGTAGGGCGTTCCCGCGATGAGTCTTGAGCCCGATGTCTGCCAGAACAATCGGCGATCGTCGCCGCTTTCGCGTTTGCGCTCGACCTCGCGGCAGGCGGCGACCAGCACGGAAGTCTTGCCGCTGCCGGGCTCGCCGACCAGCAGCACGGAAGCGCGGTCGGTGTGCACGCGCGTCACCAGGTCGCTGATCTCGCTATCGCGCTCGTATGGCCGCGGAAACTGTTTGCGCACGCTGCGCTCACCAATTGGCTCTGCGACCGCCTCCAGGGCGGGCAGCGCTGGCTTGCGCTGTCCACGCCGCTCGCGCGGTTCCGTCAACACCACGTGCTCAAGTTGATACTCGACGGCTGGCAGGTGCCGGCTCAGACGCTGCGCGCTCTGGCCGCGAAGGGCGTCGCGAACGTAGTGGTTGGCCATTTCGCGTAACTGCTCGGCATCGTGATACATGAACCAGACGCCCATTGTGGGGATCGAGCACGCGAACATGCCGCCGGCCGTGCGGCCATGTATGCACGGAGCATGGATGCGCACCTCGTACTCGGCCGGCATGCGGCGCTGCTTTGCCACGACTTCGGGCCGCACGTCGACCGGCACCCGCAGCAGGCTGCCGTCAGGAATCTCGGGCTCCGGCACGTTCCAGGGCTGGTTGCGTTGCAGCCAGTGCAGGTGCGCGCGCAACTGGTCCAGGCAGCCTTGCGGATTCCGGTCAATGGCTGCCAGGTGCGGATACTCCGCGACTGCCCCGGTCCACAGTCCGGATGTATCACGCCACAACAGAACGGGAATGCGCGTTACGCTCATGGCGCCACCCCCAGCGGCAGGCCGCAAAGCAGCCATTGCGCCAGCAGCGCCAGCGTCGGCCGCTCACGGGACAGCATGCCGCCGCGCACATCAAGCGTCGGGCCGTTCGCGACCAGCACCTGCCGCACCGGGCGCGCCGGCACCGGGTCTTCGTCCGGCAATGCTTCGCCACGCGCAACGGCTTGCGCCCACGTGCGGCGCTCGGATTGCAGCCGCGCCGCATGCAGCCTTGCGTCGTCTCCTTTCGGTACGACTGCGGCCAGCACCCGCAGCGGGGTAAGCCCGTGCTCGCCGACATGCAGGTAGGTGCCGGCCAGGGCCTGCGTCAGCGGCTGCGCCAGATAGCCTGAAACAACGACCTCGTCGCTGCCCTCAGGCGCAGTGAAGTCAGCACCAAGGTCAAAGCGCATGCGCAGCATCGCCATCAATGACCCCAGCAACGCGCCGCGTGATGACACCCCGCCGAGTGCGTCCACCAGCAGCAGCGCGCGTTCGTCGTCGCGGGCATCGGTCTTGAGCATCAGCGTCAACAGAGCCGCAGACGCCGCAAGTCGCAGCATTCGCGCGCGGCCCTCAAGGCCCGGCACCGCATCGGCACCGGCCAGCAGCGCGCGCGCGTCGGCGGGAGTGTGCAGTTCAAGCCACGCACCGGCATGCACAGGCGCGAACTCCTGCTGGGGCTGCGGGCGTGGGCCGCCCCGCTCGCGCCAGTCCAGATAGCTTTCCACGGCGCGATCCATTGCTTCGACTTGCGTCTTGATCGCGTAGTAGCGCTGCAGCGCCGGGCTTACGTCGCCGCCCGAGATTGCACCCTGCGGCTTCAGCGCTTCCAGTCGCGTCTCGGCGGTATTCAGAAGCTTGTCGATCACTGCAATTGCATCGTCGGGTGGCAGGTCTGCCAGGCGCGCCGCCGCGTCTGCGTCATATGCGTCTGCATGCAGCGGCGATGTCCCGACCGCGATCTCGTCGCCACGCGCCATCAACGACACCAGCACCGGAACACCCGGCTTCAGCTCGGCCAGGCGTGCGGCCAATGGCAGCGTGAGCTGCCGTTCAATCTCGCGCCGGATTGCGCGGGCGCCCAGCGTCGGGTGAAAGCCACGGTCCACGACGCGGTCCATGGCCAGCGGGTCTACCTGCAAGATGCAGCGCCTGCGTTGCAGGCCCTCGCGTGTCAGCACGTCGTGCAGAAGCTGGCGTGAGATCTCACCGACCTGTACACGGCTCAGGCGCGAGAAAGGCACGACGTGGTCAAGCCGGTTGAAAAACTCAGGCCGGAAAAAGCGGCGCGCCGCCTGCACGTAGGCGTCGTCGCCGCGGCTGTCGTGGCCGGCCAGCCCCATGCCGCCTTCGGCTTCACGCGCGCCGAGATTGCTCGTGAGCACAAGGATGCAGTTGGTGAAGTCCGCGGTGCGCCCAAGCGCGTCCGTCAGGCGGCCTTCCCCCAGCACCTGCAACAGCAGGTCAAATGCCGCGGGGTGCGCTTTTTCAATCTCGTCCAGCAGGATCACGGAAAACGGCTGGCGACGCACCGCGCCGGTCAGCAGGCCTTCAGGCTCGCTGAGCGTGCCGGCCAGGCGCGCGACACTGTGAGCCTCGGGATACTCGTTCATGTCAAAGCGCAGCAGGCGCTCGGCGCTGCCGTACAGAAACTCGGCCAGCGCCTTGGCACACTCGGTTTTGCCCACGCCCGTCGGGCCCAGAAACAGCAGGCTGCCCAGCGGTTTGTCCGGGTCGTTCAGGCGCGCCTTGGCAATGCTCACAACGTCGCACATGGCCTCAAGGGCGCCGTCCTGGCCGACAATGCGGCTGCGCAGACCTTGCCGTATGTCGGCGCGCGAAAGCCGTGCATGTTCATCCAGAAAGGTAACAGCCATGCCGCTGCGGGCCTGGAACTCGGCAAGCACGTCGCGGCGCGAGATAGGCTCTTTGCGGTGCTTGACCGCAAGCTGCGAAAGAAAACCCGCTGCCTTGCCGGGAAACGCCTGCTCCCGCCTGTAGCGCGTGGACAAGTCAAGTGCAGTGGGCAGGGCTTCGAGGTCAAAGCGACACTCAAGCCGCGACTCGAGCTCACGCTGCTGGTGAATCAGGATGCGCAGTGTTTCTGCCTCATCGGGTTGTTCCAGGGGCAGCACGTGAAACAGGTCTGCGAAGCTGCGGTCAAGTTCGGTCAGCACGCGAAACGCTTCGGGCGTACTTTCGGCCAATACCCGTACTTCCCGCCGTTCCAGGTGCGGCTTCAGCACCGCGGCGACGCTGACCTTGCTGTTGGCTGAAATTCCGGCGCGAAACAGGCCCACCAGGTCGTCAAAATACAGCACGTGGCCGCGCCGCCGGCACTCTGCCAGAATCGCGTGAAGCCGGTTTTCCCACTGGCCCACGAACATCATTCCCGAGATCAGCCGCTGCGGTGAAACCAGCCATACCTGGTTGCGCTCGCTGCCTTTCCCGCGCGCCTCGATCATGCGGCGCACGGCCTCATGGATGACCGCCGTCTTGCCGACACCAGACCGGCCGCGCACAACTACCGGTCGCGCGGCTTTCTCGCCCAGCAGGCGTGCAAGCTCGGCGACTTCGTCGTCGCGGCGGATCGCACGGCCGAGGTCGTCAGGATACAGGGCATTCACAAGGCGCCCTACGCGCTGCAGCTCAGCCGCGCCATTCATGTTGGCGAACCCGCCAATTTCGGCGCGGCGCTCGTCAGCGGCGGGACTCCAGTTGGCGTCAACATCTAGATTGAAGTCGAGCGTGCTCAGCCATGCGCTGCCTTTGATGCCGTCGTCTGCCGCATCGAATGGTTTGTCTTCACGCTCAAGTTTGCGGTAGTACGCCGTGAACACGTCTGCGGCGCGGCTTGCCAGGTCTTCTTTGCGACCAAGTTCAAAGGCCAGCGCGGGCAGTCGCGGCGTGTATGCGATGCGGCGGCCGGCGGCCTCGAAAACGGCGAACAGGAAGCGCACGTCAAAGATGCGTCGACGAAGCTCCAGATGCACGGTGATGACGTGCTCGTGCAGCTCTGGCGAAAAAGCGAGGTTCGCGACGTCTTCGTGGCGCGCCTCTGAGACACAGCGCCGCAGGCTCTTCTGGACGATAGAGCTAAGCGAATCCGTGGCGCGCTTCAGCTCCGGGCGCGAGGCCTCCATGTCTGCTGCAAACAACGTGCGCACATAGAACACGTCGCCCTTCTCGCCTGGCTGCTTTTCGCAGTATACCGGCAGGTTGAACTTCACAGCCCCACCTGCCCTTCCAGCGCGCGCAGGAACGTGGCGTCAATGCAGCGCTGAAGCGCGAGCTCAAGCGCCCGGCCGGTCCAGGGCGCGATAATGTCGAGCACGGCGTCGTGGGCCTGGCGTTGCGCAAGCTCATAGCGGCGGCGTACATCACCTTCGTCTGTCGCGCCGCGCGGCAGCGGCAACTCGGCCTGGCAGGGGTCCTCGTTGAACACGCGCACATCCACGTTGACAGGCTCACTCTCGGCGTCATGCCGAAAGCGGTGCAACCCCTGCTCGCCGCGTATCGACAACAGCACGTCGGGTCCCGAAAGCGACAATACGATCGCGCCACGGTCTTCCCGCGGCTCGGCCAGAAAGGCGCCGGCATCGCGCGGTGCGTACAGCGACGGCAACTTTTCGCGGTCGCGCGTTATTTCGCGAAGCAGGCATTCGCCCGCGACTTCGTCGTGCTGCTCGCGGTTGCGTAGATCCTTGAAATCCTGCTCCGTGTGCGCCTTCGCGGCCCAGTACACGCCGCACCTGGCGTCACCGGCCAGCGCCCACGCGAAGTACGCGCGTGCCAGGTCGAACATCAGGTCATTGTTGTGCGAGTACACCCACACCGTCGCACTGTCGGCGGAGCGCAAACCCATGCGCATCAGTGCTCGTAATGCCGTCTCCCAGAGGTTGGAGACCTCTCGAAAACGCACGCGAAGCGCGCCTTCGTCCGCAGGCACGCGGCCGAAGGCCCCGAGCAGCAGGCTGTCCTCAAGAGCGTTCAGCTGCGCCAGCGCCGTGACAAACGACTGCTCAGTCGCCACCAGGCCCGGCAGTTCCGACGCGCCCTTGTCGCCTGGCGGCTTGTAGTCTTTCTTGCGCATGCGCCGCGCCTCAAGCTCAAGCGCGCGTTCAAGCCGGAAAATGGCATTGCGCACCGCCAGCAGCGCCGGCGACTTGTTTGCCTTCTGGGCCTTGCGACGCAGGGTCCCGACTTCGCCGGCGAGCGCCCCCAGCGCGCGGTCATGGCCGGCGCGCGCCCGCGGCCCGTCGCCGGCGTCCAGCGGTTTAGACTGCACACGCACAGCACCGTCCATCACGGCGTGGGTTTCAAGCGCGTAGACGGTGCTTTGGGTGTTCAGTGCTTCCGCGAGTGGCGCTAACAGGCTGCGCGCAACTTCTCGCTTCAGGGGGCGCGCGCCCATCGCGGGCTGGTACGCGACCTGCGCGATGTGGGCGGCTACCGCGTCGTCCACGGTAAGCACTGTGCCGGTAGCCAGCAAACCGGGGCGTCGCCGGATCTGCTCCAGTTCACGGCCGACAATGCGCAACACAACCTCTGGCGATAACGGAAGGAAAGGAACGACGCGGTCGATGCGGTTGATCAACTCGGGGCGCACAAACTTTTCCAGCGCGCGGGTAAAGTGCTCGCGGGCGTCTACGTTGCCGGGTGTAAATCCCAGACTGCCCTGCATGAAGCTCTCGGCACCCAGGTTGCTGGTCATGATCACGACCGCATTACGGAAATCCGCAAGCCGCCCCGCAGCGTCGGTCAGGCGGGCCTCGCCAAGCACCTGCAACAGCAGGTCAAAGAACGCCGGGTGCGCCTTCTCAAACTCGTCAAACAGCAGCACACAGAACGGCTGCTCGCGCAGGCGCGCAGTCAGCAGCCCCTCTTCGCCGAAGTCACCGCCAATCAGGCGCGCAACGGATCCCGCGCTTGCGTACTCGCTCATGTCAAAGCGCGTGATGCGTCGCGGGTCATGGAACATGAACTCGGCCAGCGCCTTGGCGGTCTCGGTCTTTCCGACGCCGGTTGGGCCCACGAACAGGTAGCTCGCCAGGGGACGACGCCGGCGGGCCATGCCCGCCTTGATCGTTGCCAGCAGGTCAGTCACGAGAGCAAGCGCACCGTCCTGGCCCATCACGCGGTCTGTAAAGAAGCCCAGCGTCTGCGCGGGATCAAGGGCGATGGAGGTGTCCAGCAGCATGCGCGGCATGCCGGTTTCGCGCGAAAATGTCTCATACACTGCGGCTTCGTCGGCGGGTGTTTCTGTGTGCATGGCGCGGTCAGTCAGCAGGTTCTTCAAGAACCGCAGTGGGCGGCCGGGGTAGGCGCTGTAGGTGGCATAGCGCCGGTGCAGCCGGTCCAGCGCCTCCAGTGCTTCCATAGAGATGTGGTCGCGGCCGTCAGGCGACAGCTCGTGCGCCACGGAAAGCAGAATCGACAGAGCGGCCTGCGGCGTCGGCTCGTCAATCACGATGCGCTTGAATGCCCCCAGCAGGTGGGGGTCGCGGCGCTCAATGTGCGGCAACTGCTCGGGCGTGCATTCCACCACACACTGCAACTCGCCGCGCGCAATGAACGGGCGAAGAAACCCGGCCACGCCCTGCTGGATCATCATGCCCTTGCCGACTTCCATCAGCTCAACAAGGTTGCCCAGATGAAGGATCGCGCGGGTGCGGCTGGCTTCGCGCCGCAGGTCGTCGCAGCGCTGCTGCCACATGCCGAACCCGCTCATGCCTGCCACCAGGCGCGAGCCGCTGGTTGCCCAGAACGGCGTCACCGGGAAGTACAGGTCAGCGCGGCGGCGCACAAGTTCATGGAACACGGCCGTCTTGCCGACGCCGCTGGGTCCGACCAGCAGCACGCTTTCCGGCACGGGCTCGGCAAGCGCCCCCGCGAGGCGGCGCACGTCTTCGTCGCGTTCAAACGCCGGGTCAAGTCGCGTATTGCCAAGCTCACGCCCGATTTCGCGCAACACCGACTGCTTGGGGCTGCCCTGTGCGGATTGCACGTCGCGTTCCTTGGGCGACAGGATCTCGGGCTCCAGCGCCAGTGGATAGGTCTGCAGCTCAAGGCAGCGCTGCACCGTAAGCAGGCGTACCCAGGACTCATTCAGGTGTGTGCGCAGAATGTGTTGCAGAATCTCGCGCGGCACGCGGGCCTCAAGTTCAGCGCGGTTTTCGGCGATGACCTCAATGCCCAGCGCCGGCAGAAATGCCAGCTCGGTTGTGCCGTGTGCCCAGCATGCGGCGTGAAACGTCAGCGTCAGCGGCTCGCGCCACAGGGCAAACTCGCGGGCAGGCGGCAGCTCTGTCCTGAACTCGCGAATCTCGGGGGCGCCCGCCGATGCGCGTTGGTAAAGCACGCCCGGGGCATCCCGCTCAAGCACACGCCGTGCGTTGCCCGCCAGCGCGCGCCGCACGCGCAACGCCGACTGGCCGAAACGCGAGATCTCCGGCACGAACAGCGCCTCGCCAATGTACTGGTCGTTCTCGAGGCGCTGCACCAGCGCGTGAAGTTGGAAAGGCAGGTGGGCCACGAGTTTTCCGCTGCCTGGCGACCAGGGGATTCTGCGGGCGGATCATACGGGAAACCAGCCGGTTGGAGGAGGTCACAAGTCAGCGCCTACTCGGAAGCTGCCCCTTCACGCCACGCCGCGCACATGGCAACACAACAACATGCGTTATGAAGGCCGCGTGTTTCGCCCACCCAGCGAGGGCAACAGCTACATCCTGCAGGCGACAATCGGCTGCTCGTGGAACCATTGCACGTACTGCGACATGTACCGCGACAAACGGTACCGCGTTCGTGAGCTTGCCCAAACGCTCGAAGACATATCGCTTGCGGGTGCAGCCTATGGCGGCCAGATCGACAAGGTCTTCGTCGCCGACGGCGATGCGCTGGCCATGACGCTGGACCAGTGGCAGCCGGTGCTGCAAAGCCTGCACGAGACTTTTCCGCGCCTGCGCCGCATAAGCGCCTATGCCACGGCGCGCAACCTGAATGAGAAGTCAGACGCCGAGCTGGGCCAGTTGCGGCAATGGGGGCTGAGCCTGCTTTACATAGGCCCCGAGTCAGGTGATGACACTACGCTGAAGCGCATCGCGAAGGGCGCAACCTTCGATGATCACGTCAGTGCCGCGAGCAAGGCCCATGCGGCGAACATCAAGCTTAGCGCGATCTTTCTGCTGGGTGCGGGCGGCATTGAGCGAAGCCGCGAACATGCGCAGGCCAGCGCGCGTCTTGCCACCGAGATGAACCCGCGCTTCGTGTCGTGTCTGACCCTGACAGTCGTGCCCGGCACGCCGCTGGCGAAGCTTGAGGAAAGCGGGCGGTTTGCCCTGCCCGACATTCACGGTTTGCTTGGCGAGTTGCGTACGTTCGTGGACCAAGCCGCGCCGAACGACGCCATTTTCCGCAGCAACCACGCCAGCAACTACCTGCCGTTGCATGGCCGGCTGCCCCGCGACCGAAAGCGGATCGTAGAAGTGCTCGATGCGGCGCTAAGCGGCCAGATCCCCCTGCGCCCGGAATGGGCCCGCGGCCTGTAGCTAACCCTTGGATGCCGCGCATTGGCTGGCCACCCGATCAAGGAAAATCTGACTATATGCTAGTTTCGGCTAGGCGGACCGTGGTAGATTTGTCATTACTCAAACTACCAGTAAGCGTCTCATTACATTTCAATGTAACGATGTGTTGCGAGTCGCGAATATGCAATATGGCACATTCCACGAGGAGAAGAGGGTGAACGTTCGAGTCTACGAAGTTCGTAAGTCCAGACGACTTATGGCTGTGGTTCTTGGTTTGCTGGTCCTGCTTGCACCAGGTGCTGTCAGCGCCCAAACAGTTCTGTGGTACGCTGGCGACTTCGATGCGGTCAACGGCTATTGGAACGGCTACAATTTCGCCGGACCCACAGATGGCCGTCAGTATTGCGACTTTGTAGTCCCCGCCAGCGAGACGTGGACCATCAGTCAAGCGTTCAGCGACAACTTGTCCAACGTCACCGGCATTACCTCGGCGGACTATGAGATTCGCACAGGAATGGCCGTCGGAAACTTCGGCACCTTGGTTTCATCCGGCACGTTCAATGCTTCGTGGACAGCGACCGGCCGAAGCGGGTTCGGGTACACGGAATATCGAATCGACGGAACTCTTCCCTCGGCGGTCGTTCTGACCGCCGGCACCTACTGGATCAACGTGCGGCCGCGCAACACAACCGGCACAGGCAACAGTTACAACTCTACAACTAGTGGAACGAACGGCGTTGGTGCATTGAACAACAATTCATCACTGTACTCATATAGCGGCGCAACTCCTTCCAGTAACGCCAACGATTTTTCGTGTGGTGTGAGAGGCAACAAGGGGCCAAGCCTTACTGTTTCGGCTATTTCCGCTGGCGCGGCTCAGAACGTTTATGCTAACGACACTGGCTCGGGCGGTAATGGCATTCTGGCGCAGCGCTTCACTGTCGCCTCCAACTCGCAGA
>JAMQHL010000015.1 GCA_025993795.1 Planctomycetota bacterium
TGCTCATCCGAAAGGTCGGTAGGGTAGTTGGTAGCCATAACCACCCCATCGACAGAACCCGCCCGCAAACTACAGCTTTGTTAAACAAGCTCTTAGACCGCGGCCGGGCTAAGTTATTGATGCCGCCGCGAAGACGCGGCGGTTTTTGTTGGAGAATAGTATGTCCGTCAACGTTGCCATTGCCGGTGCCACCGGCGCAGTCGGTGAAGAGTTCCTGCGGCTGCTGGAGTTGCGCAGTTACCCGATCAAGTCACTGCGCCTGCTGGCGAGCGCGCGCAGTGCCGGCAGGAAACTCATGTTTGCCGGCAGAGAATACACCGTCGAAGAACTCAAAGCCGACTCGTTCAAAGGCGTAGAGCACGCCTTCTTCTCGGCAGGCGGCAGCATCAGCAAGGAGTTTGCGCCCCATGCCGCAAAGGCCGGCGCCATTATCATCGACAACACCAGCGCGTTTCGGTATGAGCCCGAGATTCCATTGGTGATCCCCGAGATCAACCCCAAAGACGCCTTCGAGTACGGGGCGCGGCGCATTATCGCCAACCCCAACTGCACGACCATTGTTGCGCTGCTGCCGACGTACCCGCTGCACAAGCAGTTCGGCCTCAAGCGCGCCGTGATGTCCAGCTACCAGGCGATCAGCGGCGCGGGCGCGCAGGCGATGGCTGAGCTTGAGCAGCAGACCCGCGACTGGGCAGCCGGCAAGCCGCTTACGGTCAAGATCGCGCCCAAGCAGATTGCGTTCAATGTGATTCCGCGCATCGATGCGTTTCAGGAAAACGGCTACACGAAAGAAGAACTGAAGTTCCTGTGGGAAGGCCGGAAGATCATGCATCACACCACGCTGCGCGCGACCGCGACTTGCGTGCGCGTGCCGGTGATGCGTTCACACAGCGTCAGTCTGAACCTTGAGTTCGAAAAGGCCTGCACGCCGGAAGCCGCCCGCGAGATTCTGCGCAATGCGCCGGGCGTGATCGTGCAGGATGACCCCAAGACCGAGCTGTACCCGATTCCGCTTGAGCGCAGCCTGAAAGACGAAATCGGCGTCGGCCGCATCCGCCAGGACATCAGCATTGACGACAACCGCGGCTTGTGCCTGTGGGCGGTAGGCGACCAGATCATGAAGGGGGCTGCGCTGAACGCCATCCAGATCGGCGAACTGCTGTTGAAGCAGGGCCGCTAAGCACCCGGCTGTGCCGCCCGATATTTGCCGTGCAGTTCGACGACCTGGCGGATGATTTCGTCGTCGATCTCTTTGCCCGCCAGCAGCTTCAGGTGCAGGCTGCAGAACTCGTCGTCGCACTTCGCGTATTTGAAGCGGTTGCGGGCGATGAAGCGATAGATGCGCGTGCCCACCCACGCCACGCCCGGCAGCCACAGCAGCGGCACAATCAGCCAGCACAGCGGCAACATCGGCGCCATCGCGCGAAACGCCTTGAACCCGCCGAAATGGCTGCCATCGGGCCGCTTCACCCACATCTCGCGCAGCATGTCGGCGTAGCTCACGTCCGGCAGCTCGGCATCGGCATAGCGCCGGTCGTGAATGTCGGCGAAGGTCAGCCGGCCCAGCCAGTCCAGCCGCTCCAGCGTGCGCTTGCTCTTCTTGCAGATCGGGCACATGCCGTCATAGAAAACGACATAGCGTCGCTTCACTTCGCTGCCAGTCTGTTTCCCGGCTACGTCCATGAGCACTGCCGCAGGCACGAACACCCAGTAATAGGATAGCGTCGTGAAGCTGAAATGAGTGACTTCCATCGTCAGGAAGATGCCGATATGCACCGCAAACCCGAAAGCAAGCGCATACCAGCGCGTGCGCTTCCATATCACTAACGCCGGAAACGTAAGTTCCCATGCCAGCGTTGCCCACGTTGCCGGAGCGAACAGCCACCACGGCAGCTGCTCAAACACCATGCCCCAGCGCGCAATCGTGGCGTGCACGAGCGCCTTGTACACGGCCCAGCCGCTGACCCAGTCGCCCAGGTACCCGCCCTCGCTGAGGCTTTCCGGGTCGAAACTGCTCAGCTTCTCGATGCCCGTGAACAGGTACAGCAGGCAGATCTGGATCTGCACCAGCCGCAGCGACCAGGGCGCGACCCAGCCGGAAACGCGCCAGCCAAGCCTGCGGCGCAGCAAGTTGTCCACGCTCCAGGCGGCGCTTGCCGGCATCAGCATCAGGTAGAACGCGCCGCAACGCAAAAGGATGTCGCCCGCGTTCAGGATATGGGGGTTGCGCACCTGAAAGCTGACCAGCAGCACCCACATGCCGACGCATGCGACACGCGTTAACGCGCCGACCATCACCAGCAACGCGCACAGCGCCATCAGCGCCAGCAGCGCGTAGATCACTCCGTCGCCGGCATCCGGCGGCAGCACGCTCCAGCGCGACCACGAACTCACCCAGCCCTCGAATTGGCTGGGGCTGAACGCTCCGCGGACACCAAACCAGTCTGTGGCGTTGGGGATCAACGAGACCAGCGTATCCAGCAACACGATCACAGCGATCGATGCGCGAAAGGCCGCCATCGGCTCTGCTCGGACCGGCTTGTACCAGAAGTGAAGCAGGTTGGTCATGGCAGCGGCCGTGCCATGGAAGTTCCGACGCCGGCTGGCCAGAGTTCAGCATCGAGCTCAGGATAGATGAACATGTAATCGAAGCCTTCAAGGCGCGGGACATCGCCGCTGCCGACATGGGCCAGGCGCGCCCGGAACAGGTCAACGCGATCGACGTTGCCCTGCTCGTGGGGGTTTTCACGCAGGTAGCCCTCCAGCATCCAGCGCGCGTACACCGTGCGTTGCAGCGAAAACGCGTAGTCGGGCACAGCGGCACGTGAATCCAGTTTCCGTCTGCGGCCGTCGCCGATGTGCACCACCCAGTCCAGCGTGCGCTTGTTGTCGGCCAGGTCCTTGGAGAGGTAGTCCTCAACGCTGAGCACCTGCGACAGCGGCTCCGCCGGCGAATGCACCAGCGTGCGCCGACCGTCCTTGAAAACGATCAGAAGTACCGGGGTTGCGCTGGTGTTGCCCACGTTGGGCGAGAACATGTTCCAGCGCTGGGTCGTGCCGGTAGCTGTCAGCAGATGGTGCGCGTGGTCGTCCAGCTCACCCAGCGGGTCGTTCTTGAGCAGCGCGTCAGATGACGCGATCACAATGGCCACCGTGTGCACGCTCACGAGTATCGCAATCAGGAATCCCTTGAGAACGCGCCAGCCTGTAAGCAGATATCGCAACGACGACGCTGCCCCGGGCATGGTGTACGGTTGCTCCAGGTCGTCACTCATGTGATGCCGCGAATCAGGAATACCGTTCTTCCTTCCACGGGTTGCCATGGTTGTGGTAGCCGCGCACCTCCCAGAACCCGCGCTTGTCCTTGTTCATGAACTCAATGGCCTTCAGCCACTTCGCGCTTTTCCAGCCGTAGAGCTGCGGCACCCACATCCGCACCGGCCCGCCGTGCACGCGCTCAAGGGGCTTGCCGCCAAAGCTGTGAATCAGGGCTACGTCGGGCTGTTCCATCGCGGAAAGCGGCAGGTTCGTCGTGTAGCCGTCATAACCATGGAACATGACGTGGGTCGCTCCGGGCTTCACATTCAGATGCTTGAGAAAGTCCTGCCACAACACACCCTGGATGCGCGCGTCGTAGATCGACCAGGTCGTGACGCAATGAAAATCTGTCACCATCTCTTTCTGTGGCAGCGCGAGAAACTCTTCCCACTTGAACGTGCGTTCATCGGCGGCGCCGCTGATCTTCAACAGCCACATGTCGGCTGGAATGTCCGGCTGCAACCCAAGGTCAAGCACCGGCCATGAATCGGTGACGAGCTTCTGGCCGGGCGGCAAACGGCCGGGCGCCGGGAACTCACGGCCGATGCCCTTGCCTTCGCCCGCGCGCTTTTCGGCCAGTTTCTGTTTCGCATCAATCAGCTTGTCGTTTGTGTCGGCCATGGCTCACCCCGCAGGATTGTATCGTCTACCTGTGCTGCCGTGAAACAGCCATCCGTTCGTGAGCGTGCGGAAAGGAACAGCCATGCCAGCGATGTTTCTCGAGTCAGACCGATTGTGGTTTCGCGCGCCGGAGAAGTCCGACGTTCCATTCCTTACGTCTGCGCTGCTCGACCCGCGCGTGCGCCGCCACCTGCTGGTCGGCCGCTACCCCTTCAGCGAAGCCGGCGAAGAAGTGTGGATCGAGCGCCACGCCCAGCCCCCGGCTGTAGACGGCGTCACCGACGTTGTCATGGTCTTCGGGCTTAAGGGCGGCGATCAGCCCCTTGGCAGCACGGGCCTGCATCGCATCTCGATGCTGCACCGCCACGCCGAGTGGGGCATCTTCATCGGTCGCCCCGAGGAGTGGGGCAAGGGCTATGGCCGTGAAGTTGCGCGCACGACGCTGCGCTATGGCTTCGATACGTTGAACCTGCACCGCATTCAGCTGCGCGTAATTGCGGATAACGAACGCGGCATCAAGGCATACCGCTCTGCCGGTTTCAAAGACGAGGGCAGGCAGCGCGAGGCCAGTTACGTCGATGGCAAGTACGTTGACCTGCTGCTGATGGCCGTTCTGCGGCACGAGTGGCGCAAGGCAGCAGGCGTCGGCCAGCCTTCACGATAGCCCCTTCCCCAATGCGTTTCACGGGCCATAATCCCGCCGTCAGCAGGAGAACCCGTGAAACGCATTGTCGTCCTGGTCATCTTCGGTGTCATTCTTTCGGCGGGTGTGTTCGCGTTGCTCAGCGCGACACTCCGGCCCATCGAGATCACAACCGCTGCGGCAACCCGGGGCGCGGCGATTGAAACCGTTTACGCCACCGGCTACGTCGAGGCCAAAGTGCGTCGCAGCCTGAAGGCGCCGCGCGCGGGCGTTATTGCGGCGATTCTCAAGTCAGCATCCGGCGCGGAGTTGGCAGAGGGCACAGAAGTGCGCGCGGGCACGCCATTGCTGGAGCTTCGCGACACGGCGCTTGAGTCACGCATTCGCGCCGCGCAGGCTGAGGTTGACCGCGTCACTGAAAAACTGAAGCCCGGCAGTCCGTTCCGCCAGGCGTACGAGTTGCGGGTCACCGAAACCGGTAAGGTGGCCGCTGACGACCGCGCCCGCGAACAGCGCATGAAGCAGCAGTTCGAGTCCAGCAACATCTCGCGCGACACCTATGACCAGGCCCGTACCCGCGCCGAAGTCAGTGAACAGCGGCATGCGCAGGTGCAGCAGGAGTACGACCAGGCCATTGCCGACCTGACCACGGCGATCACGGCCGCGCGCAGCGATGAAGAGAGTCTTCGCGCGCAGCAGGCCGACAACCTGATTGTTTCACCGATTGACGGCGTGATTCTACGGCTGCCCTTCAAACAGGGCGAGTTCGTGCCTGCCGGGGCCGAGGTTGCAAAGGTGGGGGACCAGCGCGAGCTGATCATCGAATCTGAGGTCAACGAAGACGACATCGCGCGCGTGCAGCTGGGTCAGCGCGTGCTGATACGCCTGGCGGGCTACGGCCAGACCAGCGTTGATGGTGAAGTGTACGAGATTCTTCCCGACGCCGACCGGGCCACCAAGGGCTACACCGTGCGCGTCAGTTTCTCGGAGGCTCGATTCATCGCCGCCGAAAAGGACTCCTTGAGGGGCAGGGTCGCGCTGACCAGAGACGTTGAGCCGCGCTCCGGCATGACAGCCGAACTTGGCGTGATTGTGCGCGAGAAAGAAGGTGCAATCGTTTTTCCACGCACCGCCCTTTCAGCCCAGGGCACGGTGTTCGTGGTCGATGGCAGCAAGGTCACAGAGGTGAAAGTCTCGCTGGGCCTGACGAACTTCAGCGTATGCGAAGCCGTCGCCGGGTTGAAGGAAGGCCAGCGGGTGGCCACCAGCGAAGTGAAATCACTCAGTGATGGCGCGCGTGTTTCAACCAAGGAGTAGGCTATCCGACTTTACCCGCTGGTCCTGATCGCGCGGCGTCACCTGCTGCACAACACCTTCCGCACGGTGGTGTCCGTCAGCGGCGTGGCCATCGGCGTGACGTTCATGATCATGCTCAGTGCGCTGATGACCGGTTTCGAAAAGAAGTTCGTTACCGAGACCATTGAGGTCAGCCCGCACGTGACCATCTACGACGAACGCCGCGAGCCCACCGACGAGTTCGCAACCTGGCTCAGCGCGCAATCCGGCGGCATCGCCACCGTCGAAAGCGCGCGACCCCGCGATGTGCCGCAGCGCATCAAGAAGCCGTCTGAAATCGTGCGCATGCTGCGCGGCATGCCCGAGGTACAAGCCGCTGCGCCGAACGTCGTGGGCACCGCCATTATCAACTTCGGCGCGCGTGAGCGCGGTGTGAACCTGATGGGCATTGAGCCCGAGGCGCAGGAATCAGTCAGTTCCATCGACTCCTACATTGAAGACGGCCGCATCTACGACCTGTACAGCGCCGGCGGTGCCGTGCTGCTGGGCGGCGGCATCGCGGACCTGATGGGAGTCGGCAAAGGCGACACCGTCAACGTCAAGCTGCGCGGTGGTGACACTCGCGCGTTGCGCGTGGTCGGTATCTTTCGCACCGGAATCACCACGATTGATTACAACCGCGCGTACACGCTGATCACCGTGGCGCAGCAACTTCTGGGACTCGGCCGCGACGTAAACCAGATTGTGGTGCGGCTGCACGACCATGAGCGGGCGCAGGAAGTAGCGTCTTCGATTGAGCAGCAGATCAGTTACCGCACCGAGAGCTGGCAGGAAGCCAACGCGAACTTTCTGTCGATCTTTGTGCTGCAGCAGTTCATCACATATCTGGTGACCGGCGGCATCATGATCGTGGCGGCGTTCGGCATTCTGAACGTGCTGGTGATGCTGGTGATGGAAAAGCTGCCCGAGATCGCGATGCTCAAAAGCATGGGCTATTCAGGCCGCGACATCACCTTCACGTTCTTTCTGGAAGGCCTGGTGATCGGCCTTGTTGGCGTGATCACCGGCTGTGTGTTGGGGTACTACCTTACCGAGTTCGTGGGCAGCCTGCCGATCCCGATGACAGGCCTGATCCAGAGCGAACACCTGGTGATGAACAATGTGCCGCGGCTTTATGTAGTCGCGGGCATTGCAGCCATGATCGTGACGGTCTTGGCCAGCGTGCTGCCCGCCATGCGCGCAGGCCGCCTCGACCCGGTAGCCACCCTGCGCGGCCACGCGTAAGCGCCTGGGCGCGACGTTACAGGCCGGTTGGGTGTGTTGGTCTTTGGGCCCTTCGGCTATCATGTGGGCCGGAAACACGGGCTGGCGGGGCCTTCGCTGATGAATGAGCCTGTTATCGAGTTGCAAGACGTTGAGCGCACCCTCGGTGAAGGCGAGGGCCGCACGCGAGTCTTGAAGGGCCTGAACCTGACGATTCGCCGCGGCGAATTTTGTTCAATTGTGGGGCCATCGGGCAGTGGCAAGTCCACGCTGATGTACCTGCTGGGGGCACTGGACCGGCCCACGTCGGGCGCCGTGCGGATAGACGGCCATGACACCGCCCGCATGGGTGACGTGCAATTGGCGAAGCTGCGCAACCGCAAGCTCGGGTTTATCTTTCAGTTTCACTACCTGCTGCCTGAGTTCTCTGCGCTGGAAAACGTCATGATGCCGATGTTCAAGCTCGGCACGTCCTATGCCGACGCCGCCGACCGGGCCCGTGACCTGCTGACCGGCCTTGGCATCGGCGACAAGACGCACCGCCCGCCCGGCAAGCTTTCCGGCGGCGAGCAGCAGCGCGTGGCCATCGCCCGGGCATTGGCGAACAGCCCGCTGGCCGTGCTGGGCGACGAGCCCACGGGCAACCTGGATACACGCAATGCGGACAACGTATTCGCTGCCTTCGAAAAGCTGGTAAAAGAGCAGCACCAGACCATTGTGGTGGTTACCCACGACCTCGACATGGCGGCGCGCACCAACCGGATTATCCGGATCGTGGACGGGCTGATTGTTGACGATGGGCCGACCGCAGACGTGCTTGAACGCATGAAGTCCCAGGACGCGGCTTTGTCCGTGCGCAGCCATGAATGATCAGGACAAAGAGCCAAGGGACGATCCGGCGGCGGCTTCGCAAGCGGCGGAGCCTGCTGATGCCGGCGAAAGCGTGGTTCGGAACTACGCGGCGTCGGGTGATCGAGGCTCAGAGTTCGAGACCCGCGAAGTGCCGGTTCTGAAGGGCGAAGAGAGCGATGACGACCCGGGGCAAACCCAGTATCCGCCGTCGGAAGAGTCGGATGGTTCCGAAAGCGTGTTCAAGGTTGTGGTAGACGGGCGCCGCCCCGGCTCAATCCTGGACACAAAGGTTCTCCAGAGTGCCAGCGAGGCGGAAGCACCGGACGAGTTTGAGACGGGTGTCAAGGTGCCGGTCGATGCGCAGCGCCCGGGCTCGGATTCAGCGACGGTCACGATCGCCCGCGAAGCCGTCGCCCCGGCCGATGACACCGACACGGCCATGGCGCCGCGCGGGGCAGACAACTTTGACGACCTCGAAACCCGCGAAGTGCCGCTGCTGCGCGAAGAGTGGCGCGACCGGGCGGAGAAGGCGGCTGAGGCGCTGGGCGAAACAGCGGAAGTGATGGGCGCCTGGGAAGACGATGACGGCGACAGTTCGCTTGCGCACTCAGTGGCTGTTGCAAGCGGCGCGTTTCCGCTGCCTGAATCTGAACGACCGGCCGCCATTGCCGGCTCTGTGCTGGAGAAGGCCCGCGAGGCCCAGCGGGTGTGGGCGGCTTTGCGATTTGAGCAGCGCATGCCGAAGTTTGACGCCCTGCGCAAAGAGCTGGTGTTTCAGCGCGGCGACTACGTTCCTTCCATGGCCACCGCAATCGGTCGACCGATGGTGGAGACGCTGGTTGGCGAATACCTTCCGGTGCTTGAGGCACTGCGTACCCTTGAGGACATTTTCCCGCCGCTGCTGGTTGAGTGGCACTCCGGCGAGGCCGCCCTGGCCGCCGACGGCCAGTCGGCGTGCGTGCGCATGGTGCCCTGGGGAATCGTGGTAATCGTCAACCCGCCGATGGCGCCGTTTGGCTTTCCCATGGCTGTGGCGATTGATGCCCTTGCTGCCGGCAATGCGGTGATTCTCTGCGCGAGCGAACAGCACCCGCGCGTCAGCGAAACCATGCGCCGCATGTTTCAGCGCGCAGGCTTTGGCGACCACCTGGTCCAGATCGTCTCCGGCGCGCCCGAAACCGTGCTGGCAACCATCGACGCCGCGCCGGACAAGTTCATTTTCTTTGGCGATACGGACGTCGCGGCAAAGCTGGCGGCACGCTGCACCAGCCTTGGAGTCGAGTTTCAGCATGTGCGCACCGGTAAAGACACGCTGCTGGTGTTGCCGGACGCCCCTCTCGACCGCGCCGTTCACGCCGCCATGTGGGGCGCGTTTGCCTCTGGCGGCATGCTGCCCGGAAGCATCGAGCGTGTGGTGGTTGTCGCTTCTCTGTATGACGAGTTTCGCATGCGCTTCGTCGAGGCAATCCGCGCGATGAACAGCCACCATGCGCAACTGGCCGCCATCAACGAGTCCTTCAACCCCCGGCGCTTCCAGATGCTGATTGACGATGCTGTTGCCCACGGCGCGCGCGCCACATGGCCCGCCGGCGAAGAACCCGGTCGCTGGATCCAGTGGAAAGCCGCCGTGGTCGAGAACCTGGGTGCCAACGCCAAGCTAAGCCACGAACGTATCGAAGGGCCCGGCGTCGTGTTGTACCGCAGCGAGAAACCGGCCGAGGACATACTTGCGCTGTTATCGCAGGCGCCCGCCGGCACGCTGTCGGTGGTCGGCAAGCCTTCGCGTGAGCTGCGAGCTGCGCTTGAACGGCTGCCCGTGTCGCGCGTGCTTTTCCAGGACGTGTTTCCGTCAACTGCGGGCAGCAGCCAGGCGATGGGTCCTGAGCTGCCGCGCACGCGGTGCGGTGCAGCCAGCATGCTCAGGCCGATGGTGGTCGGCGATGGCGACCCGGTGTCCGGCCGCGTGGCCTGGTTTCCGTACACCGACGACAAGGCCTATGCGCTGATGGAAGCAATCGAAGCCGCCTACGGCCTTGAGACCGGCAAACGCATCAAGGCGGCGCTGCGCCTGGCGCTGAACCCGAGCAAGCGCAGGCTGCTGCGCGGCGATAACTCGTAGCAAGTTCGAAGTGAGCTTACAGCCCGCCGTAGAACGCCCGGCGCGCGAGCTCGGCGTATTTAGGCTGCGTGTTCTGGGGGTCGGCGTGGCGCATCACGATGTAGGGGCCGGCGACCACCCCGTCGAGGCCCTGGTCGCGCCAGCTTTCACGAGCGTCCTGCACAGTGCGCGTGAGCTGGCCTCGCCGGTTCAGCCAGGGCGTGCACAGCAGCGGGGTGCGGCCCGCCGCTTTGCGGAATGCCTTCAGCAGCGACGCCGTGGCCGGGTCTGCCGACTCGTGAATTACTTGTACCGGCACCGGCGCACTTGGGTTCATGCGCCCGGTCCAGACCTGTGGCCGGCGCGGCTTCAGCCAATACTCGCCGACTGGCTTGGGCGGCATCTTCTCGGTGCCGAAGAAGTCGGCCTGCAGTTCCGTGTCCAGTACCAGTGTCGGCACTTCGTGCCAGAATACGTCGGGCCGCGCGTGCTGCTGCAGCGCACTTCGAAGCTCAGGCAGGTCGCCGCGGCACAGCAGGGATCGATTGCCAAGGCCCAGCCGCGACAAGTCTACGCGCCCGGTAATGCGCGCCAGCACAGCGCCGCCCGCCAGCAACTCGGCGGCGCGCCGCTCTATGTGTTCCGGCTGGTCGATCCACACGCCGCCCTTTGTCTGTTCGCTGCGGGCGAACTCGGCGCACTCGCTTTCGCTGGCGTCGGTTCCCAGGCGGGGTTGGCCCAATGGCAGCACATGTTCAACGCCGGCTTTCTCAGCAAGCGCCATGATGGCGGCACCGACGGCATTGCCGGCATCGGTGGGGGCGGGGCAGATCGAAAGCTGCCGGGCGCGCGTACCGGCCACCAGCGCCGGATAAAGCGAGCGCAGCCCGAACACGCTGCCGGTCAGCACAATGTTCTCGCACGCGGTCTTCAGCGCGCAGCGGTCGATCCACTGAGACAGGAAGTCTTCCAGAAACTGCCGCATCGCCCCGGCAATGTGGTCAAAGCGGCGGCGCCGCAGGTGGGCGCGCAGGAATTCCACGCAGTCGTATGTCTCGGGCAGATTGCCTGAACGTCGCCAGTTCAGCGGCAGCAGTGGGTCAAACTCAAACAGAATCGAAAGACGCTTGGTCACTTTGGAAAGCTGCAGGCCGCGCGATAATGCCCCAAGGTCCATGAGCAGGCTCTCGTCGCGTTCCGGCACCATGCCCAGCAGGTACGTGACCGTCTCAAGAAACGCGCCGAGGCTGTTGTCCTCATCGATCGTGGCAACGCGGTCAAGCCGCCCGCCGCGGCTGACATGAACGCTGGCGGCAATACCGTCCCCTGAATTCTCGCATACCAGCACAAGCAGGCGCCCATCGGGCGCATGCGTGCTGGCGGCGGCAATCGCTGCCTGGGCGAGGTGATGGTCGATGAAAGTGCTGCGGTCAGCGCGCAGGCCGAGTTTGTCCAGGGGTTTCAGGCGCTCGCGCCGTGACGGCTTGCGCCCGCCAAAAGGCACGGCACTGCGCAGAATGCGCTTCGTGACACCCCGAAACGTGCCTGACTCAGCAAACTGTTTCAGCAGTTCCCGCCGTGTGCGACGCTGCGGCAGGTGCTGGCCCGCAAACGCAATTACCTCAACGTCTTCGCCGCGCAAACCCTCTACGGCCAGCAATTGCGCGGTAGCCATGCGCGGAAACCCGCTGACTTCAAATGGGTCGTCCACGTAGTCGGCTTCAAAGCCCACGCGCACGGTGGCACCGTCGCGCAGCAGCGCGACGCTGGGATCTTTGCCATCATGGATTCCGAGGACGAGCATGCAGTTGAAAGTATAGTGCCAGCCGATGGGCTTTGGGAACGGGGTAGAGCATGACCTTGCTGGGCCTGAACATCGACCACGTCGCTACGTTGCGAAACGCCCGCGGCGGCACCGAGCCGGACCCGGTGCAGGCCGCACTGATCGCGGAGGCTAGTGGTGCCGACAGCATCGTCTGCCACTTGCGCGAAGACCGCCGCCACATTCGAGATGCAGACGTGCGACGCCTGCGCGGCAGCGTGACGACAAGCCTGCAACTTGAAATGGCGCTTCACCCGGACGTAATCGACGTTGCTCTGGACGTCAAGCCGCTGGAGATCATGGTCGTACCCGAACGCCGTGAAGAAGTAACAACCGAAGGCGGGTTTGACTGCGTCCGGTACAGCCGCCCGTTGGGTGACGCGATCGCGCGTTTTCGTGCGGCGGGCATCGGTGTCAGCGTGTTTATTGACGCTGATGCAGTGCAGATTGCGCAGGCACACACCTTGGGCGCGCATACGATTGAGTTGCACACCGGCCCCTATTGCCACGCCGCTGTCGAAGAAGCAGAGCCCGAACTTGCGCGCCTTGAAGCCGCCGCTGCGCAAGCCCGCGGGCTTGGTATCGAGGTCCACGCCGGGCATGGGTTGAACTACGAAAACATCCAGCGGCTGCTGCGTCGCGTACCGGTCAGCAAAGTGAATATCGGGCACAGCGTTGTCAGCCGGGCCGTGTTCGCGGGTTTTGCGACAGCCGTGCGCGAAATGAAAACGCTGATTGAATCAGTGGGCTAACGGCAGCGGGCGCAGAGTTCAGCGGCGCTGCGTGCCCACCACCCGGCTGGCTGCAACGATGTAAAGCGCGCAAAATAGTCCAGCGCCTTCTGAAAGCTGCCGGCGCGCATGTGCAGCACGGCCGCGCTGTATAGATACCGCGGCGAGCCTGGCTCGAGTTGTACCGCATCATTGATCGCCGGCAGCACGGTTGCCCTCAAGGCCTCGGCCTCGCGCGCGCCATTGAGCCATTCGAGCAGCGCCCGGCGGTACTCCCGGTCGGCAGACTCTGGCTGTCGGCTTAGTTTGCGCATTTCTGCGGTGATGCGCGTTGCGGCCAGCCCAACGAACTCCGGCGGCAGCCACGGCGCGTCCTTTGCGGGTGCGATGCTGCCTTCAAACCACTGCCGGGCGTCGCGATGAAGGGCGTCGCCCTCGCGTGTTTCGTGCGTCATCCAGGCCAGGTAATCGTGAACGAATGCGTTTTTCAGCTTCAGCTTGCTGCGCAGGCGGCCGTCGCCATGGGCCCCAGCCCGGTACGACTCCAGCAATCGACCGTCGCCCTCTTCCGTGTCAATGTGAAGCCGAAACATGACGGCCGCATGGGCAAGGCTTGCAATGGGCTCGCTGGGGCAGCGGCGCGGAATCACAACGCGGTTGCGCGCAGGGTCGTAGACGCCAAGGCCCGTCCCCGGCGCCAGCAGCACGGACGGCGGGTCGAAGCGGCTTTGCTGCACTGGCGCAAACAGCAGCGGGTCGTAGGTCCGCATGTGATCCAGGGCGCCGGCGGCATCCTCGGCAGAAATCAGCGGCATTCCCGGCAGCGGAAGCGCTTGCTCGGGTACCCCGGAGTAGCGGGCTGCCAGGCGCACGAGCGCACGCACGTCACCAAGCTCGGCGTGCAGGGCGGCGCGCACCTCGTCGGCGGTGGCGGCGCGGCGGCTGCCTTCGGTCTCGGCCAGGTCGCCCTCGACGTCGCGCCGCACAGCCTGCAATTCAAGCAGGTGCGAGATGCTCTCCACGACGGCTTCAGCGGCGGCTTCCAGTTGTGCCGCACCTTCGGGTTCCTGCCGCTGCATCGGGCCGGCGTGTTTGCGTATGGCATCGCGGCGCGAGGTCATGAAGTCGCGAATCTCGCGCCATTCGGCGGCGTCTTTGGCATCAGGCGAGCGTACACCGCGCATCCGACGCTCAAGTCGCACGTAGGCTTCAAGCTGCTCGTCCATTTCGCTGAACAGGCGCAACACCTGCTGGGCAACCGAGCCTGCACCGAACACCTCCAGGCAGCGACGGTCACGAAAGCGCACGTGCAGCAGGTGTGTCTCGGGCCATTCGCGAATGTCGCGGCTGATCAGTTCGAGGCGCGCTTTGAGGCGCTCAAGAATCGGCATGCGCAGCACACCGCGGTAGGAATCCTCCAGCGCGTGGTGCACCAGCCGAAAGCGGCCCGGTCCGCCGGCAAGCTTGCGCGATGCGTCTGCAAGGGCGGAATGATCGAACAGTCCTAGGTCGATCAGCTGCGTGACTTCGTCGGATAACGGGAGTGTTTCGCCCGGCGGGTCATTGACGGCACCTGCGCAGGCCTGACGCGCAGCGCGCCAGTAGGCTTCTTCCACGTGGGCACGCAACTCTGCGTTGGGCGGGGCGTCGGCGGACAGCTCCCGCGCCTCCTCAAGCTCAAGGCTGTGAAGGTATTCATCAAGCAGCGCGTGAAGCTCGGCTTCGGGCATCGCCTACTCACCGGCCTCAGGGGTGATGACTGACTTGCGCAGCATCTCGCGGCGCAGCTCATTTGCGCGTTCGAACAGATGCGTCACGTGGTCGCCTAGCCCGAGTGCAATTTCCATTTCGGTCAGGTACGTGCGCATGCGCTGGATCTCGCCTACGACATCGCTGCGGCTTGCGGCCAGCAACTCTTGCCACAGATCGCCCGAAGACTCAGCCAGGCGCGTCATGTCGCGCAGCGCCGGCCCTGCGATGCCGTGGTCACGGCCGCCGATTGTCAGCATCAATGCAACGGAAACAAGCTGCGGCAAGTGACTGACTGCAGGAATGATGCGGTCATGTTCTTCAGGCGTAAGCAACTGTACCGCCCCGCCCATCGACTCGATCAGGCGTTGCAGGACGCGCACGCGATCGGGCGGCGCGCCCTGCTCTGGTGAAAGCACCCAGGCGCGGCCCTCAAACAGGTCGGCGCTGCTGTTTGCGAAGCCTGACACGGCTTTGCCGGCCATCGGATGTCCGCCGACGAACAACGGTCCCGGCCCCGCAAACAGCGCGCGGGCCTTGTCGCAAATCGCGCGCTTGATACCACTCACGTCGGTGATGATGCACTTGTCGGCAACGTCGTTGAGCAGCACGCCAAGCAGCTCAAGATTTCGCGAAGGCGAGGCGCACAGAAAGACCGCATCGGCGTCGCTGACGGCCTTGCTGCCTTCAGCGGCAGTGTGAAGGGACTCAAAAAGTCCTGATTCGCCGGGTGCGCCGAGGCGCTCGCGCAGGTCGATCCCCACAATCGTGTGGGCGGGCTGCGCGCGCTTGAGTGCTCTTGCGATGCTGCCGCCGACCAGCCCAAGCCCGATGATGGCGATGCGCATTGGCGCGACTTCGGCGCTTGACATGCGCCGCCTGACTGCGGCGCGACTGGCATCCAGCACCTGCTGCATCCATGCAGCCGCTTCAGAACCATGCAGAGGCGGGGGCGCGTGATTCTGGGCGCGCTCGGTTACCGTGGCTTCGCGATGCGCGTCGCGCAGCGGCAGACGCAGCGCGTGCTTTGCCTCGTTAATCTCACGGGCAACACCCAGTCTGCGGGCGAGCAACTCGATCAGCTGGCGGTCGATTTCGTCAATCTTGTCGCGCAACTCGTTGATTTCCATCGAACCACCCCGGCTTCAGGCAACGACCGGCGAATACGCGCGGCAAAAGAAAGGGCGAAAAAGGAGCCAGCCCATTTTCGCCCGATTGTATGCAGTTCCTGTCCAGGCGTCATTGCTGCTTGTCGGATGGCTTATCGTCTTCCTTTGGTTCTTCTGCGTCCTTTTCTGCGTCCTTTTCTGCGTCCGTTTCAGCATCCTCGTCGGGCTCGGCATCGTTGTCGATGGCCTTGGATGAAGCCTTGTCGATTTCTTTGGCTTCATCCTCAGTCATGTCCAGCAGGTCGCCGGTGCCGCGACGGTCAAAGAACAGCAGGATCGGGCCGGCGATGTAGATCGAACTGAAAGTACCGACCACAATGCCGCAGGTCATCGCGAAGGCAAAGCCCTTCAGCAGCGGGCCGCCCAGGATCAACATCGCGACCGTGGTCAGCAGCGTGGTGCCTGACGTCATCACCGTGCGCGACAACATCTGGTTGATTGACAGGTTGATGATCGTCTTCAGCGGCGTCTTGCCGCCCGTTGCGAGGCGATCATTCTTGAGGTTCTCCCGGATGCGGTCGAAGTTGATGATCGTGTCGTTCAGCGAGTACCCGATCACCGTCAGGATTGCCGCGACAACCGTAAGGTCGATCTTGATGTCGGCCCCCATGTAATCCGCCAGGCCGATCAAGCCGATCACCACAAAACTGTCGTGCAGCAACGCGATTACAGCCGACAGGCCCCAGGCGATGCTGGCAAAGCGCACGCGGATGTAGATGACTACGACAACCAGCGCCGCCACGATGGCAAACAGCGCGCGCCACTGGGCCTCGGCGGCGACCGTTGCGCCAATCGCGCTGCTTAGCAGGAAACGCTTGCTGATTTCGTTGCCGTCGTCGCGGCCTTGCAGCCACTTTGACACGGCCTCGCTGAGGTCGTTCTCAACCTTTGAGAAGTGAGTCTCGCTGGCGGGGTCGGGGCTGAATGTCATGTTGGCGCTGCTGATTTCGAACTCTTTGGCTTTGTCGGCATCAGCGTTCAGCGGCGTCACTACCAGGTTGTTGCCGGTGACAACTGAGGTGCGCTCCATGAAATCGCGGAACTCCTGCACTTCCACGGGCGACAGCAGCGCAAGACGAACCAGCAGGTTGGCTTTGGTGGGAAACTGGCTGAACTTCGCGTTACCGTCCAGGCTGACGACCTCGGAGTCGTTCCAGAAGTACTTCGTGACTGCAGCCTTGTATGCGTCATACTTGCGAACCAGGTCGCCTTCATCCGTGACTGCTACGCGTACCGCGCGCACCGAGATCCGCTGACGGTCGCCTGAGGCATTGGGCGTGAACGTCACTTCAAGTTCGCCCGGCTGTACTTCGCCGAACCATGTGCCCATTTTGGCTTTGGCTGCGTTAGGGTCGTTGCCCCACGGGCGATCCTTGGACAACCAGAGTTTTTCGTAGTCTTCAGGGTAGATCTCGCGGAACTTCACGGGGTCCTTCAGCGAGACCTGGAACGAGCCCTCAAACGTGGTCTCCTGGATGGCAGTAGCGCGTGCCGACCAGCCCTCCTCTACCATCTGCTCGACAAACACCTCTTCCAGGTGGCCCTGCAACAGGTCAGTGATCTTTTCCGGTTCTTCGTTTACCCATTCCGGGCGCATCGGGAACCGGAAGTCAAAGCGGTCCGCCGTGCCGCTGGCCAGGTCAGAGCCAAGGCGGTACACCGGCTGAATTTCAACGCTTTCGGCCCATTCAAATTTGGCTTCGCCTGTGGATTCGTTGACCAGCATTGCGGCAATCTTGTCGCGCTCAAAGCCCTCTTTCATCTGCACACGGAAGGTGTGACCGCCACGAAACTCAATGCCAAGCACTTCGCTGCCGTGCGTGAACATGAAGCTGCCGCCCGAGATCACAAGAATGGCTGCCGCAACCGCGCCAATTGGCATCCAGCGCAGCCAGTCAATGTTGCGGTTGCGGGCAAAGGCCAGTGCCGCCATCTTGAACTGCACATCGCGCTTGATGTTGAGAATGCCGAACACCATGGCGCGATACGCACCCAGTGCGGTGTACAAAGTCGCGACGATGCCGATGGCCAAAGTGAGAGCGAAGCCCTGGATCGGGCCCGAGCCCACCTTGTACAGGATGATGGCCGTTAGCAGCGTGGTTACGTTTGCGTCTACGATAGCGGACAGCGCGTTCTTGAAGCCTTCTTCCACGGCGCCGCGCATATTGAGTTGCTTTTCTCGCTCTTCTCGTATTCGCTCGTTGATCAGGATGTTGGCGTCGATTGCCATACCGATCGTCAGCACGATGCCCGCGATGCCAGGCATGGTCAGCGTGCCCAGACCGGCAGCCATCGCGCCCATGACCAGCGTCATGATGATGATCAGATTGATGATGGTCAGTACGCCCAAACCGCGATAGATCAGCAGCGCAAAGCCAAACACCGCCAGCGCGCCCACCAGCAGCGAAAGCAGGCCGCGCTTGACAGCTTCAGCACCTTCGCTGGGGCCCACGGTTTCTTCACCTTCCAGCACCAGCTTTACGTTCAACGAGCCCGACTTGAGCACGTTGATGATGTCGTCGCGTTCACGGGCGTTGAAATCACCGCTCAACTGAACCGCGCCGCTGATGGTGTCCTTGATGCTGTATGCGCTGTAGATCTTCTCGTCGATCAGGATTGCCAACAGGCGCGGGTCTTCGCCGCCTGCGGCAAGTTCCTTGTGGGTGCGGGTCAGGTTTTCAAAGCGTGCAACTGCAAGCCCCTTTAGCTCAAAGCTGACGGCCATGCGGCCCTGCTGGTCGGTGGTCGGCTGGATGTTCTGCAGGTCTTTGCCGGTAATGCCGTACTCATCGATCACCTGCACCGGCACGTACTTCTTGCCATTGGCCTCTTTGACCAGGCCGCTATGCGTGGCGTCGTCGCGGGCAAGCTCGACCCACCGATACTTGTATCCTTCGTCGCGGGGCAGGTCGCCGTAGTTGAGGTTACGGAAATCGCCGTCCTCGGCGGCCAGCACGCGCATCTCGAGTTTGCCGGTGGTTTCAAGCAACTGCTTGTAGCGGTCGGTTTCACTTCCGGTGCTGAACTCTGGCAGCTTGACCTCAAGGCGTTCGTCGCCCAGCGGCGCGATGTTCAGCTCCGTGATGCCGGATGCGCCAAGACGCCGGTTCAGCGTCTCAATCGTGGGGCCGACCAGGTCTTTGTCTTCTTTGCGCTGCTTTGCCTCGGACCAGGACTTGTAATAGCGCTTCAGTGCGTCGGCGCGGCCTTCTTCAAACAAGCCCGCGACGTTCAGCAGCGCGAAGTCTTCATCGCTCCATTCTTCCAGGCGCAGTTCGCCGCCATCGATGACGCGACCGAACTTCTGGCGCGCCGGAGCCGAAAGCCTGTCGCTGGCTTCTTTGAGGGGCGCAAGCAGCTCTTTGACATTCTGCTCCGCGACTTCCATGTCCTGCTGCTTCAAGACATAGCGAAGTGAGCTGCCGCCCTTGAGGTCTTGCCCGAGGTTCCACTTGTAATCGTGCAGGGGCCAGCGGAAACGCGAGCCGACGGTAAGCTTGCCGCTCTTGTCGCGATCACGCAGTTCAAAGTCGAGGCCGCCGAACTCATCCTTGTCGACGACGCCGTCTTCGTTCTTGTCGTATTCGGCAAGAAACTCCGCGTCGATTTCGGCAGGGTTCGGTCCCGGTTTCGGAACCGCCAGATAGACGCCGAAGGCAAGCAAAATCAGTGGATGCCAGCGTTTAATGATGTCCCACATTGCAGTGTCCTGTGTTCAGGGCGGCAAGCCGCGCACAATTCAAGTGATGAGATCAAGAGCAAGGCCGGGACTGGTGGGGGTGCGGCCATGCCGGCACCTGCAGCCCGAAACTCAGGAAATGACTGGGGGGCCGCGCGCAATGAAGGCGGGCAAGTTCGCCGGGCTGTAGAAGGCCGGCGTGGGTGCGGAACTGCGTAATCGGGGCGGCGGCAGATCAAGCCGCATCAGCATTCCCGGCAACGCCGTCAGAGGTGCAGGAATGAAGTCCAACCCCGGCAAAGAATCGTCCGGGGCCAGTGTCGGAGGCACATAGAAGCTCAGCGGTGGGACGGCGGCGACCAGCGACGGGGAAAAGTTAATGACGTCGGCTGAGCCCCGGCCCTCGTTCAGTTTCTCGCGAAGCGTCTCAGCAGACTGGGTGTCCAGCATGGCAGCAGACGCCAAACGGATGTGCGAGGCAACATCCAGCACGCGAACCGCGTTCAGGGTGTCGCCGATGCGCGCGAACACGTGCAGGCGCGGCACGTCACAATAGGCGGCCAGCGCGCCCAGCAAGAGGGCTGCTACGGCAAGTCGATTATGATGCCGGTGGTGCATGGGTGTGCTTGTCTTCTACTTCTCGTTCTCTACTTATCTTCGGCTTTGACGCTGGACTTCTTTTCTTCAAACACTTTGGCGATTGCCATGATGTTGTACGTCTCGTGAACCTTCTTGTCTTCGTCCACAAGTAGCCTGGCTTCCTGGTTATCGCGGTCGATCTTGTCAACGCGTGCAATCAAGCCGCTTGTCAGCATGACCCGCGCGCCGGTCTCAAGCTGTTCGATCTTCTTCTTGTGCTCGTTTTCCTGGCGCTTTTTGCTGCGCGTCATGAAAAACATGAACACGACAATCACGACGCCGAACAACAGCAACGGCGCCATGCCATCGAACATGCTGGGTTGGGCCGCTTGCCCTGTTGCGGGCGCACCCGGCTGTTCGGTGCCGGCAGTGGTTGCTCCGCCGGATTGTGGCTGGCCGCCTTCCTGGCCAACTATTGTTGCAAGTGTGATCACGGTGTCCTCTGCCCTGGGCTCAAGCGCTAGCTCAATGACCGCTTACGTTCTTCAATCTTGAAGGCCTCGATGGTGTCGCCTTCCTTCACGTCGTCGTAGTTCTTCAACTGGATGCCGCACTCGAAGCCCTCGCGCACTTCGCTGGCGTCGTCCTTTTCGCGCTTAAGACTGGCAACATCGGTTTCATAGATCACCGCGCCGTCGCGAACCAGGCGCAGGCGGCTGTCGCGGCGGATGCTGCCCTTGGTGACATAGCAACCGGCGATGCGTCCAACCTTGCTGACCCTGAACACCATGCGGACTTCCGCAGTGCCCTGGTGCATTTCAATGCGTTCGGGTGAAAGCAGACCGGCCAGCGCGTCGCGGATCTCTTCGATCAGCTTGTAAATAACCTCATAGGTACGGATGTCCACATGATGGTTGTCGGCCAGGTCGCGCGCCTTTGAGTCAACACCGACATGAAAACCAATGACAATGCCGCCGGCGGCTTCAGCCAGGTGCACGTCGGTGGTGGTAATCTGCCCGACCGCCGAATGAATCACCTTCACGCGCACTTCATCGTGCTGCAGCTTGCCGAGCTCCTGCTTGATCGTCTCGGCGCTGCCCTGCACGTCAGATTTCAGCACAAGCAGCAATTCCTTGACCTGCTGGCCGGCGCGCGCCTTGGACCAGTCTTCGAGACTGAACCCGCGTGAGCGCTCAAGCTCTCGTTCCTGCTGGCGCACCATGTTGGCGATTTCAGCGGCCTTCTTGATGTCCTTCATGCCGTGGAACAGGCTGCCCGCCTCAGGCATTTCATCCAGACCCGCAACTTCAACCGGCATGCTGGGCCCCGCCGACTGGATCAGGTGCAGCCCGTCGCCCCTGGGTTCCTGCATTGCGCGCACGCGGCCATAGCCGTGGCCTGCGACGATGACGTCGCCGGTGTGCAGCGTGCCGTCCTTGACCAGCATTGTGGCAACAATGCCGCGGCCGGTATCACGGTGGGCTTCAAGCACGGTGCCCACGGCGGGTTTCTGCGCCACGGCCTTGAGCTCAAGCAGCTCCGCCATGTCGGACAGCACCTGCACCAGCTTGTCCACGCCTTCCTTGGTGATGCTGGAAAGCTCAATGATTTCGGTGTTGCCGCCCCAGTCCGGGCTCATCAGGTTGTGCGCGGCAAGCTGCTGGCGCGCTTTCATGATGTTGGCTTCGGGTTTGTCTATCTTGGTGATCGCAACGACAATCTCGACTTCCGCCGCGCGGGCGTGGGCAATCGCCTCTTCGGTCTGCGGCATGATGCCGTCGTCGGCGGCGACTACGACTACAGCAATGTCCGTGACGTTTGCGCCTCGGGCACGCATGGCGGTGAACGCCTCGTGACCGGGGGTGTCGATGAACGTCACGCGAAGCCGCTTGGCGGTCGGGTCAATGCCTGACTCGTCGCCGTAGATGCTGGTGTACTTGCCCGCTTTCTCCAGCAGATCAAGGCGGAACGCGCCGATGTGCTGGGTGATGCCGCCTGACTCCTCGCTGACGCGGTCCAGGCTGGCGATGGCGTCCAGCAGGCTTGTCTTGCCATGGTCTACGTGGCCCATGATGGTGACGATGGGGGCGCGCATTTCCTCAATGCCGCCGTCTTCGTCAAACCGCTCAAGCTGCTCTGCGATCAGGGTTTCAGCGTCTTTTGGCTCAAGAACAGTGATCTCGCGCTCAAAGATGATGCCGATCTGTTCGATGATGTCCTTGCTGAGCGAGTCATTGATGCGCAGCGGTGGCAGGCCTTCCTTGATCATGCGTGTCATGATCTCGGAGGTCTTGATGCCCATCGCCTCAGAAAGATGGCGCAGGTTGACGGGCTGCTCGACCGAAACGGGCCCGGTCGGGATCTCAACCTTCTTCTCTTCCAGTTCTTCGTCGCCTCTGCCGCGCCGGCGCCCGCGCCCGCCGCGCGGACGGTCATAACTGAGCTGGCTTACCTCAAATCGTTCGCGGCGTGAACGGCCGGCACCGCCGGCTTGACCCCCGGTCTGGCCGCCCCGCGGTTCGCGGAAGCGTTCCGGGATGACTTCACGAGTCTGTTCAGTAGAAACGCGCCCGCGGCGTTCGCGCCGGGCTGCGGCGCTGCTGGCGGTTTCGGCCGTCTTGGCGACTTCACGCGTCTCTACCGCCTTGTTGCCCGTGGGCGGCGCGGGCTTGTAGTCGGTGGGTTTGTCTACCTGGATTTCGGCGCGGCGTTCTTCCTGGGTGGTATGCCGCTGCTTGACCATCGCGCGCAGCATGAACTCTTCAGAGGGCGACAGGCCCTTGAACCCCTTGCGGCCGACGTCAATGCCAAGCTGGCGCGCGATGCGTGAAACTTCGCGCGACTCTATCTTGAACTCGTTGGCGATCTTGAAGACGACTTCGTGCTTCTGGGTGCGCTGTACCAGCGCCTCGTCAATATCCTCAAGGCTGTTGATCTCAACGCCCAGCAACTGCCCCACGAATTCAACCTGCGACGGGTCAACGCCAAGGCGCTTGCCCAGCGCCTCAAGACGCTTCAACTCGGCGGCTTGGGCCTTTTGGCGGGCATCCTCTTCCTGCTTCAGGCGCGCGTCTTCGGCGGCTTTGCGGGCATCATCTGCGGTCTTGCGCGCCAGTTCGGCTGCGGTGAGCGCTGGTGATTCTGCGGCAGCTTGCGGTGCGGGGGTGTCGTCGGCAACGCCCAGGTGCTTCTTGATGCGGGCAACGTCTTCTTCGCTGATCTTGTCGATGGCTCGCTGTACGACAATGCCGATCTCGGCGCACTTGGCTTTGAAGGTCTTCAGGTCAAGCCCGAGATCCTTGTAAACCTTGAGCGCCTGCACTGTGTTTGCGGCTGCTGATGTTGATTCCACTGCCATAGACTGCTGGTTCCTTCTTTGTTTCCTGCCGCGTTTGTAGCTGCCTGCCGCACTTCCTGTGCCCGGCCTGTCGCGCTGGTACCCATGGCCGGGTTACTGCTTTGCCTTGACGTCTTCGCGAACCGGCGCCAGGGCAGCGTATTCGGCTGCGCGCGAGAACGGGTCCACGGGTCCTTTTGGCTTGTCGCCGGGTTGGCCCGGCGTGCTATCGTCGTCTTCCTCTTCCAGTTCCTGGCCCGGTTCAACGAAGGTGTTGTCGGCGCGGCGCTGGGCGCCGTCGGCGTGTACCACGTCTTCAATCTGTTCGGGCGGTTCCGGGTTGGCGGTTACGTGCTGGATAATCTTGGCCGCCGACTCAATGCTGATGCCCGGCACCTTCATCAATGCCTCGGGGCCGGCTGCCAGGATGTCCTGGAAGCTGTCAAATCCGCTGTTGAACAGCGACTCGGCCAGCAACTCGTCCACGCCCTCGATGGCGAGGAACTTGGCCAGCGTGCGTTTGCGCCAGTCGCCTTCCTGTGTGACAGTCACGATATCAAGGTCCCACTTGCACAGCCGGGCTGCCAGGCGCACGTTCTGGCCGCGCTTGCCGATGCTCAGGCTCAACTGGTCGTCCGGCACAACAACGCGCGCGCGTCGGTTGTCGTAGTCGAGCGTGATGCTGTCCACGCGCGCGGGCTTCAGCGCGTTGGTGATCAGGATTTCCGCCGATTCGTTCCAGCGGATGATGTCGATCTTTTCGTTGTTCAGCTCGTCGATGATGCCCTTGATGCGGGAACCGCGCACACCCACGCACGCGCCCACGGCATCGACCTTCGGGTCATAGCTGGCAACGGCGACCTTGCTGCGAAAGCCGGGCTCACGGACGATGGCCTTGATCTCGATGATGCGTTCGGCGACTTCGGGAACTTCGAGTTCAAACAGCTTCTTCACGAACTCGGGGTGTGTGCGGGACAGGATGATCTTGACCTTCTGGCCCTGCTTGCGCACGTCCAGGATCAACCCGCGCACGCGCTCGCCGACATTGTAGCTTTCGGTCGGCACCTGCTCTTTGCGCGGGTAGAACGATTCGGCATCGCCCAGGTTGACGATGTAGTTGGGTCCTTCGCTGCGCTGGATGGTGCCGCTGCGAATCTCTCGCTTCAGCTGGATATACTTTTCGAAGATGTTGTCGCGTTCGGCTTCACGGTTTTTCTGCACGAAGATCTGCTTGAAGGTCTGGGCGGCAATGCGGCCCATGTCGGCAAGCTTGACTTCGGCGGTGACGCCATCGAGGTCGGTTTCGTGGGCGATGATTTCGCCGCTGTTCGGGTCCACGCTGACAACGAGGGTGTCCGGGTTTTCGACGCGTTTGCGCAAGGCCACCATCATGGCCTGCTCAATCGACCCGAGCACCTCGGATTTTTCGATGCCCTTTTCGCGGGCGATCATTTCTACGAAGCGAAGCAGTTCCGCGCCGTTTACGCCTGACATCGTTTGTCCCAACAGACGGTCCTCAAATAAAAAGGAGCAGGCCCAGCGGCCGCTCCCGGGTCTCTTCCCTGAAACGTGGGCCATAAGGTAGCGATGCGACGCCATAAGTCAATAAGTGGGCAATAACGGGCAGCGCGATGACGGGCCTTCGTCTTCATCCGGGTGCGCCGATAGAAACTCAGACAGTACGACTTTCCAGTTTCCTGATCCGTAGTTTTCTTTAGGCGCCGCGGCGCATTGTCGCAGGCAGGTCTACGTCGCGTTTGCACCCCTGGCGCTTCGGCTACCCAGGGCTGCTGTTCCGGGGGGCGATTGCTATAAGTCTGCTTTAGCGGAGTGCAGCCGGTGAACGACCATCCTAAAGAAGCCTGCGGCATCTTTGCCGTCTTCAACCATCCCGCCGCCGTTGAGCTTACGTACTACGGCTTATTCGCCTTGCAGCACCGCGGACAGGAAAGCGCCGGCATAGCATGCGTCATGGATGGCCGCATCAAGAGCTATCTTGGCATGGGGCTGGTCGGCGAAGTCTTCAAAGACGACTTCTTCGACAAGTTCAAGGGCACCTGCGCCATCGGCCACACCCGCTACTCCACCGCCGGCAGCAGCAACGTGCGCAACGCGCAACCGATTACCGTGGACTACTCAGGCGGGCAGATCAGTGTCGCCCACAACGGAAACCTGACCAACGGCTGGCGCCTGCGCCGCGAGCTTGAACAAGCCGGCAGCATTTTCCAGACCACCAGCGACAGCGAAGTCGTGCTGCACCTGCTGGCGCGGCCCGAGATCAAGGGCAGCGAGAACCCGATCGCCAGCGCGCTTTCACGTGTGCACGGCGCTTTCAGCTTCGTGTTTCTCACCAACGATGCCGTCTATGCAACCCGCGACCCCCAGGGCTTCCGCCCGCTCGCCCTGGGCAAACTGGGCGACGGCTACGTGCTGGCCAGCGAAACGTGCGCGTTTGACATGCTGGGCATTGAGTACATTCGCGACATCCAGCCCGGCGAGCTGCTGCGCATCGACCACGACGGCCTGCACTCGCGGCAATGGAGCGCGCCGCAGCGCCACGCCCACTGCATTTTTGAGCACGTGTACTTCTCACGCCCCGACAGTCGCGTGTTTGGCTTGAACGTGCACCTGGCGCGCAAGCAGATGGGCCACCAGCTTGCCCGGGAAAGCCACGTGGAAGCCGACATCGTGGTGCCCGTTCCCGACAGCGGCACCAGCGCCGCGCAAGGCTATGCCGAAGAAACCGGCTTACCCCTTGAGCAGGGCTTCATTCGCAACCATTACGTGGGCCGCACGTTTATTGCGCCAAGCCAGGGCCAGCGCGACATTGGCGTAAAGATCAAGCTGAACGCCGTGCGCGACGTGGTTGAGGGCAAACGCGTCATCGTAGTCGATGACAGTGTCATACGCGGCACTACCAGCCGCGGCCGCGTGAAACGCCTGTACGAGGCCGGCGCGAAAGAAGTGCATTTGCGCATCAGTTGCCCGCCGACGCGGCACCCGTGTTTCTACGGCATCGACTTCCCGGACCCCAAAGAGCTGATTGCCAACCAGTTGGAAAGCGTTGACAAAATCCGCGAATTCCTGGGCATCGACAGTCTCTCTTACCTGTCTGTGGAAGGCATGATGAAGGCCGTGAAAGCCAACGGTAACTACTGCAACGCCTGCTTTACAGGCCAGTACCCGGTAGCCTACGACGCCGGATTCAACAAGACAGCAATGGAAGCCAGCCGGTAGCCGACGTCAGGCCGCTGCGCATGTACCGGCCGTATTCGTTCAATGGCCGGCAATCGCATGTCGGCCTGACCGGACGCAATTCACTGGGCGCAAAATGCTACCTGACCGTTCATTATTGGTATGTTGTCAATTCGTTGCTAAGGAACCGCCATGGCCCGTACCCACGTTTGTGTCATCTGCGCCGCGCTGACGGCTTTGTTTGCGGCGCTGCTTCTGCTGGCGCCTTCGCCTGCTTTTGCGCAGTCCGCCGCGCTTTCGTCGGCTGTCACTCTGGGTACTAAGCCTGAGGGCGAGTTCAAGCCGCTTCGCGTCGTTGTCACCGCCCGCATGCTGGGCAGCGATGCCACGGTGCCCGGCTTCAAACTGCTGGCATTGGCCAAGTTCGCCGGCTTGCCCCATGACACCGCCACGTTTGTTACTGACGAAAAGGGCAGTGCGGCCATCACGCTGAACGGGAAACCCGCCGAGTTGCGAATCTTTGCCTATGGCGAGTTTGTCGTGCCCGACGGCTGGTCGAACGTTCCGCTTGCCACGCTCGACAAGGCCGACGCCACGTGGGACCTGTATGTACGGCCGCTCAAAAACGTGCGCGTCAGCGGCAAGATCACGGTGGTCGGCAGCGACGCACAGGCCAAGCGCGCCAACGTAAGTTTCGCGCCGCTGGATGTTGCACAGGACGGCAGTTCGCGGCTTTTTGATCAGCCTTACAGCGTGCTTACTGGCGAAGACGGGACGTATGACATCGAGCTGCCCACTGGCTATTACCAGGTGTGGTCGTACTGGTCAGACCGCAGCGGCGTTGACTGGGTGCATTACCACAAAGTCGAAAACAAGGTTCCGATTTTCGGTGAACTGAAGATCAACATGGCGCTGGTGCGCGCCCCAATGTTCACCGGCAAAGTCGTGGACGCCCGCACCGGCAAAGGCATTCCCGCGAGCATTGACCTGTACAGCAACCTGTACCTGCGCCAGTTGCGCAACTCGGCCGCTGACGGCCAGTTGCCCGACGAATACGACGCCAAAGACGAGCCCGTGTACTGGCCGATCGGCACCTTCAAGTTCCAGGCCTGGAGCATCAACCCCGACGACTTCACGGCTGTGATCAAGCCGCAAGGCAGCGAGTCCGTGCTCAAGGTGATTCCGAACCTCAAGGCCTCGCAGTTCGAGGGCAAAGAGATTGTCTGGGAACTCTACACGCCTGAGATGCGGCAGGTGACGATTCGTGTAGTGACCCACGAGCAGGACATTCCGGTGATGGGCCTTGATGTGCGGCTGATCCCGAAAAAGATCGACGTACCTGAGCACATCCAGCAGACGTACACCGCCGGCGGCATGGTGGGCAGCAACGGCAACGCCGAGTTCCTGGGTTTGGCCACCGGCAGCTATGAGGTTTACGGCGCATCGGGATCCACGTTTCTGGGCAACGCCGTAGTCACAGATGCCGCCAAGCAGGAGATTGTACTGGAGTGGGCGATCCCGTTTGCGTGGGGCAACGTCAAGCTTGAGGACGGAGAACTGTGCAAGCACCTGGTCGTGTTTATCACGATGGTCAACGCAGCCGGCCGCGAGTTCGGCCCGTACCCCAGCGATGCGTTCAAGGAAAACCCGGCGCTTCAAGAGAAGGGAACTGTGTTCGTGCCGATGCTGCAGTTCGGCAGCACGTTCAAACTGCGCTTTGCTGCCATGGCCGGGGGCAAGGCCTTCACAGACGCTGACTGGGTGCGGATCACGGACTTTCCGCTTGCTACCGATCAAGTGGAGTTCAAGATCGACAGCGAAAAGGGCTACAAGGTCGAGCTGACACTCAAAGCCAACCCCGAGTTCAAACCCAAGGATGAGTAGGCTGGCCTTCCAGGCCATATCGCTGCAGGCGCTTCCAGCCCCTGTGAGCCACTAACCGCGCAGTTCGTCGAGTCGCAGGGCGTACACCGGCAGCGCTGCCATTTCGCGCAGCACGAACATCGGCTCGCGCACCAGCGAGTTGCCTCCGCACGGCGCTGGATGCGTGCGAAGACCCTCTTGCTCAAGGCACAGGCGCGTGCGTGCAACGTGAAACCACTGGCTGCACACCAGTGCCGACTTGAACCCATGCTGGCGCATCAGCCCGGCGACGTTGATGCCGCTGTCGCGTGTCGTGGCGGCATTGGATTCGCGCAGGATGGCGGTGGGGGGCACACCCCGCTCAATCAGCCACTCGGCCATGACTTCGGCCTCGGCGTAGTCGCCCTCGCCGCCGCCTGTCACAATGATGTACGGCGCGCGCTGGTTTTGATACAGCGCCAGCGCCGCCTCAAGCCGATAGCGCAGGGCATCGCTGGGGGTGCGCCCACGGCGCACGGCGGCACCAGGCACCACGATGCAGTCGGCATTCAGCGATGACTCAATGGCGCCGCCGCTAACGACACAAGCCAGCGCAACAGAAGGGGGCAGCAGCAGCCAAAGCATGCGCCTTCCCCACTTGCGAATGGTGGTCATCGTCGCCATGCACCGGGAATCGGCATGAGGGGTTACTTGGCTTGAGCCGGGATGTCCGGAAGTATGCTAAGCCGCAGAAGCACGGCGCTGATCTTGCAGCTCGGTAAGGCGCGAAAGCAGGCGCAGGAGTGACTTCTCAATCGTGCCCGCACCGGCGTCGGTGATTGACGAAAACAGGGCGCTGGCAAACCCCTCGTACTCGTCAAACAGTACGCCCAGCATTTCGGCACCCTTCACGGTCAGCGTAAGCACCCGCGAGCGCCGGTCAGTCCCGCGCTGGCTGCCGACCATGCGCAGCGCACCAAGCTTCTTCGCCGCGAGCGTAATGCTGGGCAGCGTGACACCCATGGCCTCGGCGAGTTGGCTGTGAGTGAGCGAGTAGTCCGGGGCAGAATACAGAATCTTGAGCATCTCGTAGTGCGATGGCGCCAGGTGCCAGCGCGAGAGGCGCTCGCTGAGTGCGCGGTCATATCGGTTGGCAAGGCGCAGCAACTGGCTGCCAAGCCGCGTGCGGTTGTCAGTGGTCAGTTTGATGTTTCGCGGCAGGGCCATGGGCACACCTCGCCCGGGGTATCGGCAAAGGGTGCGGCAAAACTTTGACGATTAACTTTCCGGGACTAGTTGCGCAGGCGATTGTCAGCCCACCATTCGCGCCATTTGCGCACATCCCAGGTGGCGCCGGTATTGAACATCGTGTGCATGGCACGCAGGCGCGCACGCTGCACCGGCAGCGGCGACTGGCCGAAGTCTTCGGCAAGCAGCAGGTCGCCGGCAGCCCGCGTGTTGCGGGTATCCACCAGTTGCGAGCACAGGTAGACTTGCTGGGCCTTGCCCGCCTTCATGAGTTCGCGCAGCGTGGCCAGTGGCTTGCTGCGGGCCGAGGCGACGTCGAAGCCGCTTGGAAAGACCTTCACGGTCTGCTTCGCAAACCGGATCGGGCGCAACACCAGTGTCTTGCCTTCGCCATCGAGGGCACCATAGACGCGCAGCGCCGCCTCGATCTGCGCAATCCCGAGCGCCATCTTCAGCGGTGCATCGGCATCGAGCGAACTCAAGCCCGCCAGCGGCACCGTGATTTCGTGGCTTGAATTCGGCGCCAGCGTGATGGCGCCGCCAGAGTCCACGGGCAGGCGCACAGTGCCGGTCTGGATCATCGCGTTGCCCTGGTAGTCCGTCTGTTCGTACCGCACCGTCAGCTGCACGATGCTTTCCTTGCCTTCGCCCTCATACAGCCGCAGCGTAATCGCCTGCGCTGACACGTTCTTCAGATAGCAACGAATGACCAGCGGCTCGGCAAAGTCAGCGCTGCGCTCGTTGCTTGCGTACTGCACGACATCGGGCTCAAGAGTCAGGGTGCCGGCGATCAGCATTTCAGACTGGCCTTCGCCGCGCGCGCGCAGAATCAGCGCGTCAAACTCGGGCCGCCACTTGCTGTCGGGCAACAGCACAATCGCTGCCTCGGCGATGCGGATGGCAGTGTCATAGCGGCCGCCCTCAAGCAACGTCTGCGCCTGATTGAGGCGCACTGCCATGAACTTCTCGGCTTCGTCGCGGCTGAACTCTTCGCCTCGGTTGTAATCGGGGGCACCAGGCCCGTCTTCGCCGGCTGTGCCTTCGCGCTTGCTGGGGTCGTCCTTTTCCACCGCGGCTTGTTCAGCGGTGCTCTTGCCGCCTGCGGACTCGATACGGTGAATGACATACATCAGATCCATCTCTACTTCCGCATTGTCCACCTTGCGGAAGAACGGCAGGTAGCGAGGGCCAAGTGCGATCAGCTGCGAAATGATTCTGTCGCGGGCCGCGATTTCGGGCGTGCCGGCGAGCTTGCTGATCAGCAGGGCAGCGGCGCCTTCTTCCTTCGATGTGAGTGCAAGCTCCGGGTGGGCCTGCGGTGCACTGCGTTCATGGGCGCTGTTGTCGGTTTCGGCCGCTACGAAGCCTTCGCGGTCGGCGCGGTCAACGACATGCGAAGCCGCACAGGCGGCCAGCAACAACAGGCAGACAGCAGCGAGTCCGGCCTTCACTAACGGCCCTACCGGGGTTTGACGGGGTGATACAGGCTAACGCAAAGTGAGCTGCTATTCAACGGTTACGGACTTGGCAAGGTTGCGGGGCTTGTCTACATCGCGCCCGAGCTGGGTGGCCGTGTAGTACGCAAGCAGTTGCAGTGGAACGATCGCCAGAATCGGCGAAAGCTCTTCCTCGCACTTCGGAATCTCGATCAGGTAGTCGGCCAGTTCCCGGGCTTCTTCGTCGCCCAGCGTGCTGACCATGACCACCACGCCCTTGCGGGCCTTCACTTCCTGCACGTTGCTGACCATCTTTTCGCGGGTACGGCCGTGGGGCGCAATCGCGATGGTCGGGAATGTATCCTCGACCAGCGCCAGCGGGCCGTGCTTCATTTCGCCGCCGGCGTAGCCCTCGGCATGGATGTAGCTGATTTCTTTCAGCTTCAGGGCGCCTTCCATTGCAGTGGGGTAGTTGTAGTGGCGACCAATGTACATGAAGTTGAACACATCCTTGTAGCGCTTGGCACACCGCTTCACGGCAACGATGTCGTCGGTCAGCAGCTCGTTCACCTGCCGCGGCAGTTGCTCCAGCCCCGCCACCAGCCGCGCTTCATCAGCCTGAGTGGTGCTACCCAGCATGCGGCCGATGCCAACAGCCAGCAGCACAAACGCCGCAAGCTGTGTGGTGTAGGCCTTGGTGCTAGCGACGCCGATCTCGGGCCCGGCGCGCGTGTACAGCGTGCCGCCCACGATGCGCGGGATGCTGCTGCCCATGACGTTGCAGATTGCCAGCGTGCGCGCGCCTTGCTGCTTGCAGATGCGCAGCGCTTCAAGCGTGTCGGCGGTCTCGCCGCTCTGGCTTACGGCAATCACCAGCAGCGAGGCGTCGATCACCGGGTCCGCGTACCGGAACTCAGAGGCGCTCCAGGTTTCCGTCGGCAGTTTTACAAAGCTCTCTAACAGGTACTTGCCAACCATGCCTGAGTACAGGCTGGTGCCGCAGGCCACGATGGCAATGCGGCGCACTCCCTTCAGGCTCTCTGCATCAAGGTTCAGCTCGCCCAGGTCAACGCGGCCGCCTTCGACGCGCCCGCGAATCGTCTCGGCCAGGGCGCGCGGCTGCTCATGGATTTCCTTGAGCATGAAATGCTCGTAACCCTCTTTCTCTGCGGCGTCGAGCGTGAGGTCGGTGAGAACTTCCTTGCCCGTCACGGGCTTCAGTTCGCGGTCAAAGAGCTCAACCCCGGCGCTGGTCAGCTCGGCGATCTGGCCTTCTTCCAGGTAGATCACGCGCCGCGTGTACTTCAGCAGCGCGGGCACGTCGCTGGCCAGAAAGTTTTCGCCGTCGCCCAGGCCGACCACCAGCGGGCTGCCCCTGCGCGTGGCGACTATCCGGTCCGGCTGCTCGGCATGGCACAATGCCAGCGCATACGCGCCGCGCAGTCTTTTCAGCACAGCCGCAAGCGCCTGCAACAGGTCGCCCTTGAACTCGCGGGCAACCATGTGCGCCACGACCTCGGTGTCTGTGTCGCTGGCAAACTTGACGCCCTGAGCAATCAACTCGTTTTTGAGTTCGCGGTAGTTCTCGATGATGCCGTTGTGGATGACGCTGAGCTTGCCGTCATAGCTGACGTGGGGGTGGCTGTTGGCGATACTGGGTGCGCCGTGGGTGGCCCAGCGCGTATGGCCTATGCCCAAGCCGCCGTGGGCGGCGTTGCTTGCAAGCTCTTTCTCGAGCGCGCTCAGGCGGCCGACGGCTTTGCGCACGCTGATGCCGCTGCCGTTCATCACGGCTACGCCGGCAGAGTCGTAGCCGCGATACTCAAGGCGGCGCAGTCCTTCGATCAGGACTTCGGTTGCCTCACGCGGCCCAACATATCCAACGATTCCACACACAATGCGGCCTCCGTCAGCCGGATACCATATCGTCAATGTTTCTGGCAGAGGTGAAGCGTTTGCGGATATCAGCTATTTTGCCGTGCCGGGGCGGTCGAGCAGAGCTTCAGCCACATCATCCATCAGCACGTACTCAATGTCGCGCACACGGGCGATGTCTTTGCGTTCCAGGCTTCCGCTGTCGCCCCGTGCGACGATTTCCATCAGTTCGTCGTCCATCTGCTCATATTGCTCACGGGAGACGCGGGGTCGACCTCTGCCATACAGGTTGTAGAGAATCAGGTAGTTCTCATAATAGTAGTCATAGACGTCGCTGCTTTTTGACGACATGTTGGCGACCCTTGGGGCTTGGCCCCATCTTAGGCGCAGGTGCCTTGCTTCACAACGAGGGGCCTGCTGAACGGAGAAACCTTGGACCTGGAGAGCGCGGCGTTCTGGTTAGGCGTCGGCGGCGTGATCTTCTCGTTCTGCTGGATCGCCTACGTCTCGGTGGTTGGCGAGGCGCTGCATAACTACGCGTTTTCGTACCTGTTTGAGCTGATTCCGGAAACTGACCAGGCCACGCAACGCAAGTTCGAGGCGCTTTGCGCTCGCGATGACGAGTTCATCCAGGTCTCGGAAGTGGGGCGCATCATCGGGTTCGTGCTGCATTACCTCAGCTGGACCGCGATTGTGCTGCCGCGCGACTTCGACGTTCCCACAATCGACTTCCTGACCCTTGGCATGCCCGTCGTTGCCGCCGCGACCATCGTGTCGCTGCTCGTGTGTGTAGTCATCGTGCCGCCGCTGGTGTTGCGCCACCGAGAAGAAGCCGCCCTGCTGGTGCTGTTGCCGACCTTTGCCGTGCTTGCCATTCCATTTCGGCCGCTTACCGCCATCGGCGGCAGCCTGCGTCGAATCGGCGCCCGCATCGAGGGCGTTGACGTCAGCGAAACCCCTGCTGAATCTTTTGAGGACGACCTGGCGGACAGCCTTGAGGGCGCAAAACGCGAGGGGCTGCTGGACGAAGACGAACGCGAAATGATCAACAATGTGGTTGAGCTGGGAAAGACCCCGGCTTCGCGCGCGATGATTCCGCGGACGGACATGGTCTGTGTCGCTGTCGAGGAAGGCATTGAGGGCGCGCTGGAGCTCGCCATCGCCCATGGGCATAGCCGTGTCCCGGTTTTTGAGGGCGACCGGGACCACATTATCGGGGTCTTCTACACCCGCGATCTGGTGCCAAGTTGGACGACGCCACCGGCCCAGCGGGCACTGGAGTTGCGAAAGCTGATTCGCCCCGCTCGCTTCTGGCCTGCCGGCAAGCCGCTGGACGACCTGCTGCGCGAGATGCGGGCTGACCGCCTGAAGATTGCAATTCTCACGGACGAGCAGGGCGGCACAGCCGGCATGATCACGCTTGAGGACATTCTTGAAGAGATTGTTGGCGACATCCAGGACGAGTACGACGAGGGTGAAGTTGAACGCAGCCACCGCGCGATCCTGCCATTTTCGAAGGACGAAGCGGAAGCCGACGGCGACGTGGACCTGGATGAGGTCAACCGCGTACTCGATATCGAGCTGCCGGAAGGCCCGGAATACAACAGCGTGGGCGGCCTGATTCTGCACAGCATGGGCAAGCTTGCGCTGCAGGGTAACTATGTAGAAGTGCCGGGCTATCGGCTGACGGTTGTCGAGGCCGACGAGAAGCGCATCAAGCGGGTCCGCATCACGCGACTGGCCGACGCCGCCGAAACCGAAATGAATCGCTAGGCGGCCCCGCAAATGTTGCGGCTCGTTTCCGGCGGCAGGCATCGAGCATTTGCAATCTATGGCACTGACCACGACAACTGCGCTTTGCCTGCGAAAGGTTGACTTCAGTGAGACCAGCCAGATTCTCACGTTGTTGACGGACAAGCTGGGCATCGTCGGCGCCATTGCCAAGGGCGCCAAGCGTGAAAAGTCAAGCATCGGCGGCCCGCTGGACCTGATGTGCCTTTACAACGTGGTGCTGTACGACCGGAGCAAACGAGGCACGCTGAGCATCCTGGCGCAGGCCGAGCTTCAGGATTTCTTTCCTGCGGCGCGTGGCAGCTATGCGCGTTTCATGGCTGTCGAGTCGATTCGCGAGCTGCTGCTCAGCATTGAGCTTGGCCCGAATGACGCACCGTCCTTGATGCTGTTGACCGTCAAGGCGATGCGGGACCTCGCATCTGGCCCGCCGCCGCAGGTACTTGCGCGCTTCGCCTGGGGCTTGCTGCGCGGCCTGGGCGTCGAGCCGGTGGTCACACAGTGCGTGCTGACCGGCGCCGAGCCCTCGGGAAGAGTCGCCGTCAACTTCAGCGTGCGCGAAATGGGTCTGATCGCGCCGCCGCACCACGAAGGCCGCAGCGACCTCGTGAAACTGAAGCCGGAAACCCTCAAGGCGCTGCGTGCGCTTGCAATAGATGAGCCTGCGGACGGAATCGCCGTTGACGCATGGACCGCCGCCTTTACGCTTCTCGCCTGGCTTGTCGCCATGCAGGGCGGGCGACGCCTGAAGACCGTACGGTTGCTTCATACGACCGCCGGGGACAGACACTGAGCCAGCGGGACGAATGAGTATGACGAATCAACAATTGTCGAGCAGCCCCAGAGGCCACAGCGCAGCGCGCGTGGCCGTCGCGCGCTGCGCTGGCCGCGGCGTCCTGCTGTCGGCGGCGCTGCTGCTGACGCTGCTTGCCGGCGCGTGCCAGTCGGGCCCTGAACCGAGATATGAGGGCCCGGCGGGCAAAGGCCGCCTCATTTACAAGCCGGGTGTCGGCATCACCCGCGAAAGCGCGCAACTCAACAGCGACGAGCAGACGCTGTTCAAGGCGGCCGATGAAGCCTTTAGCGAGCGGCGCTGGGACGACTGCGTTGTGCTGACGCTGCAACTGACGCAGTTGTTTCCCGAGGGTTCACGCGTTGTTGACGCGCTGATCATGCGCATCCAGGCAAACCTGGAAGCCGACCGTTCGGGTGAGCCCGCTGCATTCTCGCGCTCGGTGCAGCTTGACCAGTGGATATTTCTGTACCTCGCGCCTGACCACGACGCGCGGCTGATCGCACTCATCGCCAAGGGCGGCGACACGCGCGACACAATTGTCGCCCTGCGTGAACTGCCGGTGCAGGCATTCATTGACCGGCTGGCGCCGGACGCGGACACGCTTTACAACTCGGGCCGCCTGAACGCTGCGCAGTACGACGTCAATATTCTTACCACCTACTACCTGCCGACGCTGCAACTGCGCGAATACCGGCAAAAGGTGGCCGAGCTTGCCCGCGACGTGTGCTGGCTGATGTACGCCTCGCGCGAGTTTTCGCAGACGATCGCCGTAAGCGAAGACCTGCTGGCAGTCAACCCGCCACCGGCCATCAAAGCCGACACGTTGTTCATCATGGGCAGCGCGCAGCGGCGCAACGGTGCCGCGCCGGTTGCGGCATCGACCTTCGGCTGGTTGTACCGTGGGGCGGGCTTGCGCGACACGGACACCCGCTGGCGGCCCTACGCGCTGCTGTGGCAGATTCACCAGACGCTGGCGACCAGCAAGGGAGCCATCTACGACCTGACGTACTACGAACTCGCGCTTGAGCTGATCGGAGAATATGAGCTGTACCGCTACGAAAACCCGAACATACCCCGGGTGCTGAACGGCGAGTTTCTGCTGCTGGTAGAGCAGGTGTACAACATCATGATTGAGCGCGACCTTAACGCGGCGGACACCTACTCACGAATCGGCGAAAGTGGCGCGGCGGCGTTTTATGAAAAGCGCGCGCTCGACTGGCAGGAGCAGCGCGACAAGCGAATTGCCGGCCTGCGCCAGGACCCCTGACGCAAAACACGCAACAGTGACGACCAGGACCTTAAGCCCCATGCCCGCAACTGACAGGCCATTGGTGCCTCGCTGGTATCTGCCGTTGGCGGCTTGTGTTCTGCTGTGGCTTGGCACGGCGGTGGGCGGTTGTGCATATACGTGGTCGGCGTCTCTGGACGGCAACGAGACGCGAAAGCTGGCGCTCGATACGGTTGAAAACCGCACGTTTCCGCACCGGCCGGGCATGGAGTACGAACTTACCCGCCGCTTGAAGGACGAAATCGCGACAGACCGGCGTTTCAGGCTTACAGAGGGCGCGTCAGACGTAAAGCTGAAGGTGTCCCTGGTAAGGGTGACGGAACCGAACCTGGTGGAAGACTTTCGTACCGGCGAACCGGCAGAGATTCTGTTGCGTGCGACAGCGGTCGTTGAGGCGACCGGAGATGCCTTCCCGACGGGGCGCAGCAGGCGCACGGTGACTGTCAGCACCAGCTACACCCCCGGACTGGGCGATTCGCGGCGCGCGGGCCTTGACCGCTTGTGGCGTGATCTTGCGCGCGAGATTCTGGACACGGCCGCCGACATTGAGTGGGCACCGCGCAGCCCCACCGAATGAGAAACGCCCCATACAGGGCCCGCGGTTCCTTGGTACAGTGACGCTTGCGACAGGCAACAAGGATGCAGATGAAGGACGATCAGGCAGAACAAACACGCCGCCCGGGCACGCCCGGCAAGCGCCCCAAGGGCATTCCGCTGTTCGTGCTGGCATTGGGCGCGATGTTGATGCTTCTGGTGCTTGTCGCCGTCGTTGAGATGGATGGCTCGTCGGAAAAGATCAGCGGCACGCAACTGCGTGCCAAGCTTGAAAAGAGCGAGATTGAGTCGTTGCAGGTCAAGATTCCTGAGTCCGGCAACATTGTCCACATCAAGGGCAAGTACGCCAACGCGGCAGAAGGCGCGCCGCAGCAGTTCAATGCCGAAGTTGACAACAACCAGTGGAAGGTCTGGCTTGAACAGCACGAAGACAAGCTGGCCAAGGGCGAGAAGAGCCTGCTTTCGGACGTCCAGATTGAAACCGAGCAAGCCAGCGACAACCTGGGCTGGTTTCTCAAGAACATCGTGCCTTTCGTTATCATTCTGGCGCTGGTCTGGTTCTTCTTCTTCCGGCGCGGAGGCGGCCCGCTGGGCGGCGGTGTCATGGCGTTCGGCAAGTCGCGCGCCAAGATGTTCAACAAAGAAGACGTGACTGTCACGTTCAGCGACGTGGCGGGTGCCGATGAAGCCAAAGAAGAAGTAAGCGAAATTGTCGAGTTCCTTCGCAACCCCCAGCGCTTTACGCGCCTGGGCGCCAAGATCCCCAAGGGGGTGCTGCTGATCGGCCCGCCCGGCTGCGGCAAGACCCTGCTGGCCAAAGCCATCGCGGGTGAAGCCGACCGGCCCTTCTACAGCATCAGCGGCAGTGACTTCGTCGAGATGTTTGTCGGAGTAGGCGCGTCGCGCGTTCGCGACCTGTTCCGTACCGCGCGCGAGAATGCCCCGTGTATCGTGTTCATCGACGAGATTGACGCCGTGGGCCGCCGTCGCGGCACCGGCGTGGGTGGCGGACACGACGAGCGCGAGCAGACGCTGAACGCCCTGCTGGTTGAAATGGACGGCATGGGCAGCAGCGAGGGCGTGATTATTCTTGCGGCCACTAACCGGCCCGACGTGCTGGATAACGCGCTGCTGCGACCCGGGCGATTTGACCGCCAGGTATACATTGACCTGCCTGACCTGAAGGGTCGCGAAGAAATCCTGCGCGTTCACCTCAAGAAGGTCAAAGCCGGCCCGACTGCTGACGCCCACGAAATCGCCAAGCTGGTGCCCGGCTTCAGCGGCGCCGACATCATGAACATCGTGAATGAGGCGGCACTGATTGCGGTGATCCGTAACCTCGACGAAATCAACCGTGAGTGCCTGCTTGAGGCCCGTGACCGCGTGGCGTTCGGCCGCCAGAAGCGCTCGCGAGTCATGGAAGACGACGAAAAGAAGCTGACTGCATACCACGAAGCCGGCCACGCCCTGGTGCAGGAAATGACGGACAAGACCGACAAGGTCCACAAGGTCACCATCATTCCGCGCGGCCGAGCACTCGGCGCCACCATGAGTTTGCCGGACCGTGACCGCTACAGCATGCCGCGTTCGCGTGCCGAGCAGATGCTGATGGTGTTTCTTGCAGGGCGCGCCGCCGAGCACGTGGTTTTCGGCGAGATTGACGCCGGCGCCGCCAGCGACATCCAGCAGGCGACAAACCTGACGCGCAAGATGGTCACCGAGTGGGGCATGAGTGACCGCGTCGGTATGCTCAACTTTGCCGGCGACGACGACCAGACTTACATGGGCCAGACGGTTGCCCGCCCCGGCGAACACAGCGACGACACCCGCAAGGCCATCGACGACGAAATGCGCCGCCTGATAGATGAGGCCTGGGTAAAGACCCTCAAGGTCGTTGAAGACAATCGCCAGACGCTGACCAATATCGCCGAGGCCCTGCTGAAGTACGAAACGCTGGACCACGAGGACCTGACGATCCTGCTGAAAGGCGGCGATCTAGAGGCGCACCGCAAGGTCGCCGACGAAGAGGCAAAACGCGAATTGGCCGCGGCCAAGCACCGCGCCATGGAAGAAGCCAAAGACCGGCCCAAGCCTGACACCGGCACCGGCTTTGCGTCGGAACAAGCCGGCACCGCATAACGTGGGCTGGCGGCAGTTATTGAACACATGGGCGCATCCAAAAATCTCAAGGCACTCAAAGACGAGCCCGCCCGTGATTTCGCCAAACGCATCGGGCGGCCACTGGGGCCTGTGGTCGCCGCTGCCCTTGTGATGATCGAAAAGCACATTCCGCACGCCCGGCAGACCGTGAAGTGGGGCTGGCCCTGCTGGGGCGGCAACGGCAACGTCGTCAGCGTGATCGTGCACCGCAAGCATGTGAACCTTGAGTTCTGGCGCGGCGCCCACCTGGAGAACCCGGACAAAGTCCTGCAAGGCACCGGCAAAGACTTGCGCCACATCAAGCTGTACAAGGCAGCCGACGCCCGCCGCCCCGAGGTCATTGCCGCGCTCAAGGCCGCCTGCAAAGCAGATGGGGGATAGCCTGCCTGCGTGTGTTTTCTGCCCTGTGCTTTCGGCCCACAGTGAATTATCGCATGCTGCCGACATGGCGCTTCCTGACTGCTTTTTCCAGAAGCCCGCAGCGGCCATGGCAGGCCCCTGGCCGCTGCTGATGGGCATTGTCAATGTTACACCCGACAGCTTCAGCGACGGCGGGGCGCTGGCGGGTCCCGGTGCGGCGGTGGCACACGCACTGAAGCTTGTTCGCGAGGGTGCTGACATCATCGACGTCGGCGGTGAATCGACCCGCCCGGGCGCCGGTACTGTTTCTGCGGCGCAAGAAATCGCGCGCACGGCGCCGGTAATTCGCGAACTGCGAAGCCGCCTGAGCATCCCGATCAGTATCGACACCAGCAAAGCCGAAGTCGCCCGCACAGCGCTGGATGCGGGCGCCGATATCGTCAACGACGTCACCGCAGGCAGCGACCCCGAGATGTTCCGGTTGTGCGCGCAGCGCCGGTGCCTGCTGATCCTGATGCACATGCAGGGCACGCCTCGCGCGATGCAAGCGGACCCGCACTACGAGAACGTAGTGCAGGAAGTCGCCGGTTATCTTCAACAGCGGGTCGATGCGGCAACCCGGGCAGGCATTGCGCCATCGCACCTGTGGATAGACCCCGGATTCGGCTTTGGTAAACTTCCGCAGCACAACCTTCAGCTTGTGCAGGGCCTGCAGAAACTGGCTGCCATGGGTTTTCCCATCGTGTTGGGGGTATCACGCAAGTCTACGCTGGGGCACCTGACCGGCGCGCGGCTCGGCGACCGCGAGCCGGAGAGTCTCGCTGCCGGGCTGGTCGGCGCATTGCAGGGGGCCTCAGTGCTGCGCGTGCATGAAGTCGGATGGATGAAGCGGGCGGTGACAGTGGCCAAGGCCATGCTCGTGCAGGGGGACGGATGGAGTACCTGATCTACGGGGTCGAGATCCTCCTGATCTATCTGTTCCTGTTGCTCGTGTACAAGTTCGTCAAGGGCAGCACGGGCGACAGCGCGCTGCGCGGTGTGGCCATCATCTTTACGCTGCTGTTGATCAGCATCTATCTCGTCGCCGACCAGTTGGGCCTGTATCGCATTGAGAAACTGCTCGAAAAGGTTGTTGATTACCTGTTCATCGCCGTGCTGGTGGTCTTCCAGCCAGAGCTGCGCCGGGGCCTTTCGCGGCTTGGCCAGAACCGGCTTTTCTTACGCGTGCTGGCCAAGCGCGAAGACATGGTGCCGCGCATGGTGGCGACGGTGTTTCGCCTGGCCCGCGCCAAGACCGGCGGTTTGATGGCCATAGAACGCGGCGTCGGCCTGCGCAACTACATTGAACGCGGCATTGAGCTTGACGCGCTGTTCACCCCCGAGCTGATCGACAGCATTTTCTACCCCGGCAACCCGCTGCACGACGGCGCCATCATTGTGCGCGGTTCGCGCGTGGTGGCAGCCGGATGTTTGTTTCCGCTGACTGAAAACCCGGACATCAGCAAGCGCCTGGGCACGCGCCACCGTGCGGGCATCGGCCTGAGCGAAGAAACCGACGCGCTGGTCATCATCATCAGCGAAGAGACGGGCAAGGTCAGCGTTGCCATGAAGGGCGAGCTGGTGCAGGACCTATCCCGCGACCAGATGGAGAAATACCTGCGCGACAATCTGGGCGATGCCCTGAGCGCGGCAGTACCCGATGTCCAGCCGGCGGTGGCGCCATGAACACAGCGGCCACGACAGTCAGCGGCACCCGCCCCGCCAACGCGTCGCGACGCGGCGACACGCGCGTCACGGGACGACGCCTGCCGATGAACATCAGCGTGCATGTCGTGCTGATCACGCTGGCGGTGCTGGTGTGGTGGATCGCACGCGACATGGTGTCCGTGACGCGCACGCTGCGCGATGCGTCGCGCCTCAAGTTTGAAATCAGCGAAGAACTGAAGGCAGACTGGCGCGTTACCTCGGCACTTGTTGTGCCGGTGTCGCTGGACGTCACGGGCCCGACCAAGCGCATCAACGAGTTCGCAAGCGAGCTCGATGCCAACCCGGGGCGCTACAGCTTTTCATACCGGATCGATCCCGAGAACCTGCCGCCGGATGCTCGCAGCAAGCGCGTCGTGGTCATCCGCGTTGACCTGTTGCAGTTGAAACCCGCCGCCGAAGGTGGTGCGCCCGCAGAGTTGAACATCCGCCCGCTTACCGGCGACCGCACCTACGAAGTCACGCTGGAAGCATACGTTACGCGGCGCGCCTACGTCGACCTCAGCACCAGCATCGTCGGCGAGGTCTCTGGCTACACATGGAAGGCCAAGATCGCTCCGGACACGGCACTGCAGGTGCGCGGGCCGGCCAGCAAGCTCGACTCCATGATTGGCGCCAACGACATGGCGCGCTTGACGATCTCGAAGCTGGACGTAGGCGAGTTCATCAGCAACAAGTCGATCACCCTGAACAAGCCCGTTGACGAAGTGCTGGGCCAGGACAGCAAGCACTCAACCATCGCATCTCTGGTGCCGCGCGAAGATGTGGTCTTTCAACAGGTCATCGCCAGCGAAACGCCCGGCGGCACCCCCAAGGTCCAGACGGCAACGCAGGTCGCGGTCGAGATTCACTTCACAAGGCAGCAGGACTTTGTGCAGGTGGACAGTCGCTTTCCTGTCAACGTGCTGATGCCCAACTGGCTTGTGCAGCGCGGGGCCCGCGTGCGCGACCTTGAGGACGATTTGCAGGTGACGCTGCGCGTGCTGGCAAGCCAGCGGGCGAACTTCACCGAACGCAACCTGCGTGTGGTGATTGACCTCTCGCAGATGAAAGACACCGACTTCATCATCGAGGAGCCGGAAGGCGGTGTCGGCTTGTTCCGTGCCAAGCCAAAAACCCAGCTGTATTACTCGCTGATCATCAATCGTGAGCGCCTGACACCGAAGTACCCCGGCGAAGGCATCACCGACGAGCGCTACCTGCAAGTGTCAGGCCTCAGTGTGGAATGGACCCAGTGATGGGCACTCCGCCACCGCAAGCCCGGGACACGATTCGGCGCCCGCGCCGCGGGACGCACCCCGACACGGGCCCGTACAGCCGGTCTCAATGCCTGCGGCTTGTGCATACCGCGCTGCTGGCTGCGCTGCTGGCCTCGTTGTCGCAGTTGTCTGCGCAGTCATTGCCTGACATTAATCGGCTTGAGGTTGAGAACGCGCGACTGATCCTGCTGGACGAGAACGGCCGTCGCCAGGGCATGCTGGAGGGCAAGTACGCCCGCAAAACTGCCGACGGCCGTGTCGAGATCGAACAGGCGAAACTGACCATCGCCCGGGATGCCGGCTCGTTTGAGCTGGTTGCACCCACGTTCAGCTATTCGCCGACCAGCAATGCCTTTGATTGCAGCGAAGGAATGCAGGCAACGTTGCCGGACGGCGGCGAGCTTCAGATGCCGGCCGGCAGCGGCACGATTGATTTCAAGCGGGGCATCGCGTTGTCCATGACAGGCCGTGGCAACGCAAAGCTGCGGACCGGCGACAACATGGTCAGCGCGAACATGCAGGACCCGACTGTCTCGCTTGAGATTGCACAAACCGGCAATGGAGAAGAGCGTGGCCTTGAGTTCCGGCAGTTGAAGATCGCCGGCCTGCGCGGCGCCCGCATGACCATCAAGCTGGACAACCTGCCCAACCTCGATGGCACACGCAGCAAGCAGGCCGATGTTCTGCTGTCGTGTTTTGGCGATGCTTCGTTGCTGATCGCGCCCGCGCCCGGGACCGGCAAAGATCAGCCGCTTGCTCACCGCGCCACCGTCAGCCTGCTGCGCCGCGCCAGCATGACGCTGCAAAGCGAGCAGGAAGACGGCGCACAGGCCACGTTTCGTATCACTTCAGGCACGATTGAGCTGCGCGGCAACGTGCTGCGTCGCAAACGGCAGGACGGCGCCGCGGACAATAAGGAAGCGACCACTCTTGGCGACGTTGAACTTGACGCGGTCCAGAACGTGCGCATGGTCGGGCAGGAGTTTGAAGGGTCAGGCTCGGCGTTGCAATACCGCGAGCGCGCAGGTGCCACCGAGTTGCGCCTTGAGGGCGAACCTGAACTGACACTTCAGCGCGGCCTGGATGACGCGGGCCGGCCACTGAGCCTGTTCATGCGCGCCAGCGGGTTCATACACGTAGACGTACCGACACCCGAAGGCACGACGACCCCGACGCAGGCCGATGTCGAGCTGTTTGACGGCGCACGCGTGCAACGGCTGACCGCCGGCAAACCCGATTGGCTTGTGCAGGGCCGACAGGTGCGACTGTTTTCGTGGCAGGACTCGCCGGATTCGTACAGCCATTCCTTTGACGTTGTAGCCGAGGGCTATTCACCGTTGCTGCGCGTCTACGCGCCGCTGGCCGCAGACGCCGGTGGCCGCTACCGCGTGAACCGCGCCACGCTGTACGGCATGCGCGCCGAGGGCACAATGGTCGGCGACCGCAGCGACGTCAGCGTATACGGGCCCGATGTTCTTGCGGTGGTCAGCGCGGATTTTCCGCTGGCCGACGTGATCGGCGCGGCCCTTGGCCTGCGCCCCAGGCCCGCCGCCGAGGCCATGATTCCAGCGCGCGACGGTCGCCTGACAATACGCGCAACCAGCACGCTTGAGCTGGGCCTGACCGGCGCCTCGGGCGGCGGTGACCTGCGTGTCGCCGCGCGCGGCAACGTTACGCTCGATCATGAAACCCTGCCCCGCGATGACTCCGCGCTGCTCACGCTCACGGGCGAGTTTATCGCACTGGACGTCCGAAACAGCCAGTTGCGCGCAGCCGACCTGGTGGCAGGCGACGGTGCCAACGCACTTGCGACGCTGGGGTACGACCTGCTGATTACAAAGTCGTTGACCGTGCACGATGACGGCGGCGCCCTGGTCACCGACGTTGCGGGCCCGGGCCGCCTCGTCGCCCGCGACCCAGCCAGCGTGAAGTACTTCCGTGATGCCTTCAACCGCCTGCCGCGGCGCAGCCGGTCTGAGCGCAACTTGCCCGAGCCTGACGCGGGCTGGCTTGATTTCGGCGGCAACTGCCGAGGATACTCGTCAGCGCACGAACGCACTCTTGAGGTCGGACAGCCTGCGGCCTATCTCGTGAATGGCGAGTTCGAGAAACCCCGCGCCGGCCGCGCCGCAGTCAACGACCTGGCGGAACTGACGGCACCCGAGGTTACGCAGCTTTATTTCGTTTCCGGGCGACGGGCTTTTTTGCGCTCTTTCAAGGTCGGCGACGTCGAGGGCGCTGCTTCGACGGTGAATCTGCTGCGGCTTGAAGGCGATGCAGTGGTCCGCAGCCGCCTTGACGGCGTGCAAGCGACGGCAGCCGCAGCGATTGAGCTTTCCGGTGCCGAGCAACAGCGCGCGGAACAGAGCCCGCTGACCGTCGTGTTGCTGGGCGTGTCCGAGTTGCGGGTAGAGAACGCGGGCGAGTTTTTCGGCGAGTACGTGAAGACAGGCGTGTTTGCATACGACAGCGTCTGGACGCTCAACGCCAACGACCGCCTTGAAGTCACGCTGCGCCCCGTAGACACCGCCTTTCCCGGCATGACCCATGGGTTTGAAACCGTGCAGCGACCGCTGGCGGACGCGCTGTCCGGCAAGCTGCCGCCCGATGCCCGCCTGTCGGCCGCTGACGCCGCCCGTCTTTCCCTGCATCGCCTGCTGGGCGATGTACAACGCGGCGAGCGCCCGGCAGCCGAGGTTGAACAGCCCGCGCGCGCGCTTCAAGAACTTGAAGCCGCCTGTCCCGCGATGGCAGAAGTCGCCCGCATGTACCTGAATGGCGACACCCGGTGGCGGGCCGCGTTGCCGGCAGCCGAAGGGCCACTGCGGCGCGCCGACCGCCTGCTGGGGTCGTTGATTGATGTGGCCGGGCGCGGGGGCGTTAGCGGCCGCTTTGAGTCAAGCCGTGGCGATACGCCGGCACTGAAGCTTGCGATGCAGGACGTTCTGATTACGTTCAACGGGCTGGGAGAGATTATCGGGGTTGACGCGACCGGGCCGATTGAGGTTTCACGCGACGCCTACACGCTGCGGGGCAAGTCGCTGAGCCGACGTGATGACGGCGCACTGGTACTGGATGGCGCGCAGATCAGCCTGCCGCCAGACACCGGAGTGCAGGTTGGCGGCGTAGAGAGCATCAGCCTGACGCAGAGGGAGAAGCTTGCGCTTCACAGCTCGCCCGGGCAGTACGACCGCACCATGGTCACGCGGGTGACCGGCCGCAACCTGAACGTTCGAATTACGCTGGAGCAGGAGTAGACATGTCCAACATCATCACCATCGACGGGCCTTCCGGCGCAGGCAAAAGCACGATCGCCCGCATTACCGCGATGCGCCTTGGCCTTGCATACCTAGACACAGGTGCGATGTACCGCGCGGTCACACTGCATTGCATGCGTGCAAACGTAAGACTGGACGACCCCAAGGCCGTTGCAGGAACGCTCAAGACCCTTGACCTGCGTGTTGAGCTGACGTTCGAGGGCCCGATGAAAGTGTTTCTGGGCACTGAGGAAGTCACCGGCAAGATACGCACGCAGGAAGTCACACGAAACATCCACTACGTCGCCGACGTCACGGACGTCCGCAACCACCTGGTCGAGATGCAGCGCAAAATCGGAGAGAACGGCGACCTGGTCACGGAAGGCCGCGACCAGGGAACACTCGTGTTCCCGCGCGCAAACCTGAAAATTTACATGTTCGCCACGCCCGAGGTTCGCGCCCGCCGCCGCCACAACGAACTCAAGCAGCGCGGCGTGGACGCCAGTTACGAAGAAGTGCTTGAGGACGTCAGCAAGCGCGACTACCTGGATATGGGCCGCGAACTGGGCGGTCTGCGCAAGGCTCTTGATGCCGTCGAGCTTGACACAAGCACCATGGCGCCCGACGAAACGGCCGAATCAATCGTCAAGCTGGCCAAGGCGCGCCTGAAAATGCAGACGCGCAAGATCGACAAAAGTGCCCTCGAGCGCGCACGCGAACAGGTCGAGCGACGCAGCCAGGAGCCATAGGCCGACGCCAATCCTGCCTTGCCTCCGGCACCGGTCTGGCTATCCTGATGGCTCCCCCGCAGCACACAGGGTCATCCCATGACGATGGTTCGTCTTTGCCTGCTGATGGTTGCCGGTACGCTGCTGCTGACTGCCGGCTGTGCGACACAGTCACGGCCGTCGCGCGTTGGTGAAATCGGCGTGAACACTCGCTATGAGTCCGAGCTGGCCGCCGAGCGCGAAGCCCGCGAGTTCTATGAGTACAAGGCGCCCAAGACCGGTGCCCTGATCCGCAGTAACCCGCCGGGCGCGCTGGTCGAGTGGTACAACGAAAACGGCGTTTGGGTCGCACTGGGCAACACCCCTTCGCGCGAGATCGTAATAGAGGCCACAGGCAAGCCCGAGCTTTTCCGCGTGTCGCTGAACGGCTACCTGTCGCAGGTTCGCTGGGTGGCTGCCACGCCCAGCAGTGAGGGCGTCACGGTGCAGTTCGAACTTGAGCCGGAACTGCCGTCTGACCGGTTCATTTTTCGTGACTAGCCATGCACGGCATGTTCGTAATACTGTACGGGCGCCCTGCACGGGCGCCCGGTCTGATACTGGCCTTCGGAGGGTTTGCCTTGCAACGCCTGCTGCCGCTTTCGCTGCTTGTGCTGCTGATTGCAGCTTCTGCCTACCACCCCGCCATCGCCCAGGAAAAGCCCAAGGCCAGGGGCCTGGACGTCCAGGAGTTCACGCTCGACAACGGCCTGAAGGTCGTGGTCGTGAACCGGCCCGGCGTGCCCGTCGTCAGCAGCTTCGTCTGGTACAAGGTCGGCTCGATGGATGAAGTGGGCGGCGCCACCGGCATGGCCCACTTTCTTGAGCACATGATGTTCAAGGGCAGCCGCAACTACAAGGTCGGCGAAGTGGACAACGTGTGTGTGCGCAACGGCGGAAGCAACAACGCGTTCACCAGCTATGACTACACGGGCTATTACATCGACCTGCCCAAAAGCCGCTACACGGAAGCCTTGAAGATCGAGGCCGACCGCATGCGCCACCTCACGCTCGACCTGAAGGAGTTCGATAGCGAAAAGAAGGTTGTGCAGTCCGAGAGCGACATTTCTGCTGATGACCCGAGCGACCAGCTTTGGACACGCATGACCGCGCTGCTGCACGGGCCCCATCACCCGTACGCGCACCCGGTGCTCGGCTGGCCGCAGGATGTGGCCGACATTTCACGGCGCGACATGCGCCTGTTTTATGACAAGCATTATCACCCCAACCACGCGACGCTGGTGCTGGCCGGCGACATCACCGTTGCAGAGGTCAAGCCCACGATTACGCAACTGCTGGGCGCCATCCCGCGCGGGCCTGAGCTGAAACGCCCTGAGCCGCGAGCGGTCAACTTTAGGGGCCCACAGACGCTCGAGGTCAAGAGTGACTCAGACATCATCCAGATGGGCCGCGAGTACCTGACCGTGCAGGCCGGACACCCGGATGTAGTGCCATTGCAGGTGCTCGGCTTGATCCTGGGCGGCGGCGTCACCAGCCGCCTTTACCGCACACTGGTTGATGAGACCGGCCTTGCCACCAGCGCCGGCAGCGGGCACGGCGACAACATGCTGTCGGGCAGCTTCTGGATGTGGGCCGAGCTGTCGGACGAACACACGCGCGAAGAACTTGTCGCCGCCATCCAGCAGACGGTTGACGCATTGGTCGAAAAGGGCGTCAGCGCCAATGAAGTAGACCGCGCTCGCAACCGCCTGCTCGCATCGTTCATCTTCGGGCAAGAGCAGGCAAGCAGCATTGCCAGTTCACTCGGTGAAGCCGAAACGGTCCAGGGCGACTGGCGCGCCGTGCTGGCGTTGCCTGACAAAATTCGCGCAGTCACCGCAGCCGACGTACAGCGCGTGGCAGCACAGTACCTGAAGCCTGAACGCAGCGTCACCGGCTGGCTGGTGCCCGAGCTGTCACCCGCCGACACCGGCGCCAGGGTTGACGACGCGGCGCCGCAGCCTCTGCCGGTCAAGCGCCATGTGCTCAGCAACGGCGTGCGCGTGCTGATGCTGGAAAGGGCTGGCCTGCCCGTGGTCACAGCCACAGCAAGCATCCGCAGCGGCCGGGCCTCAGAGTCAGCGGCAGAGAACGGCTTGTCTTCGTTCACCGGCAGCCTGCTGGACACCGGCACAAGAAGCTGGAGCAAGCAGGAGCTGGCCGAAAGTGTCGAAGCGATCGGCGCCAGTCTCAGCGTCGGTACCGACGGCGGCACTGTACGCGTGCTTAGCGAGCACACACCACTGGGCATTCGCATGCTGGCCGAGGTCATGATTCACCCGACTTTCCCAGCCGAAGAGCTTGAATTGTTGCGCCGCCAGACGCTGGCCAACATCGAGTCCGAGAAAGACGAAACGGCATCGTTTGCCCGCAACAGCGCCAGCGCCGCGCTGTACGGGCCCGATAACCCGCTGGGCCGGCCCGCCCAGGGCAGTGAAACCACCGTGGCATCCTTCAAGCGCGACCAGGCCGCAGCTTGGCACGCCAAGTGGTTCCGGCCTGACAACTGCATCATCAGCGTGGTGGGGGACTTTGACGCAGCCGCGATGCTGAAGCTGCTGGAAGCTGAGTTCGGCGCGTGGCAGAAACCGTCTGCGCCGCTTTCCTTCCCTGCATACAAGTTTGAGCGCCCGGCCAAGCTGGAAGGCGAACAGGCGTTCCACTTCAAGAGCTTCGACCCGGCCAAGGTAGACCCCAGACGCAAGCGCATCGCGATCGACCACCCGGGCAAGGACCAGGTGGTGGTGCGGCTGCAAACACTGGGCATCACGCGCGACAACCCGGATTACTTTGCGCTGATGGTGATGGACAACGTGCTGGGCACCTCGCCCGGGTTTACGGACCGCTTCAGCAAGGTGCTGCGCGACGAAATGGGCCTGGCCTACAGCGCCTATGCCAACATCGCCAACGGCAGCGGCATCTATCCGGGCGCGTTTCTGGGCTACATCGGCACGCGCCCAGAGAATGTCGAGCTTGCGCTGCAGACGATGTACCGGCTGCTGGAAGAGATTCGCACCACGCCCGTCAGCGACGATGAACTGACCACAGCCAAGGACTACCTCAAGGGCAGCTTCGTGTTCGACGTTGAGACCACGGGCCAGCTTGCGGGCCTGCTGGTCAACATGGAACGCTACAACCTGGGCGCGGACTACCTGGTCAAGTTCGTGCGCAGCATCGACAGCGTCACTAAAGCTGACGTCCTGCGCGTAGCAAAGAAGTATCTGGTGGCAGAGCAGATGGTCGAAGTCATCTGCGGGCCGATCACCAAGATCACTCCCGCACCCGAGGAGACCAAAGACAAGTGATACGCGCGCTGCTGATCGGTTTGCTGTTGTGTGCCCCGCTGGCTGCGGCGTACGAGTCAAACTTCGGCCGTGTGACGCTGGCCAATTGCGACCTGATCGTGCAGGGCGTGGCATCAGCCAGGCGCACCCGCGTTGCCGCCAGCTTTCGTGTCGAGGTTACGGTGCAGCAGGTACTGTACGGAGAAACCGAGCAGCGGGAAGTGTCGCTGTACTACACCGACAACAAGATGCTGAAAGAGAACGAGTCGGTGCGCGCGCTGTTCGCCCTCAAGAGCATGGCGACGGGCGGTTTCTCCATCGTCGGCAAGCCGATCTCGGCGCCGGAGTCCGAGCCCGAATCTGCCACCAAGCAAAGCGTGTGCGAAGCCTTCGTCGCTCTTGAGAGAGAAGCGGAAGGCGAAGAACGCACCAGCAACTTCTGGGCACTGCTGGTCAGGCACGTCCGGCAGGGCGGCTTTGCCGCGCAGAACGCCGCCGTCGAGTTGATGTTCGTGGCGCAGCACCGCGGCGGCATCGTGACCGAAGAACGCTTCACGCAAGTGCAGGACGCCCGCGGTTTCGGCGAAAAGGCGCTGACCACCCAGACCAAAGGCGACCTGAAGCTGGCGTTCCAAGGGCTGATCGAGGCCGGGGTGAAGACACTCAAGTTCCGACGCATCCGCCGGGCTGATACTAAAGAAGAGCGGCGCAACGCAGCGACCGAGTTGCTTGCGCTCGTCGAAGAGTATCCCCGCGCGTTCACCGAAGCAGACGCCAAGCTGACTAAGGCAATCGCCGACGAGAGTCAGGACGCCGTGCTGAACGAAACGCTGACAGAGCTGGAAAAGGCCATCATCCTTGAGGTGCGAGTGCGCGAAGGCGCCGAGAAAGCCCCCAAACCGCAGGATTAGGCGGTCTGACGAAGTAGCTCACGTCGAACTACATTTGCCGCGAAAACGCGAAAATTGAACTGGCCGTGTCTTGCGCTTGTGCGTTTTCGGGGAAACTGCAGTCCGAACAACCCTCCACGCGTTCGTCGGGCCACGAACCACGTTTTTTTGCACTTTCTTCAAAGGCCCGCCCCTGTCGTTGCCGATGACCATGCAGCTTGGCCCGCGTGCGCCAACACCCAAAGTGCTTCCCAACTCTCCAGGAGTAGCCATGAAGAAGATTCTGTTGTCCATCGTAGCTGTCTTTGCCGTGGCGCTGCTCGGCGGGTGCGTCTCCCTTGAGGAGTACGAAACCACACGCGGCATGTACGAGACAGAAGCCGAAGCCAATGCGGCCCTGGCCGCCGAGAACGCACGCCTTGAAGCCTCGCTTAACAAGGAAAAGTCCGACAAAGCCGCACTGCAGAAGTCGCTGGAGGAAATCCAGAAGGCGGCTGCCAACCAGCCCGTGATCGACAAAGACGCCATGCTTGAAGAGTTGAAGAAGATTTGGGGCAGCAACATGGGCGAGTGGGAAACCGTGCGCTCGGGCGGCGCCATCGGCGTGCGACTCGACGACAGCGGCGTGCTGTTCCAAAGCGGCTCGTGGACGCTTACCGACAACACCAAGAAGACGCTCACCAAGCTTGCCGGCATCATGAAAGACAAGATGAGCAACCCGAACATGTTCGTGCGCATCGACGGCCACACCGACAGCGACCCGATCAAGTCGCTCAAGGGTAAGGGCATTGCCGACAACACGCACCTCAGCTCAATGCGCGCCATGGCTGTACGCGACTTCCTTTCCAGCCAGGGCATTGCCAAAGAACGCATCTTCGTAGCAGGCTTCGGCGAAAACTGGCCCATCGCCACGGGCAACAGCAGCCGCGACAAGCAGCGCAACCGCCGCGTCGAAGTGTACATGGGCGACGCTGACGCCCTGAGCATTGGCTCGCTGCCAGCCGCCAGCCAGGTCAGCAAGAAGTAGTCCACGACGTATGTATCCCAAGGGCCCGCGAGCTGTTCGCGGGCCTTTGCTTTTGGCGCCCGCGACTTCCGTCGCGGGCTTTCATTCGTTAGCCTTCGGTGAAGGAGGTCGCGGTGCCGGAGACTCGAGTTACGCCTCAACTGTTGTGGAAGCTGCCGCGCGTGGGCAGCCCGGTCCCTGACGGCAAGGGCCGGCGCTTTGTCGTTCCCGTCACCAGTTATGACATCGAGAAGAACGAGGGCCTTACCCGCCTGTGGCTGGGCGAAGGCGGCAACCTGCGCGCGATGACCGCCGACGCTTCCTCATACAGCCCGGCGTTCAGCCCTGACGGCCGCTACCTCGTTTTCGTGCGCAAGGCTGCCAAGGACGACAAGGCTCCTGGCAGCGAAAAGAGCCAGCTATGGCTGATGCCCCTCGATGGCGGCGAGCCCGAGAAGCTGACCGACATGCCGATGGGCGCGGCTGACCCGCACTGGTTTCCAGACGGCAAGCGGATTGCCTTTCTATCGGCCGTGTATGCCGGGCACGAGGACTTGCCGGCAACCGCAGCGGAAGCCAAGCGGCGCAAGGATTCCAAGGTCAAGGCCTACGCGACTGAGAACCGCCTCTATCGCTATTGGGACCACTGGATCAGCGACGACCCGTACCAGCACATCTTCGTGCTGGACCTGTCAACGCGCGAGCTGAAGGACCTGACGCCCAAACTTCAACGCATTTTTCCGCTGATGGAACTTGGCGGCAGCTGGGACATTTCGCCCAACGGTGACGAGGTCGCATTTTCGGCCAACCGTACCGACCCTCCCTATCACGAGATGTTCAGCGGCATTTATCGACTCAAGCTGGATGGCTCTGAGCCGCGCTGCATCAGCGACTGGACAGGCGGCAGCGCGCAGCGGCCCCGCTTTTCACCCGACGGCAGATGGATCCTCTACGGTGAGCAGGAAGACGAAGCGTTCTACGCCGACAAGGTACGGCTTGTGGCCCACGACCGCGCCACCGACAAGCACACAGTGCTGACCGAGCAATGGGACCAGTCCGCCGCAGAGTGGGAGTTCATCGACAAAGACACTGTCGTTTTCACCGCCGAACACCGTGGCGCCAACGCGGTCTACACGCTGGCTTTTGACCGGGCCGTGGCGTCGCCAGGAGAAGTTGAACCTCGCCGGGTCGTGCGAGGCGGGTGGTTTGCGGGCATTCGGCCGGCGGGCGGCCAGGTGTTCACGACGCGCCAGGACCTTTCAACGCCCGGAGAGGTCGCGACATTGACGCTGGACGGCAAGGTCGCGATGCACAGCGAATTCTGCCGCGCGCAAATGGCTGAGGTGGAGCAGGCGAAAGTTGAAGAGGTTTACTTCGAGGGCGCCGAAGGCAAGCAGGTGCAGATGTGGCTGCTGTACCCGCCCGACGCAGCGGATCGCAAGCGATTGCCGCTGCTGCACCTGATTCACGGCGGCCCGCACGGCGTGTTTGGCGATAGCTGGCACTGGCGCTGGTGCGCACAGGCGTTCGCGGCGCAAGGCTATCTGGTTGCGCTGGTGAACTTCCACGGCAGCACAAGCTGGGGCAACGAGTTCGCCCGCTGCATCATGGGCGAGTGGGGCAAGAAGCCCTACGAAGACATCGAGAAAGCCACCGACTGGCTGATCGAGAAGGGTTTGGCTGATCCCGAAAACATGGCCTGCGCGGGCGGAAGCTACGGCGGCTACCTGGTGGCATGGATCGCGGGCCAGACCGACCGCTACAAGTGCCTCGTCAACCACGCCGGCGTCAGCGACCTGCAGTCGCAGTTTGCGCGCGACGTAACACCCGGCCGCGAGAAGGCGCTGGGCGGCGAACCTTGGGGCGACCGCGAGGGCATGAACCGCTACAACCCCATCGTGCACAGCCGCAACTACAAGACGCCGATGCTGATCATCCACGGCGAGCAGGACTACCGCGTGCCCTACACGCAGGCGCTGGAGACCTACAACGCTTATCGCGCGCAGGGCCGGGATGCGAGGCTTGTGGTGTATCCCGACGAGAATCACTGGGTGTTGAAACCGCAGAACAACCTTCACTGGTACGGCGAGGTGTTCGCGTGGCTCAAGCGCTGGATCTAGATGTTGTCGCGCTCACTACATGCGTCGCACAAGGTAGACAATCAGGACGATCACGAACACCAGCATCAGTAGCCCGGCTGGTGAGTATCCGGCTGTTCCCCAGCGCTTGTGCCCCCACGCGCCGCCACTTGCGGTCAGCACGAGCAGCACGATCAGGATGATGAGTACGATTTCGATGGTTTCTCCAGAGAGCCGGCAACATCGTTGCGGACCGGCATCAACTGCGTTTATTGAATCCGTAGACAATGCCGCTAAGCAGGCTGACGGCCCCGAGCACCGTGAGGCCAATGCCCGAGTAGATCAAGATGTCGCGCTTGTCGCTGAAGTCCTGGTCAAAGACGTTGCTGATCGCTTCGCCGATCGTGGGTTCAAGATTCGTGCCGTACACCCATAGCGCAATGCCGATGGCAAGCAGCAGGCCGCCTGCGCCAAACAGTCCGGTCTTCAGCATGGCTGTCTCCTGTTGATGTGGCCCGGTGTCGTCAGTGACGTCCACCGGTCGTGCGCGGGGATATGTCGCCTTCTCTGTGCGAAAAGAAGGTCCCGCCGCAAATTGCGAATGCTAACGAGGGTAGAACCCCGGAATTCGCGAATTGCTTCCGGCTAAAGCAACCATCGATGCACTTCAGTGCACTTGTTCATGGGTGTTTACGGATGGTTGCTCTTGCAGTCCGCCGATCTCAAACGCAAAGCAAAGCCGCCACGAACGCCGCGGCCCATTTGGTGACCAGAGAATTCTGAGGGCGGCCGTCGCGATTGCGCCCTTAGGTGTCATGCACGTCTCTGTTCAATCAATGGAATGGGATTGGCGGAGTGGTCGTGTAAGTCAGCCGCGTAGCGGCTACGGAATGTAGCCCATGGCTTCAGGGAACCTCTGAAGCCGTGGGCTAGGTTCCCCGGCCTCGTTGGGGCCAGAGGCAACAACGTACTAACTCAATCGCGTTGCGTGTTCACCCGCCTGCGAGCCGAAGCGCCCTTGGGCGCGCCGGCCCGTGATTCCGAATAGCCTGTCGGTGTTCCAATTCAGGCTCGGGTTGGTTCGGCGAGAATCTTTTCGTAGTAGGCTTCCCAGACCGGCAGCAATGCCTCTTGCCGATATGTGGTGAGGGCGCGCTCGCGGGCTGCCGCGCCCATGCGTTCGCGTGCCGCGTCGTCGCCCAGCAGCGAGCGGATGCTGCCCGCAAATCCGGCTATGTCGCCCGGCGTATGCAGGCGGCCGCTGACCCCGTCCTGCACAACTTCGGGCAAACCGCCGGTGTTGCTGGCGATTACAGGCACGCCGCAGGCCATGGCCTCAAGTGCGCTCAAGCCAAAGCTCTCGTATTCGCTGGGCAGGAAGAACAGGTCGGCCTGCGGCAACAGCTCCCAGATCGCGTCGTAGGTGCCCAGCAGGTTGACACGCTCTTCGATGCCGAGTTTGCGTACCAGTTCACGAATGGCGCCCACCTCGGGGCCGTCGCCGACCATGACCAGCCGGGCCCTCACGTCGCGTGTCGCCTGGGCAAACGCGTTGACCACGTCGCGCGGGCGCTTGACCTCGCGGAAGTTGCTGACGTGCATCACGATCTTTTCGTCGGGCGCAGCCAGATGCGCGCGCTTTTCCTTGCAGCAGCCCGGCTTGAAGCGCTCGGTATCGACGAAGTTGGGGATAACCTCGATGTGCTGAGCGCCGCAGTCGATGGTCTGCAGCACGCGGTCTTTCAGTTCGGCTGAAACGCTGGTGACGCCGTCGCTGGTGCGGATGCCGAAGCGCGTAATCGGCTGAAAGATGCGCTGCTGGCCGATGATGGTGATGTCGGTGCCGTGCAGTGTGGTGATGAGCTTGACGTTCGTGCCGACGCCATTGAGCATCTCGCGGGCCAGGTGGCCGCTGATTGCGTGGGGGATTGCGTAGTGGGCGTGCAGGATATCGAGGCCGTACTGCTGCGCGACCTCCATGATGGTGCCCGCCAGTGCCAGATCGTAGGGCGGATAGCGGAACAGCGGGTAGGCCGTCACTTCCACTTCGTGATACTTCAGGTTGCGGCGAAAACTCTCAAACCGGAACGGGATCGCGTAGCTGATGATGTGCACGCTGTGGCCGCTTTCAGCCAGCGCGCTGCCAAGCTCAGTGGCGACAACGCCAGAGCCACCGTGGGTCGGGTAGCAGACAATTCCGATCTTCATGTGGAGATGCCAACAACGTCGCCGCACAGCCTATTCCGGCGCGTGGAATCTCGACAGGGCCGGTAGTGGAAAAGGAGAGGGCCGAGACGTGGAGAAAGGGCCGGAAAGGAGAGCGTAAAGCTACCCTTTCAACTCACGTCTCGGCCGCATGGCACCGTTGCAGAGCGGGCGATCACGCTGCAACAGTGTTTACTTGTGTTGGCTCAGGGGCGATTCCGTTGCGCGTAAGGGCGCGCAGCAACCGTCTTCAATCAACTCCATAAGTTAGTATAGCCTATCCTCACGGCAAAGCAAACCCTGAATCCCGCGCCACTTCGGCCTTCCAAGGCAACCACGAATGCTTCCGCAGCCTTACAAAGTGTTAACGACCGGGGTAACCGGGCGCATCCGGAAATCAGCAGACGGCAGGTCCTGCTGTTCGCAAAGGCCCATTTCTAGGCATTCCGCCCCCCGGAGGTCCGGCGGTGGCAAGGCGGCTGCAAAGCGAGACAACAGAGTTGGGCGGATCAGACGGTGACAGCGACGTGACAATCTAGCAGGCACTAACTTAGCGCGCGGGCTCGGCCAGCAGGTCATAACCCAGGCTGCGCACAACGCGCACGGGCAGAATCGTCCCCGCCGCCACCTTCGTCCGCAGGCGAACCGTGCAGTCAATCTCGGGGGCATCGGCCCTTGAGCGCGCTTCGGTGGGGTACTTCGGGTCCTGGCTTTCGCCCTCTCCGATGACTTCGATCGTTGTGCCCACCAGCGCATCGTTGCGCCGAAACAGGTCGTCGCGCGCGACTTCCATGAACGCCCGGTGTCGCTGCGTGACCACGTCTTCAGGCAACTTGCCATCAAGCGCGAAACTGCCCGCGCGGTCTTCGTCAGAAAACGGAAACGCCCCGGCCCGGTCAACGTGCCCGGCGCGAATGAACTCGAGCAACTCATCAAACTGCTCGTCCGTTTCGCCGGGAAAGCCAACAATGAACGTACTGCGCAACGTCAAGCCGGGCACGCGAGCCCGCAGTTTCTCAATCAGCCGCAGCGTAGTGTCGCGAGTGCTGCCGCGTCGCATGCGTGCCAGCACTGGCGTGGCGATGTGCTGCAAGGGCATGTCGATGTAGCCCAGCAACTTGGGTTCGTTGGCAAGCAGGTCGATCAGTTCGTCGGTGACCTGCGTTGGGTAGGCGTACATCAGTCGAATCCAGTCAACTCCGTTGACCCTGGCCAGCTCGGCCAGCAATTCGTGCAGCGACTTGCGGCCTTCACTGTCGAGGCCGTAGTAGGTGCTGTCCTGGGCGACGATGATCAGTTCCTTCGCGCCGTCCTGTGCCAGCTCGGCGGCTTCTTCGATAATCTGCGCGCGCGGCTTGCTGCGGAAGCGCCCGCGAATGCCGGGGATCGTGCAGAACGAGCACTTGTGGTCGCAACCCTCAGAGATGCGCAGGTACGCGTAGTGCCGGGGCGTGATGCGCAGCCGCGCGCGGTCGTCATACACGGTGCCGCGTTCGTCGGGGTCGCTGATTGCAACGCTGCGTGCCAGTTGGCCGCTGCTGCCAAGTTCGCGCAGCACGTCCACGAGCTTCACACGGTCGTTGACACTGACCAGCGCGTCGGCGCCCGGCGCGGTCTGGTCAAGCATCGGGCGGTAATTGCCGACCATACAGCCGGCTACAATCACGCGCTTGACGACGCCCTGTTCTTTCAGGGCAACCATGTGGTTGATGTGTTCGATGGACTCTTTTCGCGACGCGTCAAGAAAGCCGCATGTGTTCACCACGACCACGTCGGCCGATTCGTAATCGGGCGTGACCACAAAACCCTCGGCGGCGATCTGCCCGAGCATCGTTTCGCTGTCGATGAGGTTCTTGGGGCAACCCAGCGAAATGAATGCGACGGTGCCCAGGGCGGTCTTCATGACAGGGATGGTAGCAGGCTTGGCCCTGCGTTGTAGGGTGGCGCGCGATGGCACAGCCCGAAAATATCTGGGTCGGCATTGAGGTCACACGCCAGGTGCGCGTAATGAACGGCGAGCTGGAGGCCGCCGGCAAACTGGCGGTGGGGGGCGTGAATCTGCTCGATCACCAGTTGGGCGTCGCGCGCGGCATCACCGACGCGGACCACATCTGCGTGCTCACGCCGCAAGGCGACGAGACGCTGCTTGAAATCACGGCGCGCCACGAAGCCCGCGAAATGGCGCCCTTTGACTTTGTTGCCATGCTGAGCGAACGCGCCGGCGCGGGACAGGAGGGCGCCGTCGTGCTGCTGCGCCAGATCGCGCCCCTGCGCGATACGGAGGGCGTGCGGGAAGCTCTTGCGCTGCTGGCAGCGCACCCGGTTGTCATCAGCGCGGCAAAGGATGCGCGCGGGGGGCGTGCCGGTGATGCCGAAACAGACGACCGTTGCCTGGCCTTCGAGATCCGGCGTATCAGCCAGTTCAGCCGCGAAGCCATGGCAGCCGCGCCAACGGTAGTTGAGAAGCTGATCTACATGGAAAGCGCCAGCTACGCCGAGTACGCCCGACCCAGCGACGCAGCCACGGTCGAAGCAACAATGAAGGCGTGGCAGAAGTAGGCGCCGCCTTTGTGGCGACTGCTGGCCAACAGCGGCAACTGCGGTTGCACACGAAGTCAGCGAGGAACAGTGAAAATCACTTCGCCGGCAGCACTTGGCCCCGTGGCGTGAAGCGGGTGTTGCAGTTCGCGGCGCCGTGCTTCAGGCCGTGCCGAACTTGGGGTTCAGCTTTTCGTTCATGAAGTCGGCCAGCATCTGGCTTAGCCGGTCGTCGCGAACTTCGTACCAGTCAAACGCCTTCACTTCGGCGCGCTGTTCGCCGCTTACGCTGTCACGAATCGCCTCGGGCAGCTTGCCGAACGTCGCCCAGCCGCACTTGAGCACATCATGGTTGCCATTGCGCAGCAGGTACACGCCGCCGACCGGCGGCACCCGGTCAATCATGTCGTCGCGGAACTCCCAGTCCCAGCTGCGGCCGGTGGCCACGCCGGGGTCGGGGTCTACGTAGTTGTCCTGCACCGCCTGCACCAGCTGGCCGAGAGGAACCCGCGACTGCTCGCCGCCTGCCATGTTGCGCAGGCTTACCACGCCCTCCTTCTCTTCTTCCGGCCCGGCAATTACCACCAGCGGGAAACCGCGCTTGCCCGCGTACTTAAGCTGCTTGCCAAGCTTGGCCGCTGCGTCCAGATATAGCTCTGTCGGTACACCGGCGCGGCGCAACTCGGCGGCTGCCCGCAGGCTGTACATGCGGGTTTCAGGGGCAAAGATCGTGACCAGCACGGCGGCCGTACTGCGTGCCTTGGGCAGCAGCTTCAGCTCTTCCAGTGCGCTGATCAGCCGGTCAATGCCGACGCTGATGCCGACGGCGGGGATTTCTTCGCCCGCAAACAAGCCGATCAGCCCGTCATAGCGCCCGCCCGACATCACGCTGCCGAAACCCGGCAAGTCCAGCAGGAAGGTCTCAAACACAGTGCCGGTGTAGTAGTCCAGGCCGCGCACAATCGTGGGGTCGACGCGCAGCACTTCGTCCGGCACGCCCAGTGCAATCGCGTTGTCATAAACTTCGCGCAATTCGGCGCAGCCGCGCTCGCCCAATTCGCTGCCCTTCAAGAAAGCGCCAAGTTTCTCGATGCACACAGCGCTGGGTACCTTGCCCTCTGCCAGCTTCAGAAAGTCAAACACCAGATCAAGGCCGGCTTCTGTCAGGCCGCCGCTGCCGATCTGCGCCGTGAGTTCCGCGCGCACGCCGGCTTCGCCGACCTTGTCGAACTTGTCGATGCCGCGCATCACGGCATCCATGACCGCGCTGTCCGACACGCCAATGCGCGCCTGCAAGCCGCGGTACAGTTTGCGATTGTTGAAGCGGATCACGTAGTTCGGCACGTTCAGCGCCCGCATCACCGCGTAATCGACGGCAATGCACTCGGCGTCGGCGAGCAGGCTGTCGGTGCCGACGATGTCAACGTCACACTGCCAGAACTCGCGAAAGCGGCCGCGTGCGGGGCTTTCGGCGCGCCACACGGGACCCATCTGGTAGCGCTTGAACGGTCGCGGCAGTTCGTTGCGATATTGCGCGACCACACGCGCCAGCGAAATCGTCAGTTCGTAGCGCAATGCAACGTCGCGCCCGCCCTGGTCTTCGAAGCGGTAAAACAGCTTCTCGGCTTCTCGGCCGGCTTTGCCCAGCAGGATTTCGGCGTACTCAAGCGACGGGGTGTCCAGCGGGTCAAACCCGTAGCGCTCAAACACTTCAACAATGCGGCGCAGCAGGCGGGTACGCGGGATCATCACCTCGGGCAGGTAGTCCCGGAAACCCTTGAGAATGCGTGGTTCAATGCGCGCCATAGTGACCCCGTGGCATGGCCCTGGCTGGAAGCCGACGCCACCGACAAACGAAGCGCGGTTTCTAGCGCATGTCCGGCTGCCGCGCAACGCGCGGTGTCCGTGCAAAAGCGGGCGCCCTGAGACGCCCGCTTACCGTTGTGGCAGCGACTACTTCTTGGCCAGCAGCTTCAGTGCTTCTTTTGGATTTGCGGCAAACTTGAACACCTGGCTCAGGCCCAGCATGTCAAAGACTTCCTGCACGGGCTCGGTTGGGTTCATGAGCACGATGTCGCCCCCGCGTTCGTGGCTTTCGCTGAGCGTGCCGATAAACACGCCCGCACCTGCCGAGGACACGTACTCTACGTCGGCCAGGTTCACCGCGATGCGCACCTTGCCTTCATCGAACAGGTTGTTGATCGCCTGTTCCATGTACTCGAATGTATGAGCGTCAAGCCACCCGGCGACGTGTACCACTGTCACGTCGGACGAAAGCTCCTCGAGATTGATCTCGAACTCCCTCATGGGTTTCTTTCTTTGCCGCTCTGATGCCGCTCTGTCCCTGCAACCGGCGCAGTCCTACTGACCGGATACGATCAGTTTCACCAGCGTCAACTCGTTCACGTCGCCCTCGCGCGAGGTATAGCGCACTTCGTCCATGACCTTGCGCATGATGAACAACCCCAGGCCACGCTTGCTGCCCGCCGTGATGTGTGCCTGCATGTCAATGTTGGCCTTGGCCGCTGAACCCTTGGCGGCATCGTACGAGATGCCCGTGTCCCGTATGCGAACCGTAAAGCGCTGATCGTCTGCCTCGATCAGCACCTCGACGGTCCCGTCCGCGCGGCCCTCATAGCCGTGCTGGATAGTGTTGGCGACGGCCTCATCGACCGCCAGCACGACCTTGTTGATGTCCCGCTGGGGCAGCCTGGAGCGCTTGATCGCGCTATGCAGGAACTCCCGCACGATGGCGAGGTTGCGCGTATGCGCCACGACCTCAAGCCGATCGGTTACATGCGAATCTGACATCCACTGCCCCCGTGCTACTACCCAGTTGTTATCCGACCTTCAGCGTGACAATGGTGATGTCATCATGCTGGTCATCCGTCTGCGCGTGCCCCTGGATCGCATTGACCAGCGTCGTCAGGTACTCGGCCGACGACTTGCCCGCGCACTGGATGGTGATGGCCTGCATGCGTTCTTCGCCGAACTCTTCGTTCGTCGGGCTCATGGCCTCGGTCACGCCGTCAGTGAAAATCACCGCACGGTCGCCACGCTGAAGCTGGATGACTTCTTCCTTCATATTGCGTTCAAACAGGCGGCCGTCTTTGTCAAACCCCAACGCAATGCCGCCGGGGTTGACCTCAATGCACTGCTTGGTGGCTGCGCGGTAAAGCAGCAGCGGGTTATGGCCGGCGCTTGCAACCGTAAGGCGCGCCGTCGGAATATCCAGCAGCATGTAGAACGCGGTGACGAACATGCCGCGCTTGATGTCTTTGGCCAGCGTGCGGTTGACCTTGCAGAAAATGTCGCGCGGCGACAGGTTGTCGCTGGCCTCATAGCTGACCAGCGCCTTGGCCATCATCATGACCATGCTGCCCGGGATACCTTTGCCCGAGACGTCGGCGCACACCATGCCCAAGTGCGTCTTGTCGACCAGAAAGAAGTCGTAGTAGTCACCGCCCACCTCTTTGCTGGGCGAGTAGTACGCGCTCACGTCGTAGCCCGCAATGCGCGGCACGTGCTTGGGCAGCAGGTTTTCCTGGATCTCTTTGGCGATATCCAAATCGTGCTTGCGGCCCTGGTTCTCCAGCCATACCGACTGCGCGCTCTTCAGCCCAAGCGCCATGTCGCCCAGCAGCCTCGAAACGATGCCGATTTCGTCGCTGCTGCGCGCCAGCGGGCGGTGGTCAAAGTTGCCGCCGCTGATGATCTGGATGTCGGTCATGAGCGTTTCAAGCGGCTTGGTAATGCTGCCGCCGATCAGGAATGCCAGCGCAATCGACAAGCCGATACCAACAAAGGAGATGCCGAGGATCGACCAGATCAACGCCTGCTTGCGGCTCTGGATCTGCTCGCGGTCAAGGTAGATCGAGATCGCTTCACCTTCGCCGACGTCCTTTGTGAAACCGTAGGCAGCCACGCCGCCGATGAAGGCCCCGCGGTCAATCTTGACGCCGTCCTGCACCCGCATGTCGGAAGACTCTTCGCGCGTCAACTCTTTGGTGTTCGGGTTTGGGCTGATGACGTTGAGCTCTTCGCTTTTGAATTCAGGCAACGTGTCGTCCTTCATCAGGAAAATGATGAACCGCACCTGGCTGGTTTCGCTGGCCGTCAGTTCCTCGAGGTCCTTGACGAAATCCTCATGGAACCCGCGGAAAATCGTCTTGCGCAGCCCCTGCTGGCCCTTGATCAGTCGGGTGTCGGTGTCGGTGTCGATGCGCAGACGCAGTTTTTCGAATGAATCGGCACTTGAATCCATGCCCCAGTCACGGAACAGCCTGGTGAAGTAGGACTTGTATCGGTTCATTGCGGCGATGTTCAACCGTCGCGGAGCATTGGGCTCGGCGGCAACCTGGTTCGGCTTCAGGTCGCGCAGCTCCGACCAGCCCTCGCCCAGGATCTCGACACGGATGGCGTCTGCCTTGTTGGCATCGGTGAACTGGAAGTCATCGGGGTTATCCATGATGCTGCCGGCTACCAGCACCCAGACACGGTCCTCCTGGAACTGCTTCCAGTTCGCGAACTCGCGGCACGCCGGAATCCGCGCATGAAAGCTCCCGCGCTTGGCGGCGGCGTCCCACTGCATCTTGCGCCAGTAGTCGTCAAACTTGGCCCGGTTGGCGGGCTGTCCGAAATACGCAATCAAACCCTTCTCGTTCAAACCCGCACGATACGGGCGGTGAATTGCCGCAGCCTGCTGCAGCATGCCCATGCCTGCCTGCTGGATCGTGTCTTCCAGCGCCGACTGGGCGATCATCATGACGATCAGGAATATCAGCAGCGAAACACCGACCGCCAAGCCGCTCATCGCCAGCACGATCTTGGTCTTGATCGGCAGGCCCTGCGTCTTGGGCTTGACCCGGGGCCGGGGCCCGGCAGTGCCAGTGGTTTGGCCTGCGGCTGGGGCCGGTACCGCGGGCGGCGGTGCGGAGACTTTCGGCCCGCCGACCGTCGGCAACTGGCCGGATGACTTTATGGCGGGCGTAGCACCCGTGGACTTGCGCGCCTGCCCGGCGGGCGGCGGCGTCATCATGCGCCGCGTGCCGCTGCGCGCGGGGGTGTTGCCTTCAGATGGTGGTCTGCCTGCCATGCGGTAGACCTGCTCTCTCACATCAACCCGGGCACCGCAACGCGGAACGCCCATACTGTCCATGCCGCGAACACAGCCGCAGCCAGATCGTCTGTCAGAATCCCCAAGCTCCCGGGCAGCCGCTCGAAACTCCGGACAGGCCAAGGTTTAGCAATATCGTAGATACGAAATGTTAGTAACCCTGCGAAAATGTCCAAGAGTGAACCCGCCGGGATCAATGCCAAGGTCAAAAATAGCCCAGCCGCCTCATCCAGCACAAACCAGCCCGGATCTTTTCCCAATCCGGGGTCTTTCAGGACTTGCCGGCCGACCAGCAGGCTCAAGACCGAGAAGAGTACCGCCCCGCCGACCCATGCCAGCGGGTTCACGCCGGGAATGTAGACCAACCCCACTGCCAGCCCCGCCGCAACCACGCTGCCGCTGGTGCCGCGCAGAACGGGTGCAAATCCTGACAGAAACAGGCTGCCCAGCAGTACTGGCGGGCGAAGCAACTGGCGGGCAGGCGGATCGGTGGCTTTGAGCATAGGCGGATTTCAGGGTCAGCTTGCCCAGTGTGCCAAGAGAAACTGCGAAAAGCTGCCGTCCATTAAGGGCACGACGTGCCACGAAGAACTGCAGGATCTGCAAAGCAGGTGCCTGGCGCCCTGGCGTGAGAAGCAGTTGCGCTGCGGCCGCCTCACACAAGGGAACGAAGACACAGTGAACCAGGGGGTTCTTCGTGGCCTGTCGTGGATCGTCGCAACGCAATTGCCGTGGCAGTTTCTGGAATGCCCTGTTTCGCTGGTGTGCCCTGTATCGTCGGCCCATCGTCAGGTATGGTATGCCCCCTGCGCGCCAGGAGCTCACCACTGCCTGACAAGAAGCTGAATGTCCGTACTCGCTGATGCTGTTGCCGGAATGGGTTCCTGGGTCAATCGCCAATTGGCGACCCTTGGGGCTGCGGTGCGTTTCGGCGGCGCTGCTATCGGCTTTGGTATTCGCGGCATCTTCAACAAGCGCATTTATCCGCGCCACGACCTGATCGTGCAGATGGACTACACGGGTGCTCGCAGCACCGTGATCATGGTGTTGCTGGGCTTTCTGGTCGGCGGCTCACTTGTGCTTCAGACCACGCCGTCCCTGGCGCGCTACGGCCCGGCCGAGCTTGTTGCCGGCGTGGTGGGCGTATCGGTGCTGCGCACGCTGGGACCGCTGCTGGCTGCGATCATCTTTGCCGGGCGCGTCGGTGCGGGCTACACGGCGGAGCTTGGCACGATGGCCGTCAGCGAGGAAATCCAGGCGCTGGACACCATGGGCATTCACCCGGTGGGCTACCTGGTCGCGCCGCGCTTCATGGCGGCAGTGCTGATGCTGCCTGCATGCACGGTGCTGTTCGACCTGTCAGCGCTGATCGGCGGTTACCTGGTTGGCGTCTATAACTTCGGGATCACGCACGAAGCCTGGATGGATGTCACGGCCCGCTTTGTCACCATGTCGAACTTCACGTTCGGAATCTGCAAGAGCGTGGTGTTCGCGATGATCATTACGCTGGTGTGCTGTTTCAAGGGCTTCACGGTCAAGGGCAGCGGCATGGAAGTCGGCCGCGCGACGATGCAGGCCATCGTGATCTGCCTGATTCTGATCATCTTCTCTGACTTCGTGCTTTCGATGGTCTACAACTTCCTGGTCAAGATGAGGATTGTCGATTGAGCGGCAGCCCGCAAACCAACCTGTCCGCCACCGGCGTCGAACCAGGCGACGCCGCGATTGTGGTGCGCAACCTGACCAAGACTTACGACGACAATGTCGTGCTGAATGACCTCACGTTTACCCTTGAGCGCGGCAAGGTTTACGTCGTCATGGGCCCGTCCGGTTGCGGCAAGAGCACGCTGCTGCGGCAGTTGATCGGCGCTGAGACCCCCGACGCCGGACAGGTTTCGATCGGCGGTGTGGACATGCACAGCCCCGACCGCAAAGTACGCGATGAGGCGCGCCGCAAGTTCGGCGTGCTGTTCCAGAGCTCCGCCCTGCTGAACGGCTTGACCGTCGCCGAAAATGTTGCACTGCCGATCCAGCGCCACACCGATCTGCCGCAAAGCACCATCGACCTGATGGTGCGGCTGAAGCTTGAACTCGTGGGTATGGGGGCAGCATCCGACAAGTACCCCTACGAAATCAGCGGCGGCATGAAGAAGCGCGCCGGGCTGGCCCGCGCAATTGCGCTGGACCCTGCGATTGTTTTCTACGACGAGCCCAGCGCAGGCCTTGACCCCGTGATGATCGGCGTGATCGACAAGCTGATCATGGACCTCACCAACAAGCTCGGCATCACATCCGTCGTCATCACTCACGAGATGCCCAGTATGTTCCGCATCGCCGACGAAGTGCTGATGCTCTATAACGGGCGCTTCGTGTTTCGCGGCACACCCGACCAGTTGCGCCGCAGCACCGACCCGCTGGTTCGCCAGTTTCTCAACGGCGACCCCGAAGGCCCGATCAACGCGCCGCGGCAGTTGGCCGAACTCTCGGACCGGTTGCTGGGCGGCTCTCGCCGCGCCGGAAGCGGCGACGGCCTGAAGGGGGCGGGCGCATGAGCAGCGAACGCAGACTCAACCTGCTCAGCGGCGGCATCCTGCTGGCCTTGATCCTTGCGTTGGTCGCATGGTTCGCGTTCGGCGTGCTGTTCAAGCCGGAACCCGCGCCGGGCAGGCGCTTTGTCGCCATGTTCGACGAGGCAGGCGGCATCAAAGCCGGCGATGCTGTGCGCATTGAAGGCCGCCGCGCGGGCATCGTCACCGGCGTGCAGCTTGTGCACGACGATGGGCGCATGCGCGTGCGGGTTGAGTTCGAGATTCGGCCCGGCACAAGCTCAAAGTGGCTTGCGACGGCGCAGATCCCTGCCGACGCACGCATCGAGGTGGCGGAAGCCGGCATGTTCGGCCGCCCGCAACTCAACATTCGCGAGGGCCAGAGCAAGACGAAGTTTATCGAAGAAGGCGGCGAGTGGACCAACGCCAAAGGCGCGTCTACCGAAGACCCCGTCGTTCAGTTTCGCAAAGGCCTTGAGGCATTTGACAAGATGCTCGACCAGCTGCACGAGTTTCTTGCCCCCGGCGGCGGCATGGACGACATCAAAGCCGCCGTCGCCGACCTGCGCGCGACCGTCCAGGACGCCAGCGCCCGCACCACCGAGACAATGGCCGGCGCACCCGAAGCGGACCGCAAACTGGCTTTGCTGAAGGAAGACCTCGACGCGCTCGGTCGTCAACTTGCAGAAGCCGATGCCAGCATCGCCGAGAACCTGAAAGCACTGGCCGAAGGTGGCAAGAGCGCAGAAGCCGCAGCCGCCAGCATGGACGAAGAACTCGCCGACGTGCTGGTTGCGACAAACCGTCTGCGCACAGCCATCGCCGACAGCGGCGAGCTGCTCACGGCGAAACAGGCCGAGGGTCTGGGCACCGAGTTGCGGCGGTTTGCAGCGCGCTTGCGCATGTCGATGGAGATCGCCAAGGGCGACCCCTCGCGAGCCGGCGACCTGCCCAACTGGCGGCTGTCACGCAGATTCTTTAACGGGGAATCCCCGCTTCCGGGCGGCGACCCCGAATAGCCACAGAGCAAGGAGATGGCCATGGCACGCAAGGGAAGTCGATCAGACCTTATCACCGGTGCGTTCGCGCTGCTGGTGATCGTGAGCACGATTGCGGTCGTGGCTTTTTTGCAGGACATCAGCCCCAGCGTGCAGGGCGTGCCCTACACCGTGACTTTCGAAGACGTCGGCGGCCTGGGCAGCAACGCCCCCATCATCGTGGCCGGCCAGCGTGTCGGAAAAGTTACTTCCATCGCGACGCTGCCCGTGGTTTCGGCAGACGGGGGACGCAAGGTCGAAGTCGAGGTGGGGTTTGTCATCGCCGAGGAATACGCCGAGACGGTCAGCATCCCCGTCGATAGCGTTGCCCACGTGCAGATGGGCAGCATTTTCGGGTTTGGCGGCAACCAGATCGTGCTGAAGCTGGGCTCAGCCCGTGAGACCGTCGCCGCCGGCCAGCGCCTGCCCATGAAGGGGCAACCGCCCGTCAACCTGAACGAGGTGATGGACGACGCGGCAGCCACCGTAAAGAAACTTCAAAGCGGCGTCGACAAACTGGCAACGGTGCTGGATGACGATCAGTTCAGCAAGAACATCCAGGACTCGCTGACCTACCTCAAGTCCGCACTTGAGACGCTGGACCAGGGACTCAAGACCATGCAGCCGGCATTCGAGAAGATTGACCCGACGATGACGAGCATCCAGACGATTGCCAAGGATCTTGAGACGCTGATCAAGAACAACAACCAGGCCATTACGGAAACCCTGGCAAGTTTTCAAAGCGCATCGGCAAATCTCGACAAGCTGCTGGCACAGGAGGGCGCGGTGCCGCAACTGGTGGCAAACCTTAACGACATTGCATCCAACCTTGACCTGCTGGTGGATAACCTGAACGATGTGATCCTGGACAACCAGTTGAACGTACAGATCAGCATGGAAAACGTGCGCGAGACGACCGAAAGCCTGCGGGTGTTCGCCCGCCGCATCGAGCGCGACCCGAGCCTGCTGATCTGGGGCAGCAACGCCGAAGTTGAAGACCCCAAGACCGCACCCAAGCGTGTTACGCCGGATGTAGACGAGATGTCGATTCGCAACTCAGGCCGTCGGCCGCGCAAGGAAAGCGACTAAGATGATTGTGCGGTACCTGCAGAACGCCTTGAAACCCGCCCGCTGCATGGTGGTGCTTGCGCTGCTGCTTTGCGTTGCGACGCTGGCATCGTGTGCGCGCCAGCGCCTGACAGCCTTTGAGCAGGGCTCAGAGTTCATGGACTATGGCGACTACCCGCGCGCCATTGAGAAGTTTAAGGATATTGAGCGCCGCGAGGGCGGTTCATTGGCGCTGTGCTACAACCTCGGCGTCTGCTACCAGGACATGAAAGACTGGGAGCAGGCGGTGAAGTGGTACGAGAAGGCACTCGAATACGATCCCCGCGACGGCGACACGCTAGTGAACCTCGGGCTTGTGTATCTTGAACAGGGCCGCGACGTGGCCGCACTGGCGCGCCTGAAGCAAGCCGCCGACGTCGAGAAAGACCGCGCATACCCGCTGGTCGCCATGGCGCTGTATCACCAGCGCCGCGGCGAAAAAGACAAAGCGATGGAACTGTACAAGCAGGCAGCCAGGCGCGAAGAAAAGTCCGGCTATCTGTGGTTCCACTGGGCCACGCTTTACGAAACGATAGAGCAGAACCAAGGCCAGGCCGCAGAGGCCTATGAGCGTTCGATTGAGTATGACAGTACCAACCCCGCTGCGTTTGAGGGCGCCGCACGCGCCTATTACCGCCTGAACAACTGGCGCAAAGCCGTCCAGCATTATGATTTCGCGATTCACCTGCAGCCGGACAAACCCAGGCTTTACGTCGCGGCGGCAGACGCGTTGATCAAGTTGGCACGGTATGAGCGCGCGGTGCAATACCTGTGGAATGCCCGCGGCCTCAAGGGCGCCGACGAGAAAGACATCGCACGGCGCTTGCTCGAGATATATCCGAAACTGACCGAGCAAGAACGCGCCCGACTTGACCCCGCCAGCAAAGAGAGTTCAGCAGGCGGCAACAACGAATAGGCACGCTGCGTAGTCGATCACTCTAACCGCCGCGAACTCAAGGGGTTGCGGCGGTTTGCGTTTTTCTGCGGCTGGCACCCGCCCCACCCCCGCACTTTTTTCGGGGGGTACGACGCGCTGAGCCCCCGGCGTCAGCCTGGGCGCATGGCTCGGGCAA
>JAMQHL010000045.1 GCA_025993795.1 Planctomycetota bacterium
CGTGGGCGAGACGCCCACGGCTCTGCGGGCGGGACGCCCACACCACCAACTGCCACCCCGCATGCGGGGGTCGTGGCAATTTAACTGCATGCGGGCGGGACGCCTGCGCCACTTGAATGCTGCTTGGGTTTACGCGCCGGACTTCTTGGTGCGTTTGCGGGCGTTTTCGTTCAGCTCGCGTTTGCGAATTCTCCAGCCCTTGGGCGTTACCTCTACCAGCTCGTCGGGCTCAATCCACTCCATCGTTTCTTCCAGGCTCATACCGCGCTTGGCCTTGAGCTTGGTGAAAGTTTCTTTCGTGCTGCTGCGGATGTTCGTCAGGTGCTTCAGGCGGCATACATTCACGCCAAGGTCGCCTTCGCGGCAGTTCTCTCCTACCACCTGGCCGACATAGATGTTGTCGCCCGGCTGCACAAAAAACTCGCCACGATCGGTCAGATTGTCCAGCGCATACGTCGTCACCTGGCCCGGGTCGGTGGCAATCAGCGCGCCGCGCGCCCTTGGCGGTATGTCGCCGGCAACGGGCCGGTACTCAGTAAAGCGATGGCTGAAAATTGCCTCGCCCGCCGTCGCCGTCAGCATCCTGGTGCGCATACCGATCAAGCCGCGGCTGGGAATCTCGAAGTGCAGCACGGTGCGGTTACCGTGGTTTTCCATGTGCTTGAGTTGGCCCTGACGGGCACCCAGCAGCTCAATCACTTTGCCCGTGTGCTCGGCGGTCACGTCCACGGCGGCGTCTTCCCACGGCTCGTGCTTGCCGGTGGGCGTGTCGTGAAAAATCACCTCCGGGGCGCCGACGACAAACTCGAAGCCCTCGCGGCGCATATTCTCAACGAGAATGCCAAGGTGCAGCGTGCCGCGGCCAGCCACGCGAAAGCTTTCGGCGGCGTCGCCGGTGTCCACATGCAACGCCACGTCGGCTTCAGCGGCGCGTTCAAGGCGGTCGCGAACCTGGCGGCTTGTCACGAAGTCGCCATCCTGGCCGGCGAACGGCGAGTCGTTTACGCGAAACTCCATGGCGACGGTAGGCTCATCAATCGGCACCGGCGGCAAGGCGTCGGGGTGTTCGGGGTCGGCCACGGTGTCGCCGATGTCCACGCCGTCAATGCCGACAATCGCTACAATGTCGCCGGCGCGCACGCTGGTGACGTCTTTGCGGCTCAGGCCGTCAAACACCTGCACCTGTTTGGCCTGCGCGTTCTTGATGCTGCCGTCGCGCTTGACGACGACGACGGGGTCTTTGGCCCGAAGCGTGCCGCGCATGATGCGGCCGATACCGACGCGGCCGACGAACTGGTCGTACAGGAAATTCGTGATCTGCACCTGGAATGGCTTGTCGGGCTCAACTTCCGGGCCGGGAATGCGGTTGATCATTGCATCCATCAACGGCACGAGGTCTTTGCCCGGGACAATCGGGTCGTCGCTGGCGATGCGCTGGCGCCCGCTGGCGTACAGCACCGGAAAGTCAAGCTGGCTGTCGTCGGCGCCAAGGTCGATGAAAAGCTGGAACACCAGGTCAAGCACCTCAAGGCTGCGGGCGTCGGGTCGGTCGATCTTGTTGATCACGACCAGCGGCTTGAGGTTGTGCTCAAGTGCCTTGCGCAGCACGAACTTGGTCTGGGGCATGGGGCCTTCGGCGGCGTCCACCAGCAGAAAGCACCCGTCGGCCATGGAAAGCACGCGCTCGACTTCGCCGGCAAAGTCAGCGTGGCCGGGCGTGTCGATCAGGTTGATCTTCGTGCCCTTCCACTTGAAGCTGACGTTCTTTGCCAGGATGGTGATGCCGCGTTCGCGCTCGAGGGGATTGCTGTCCATGAACGCTTCGGCGTGGTCGGTCTTGTGGCCGAAGAAGTTGGCAGCTTCAAGAAAGCCGTCAACGAGCGTGGTCTTGCCGTGGTCAACGTGGGCTATGACGGCAATATTTCTGATATCGTCGCGGCGCATGGGCGCGGGATGGTAGCGGTTTGCGCGCCGTGTGCAATGCGGGGGAAGCAGGGCGTGCAACGGCGTGTGAAAAGCGGCGGCCGGCGCTTCAGAACCCGCGAAGGCGTTTCGTTACTCTCACAACGGATTCGAGACCGGGCCTGCCAAGCAGCGCCTCTGCCTCTGCCTGTGCGGCGCGCCAGCGGGGCACAGCCATCTCAAGGCGCTTGCGGCCCTTGCCGGTCAGGCGCAGCTTGTGGCTTCGCGCATCGGGGCCGTCTTCTCGCTTGAGCCATCCGTTGCGTTCCATGCGGTCGGCGTTGCGTGACAGCGTGGACTTGTCCAGCTTGAGTGTTTCGCACAACTGGGCGGGTTGCGCGCCGCCGGAGTGTTCAAGGGCGGTCAGTATGGTCATCTGCGCCGAGGTAAGGCCAACGGGACGCAGGGCATCGTCGTAGAGGCTGGAAACGACCCGCGACAGCAGGCGCGTGCGCGCGGCAACGCAGCGCATTGCGATTTCGTCTGCAACGGTTTTGGTTGCGCGGGCCATCAGCGCATACTAGGCCCACAGGTGCGACACCCGCAAGCGTCTTCGAGGTCGCGGTGTCTGTGCGTCAAGTCGCCCGCAATTGTGGCTGGATTTTTGCGGGCCGGTTGGCCGTTGCATCTTCTATAACGCTGCATTCGGTCCACCCCCGGGCCAATCGATTGAGGTGACACTGCCTATGAGCGCAACCTTCAAGCGAGCACCTGACGAGAGGGTCAACCTTCGCGTCGGCACCGTCGTCTTCACCATCATGCACTTCGTGCCCCTGATTGCCCTGTATACAGGCGTTCACTGGAGCGCATGGATCATCATGGCGGTGCTGTACTTCAGCCGCGTATTCTTCCTGACCGCCGGTTATCACCGCTACTTCTCGCACCGCTCGTACCGCATGGGGCGCGTCATGCAGTTCCTGATGGGTTTTGCCGGCACGACGGCTGTGCAGAAGGGACCCCTGTGGTGGGCCGCGCATCACCGTCACCATCACAAGCACAGCGACGACACCGCCGACGTGCATTCGCCCAAGCGAGGCTTCTGGTGGAGCCACACCGGCTGGATCATGTGCAAGAAGTATGAGAAGACCCAGCAGGACCTGATACCGGACTTCGTCAAGTTTCCCGAGCTGCGCTTCATCGACAAGCACGACTGGATCGGCCCCCTGCTGTTGGGTGCCTCGGTATGGGTGCTGGGCTACCTGATCACCGGCACGGGCGTCGGCGCGTGGGGCATCACGCTGGTTGGCTTCTTTCTCTCGACCGTGCTGACCTGGCACTCGACCTTCACCGTCAACTCGCTGGCCCACGTGTTCGGTCGGCGCCGCTTTGCCACCACCGACACAAGCCGCAACAACATCTGGATCGCGCTGGCCACGGGCGGCGAAGGCTGGCACAACAACCACCACCATTACCCGGGCGCGGCCTGCCAGGGCTTTTACTGGTACGAGATTGACACCAGCTACTACGGGCTGAAGCTGCTGTCTTGGGTAGGGCTGGTGAAAGGACTGCGTCGGCCGCCGCCGCATATCCTTGAGAAGCACGTGATCAAGAAGGGCGCTGCCGACCTGGGCATGTTCCAGACCCACTGGGAGCGCGCGGTCAAGGCGCTGGCCAACGCACAGACCCGCGCCGGCGATGTCGCTTCCGACCAGAGGCTCGCGATCGAAGAGCTGATGGCAAACACCCGCGCCCGTATCGAAGAGCTGGCACGCGCCTCTGCCGACAAGGCAGCGGCGATGATGCCACAACCGGAACCGGAACTGGAGCCAGTCGGTTAGACCAGCAGGCGACCACAAATGCACTCGGGCCGTCCTTTCGGACGGCCCGCGGCATGTCGGAAGCAGGGGAGGCACATTTCGGCAGATACCTGTCGAAACTTGGAGGAGGACAATTCCCCACCTCCGACACATCCCAAGTATAACGGATTGGCGCTTCACCAGACCAGTGATTTTTCAGAATCGAACCAATGACACAAGTGCCGGACATTCCGTTCCTTAGAGCTTGTTTAACAAAGCTGTAGTTTGCGGGCGGGTTCTGTCGATGGGGTGGTTATGGCTACCAACTACCCTACCGACCTTTCGGATGAGC
>JAMQHL010000046.1 GCA_025993795.1 Planctomycetota bacterium
GCCCGCCAGTGCGCCCCAAGCCGGAATCACACGCAAATCACGCCAACAAACCCCAACCCCGATTATCCACAACCCCCGATGCAACATCCGGGCTAGCGAACCTTCACGGTCACCGTGTGGTTCGAAACTGGGCCCGTGACGTACGTCTGCCCGATTGCCGGGCGAATCGTCAGGCTCAGCGTGTAATTGCCATTCGGCGTACCGGGCGCCACCGTGATGCGGCCCCACGGCTGCACATCCACCATGCCCGGAGCGGATGAAACCCAAAGGTACTCCACGAAGCTTGGCCCAGCCGAATCGCCGAACGGATGAAACTCTGTGCTGCTGCCAATCTGCTTCAGGGTAATCATGCGCGTCTGCGCTTGGCCCGCCGGCGCGATCGTGAACGTTCCGGGAACGCGCAGCGTCATGTCGTAAGATCGCACGGACGTGTCAATGTCCCGCACGCTATCAAGCAGGGTAATCAACTGGTCGAGCGAGTCGCCGGGGTTGATGTCGCCGCTGTCGGTACTGATCACGCGCTCGCCGTTGGCCGGGTCCAGATAGTTCGCCAGCAGCGCGTTCCCCAGCAGGCTTGCCTGGCCGAGGTCGGGCATGCTCACTCCGGTGTTCGGCACCAGACCAATCGAGCCGTTCAGTTCACCGTCGTCGCCGGCATCCTGTGCCATGCCAAGCCAGAAGTCCCATACGTTGGCGACACCGATGTCCTTGGCAAGCTGGCTTAATCCAGCCAGCACGTAGGCATACAGCGCGTCGGTACCGAACCCGCCTGACTTGGCGTAGTCCCGTGGGACTATTCCGCGGATGCGGCCCAACCCGAAGAACTCGGCCACCTGCTGGCACATCAGGCCGAACATGCCAGCACCTACGCCGCCGGTCACGCCCGCGATGCTGCCGTCAAAGGCGATTCCGCGCATCACGGCCACAGTCGTCAGCGGTGAAACGTCAACCTCGATAACGCTGTAACCGTCGAACACCGGCACAACGCTGTAAAGAAAGTGGCCCGCACCCATGGCATGAAACTTCTGCGAAACTGCCGTGGCGGGGTTGCCGCATTCGCTCGCGAAGTCACTGCGCGAGCGCACCTCAACCAGGATCGCACCGCGATAGTCGTCGTCGTACAGCGTAACCTGGTAAATGCCGTTAGTGAAAGTGATGCCCGCGCCAAGAATGTCAGCGTCGTTCCAGTTTACCACGCCGTCACTGCCCACGGGCCGCAACGTGACCGCAGCGTTTCGCACGACGCCCGCGACGCTGGCTACGCCACGAATGAACAGGTTGCCGGATGGATTCGGCAGTGTCCCGGTGCTTCCGCCGCCCGGGTTGACCTTTTTGGCTTCATCGACCCGCTGGTCAAAGTCGCCGGTACAGGCACCCAGCAGCAACAACAGCGCCGCTGCAGGCAGCCACCCAAGCCGTCCCCCGACTCGCCCCCCGTCAACCACTACTCGATCTCCGAGCGATTGTTGACGACGGCTTTGACAATGCCGTACTCGACTGCGGCCGGGGCCGGAATCCAGAAGTCACGATGCACGTCTTTCTCGACCTGCTTGGCGGTACGGCCGGTCTCGCGCGCCACAATTTCGTTGTACAGCGCCTTGATGCGGTCAATTTCAGCGCTCAGGATCTCAAGGTCGCTGGCCTGGCCGCGGGCACCCATGCTGGGCTGATGCAGCAGAAAGCGGCTGGCGGGCGTGCAGAATCGGTTGTTCTTCTCGGCGGCCAGGTGAATCATCACCGCCGCAGACGCGCAAATGCCGCATACAATGCTGCGGATCGGCGGCTTGATGAAGCGGCCGTAGTCGTGAATCGCAAAGCCGCTGTCAGCGCTGCCGCCGGGGCTGTTGACGATGAAGGTGATAGGCTTTTTCTGATCGTCGTCTTCAAGGATGCGCAACTGCGCGATTACGCTTGCTGCCAGTTTGTCGTCAACGGGACGGCTGATGATGATGGTACGCGACGCAAGCAGGCGCTGCGCAAGCACGCGGTGGTGTGCGCTTTCGCCGGTGTCGCCTTTGTTCTCGCCGTTGTTGTCGTCTTCGTCGTCCCCGGCGAAGCGGATGAAGTCGTGGTCGGTCATGGCAGCTCCTGGACATTGCGTAATGCGCCCGCGTGGACGCCGCGCATCTAACAACCGCGACTACAACAACAGTCCCGCCCAGGGTCAAGGCGGGGCGAAAAGGACACTGGCTGTCTGAGTCAGCAGGACTGAACTGCGGACATCGACCCGGCAAGGCAGGCTGTTTCTACTGTGATGGCGCGGGCGGGGGGCCGGCAGCTGCACCGCCACCTCCGCCGCGTGGGCCCCTGCGGCCGGTGCGTCGACGGCGTCTGCGGTTACCACCCTTGCGCGTCTCGTCTTTTTCGCGCCGGTTGCCGGGCTGGTCCGACTTGGCTTGCGGGCCCTGCGGACGCCGACGGCTGGGCTTTCCCTGTGGGCGCCCCTGCTGGCGACCCCGCTGGCGACCGGGCTGTGCGGGCCGACTACTTCCGCCCCTGGCGTTTCGAATCGCGTCTTCCAAGTCCCGGCCCTGCGGGTCAAGGTCACGCAGGATGCGGTGCTTGCGCAGCACGTAGAACTCGTCCTCAACAATGTCGCGGTCCATCACCTCAAACGTGTTGCGGTCGAGAAACTGCACCAGCACAGGCTTGTCGTAATTGTCGCCGCCTTCAACGGCGACCTTTGCGCGCAGGCGCTTCCAGGCCTCAAGGGCCTCCAGTGCCGTCTCTTTATCCTTGTGGCGCATCCTGTCTCCGGACTCAACATCTACGTCTTCGCAAGCTAACATCAAGACGCTACGCAAAGGGAGGCGGGATTCCCTTTTCACGAGGAGGCAACCATGGACCGCGCCCGAAGGCGTTTTCTTTCCAGTTCGGCTGTTGCGGGCGGCCTGTTCATCGCCGCCTGCGCCGAGCAATCACAGGGCCAGGTCGGCGCCAACCACGCGCCTGCCAACCAGCCGCAACAGCCCGACCAACCGGCAAAGCCCACAGCGCCACCGCTGGCGTACGGCGTGCTGTTGTGCGGTGGCAACAAGATCAACCCCGAAACCGGCGACAAGGTGTTTGTCTTTACCCAGGTCAATATCGACGAGGTGGTGAAAGCCAAGGGCGTCGGCGAAGGCAACGCCAGGGTCAACACCGAGATCGGATTTCTCGCCCACGGCGTCATCAAGCACCCGGCACACGCGCACCGCATTGTGGCGTTCGAGAAGAAGGGGCCCGGCGGGTGCGAGTTTGACCTGAAGGCAAACGCCATTCTGCGGCGCATTCCGCCTTCCAAGGGGGGCGAGTTTTACGGCCACGGGGCGTATTCAGCCGACGCCAAGGTGCTCTACGCCACGGAGTACGACAAGGACACTTATGAAGGCCGCATGGTGATTCGCGACGCGCAAGACATGAAAGTGATCGGTGAGTTTCCGACCCACGGCGAATGGCCCCACGACTGTACGTTCATGGACGACGGCAAAGTCGTGGCCATCACCAACGGTGGCGGCCACATTGAAGGCGGGGCCGAGCCCTGCGTCACCTATGTCAGCGTGCCCAAGGGTGAATTGATGGAGCGCATTACTTTTGACAACCCGCTGATCAACGCCGGCCACCTGCTGGTCAGCAGCAAGGGCGACCTCGCGGTCAGCCACGCCATGCGCGAGGGCTACCACGGCGAAGAGGCCCTGGGCGCCATGAGTTTGCGCCCCAAGAACGGAAAGTTCCGCACCATGGTCTCGCCCGCTGCGGTCACCGCTGCCATGAAAGGCGAAACTCTCAGCCTGGTACTGCACGAAGAATCCGGAATTGTCGCGGCCACCAACCCCTTTGGCACCAACGGCGGATTGCTGACTTTCTGGAACATGGCTGAGCAGAAGTACGTCAGCCACGAACACCTTGAGCAGCCCCGAGGCGTTGCGCTCACGCTTGACCAGAAGTACTGGGTCATCACCATAGGAAAGGAAAAGCCGGGCGTAGTGTTGTTCGACCGCGACAGCCGCAAGCCCGCCACGCCGCCAGTTGCGTTTGAGTGCAGCAGCCAAGGCAGTCACGCGTACATTCACGATTATTGGGGATAGTCGCGGCGCCAAGTCTGCGCAGGAACGCACTGAACGCATTGCCTGTAGTCACTGAAACTTGGGGCGTTGGTCAGAAATTGCTGGCGCGCGCGCCCTCCGCAATTACCATTTTTCGTGTCAACGGTCGACGTCACGCCGCGTATGGACCCGGCGGGCGTCGATCAGTTCAATCGGGAGGCGCACAGCGACCTCCAGCAGGAGCAATCGGTATGGCTACAGGAACAGTGAAGTGGTTTAACGATGAAAAGGGTTTCGGCTTCATCACGCCGGACGACGGGGGAGCGGATCTTTTCGTCCACTACTCGGCGATCAGTGCGGACGGTTTCAAGTCCCTCAAGGAAGGTCAAAAGGTGAAGTTCGACGTTGGCCAGGGCCGTAAGGGTCCTGCGGCTGAAAACGTCCAGCCCGTCTAACGACCAGAAGCCCAAAGCCGGGCGCCCACAGGGGGCGCCCGGTTTATTTGTTGCGCAGGGGAAAGAGATGATGTCGGCTCGCGGCAAGCATCACGACTGCGTGCGATGCCGCTTTCCGGTCCCATTTTTCTTTCCCAACCCGCCGTTCAAATTTACAGAAAACTCACTTTTTGCCAGTTCTCCACAGACTTCGAATTGGTATGATGGCCCCAACAACCGATAGCGCGCCAATCAATGTTGAGGGCGGTTAGCGGAAACAACGCTGCCAAAAAGCAGCACATCAGTAGTAGGAGCTTTATGTCAACAGGTACAGTGAAGTGGTTTAACGATGAGAAGGGCTTCGGCTTTATCACGCCAGAGGACGGGGGAGCGGATCTGTTTGTCCACTACTCCGCAATCAGCGCGGAAGGTTTCAAGTCTCTCAAAGAAGGTCAGAAGGTGAAGTTCGACGTTGGCCAGGGCCGTAAGGGTCCCGCGGCTGAAAACGTCCAGCCCGTCTAACGACCAGAAACCCGAAACGGGCGCCCGCAAGGGCGCCCGTTGTGTTTAATCCCATCTGGCGCACGGCGCAGTCGCGCTCGTAAGCCTTAGGGAAAGCCCGCCGGTTCGCGTTCAGTGAGGAATGTTGGTCTCGACCAATTCCGTCACCAAGTTCATGGTGGCAGTGTTGGAGTCCAAGCGGACCATCAAACCGGTCTTTCTGCAGTACCATGTGGTCACTCCATGGTCCCCGACCAACTTCTCACACTCGAACGTCCCACCCTGGACGGTGATGGTCTCCATCGTCTTGATCTGATCAGCGTGGTCGGCAGAAGGCGCTGAGCCCGAAACGGCTGGCTGGCCTATTCCTATCGCTTGGTCTGACTGATAGGTCTGTTGACGTTGTCCGTCATATGTGGTCATGCGAACGTTGGCACTATCGCCGGTCACCGACAGAACCTCGTAGCTCACGAAACTCACCATCGGGTCCATTCCCTGCAAGTTCATCGTGGACTTTTGCATCCAGCGGTTGCCGACTCGGCGATACGGCGCCATGGGGCCTACCGCCCTAGCGGCATTCCCTCCGTCTTCAATCAGCTTGAAACCATCAATGAAGCGGTCTGCCACGGCCTGCTTGTCCGCCAGATGATTCTCCACGGCAACGAGGTAGACGCGATTGCCGACGCGCACCATGAACATCGTGGTCCGGCGGTCGTTTGGCAGGTCGAGGATTGCAACCGAACCTTCGTGACTGCCCACCGACTTGGATTTCTGCGACTGGATCCGGCCCTTGGCGCTGTTAGCCACGGCCCTTGCGCCCTCGGCGTAGTCATACTCGTAGTCTGTGGTCGGACCCGTTCCCAAGTCAAAGTAGGAGGCTTCGAAGTTGATGGCGAAACCGCTGCAGGTCGCCCGGTACATTGTGGCGCTCGCATGCTGCATCTGCATGGGCTGAGAATTCTCGGTCGGCGGCTGCGGAAAGTCGATTTCGAACCGGCCCTTATCGCTGCGGTAGTGGTGCCACGGGCCGCTGTCGTCCACCCCGCCGGATGTGATCAACGGAATTGCCGCCAGAGCCAGTACCACAACCACCAGCAAAGCGACGCTGCCGATGACCATGCCGATCACCAGCCCAGTTTTGCCCGACTTGGGCGGCGGGTACTGGGGTGGGTATTGCATCGGATACTGCGGTGGGTACTGCGGTCCGTAGCCGGGATAGGCCAGCGGCGCCGGCGACGCAGGGCCGCGCTGCTGCGGAAATGGCTGCCCTGCTGGATACGGATTGGTGGCCATAGCCGCGTGCGGCTGAGCGCCTGTGCGACGATCCACGGCTGTGCCGCAGTGGGCGCATGCAATCTGCGCGCGAAAGTAGTGATCCGGCACCATGATGACCGCGCCACACTTAGGGCAAGGGAACTGACGCTGCGCCATCACACACCTCGCGCTGTTTCGTTACAGTGTGGCGGTCACCGGGTGCGGTCCGAATGCATCCGTCCGCAGAAGTAAAAGAGTATCGACCTTGAGCGACATGTTCAACAAACGCGCCAAACAACTCGCGGCCGAACAGGCGCCGCTGGCCGAGCGTTTGCGGCCGCGCGACCCCGCCGACTTTGTTGGCCAATCGCACCTGGTGGGTGCAGATGGGGCACTCTATGCAATTCTAAACCCAGCGCCCGGCACCCCCCCCACCGTCCGCAACATGATTCTGTGGGGCCCGCCCGGCACTGGCAAGACCACGCTGGCACGCATGATCGCGCAAAAGAGCGGCTTGGCGTTCGAAACGCTCAGCGCAACCAGCAGCGGCGTCAAAGACGTGCGCGAGTTGCTTGACCGCGCACGCGCACGCCTTGGCGCCGAAGGCAAAGCCACACTGGTTTTCATCGACGAAATCCACCGCTTCAACAAGGCGCAGCAGGACAGCTTGCTGCATGCCAGTGAAGATGGCTTGATCACGCTGATCGGCGCGACCACCGAAAACCCGAGCTTTGAGGTCAACGCCGCGCTGCTTTCCCGTTGCCGCGTACATTTGCTCAAGCCGCTTGACGAAGCCTCCATGGACCTGCTGATTGACCGCGCGCTGGCACAGGCCGCCAAGCCCGTCACCCTTGCCGATGACGGCCGCGCCGCGCTGCGACGCTACAGCGGCGGCGACGCCAGACGGCTGCTGATGGCCGTCGAAGCCGGCACCGACATGCTGGCCGCAATGCCCGCCGGCGAACGCGTCTTGACCGGTCAAGTGCTTGAGCGCGCACTGGGTGAGCGGCGGCTGCGCTATGACAAGTCCGGCGACGAGCATTACGACATGGCCAGCGCCATGATCAAAAGCGTGCGCGGCAGTGACCCGCATGCGGCCATCTACTACGCAATGCGCATGCTGGCTGCGGGCGAAGACCCCAAGTTCGTGGTGCGCCGGCTGGCAATCCTGGCCAGCGAAGACATCGGCAACGCCGACCCCGGCGCATTGAATCTGGCCGCAAGCGCGATCCATGTTGTGCACTTCATCGGGCTGCCTGAAGCTGAGTACACAATTTGCCAGCTCGCGGGCTACCTGGCGCTCGCACCCAAGTCCAACAGCGCCGCCCGCGCCCGCATGGCAGCCCGCGCGGTAATTGACGAAACCGGCGAGTTGCCCGTACCGCTGAACATCCGCAATGCGCCGACGCGACTGATGAAAGAGCTGGGCTATGGCAAGGGCTACAACTACGCCCACGACTTCGAGGGCGGGTTCTCTCCGGAAGCATTTCTTCCCGACAAGATTGCCGGTCGCAAACTCTATGAGCCGGGCGACCAGGGCTTCGAGCAACGCCTGAAGGCGCGGCTGGCAGAGCTGGAAAAACGCATCGCCGATGCCCAGAGTCGGTCGGAATAGCCGCCGCAAGTCAGACGCCCATGGTCTGTGCAAGCCTCTCGACGTTCCGGCGGTTGCGCCCGAAATCGAGAAACTGCGTCACCAGCGCGCAACTGCTGTGTACGCGCACGGTGTTGTCTGGCTGCGGTTCTACGATCACTGACTCGCCCCATGACCAGAAACTCAGGCCGGTGCCCAGCTTCCAGCGAAACCCGACCGGACCGTAGTGCTCGACAATGAACGACCAGCCAAGCTGCTGTGAAGCCGCCAATACGCGGTTAGCGTCAATGGGCCAGCGCGGGCGCCACATCTCTTCGTGGAAGGCAGGAAAGCCCATGGTCATGGGTGGTATGGTAGCGCCGACGCGGTTTCCCTCAACGGTAACGTGACCTGGGTCCGGGGCGGAATTCCACGCTTTACTCCGGGTTTGTCGTGGTTAGTATCGCGCACCCCTGCGGGGGAACATCTGCGTTTGAGCCGCGCCAATCAGCGCTTTGCACCAAGGAGCTTCAATGCCAGAGCCGGGTAAAATCGTCCAGATCATCGGGCCCGTCGTTGACGTCCAGTTTGCAGAAAACCAGGTGCCCGAGATCTATACGGCCCTCAAGATCATTGACCCCGCCCGAAAGATCAACCTGACCCTTGAGGTCCAGCAGCATCTCGGGCGTGACCAGGTGCGCGCCGTGGCCATGGACGCCACCGACGGTCTTACACGCGGCCAGCCGGTCGAGAACACCGGCGCCCCGATTTCGGTGCCCGTCGGCAACGAGTGCCTTGGACGCATCTTCAACCTGCTCGGTGACACCGTGGATGGCGGGCCGCCGGTCGTAGCCAAGGAACGCCGGGCCATCCACCAGAAACCACCAACATTTGAACAACTCGGCACCAAGACCGAGCTTTTCGAAACCGGCATCAAGGTGGTAGACCTGCTTGAGCCATACGCCAAGGGCGGCAAAGTCGGCCTGTTCGGCGGCGCCGGCGTGGGCAAGACCGTCGTGATCATGGAGCTGATCAACAACATCGCTCGTGTACACAGCGGCTACTCGGTGTTCTGCGGCGTAGGTGAACGCACCCGTGAGGGCAACGACCTGTGGCTTGAAATGAAAGAAGCCGTCATCGGCGAAAAAGAAGACGGCAGCAAGAAGACCGTGCTTGACCAGGCGGTGCTGTGTTACGGCCAGATGAACGAGCCGCCGGGCGCGCGCCTGCGCGTGGCGCTCAGCGGGCTGACCCAGGCCGAATATTTCCGCGATACCTACGGCACCGACGTGCTGATGTTCGTGGACAACATCTTCCGCTTCACGCAGGCAGGCTCGGAGGTCTCGGCGCTGTTGGGCCGCATGCCCAGCGCCGTGGGATACCAGCCAACACTGGCCACCGAGATGGGCGCGCTGCAGGAACGAATTACTTCGACGGATCGTGGCTCGATCACGTCGGTTCAGGCGATTTACGTGCCCGCCGACGACTTAACCGACCCGGCGCCGGCGACGGCGTTCAGCCACCTGGATGCGAAGACCGTGCTTGACCGAAAGATCTCGGAAAAGGGCATCTACCCGGCGGTTGACCCGCTGGCCAGCACCAGCCGCGTGCTGGACCCGATCATTGTCGGCGAGCGCCACTACCGCGTGGCCCGCGACGTGCAGGGTATTCTGCAGCGCTATCGCAGCCTGCAGGACATCATCGCGATCCTGGGCATGGATGAGCTTAGCGAAGACGACAAGATCATTGTTAATCGCGCACGCCGCCTTGAGAAGTTCCTGAGCCAGCCGTTCTTTGTTGCCCAGCAATTTACGGGCATTGAAGGGCGCTATGTGAAGCTGGAAGATACAATCCGAAGCTTTGAGGAAATCGTCGCCGGAAAGCACGACGCCCTGAGTGAAACCGCGTTCTACATGAAGGGCAGCATCGACGAAGTGCTCGCGGCGGCGAACAAATAGGATTGGCAGGAAGTCCGGAACAGGAGAGATCTCATGGCAGGCACCCCACCGCAGCAGGGATACCCCCAACAGCAGCCGCAGGGCGGGCAGCCGGGTGCGCCATATGGCGTTGACCCGCGCACCGGCCGTCCGTACTCGGACAAGCAGAAGATGATCGTCGGTTTGCTGCAGATGCTGCCCCTGGTAGTTGGTATCGGCGGCATCGGGCGTCTGTACGCCGGCCATACCGGCACCGGGATTGCCCAGCTGATCTTGAGCTTCTTTTGCGTCGGCGGCATCTGGTCGATCATCGACGGCATCATGATCATGGTGTCGGAGGATGCGACCGACGCCAACGGATTGCCGCTGCGGCCGAACTAGACACCGGCAGGTTTTGAAGGTCGCGTTGCGCTTACCATGGAGTTTCCGATGTCTGGCAGCCCCCCGCCGCAGGACCACAACCATCCGCAGCCCCAAGGCTATCAGCCGCAGCCGCAGGGCTATCACCAGCAGTATCATCAGCCCCAGGGTCCATACCCTGGCGGTGCGCAGTTCGGGCCGGTCAATCCGCAGGCCCCTTACGGTGTAGACCCGCGCAGCGGGCTGCCGTACTCAGACAAGCAGAAGATGGTGGCTGGCATCCTGCAGTTGTTGCTGGGCGCGTTTGGTGCCGGGCGCTTCTACACCGGGCACACCAGCACAGCGATCGCACAGATCGCGGTGACATGGCTGACCTGCGGTATCGGCGGAATCTGGCCCATGATTGACGGCATCATGCTGCTCACCGGTAACGACCAGACGGATATCAACGGCCTGCCGCTGCGGCCGAACTAGAGAACCGACAAACATGAGCGACAAGAACACGCTGTACGTGGATATCATCAGCCCGGAAAAGCCCGTGTACGCGGGCGAGGCGCTGGCAATCACCGCCCGTGCGCACGATGGCGAACTCGGCATTCGTCCCGGCCATGCACCCATGGTCGCAAAACTTGGCATCGGTGAGGTACGGGTCACGCGCGGCACGCTCGCCAACGCAATAATCGACCGATTTGCCATCAAGCAGGGCTATCTTGAGGTCAGCAACAACCACATTGTCATCCTCAGCGAAGACGCGCGCGCGATTGCAGACCTCAAGGGCGTCAACCCCGAAGACATCGCCCGGATTCGCAAGCAGATTGAAGAAACCAAAGACCTCGCCGAGCGCGCCAAGCTGCAGGCTGATCTCGAATGGCTGAAAGCGTCTGACAAGCTGCTCAAGGGCGTCTGAAGACGCCTGCGTCACACAAGCCCTGTCGTTCCCAATTCAGACGCAATTTGTACGCGCAGGCCGCGTTTCCATGGCGTATGCTTACAGTCTGAATTGAAGGAGAGAACATGAGCGGCGGAAACTACCAGCCGGGCCAGAACCCACAGTACCGGCCAAACCCACAACAGGGCCAGTACGGCGCGCAGCCCCAAGGTGGATATGGGCAGCCGGGCGGCTACCCGCAACAGCACACGCAACAACCCTACGGCGTGCAGGGCCAGTACCCGCAGCAGGGGGCGTACCGGTCGTACGCCAAACCGCACCGTGGTGGCATGCTGCTGGCCTTTGGCATCTGCGCGTGGGCGGTCTGCGCGATCTTCGGCGTGATTGCGTTTTTTATGGCCAAGACGGACCTGGCCGAGATGCGCGCCGGCATCATGGACCCCAGTGGCGAAGGCATGACCAAGGCCGGGTATTATCTCGGCATGATCAACATGATTTTCGTTGCGGTGATCGTGGTGCTTTACGCCGTCATGCTTGCGATGATTGGCGTTTCCGGCGGGTTTTGATTGGCGTTCCCGGCGGGTTCAGGTATCGGTTTGCCTTACTTTGCATTCATCCAGCCCACGATGCGCCCAATCTGGCGCACGTGGGCTTCGATATGCATGGCCATGAACGCCGCAAGGTCTGCGGCTGTCATCTCGTGGCCGCCGCTGTGACGACCCTTGCGGGCCATCGTGTCGTGCGTCAGTGACTCGATCAGCGCGGTGTTCAGTGCCCCCGTCGCAGAAAGAGCGTCGATCGCCAAGCCGATGTCAAGCCGAGCACGGCGGTACAGTTGCACACTGGCGCGGGTGTTCACGCCCGCGAGGTCGGGGCTGTCTTCGCCCAGTATGCGGCGCAGGCGCAGGCCGAGCATCTGGTCAATATCGGCCACATGAAATGCAACATCGCGGGCCGACCAAGTTTCGTCGCTCTTGCGCCAGTCCATGCGCTCTCCGGGCACGCGACGCATCGCGTTGATGAATGACTCTACCGCAGCCAGGTAGCGCTCGGCCAGGTGCTCAGGATGAAAGGACGATACTTCCACGTCGCGCTCTCTCACTGCGTCTGCCGCCGTAGCTTGAAGCGCCCCTGAAGAATGTTCACCCACGCCCACAACGTCGGGATCACGATCAACGTCAACATCGTGCTGCTGGCCAGTCCCGCAATCACCGTAATCGCCAGCGGTTTGCGCACTTCCGCGCCTTCCCCGCCACCCGCCAGCATCTCCAGGGCGCGAAGGAAGCTGAACTTCCAGCCGCCGACCAGCACCCAGTCGGCTGGCGCAGTCACCGAGCGCCCCACGCCTTCGACAATTCCGGCCACCGCACCATCGACGACACCGGCCACGGCTTGGGCCGCCGGCATGAAGGGGTCAAGCCACCCGGTCATCGGCAACAACCCCAGCAAAGTAGTCAGTGTCGTGATGGCAATCGGCCGCAACCGGATGCGCGCCGCGTTGGTGGCGGCCTCTTTGGCGCCCTGACCGCGCGCGCGAAGCTGGTTTGCATAGTTGACCAGCACGATCGCGTTATTCACGGCGATACCCGCAAGCACAATACAGCCCAGCAGCACCATCACGCTGACAGGCAGGCCGAACACGCCCAGGGCGACCACAACGCCTGCAGCGGCAAAGGGCACCGAGAACATGATCACCAGCGGGTCAACCAGGCTTTCGAACTGAACCGCCATGACGACGTAAACCAGAAAGACCGCCAGCAGCAGCGCCAGTATCAACCCGAAGATACTGCCTTCCATTTCTTCGACTTGGCCCGCAAACGCGACCTGAGCGCTGCCGGTATCCACGCCGCCGCCCTGAAGCATGTCGCGCACCACGCCTGCAGCGCGCGAAAGCGCCACGCCATTGGGCTCGGCAAACACGACCACCGCGCGCTGGTTGCCGACGCGCCGGATCTCGCTGGGGCCCTCCGTGACACGCAGATCAACGCCGTCGTTGACCAGTACGTTGCGAAGGCGCACGCCGCGGGCAACCTCAAGGTCGCGCACTTGCTCAAGCGTTTTCTTGTCGGCCTTGGCCAACTCAACGAAGACGTCCAGCGCTTCGCCGCCACTGCTGAAGGTGGTGCTGATTGCTCCGCCGATCTTGTTGCGAATCTCGCTTGTCACGCTCTCGGCACTGAGCCCGTAACGCTGCAACTGTGCGCGGTCATACGAAAGCTGCACCTGCGGACGTCCCGCCTGCAGGCTGCTGCGCACGTCCTTCAGCAGCGGCTTTCCATCAAGCTCAATGGCTCGAAGTGCGCGCACAAGGCGCTCGGCAGCAACGCCAAGCGTCACGTAGTCATCGCCACGCACCTCAATTTGCAGCCCGGTCTCGAGCTTGACCAGTGCGGGCGCCCCGAACTCTGAGGTTTCCTGAAACAGGGTCGTGTCATCTGCGCTGTTGCGCAGCGCCTGCTGCACTTCCGGCAGGACATCGCCGGCTTGAGCTGCGTGTTTCAGCGTGATGACCATGCGTGCGCGGTGGCTGCCGACGGGACGTGAGTCGCCGGCCTGCTCTTCGCCGCCAACCTCAATCGTTGCGCGCGAGACCTGGTCTCGGAAGAACTCGTCCTTGAAAGCAGCCATGGCGACGCCGCTGGCGCCAATGTCGGTGTCGTTGATCTGCGTGCCGTCCGGCGCCGCAATGTCAAAGTACAGCTCGTCCTGCTGAAACTTGGGTAGCAGCTCCGTCTCAAGCGACGAGCCTATCCCCAGCGCGAGTCCGCCCGCGGCCATGACGCCCACCACGACCAGTAGCGGCTGTGCGATCGCGCCCCTGAGTACCACCGGGTACACGGCATCAATGGCCTTCCAGACAGCTTCAAAGGCAAGCGAGATGGGCTTGAAAACCAGCATGAACGCAACGGCAACGCCTTTCCAGATATAGCGGGCAACCCACACGCCCACGTCCACGAGGACAAGCAGCAGCATGAACAGCAGCATGAAGGGCAGCGAAAGCAGCAACGTACCGATGACCTGGGCCGCCGCGTCCGGCGCCTGCTCAGCGGTGAACTGCGAGGCAGAGAACGAGAAAAAGCCCAGCGGCGACGCCAGCAGAAACAACACCAGCCCCACGTGCATCAAACGTCGCGCGATCTTCAGCACACGGTGAACGCCCTTTGACTCGCCGGTGAGAAAGGGGTATCCGAACAGCTTGCGCGTTACGGCAAACGCACCACCCTTGCCGACCGTGCCAAAGTTAACCCCGAACATCGCCGGCACGACAAACTGAGCGACAATCAGCGACGCCAGCAGGCTGAACACGACCGTCAGGCTCAGGTCACGGAAAATCTGGCCGGCCACGCCCTCGACAAAAATGATCGGCAGGAACACCGCGACCGTCGTCATCGTGCTTGCCAGAATCGCGCCGCCCACTTCACTGATACCGCGCACCGCAGCCTGCAGCGGGTGGTCGCCCTCTTCGCGGCAGCGGGCAATGCTTTCAATGACCACAACGCTGTTGTCGACCAGCATGCCAATGCCGAGCGCAAGCCCGCCCAGTGACATCAGGTTCATCGAAACAGCGGTGATCTGCATCGGGATAAACGTGGTGACGATGCTCAGCGGAATCGCAGCCGCAATCAGCACGGTCGCCTTGACCGAGCGCAAAAACAGAAACAGCACCAACACCGCAAGAAACGCGCCCAGAATCGCGCTGGCGGTTACGTCTTCCACCGCGTCTTCAATGAAATAGCTCTGGTCGCTGATCACCTGCAGGCCGAAGCCTTCGGGCAACTGGTCGATCAATGAGCGCTGACCGCTGAAGAACGACCCGCCGCCACCGAAACCACCGCGACGGCCACCGCCCCCTCGAAACCCGCCGCGACTGCCACCCTGCTGCACCTGCGTAGTGCCGCCTTTGGCTTCCGCTGGATCGACTTCACCGCGCCTGTCGCGGATTTCTTTGTACTTGGTCGCCCCGTACAGCGCGATCCACACCCGTTTGGCTGTCTCGACAATGTTGGCGTCGCCTTCTTTCAACACCTCAAGCAGCACGCCCTCGCGCGCCTCATAGTTCGTCTCGGCGCCGATAAAGCGGGTAATCGTCTCGCGCTCGCGGGGCACATAGTCGATCTCGGTGGCAAGGTCGTTCAGCGTGATGCGCCCCTGGTCGCCGGTGGCAACCTCGAGGTCTTTCAGAACTTCCAGCGATTCGTAGGTGCTTACCACGCGCAGAATCACGTCGCGGCCCGCAAGCTCGATCAAGCCGGCGCTGCTGTCCACCCGCGCCTGCCGGATGCGCCCCTGCACCTGCGCCGCCGTCAGCCCGTACTGGTTCAGCCTTGCTTCACTCAGACTGATGCGGATCTGGCGTTCCTGCCCGCCGGAAACCCGCACCGCTGCCACGCCGTCGATCTTGCTAAGTTCAGGCTTGAGGATGTCTTCGGCAAACGCGCGCAACTCCAGCAGGTCCGTGCGCCGGTCGGTCGAGAAAAGCATCAGACGCATCGTCGGGTCCTGCGCCGGGTCATAACGCAGAATCTGCGGGCGTTGCACCTCGTCATCGTCAAAGCCGATGCGGTCGAGGCGGTCACGCACGTCGGCCGTGGCCGCCAGCATGTCGGTGCCCCAACCAAACTTCAGCAGCACGTCGCTTGATTCGGCGCGGCTGATACTTGAGCGGTCAAGCAGCCCCGGCACGTTGCCCAGGCGCTCTTCGATGCGCTGCGAGACTTTCTCTTCTACTTCGCTGGGTGCTGCCGCCGGATAGCCGGTGCGGATTGTGAGTTGCGGGTACTCCAGGTTCGGCATCAGCGTCGTCTTGAGCTTGCCGTAGGCCACGGCGCCGAACACAACGAAGGCGGCAACAACGCAAAGCACGGCCACGGGGCGCGTGGTCACAAGCTGGAAAAACCGGCTTGGTTTGGCAGGTGCCGTGTCGCTCAACGTAAGTCTCCGCAGCATGTTGTACGCATTTGTTAGCGGTTGCGGGAGTAAGAAGCGGTTTTGGCCGTGCCCCTGCATGGGGGCCAATGACGATGTCACCTGTGGAAACTGAACAGGATGGACAGGATAGGCAGGATGAAAGGCTCGACGCTTTACATCCGCGACATCCTGTTGCCCAGTAGTCGGTCAGGTTCGAAGGCAGTCTCTGAGCGAATGCACTGTCGCAGTTTGTTCGTCTGCGTGCTTTGGTCCTGTGCGTCGGGAAGCACAGCGTCCACGGCGCGCCCAGCCAACAGGTCTTCCAATCGCCTTGTCGGGTGGCGGGCAATCCTGTAAACACCTTGCCCAGAGCGAGGTTATCGATGGCAGACATGGTCAACATCACGATTGACGGCAAAGCATACCAGGTGCCCAAGGGTACCAACCTGCTGATGGCGTGCCTGACCCACGGCGCTGAGACCAACGGCGACTACCCCGACCAGAACGAGGGCGGCGAGCACTACGTACCGCACTTCTGCTACCACCCCGGCCTTACCGTCTCGGGCAACTGCCGCATGTGCTATGTGAAAACGCGCCAGATGGTCAAGCGCGGCGACCAGCTTGTGCCGATGGAAATGATGACCACCAGCTGCACCAACGTCGTGCAGGAGGGCCTCGAAGTTTTCACCAAGACCGAAGACGTGCGCAAGGTCCGCGCCGGCATCATGGACCTTGAACTCATCAACCACCCCCTCGATTGCCCCGAGTGCGACAAAGCCGGCGAGTGCAGCCTGCAGGACTACGCCTTCGACCACGGCCACGCGGCGTCCAAGTTTGACTTCGAGAAAGTGTCGGCACACATCAAGCCGTTGGGCGACAAGATCACGATTTGGGGTACGCGCTGCATTCAGTGTTCGCGCTGCGTGCGCGTAGCCGACGAAGTCAGCGGCACGAGCGAGCTTTGCTTCGTGAATCGCGGCGACCGCACGGTCATCGACATCTTCCCGGGCAAGCCAATTGAAAACCCGCTTGCGATCAACACCGTCGAAGTCTGCCCGGTTGGCGCGCTGAAGAACCGCGACTTTCTGTACACCGCCCGCGTCTGGAACCTCGACGAGTTGCCGGGCGTCTGCGGCCTGTGTGCCAAGGGCTGCAACAACCGCGTGGATAGTCTCAAGGGCGAAGTTACGCGCGTTATGAGCCGCGAGAACCGCGACGTGAACGGCTACTGGCTCTGTGACCGCGGCCGCGTCGATTACAAGTGGATCAACAGCGCCAAACGCATGGACCTGCCGCTGACCAAGGGCGGGCACGTTTCTTGGGACAAGGGCTATGAACTTGCCGCATCGGGCCTCAAGGCCGCAAGCGAAAACCCCGGCAAGGCCTATGCCCTAGCCTCAGCCGACATGACCAACGAAGAGTTGTTTCTGTACAAGAAGCTGCTTGAGCGGCTGGGCATCGCCAATGTCGCGCTGCTGTCTGAGCCGGACGTGGAGCCGCTGGATTTTCCGGGCTTCAAGGCCCCCGCCGACGGCAACGCGAACTGCGCTGGCGCAGCCATTCTGCTGGGCATCAGCGACGCTGAAGCCAGCGTCAAGCAGTTTGCGGATGCGTGCGCAGCCGGCAGCGTTGAGCACGTGTTTGTGTGGGCCGGTCTGCCCCATGGCATTGAGCAGCTTGAGGCCGTCACGCGCGCGCTGGCGGCTGAGAAAGTCCGCAACATCGTGGCGGTAGATTTCCAGCGCAGCATGCTGAGCGAGCTGGCCAACGTGACGCTGGCGTGCACGACGTATGTTGAAACCGCCGGAAGCTGGGTAAACGGTGACGTGCGCCTGCAGGCGTTCCGGTCGGCGCTGCGCTACCCGCGCGAGGGGCGCATCGGCGTCGAGATTCTGCAAGAGCTGCTGTACATCGTCGAAGACACCCGCGCCGCCGAAACCGAACTTACAAGCCAGGGCACGCCGCTCGGCATCGGCACCGAAGACACGTTCCGGGCTGACGCAGTAGGGCGAGGCTGGGAAGGCAGCAGCACGATCCCGGTGCTGGCAGGCAGCGGCGAGATTGCGGTGAAAAGCAAGAAGACGATCGTGAGCCCAGCCAGCGTGTTCAACCAACTGGCAGCCGAAGTGCCCCAGTTCAGCGGCCACACCCACCTGAGTTTGATTCAGAACAAAGGCGCCAAACTGCTGTAGAACCCGCAGCGCAAGTGTCCTATCCCGCAAAGCCGCCAGAGTCGCAATGTGGTGCGGCCGTCCCCGCGGCATGTAGCCCCGAAGGGGCCGTGGAACAGGGCCCCGAGGTGTCCTAGCCCGGATGTTGCATCGGGGGTTGTGGATAATCGGGGTTGGGGTTTGTTGGCGTGATTTGCGTGTGATTCCGGCTTGGGGCGCACTGGCGGGC
>JAMQHL010000047.1 GCA_025993795.1 Planctomycetota bacterium
AGGAAACGCCGTACGTGCGCGCGGAAGAAGATGAAGGCCCGCACGGGAAGTTGAAGCTGCCGCGCAACTGGAGCAACATCTGGACGAACCGGGGCGCACGCAACATGCAGGAACTGTACGACCGCATGCGCGTCGAGGTGTACAACAAGCTGCCACAGCAGAAGCGGCAATGGGAGCGGTAATCGTGGCTTCACGTGACGAACTGCAGTTTCAAGCAGAGACGCGGAGAACCGCAAAGGGCTGAACCACAGAGCCCGCAGAGAAAAGCAAAAGCAGGGCAAAGGCTTTGGAACCACAGATGAACACGGATTCACACAGATGCAGAGAAGCATTTTCAATCTGTGTGAATCTGTGGCTCACATGCCTTGGCAGTTGCCGTTCACCAAAAGCAGTTGCAGCACGCAGGTCCTGGCCGCCAAGCGCGGTCGGCCGGCTTACGCGTTACGTTCGAACCAGTCGCGCCAGGCGTTCTTGTTTACGCCGAAGTCTTTGCCGCCCGACAGTTTGCCCAGCGCGTTGCGCGCGGCTTGCTGAAGCGACTCATCCGAGTCACCAAGCAGCTTGACCAGCGACGGGTACACGCTGCGGTCACCCAGCCGGCCCAGCGTGTCCACAATCGTAAATCGCAACGAGTCGTTCCCCGGTTGCGTCAACATGCCCGACACCGCGGGTGCAGCATCTTTGGCCTTCAGCTTGCCCAGTTCAGACAGCGCGGTGCTGCGAACGCTGCCCGCTTCGTCACTCAGCGCCTTGATCAGGTCGGCTACCGCCCCCGTGCCTTTTTCATTGACCAGGGCGCGCAGAGCGCGGCTGCGATCCGCGGGGCTGCCGGTATCCTCACTCGGTTCAGGGCTGACGCGTGGTGCAGGCTTGTCGGGTGTGTCGCTATCAACCGCCACGGGCGGGACGTCGCTGTCGGGGCGGTGCATCGGGTTGTAGCGGTAGTAGACCTCAAGGCACAGCACGCTGCACGCGGTGCTGTACAGGTCGCCCATGATCGGGCCGATCCAGGTATCCGCCGGCTCCCATGAACCTTTGCGCGAGCCGCGCTTGACCTGCTGCGGCAGCAGGGTCTTCTTCATCGCCTCGTTCCACCTGGACCAGGCATAGCCTTCGCCGCCGTTCTTGAGGAACATGCCCAGCGTGCAGTAGTACAGGCCATAGAACGTGTTGAAGTTCGGGGCGGTCGAATCGTACGTCGGCTCCTGAAAGGCTTCCCAGGTCGGCAACCTGTGCAGCAGCAGTTCTTCTGCTGCGGCGTTACGGGCCTCAAAGCGGTCGTCGTCAAGAATCACTCGTGATGTCAAACCGACACCAACCATGCCCACGCCCTTGCGCGTGCCGGAAAGACGTCCGTACGGCGCGTCTGCATAATAAGTCTCGCCGCTGGCCAGGCTCAGGCGGTCGTACAGCTCAGACATCTGCGTCCAGGTGCGCTCATTGACCTTGATGCCGACGGACTTCGCGCTCTTGAAGGCCAGAATTGCCCAGCCGCTGATGCTGCCATCGTTGCGTTCTGAGCCGCCCGAAGGACTGGAAGCAGTGATATAGCCCTGGTAGTCCCAGCCGCCGCGGTTGCCCTGGGTGCGCTCAAGGTAGCGCACGGCGCGCTCGGCGCTTTTGCCGATCTCTTCGTCGCGGGTCATGCCGTAGGCTTCGCACAGCGCCAGCGTGGCAACGCAATGCGTGTACATGTCGCCGCTGATCGCATAGCTGATGTAGCCGTCGCTCTTCTGGCGGTTCATCAACCAGTTGATGGCGCGACGCACGTTGGACTTGTAGCGGCCTTCGTCGGGCGAGTTCCCGGCGGCCAAAAACGGCAGCGTGCAAAGGGCCGTGATCGCGCCGCGGTAACCGTTGTTGCGTGAACCCCAATCGGGGGGGACTTCAAAGCCCTTGTTCGGGTCCCAGCTTCCGTCGGAGCCCTGCTGGCGTGCCAGGTACTCAAGGCCGAGGTTGACAGCTTCTTCGGTGTCGTCGCCGCCGCCGTAGCGCTTGATTGCGCCGGCGCGACTGTCGCCGTTGCGGTTGACGAACAGGCCCGAGCCAGTGGGGGGCCGCTTGACCGGTTCCGGTTGTCCGCCGCCGAGACCGTTGGGCTGCTTTGGCAGGCGCGCGGGAAATGCACTCGGCGGTGCCGGGCGCGGCGGCGCCACTTGCGGCTCCGGCACGTAGATGCGCTCGTCGGGCGGAGATTCGTACTCAGGCGAACCGGAGTCGATGACAGTATCATCAAGCTTGTCCGGCATGATCAGCTCATCGTCTTCGGGTTTGAGAAACGGGGCCTCAAGCTCTTCAGGCTCAGGCGCCGGCGTTGCTGCCACGGCAACCTTGTCTTCGATGGTGACCTTCGAGACCCGCGCGATGACGCTTTCAATTTCAGCGCGCAGGAACAGGGCAAGAATCACCGCCAGCACGTGCACACCGGCAGCGATACCGATGCTGTTCCAGGTCCAGCGCCCGACCACACGCAGCGTTGCAACCATGCGCTCGCCGCGCGGCATGACGGCCTTCTTGCCGCGCACGGCAATCGGTTGGGCGAACTTGGGCAGCTTGATGTCGCGTTGGCGCTGCTGGCCCTTGATGTCGCGGGCAAAGCCCTTGGCAAAGACAAACCCCGCAGGCGCGATGCACAGGTGGCACGGGCGACCCTCGTAGCTCAACTTCGCGCCACAGCGGGTGCAGCGTGGGATGGTGATGACCGGCGTGGCTGCGTTCATCCGCCTGCTTTCGAGGGGCGCTTCAGGGCAGCGTTATTGTCGCCCATCGGCGCCCGTCAGTAAAGCACAAGTGTAACACGGACATGGCCTTTCGTTGCCAACCAGCCAAAGAAGACAGCCATGAGCAGATTCGCGAACACCACCAGCAGGGCCTTCATCTGGAAGCTGCGCTTCTTCGTTTTATGCCGGAACAGCCGCATTCCAAGCAGCATGCCAGCCGCTGCCATGGGCAACCCCAGCAGCAACAGGGTCGATTCGCGGGTGCGTGAACGGGCCCCGGTGGCGGCCTTGCGCTTGTCGAGGCCCTGTGCCGCAAATGCCACGACATTCGTGACAAGCATGGCCAGAGCCAGAATGCCCAGCGGGATCGTCATGGTTGCCGCTGCCTCAGTTGGCGGTGCCCAGGTCGCGAATGCGCTGGCAGGCTTGCTCAAGCACGTCAAGCTCTTTCGCATAGCAGAAGCGCAGCAACCTGCTGCCGCGGCCGCTGCCGGGCTCGTAGAACGCGCTGCCGGGAATGGCTGCAACCCTGGCGTGTCGCAACAGCTCGGTGGCGGCGACCTGATCGTCAGGCCAGCCGTGGGCCGAGAAGTCGGCCATCACGTAGTAGCTGCCCAGAGGCCGATAGGGCTTGAACCCGCCCGCCGACAGGGCCTCGCAGATCATCGTTCGCCCGGTTTCATAGTGCTGTCGCATCTCCTCATAGAACGTGGCCGGCGCGTTGAGCCCGTTCAGCACGCCTCGCTGCAACGGGTTGGGCGCACAGATGTACAGCAGGTCGCTGGCGACGGCGGCTTTGTCCATGATGTCGGCGGGCGCCGCGAGGTAGCCGATGCGCCAGCCGGTAATGCTGAAGGTCTTGCTGTATCCGCCCATCAGCAGCGTGCGGTTGCGCAACGCCGGTATGGTGCCCGCGCTGGTGTGCTTGAGGCCGTCGTACGTGATGTACTCGTAGATCTCGTCGCTGTAGACGAGCAGGTCGTGTTGCTCGGCAAAGCCTGCAAGCCATTGCAGGTCGTTGGCGCTGTAGACCATGCCGCCCGGGTTGCTGGGCGTGCAGATGACGACACCTCGCGTGCGTGGCGTGATGGCGGCTTCAAAGCTTGCGCGGTCCAGCGCCATGGTGGCCAGGTCCATGCGTGCGTAGCGGGGCACAACGCCGGCCATGATCAGCGTGTTGAGGTGGTAGCCATAGAACGGCTCAACCAGAATGACTTCGTCGCCGGCATCGAGCGTCGCCAGCACCGAGCAGGCAAATGCCCCGCTGCTGCCCACGGTGATGCAAAGCTCAGTGTCAGGATCGTAGTGCAGGCCGTTGAAGTCACGCAGCTTGGTGGCAATCGCGCGCCGCAGCTCAATCAGCCCGCGGGCGTGGGTGTAGATGGCCTGGTTGCGGTTGATGGCGTCGATCGCGCCCTGCTTCACCAGCGGGTGCGTGGGCAGGTCGCAGATGCCCTGGCCAAGATTGATGCCGCCGACCTTGTCGCACTCAATGGTCAGCCGCCGGATGTCGGACTGCACCAGCTTGCCCATTCTGGATGACAGACGCTTAGCCACGGAACAGCCCGCCATAGAAGCCGTAGGGGATGTATGCGAACGCAAAACCAACCTGCAGAAAGATCATGAGGTAGTACATGTGCCGCCATGCGGGGTGGTTCTCGGTCTGCGTCAGCGCCTCGGGGTTATCGAGGACGCGCGCCGCAATGTGGCTACCCCACAGCAGGCTCACGAGGCCCAGCATCATCAGGTCAATGGTGTGGCCGGTCAGCACGTTCAGCCATGCACCCAGCGGGATCAGCAGGAAGGGCAGCACCAGAAACGGCGCAACGAACTGCGCTGCCTTCCTGGGGCCGTGCACCACGGGCAGTGTGCGCACGCCGTAGGCCGCGTCTCCGCGCACGTCGGCGAAGTCCTTGGTGGTGGTCGCGCCGATCAGGAAGAGGCCCATGATCAGCCCGATGAACCACGCTTCTACAGACAGAATGCTCTGGGCAAGGCTCCAGCCCGCAACCTTCAGCAGCGTGCCGCGCGGGATGGCAACCGTGACGTTGGCCCACCAGCCGCGTGACTTCATGCGTATCGGCGGAATGCTGTACGCCGCCGAGAAAGCGGCGGCTGCGACAAACAGAGCCAGCGTGCCCCAATGCTCGGTGAGCATCGAGATGACAGCGGCCAGAATCAGCGCGCAGGCTGCCGTGAAGGCGGCGAAGATGCCTGCGCCAAGTACCGAGACGTCGCCCGTGCAGAGTGGCCGGTCGGCTTTGTTGATGCGGTCGATATCGAGGTCATAGATCTGGTTGATGGCGTTGCTGGCCGCATTGAGCAAGCCTGCGGCGAGGGTGCCCAGCAGCAGGGCAACTAGGAAGTCGTTGCCCGAGACAAGGCGTGCGCCCGCGGCGAAGTAGGCGACCACCCCGCCCGACGCCATGCCGAGCATGGGCGGAATCAGGGTGAAGGGCCGCGCCAGGCGCATGTAGCCAATCAGCGCCCGCTGGCCCCGATAGCGCGCGACAATTTCATCAGAAGGAAAGTAAGTCGCCGACATGGCGCCAGCATACGCAAGCCAGTGGGCAGTGGCGACAGGCGGCACAGGTGCTTTAATGGAGGTGGAGACGAATATGCCGGATACGGTAGACTTGAAGGCACTCTTGAAGCTCAGTGCAAGCGAGCGCGCAAAGATCGTCAGCCTGCTGTGGGAAAGCCTGGAGGAAGAAGGCGCGGCGGCAATCCTGCATGAGCAACAGTACGCGGACGCCGAGCAGCGGATCGCTGAACTGAAGGCCAATCCAGAACGCGGGCTCTCCCATGATGAGGTGCGCGCGCTGCGTGGGTGGAGCAAGTGACACTGCAGGTCATCTACCACGCTTCGTTCAACACCGACGCGGATGCAGCCAGAGCATGGTACGAGCAACAGCGCAGGGACCTCGGCGCTGAGTTTGAATTGGAACTGGAATCGTGCATGCAGCGGGTCATGGAACGGCCGCTGGCCTTTCAGCTCGTGCGCGGCGCCGTGCGACAGGCTTTGCTGAAGCGATTTCCCTATGTGGTCGTGTTTGAAATGACCGACCAAAGCATACTGGTCGGCGGCTTGTTCCACTGCGCGCGCAACCGCACGATGTGGGACACGCGATTTGTCTGACGTTGCGAATCTACTGTGACTCCGCCCAGGCGATCACTTCCCCGAAATCGGTAAAGGGGCCCTTGGGATCAGTGAACGTCACGCCGGCAATCTCCAACCGCGTTCCACGGTCCGTGAGATAGAAGCCATCGCGATGAACGGTCCATCGCTCACCATCGATGGTGACTACGCCCGCTGCGACGTCTGAGGTTACACTGCCATACACTCGCTCATCGGCGTACATGAGAAACTTGCGGATTGCGTGATACTCACGGTCGGTCAACTGGCGTGGGCTATCAATTCTCGGCATGTAACGCAGCACAATGATGTCGTGTTCATCGTACTCGCCCCGCGGGAGCGTGCGCTTATGGGGTGGGTGAGTCCTTGGCGCAGGCGCTGAACAACAAAAGGACAGCCCAAACAGCTGCCCCTGTTGCAATCATTGTTGAGCGACCCACCACTACTCCTCCAGGATCCTGGCGATGCTGATCTTCTTCAGCTTCTCCTGAATCTGGTCGTACTCGGGCTCGCCCTTCTTGTACATCTTGCGAAGCTCGCGGTAGGCCTTTTCGGCTTTGTCCCACTCCTCGAACTTCTCGGCGCGCCTTGCCTCAAGCCACAGTTTCTCGCTGGCCTGCTTGTTCGCCCACTCGCGGAACTTGGGGTCTTTCTTCAACTCATCCATCGCCGCTTCGACGCGCTGCTTGCCGTAGTCGCCGTACTTCTTCTGTACCGCCTTCAGGCTCTTTTCGGCTTTGGCCATGTCGCCATCGCGGGCTTCTTTCACCGCCGCCTGCACTTCTTCGTCGATGATGACCCGGCATTCTTCAATGCGTTCAAGGGACCGCTCGTAGGGCTCAACACGAACTTCAACGGCGGTGGCTGCCATGTACCACTTCAATGCGTTCAGGTAGTCCTTGACTTCAAAAGCGGCTTCACCCTTCTTGAAGTTCGCCTCAATTTCAGTCAGCAGCCCCGCGTCAGGGCCCTTGTTGCCGCTGACCGGGTTGCCGCCGTACTGAGGCACGCCGTTGTCAGCCGCGAAGTCAATGAAGCGGCACGGGTAGTCGATCATGCCCTTCCAGATGCAGAAGTGCAGGTGCATCGACTCATTGCTGCCCTGGCACAGCTTCTGGCCGGCCAGCACCTTGTCGCCGACTGCTACCAGCGCAGTGTTGCTGCCGTTGTGGGCGTACACGCTGACTTCGCCATCGGCGTGTTCAACGTAGATGACGTTGGCGTTCTCGTTGCCCGGCGGCTGGTCGTCCACGACGTTGGTGACTTTGCCGTCGCGCGCCGCCGCGATGTACTGGCCGCGGGTGATGTGAAAGTCCCATGCGTAATAGTTTTGCGCCTTCATGTGCGTCGCGCGCGGCGGTCCGATCTTGTTGCCGTTCCAGCTCTGGTACACCTGGTGACCGGCGCCGGCGGGCCAGGGCAGGTAGTACTTGGCGGGCCACTGCAAGCCAACACCCTGTTTCTGCGCCCACGCCGCCAGACCGGGCCGGTCGGGCGTGCTGCCCGTTGAGACCAGCTTTTCGGTTTCGGCGTAGGCCGCTTGAAGTTCTTCTTCGGTGGGTTGCGGCGGCGTCTTCTTTTGTGCACGAAGCTGCGGCTGCAAGGCACACAGGCCAGCGCCAACACCGACTGCCGCAAGCCACGCGCGGCGCGCCGGTTGAAAATCACCCGGATGTTCTGCGGTTGGCATATCTCGGTGCCCTTAGCCCAGGGCTGCGTGGAACTTCTCCCGAGCCACGCATTGCGTGCCTATTATACGAATGGGAACGGCAAAGGTTCACCCCGTCGGGTCAGGTTTCTGCGAATGAGTTTGTGCGGCGTCAGTCTCGTCGCCGGCGAGCATCAGGATTGTCGCGGCGGCTACACCAGCGGGCACGACAAACAGGTTCAGCACCGGCACCAGCATGCAGAGGCCTGCCATGGCGCCCATGCCCGTACAGGGGGCCAAATGGGCCTTGACCCAGCCGATGCGCTGTGACCACTTCAGTTCGCGAAGCGCCAGAGGCGTGTCCATCAGTTCCGCGCCCTGCAGCAAACCCGTGACAGGTACCGCTACCGCGGCGCCGACAAAGGTCACCATGGCAAAAATCGCCAGCGGCAACTCAATCAGCAATGCCGCCAGCAGCGACCTGAAAGCTGAGGGGATCGACGACACCATCCCCTTCATCAAGCTGCGCACCGTCGTCGGACCGCCCAGCGGCTTGCCGGTGTAGCGCAGATGCACTTGCTCGCAGATCGGGTCCATGAACAGCGGGCCAAACAGTTTCATCACCGGCCCGAACAGGAAGTACGCCACGACCAGGCCCAGCACAAACGCCAGTACGCCACCCAGCCACGACAGCCAAGGGGCAAGATCCATGCTTGCGAGCCAATCCACCAGCAGCGCCTGCGCCGTAAAGAAAGCTGCGATGGCCAACAGCAGCAGAATGAAGGCCGAAACCAGCACCGGCACCAGCGCGTATCTGAACACGCCGCCGCCCGGCATCACCAGTTTCAGGCCCGTGATGAATACCCGCATGCCGCCGACAAAGCCCCGCATGCCGGGTTGCAACGGGCCTCGAATTGGCAAGGGCAGCGGGATCATTGGCCGGCTGGATTCGTGCGAACAGTGTGCGCGTGCACCAGGTCCCACTCGGGCGGTGGGGGATGTTTGCGGTAAAGCTGGCAGCGCCGCAAGTAAAGGCGCGAGGGCCCGTCATCGCCTGAAATTGAGTCCGCGTCTTTGAAGCGCTTCTCGGCGCGGTCCCAGTCGCGCTGCCGAAACGAGAGGAGGCCGCGGCTGAACACCTCGGCCAACATCTTGACGTGTTCGGGCACTTCGCCGTAGGCGCCCATCAGCTCGAAAATGGCGGTGGTGCGGTCGGCGCCCTGAATTTTGATCACGTCAAGCTCGCGCGTGAGCAGCTTTTCCTTGACGGCTGTGTTGGTTTCGCGCGAGATGATGATTGGTGCGCGGTAAAGCCGCGACGCCTGCTGCAACTGGACCGCAAGGCTTACGCCCTCGCCGATGGCGGTGTACATCGCGCGCTCTTCGGTGCCGATGTTGCCGACGATGGCTGGGCCGCTGACGACGCCAATTGACTGGCCGATGAGCCCGAAGCCCTGCAAGTGCCACTCGGCCGCAAGCTTGTATGTCTCGCGCAGGCAGGCCAGTGCTGCGTTGCAGCAATGCAGCGGGTGCAGGTCGTCTTCGATCGGGGCGCCAAAGATCGAGAAGATCGCGTCGCCGAAGAACTTGTCAACGAAGCCACGGTTGCCGCGTATAATGGTTGTCATGCGCGAGAAGTAATCGCACAGCAGGTCAATCACAGCCTGCGGCGAGGCATAGCTGGTGACCTCGGTGAAGCCCCAGATGTCGAGATACACCAGCGACACGTTGCGGCGCGACGCACCGAGCTTCAGGACGTCAGGGTTCTTCTCGGCGACTTCAACAAGCGCCTTGCCGGCATAGCGTTCAAGCTGCGCCCGGGAGATTTTGCGACCGAATGCCATGGGGCGCAGAAGGTAGCAACAAACGCCCAAGCGGAAAGGGCCAGGGACCGCCATTCAGCGGGCTCGACTCCGGCGCCAGGGTGAAAGCCGCCATAATTTTGACAGAGTCAGCGCTGAGTGGTATGACTATACCATGACATTGCAGTGATGCCCGCGTAACGGTGCACCAATGACCGATGAGCCAGATCTCCGCCTGCAAGAGCGCGCATTCCCTGGCCAACCGCAAGGCTGGGGCGAGTTTCCGCCGGGCAAACCTTCCCGTCCGCTGCCCATCCAGTCCGTGGATGCTGGCGCCCCCATCATCACGCTGCGATTCCGGTGGCTGGGAGGAGACGGGGAGTACACAGAAAGCAGCGCATGAATCGTTCCGACTTGTAAGACTTCGTTGCTTCTGTGGCGTATAATAGCGTTATGAAGGCTGCCTTCAAACTTGTCCTGCTTGTGGCGCTGGTTCTGTTGCTCGTTCCTGTCGTTGGCCGTACGTGGCACTCGCCGGACCTGTGGCTCAATTGGGCGGCGCTTGCTGTCAGCCTTCTTGGCGCGGTCGCTGCCGGGCTCAGCCTGCGCAAGCCCTCTGGCAAGCCGCGCTGGTTCCACTTGCGACCTGTGATCGTGGCTGTGTGCAGCCTGTTTGTCGGATTGTTCTACTTTGCGATGCGGGTGCCCGCGCCCATGGGCGAGGGGCCAGCCGGCCCTCCCGTCGACAGGCAAGCCTTCGCCGGCACATGGAGCGAGAAACCAGTGCTGCTGCTGAGCCTTGGCGACAGTGTCAGCACCGGCTACGGCGCGCCCAACGGCATGGGATATGTCGACCTTCTGCAACGCAACCTCGATGACGCCTACCCCGACATGGCCGGCTGTGAGCTGCGCAAAGTGCTGCCCAACCTGAAAGAGCGCAGGCTCGCCGCCAACAGTACGAACAGCCTGCAACACGTCCGCGACATCCAGAACCTTCCGGTGTACGGCGACGACGTGGTCGGCATCGTCTGCATCACGACGGGCGGGATCGACCTGATCCACAACTACGGCAAAGCCAAGCCCCGCGAGGGCGCCATGTACGGCGCGGACTGGGCGACAGCCGAGCCGTGGATCGCCAACTTCAGTGCGCGGCTTGACGAGATGATGCTGGCGCTGAAGCAGAAGTTTCCGGGCGGGTGCGTTGTGCTGCTGGCAACGATTTACGACCCGACTGACGGGGTTGGCGACATCGAGAACGCCGGGCCGTTATTCTGGTTGCCGGCGTGGGCAGACGGCTACCCCGTGCACACGGCGTTCAACGACGCGATCAAGGCCTGCGCCGCCCGGCACGACCACGTGAGCGTCGCCGACATCCACGCCGCGATGATGGGCCATGGCATTCACTGCCGCGACGAAGACAACCCGCATTACGACGCGCGCGACCCGTCGTACTGGTACTGGGTCAACCTCGAGGACCCGAACCGGCGCGGCTACGACGCCATCCGCCGCGTGTTCCTGAATGCGATTATTCGTGCCCTGCTCAGCCATCGGGCCTTTGACGTTCCTGCCCCGGCTGGGCCATAATCGGCGCATGGATGGTGACCCCAACTTTCGCCTGAAAGCGTTTGCCGTACTCACCTGTGTGCTGGGCGTGTTCCTGGTTGTGTTTGTCGCCCAGCGCGCGTGGTTCTGGGTAAAATCAAAGCGCCGCGAAGACGTTGAAACCAGCACGCTGGCCCCGATCATTGACTTCGGCCTGTTGGGCATCGGCTGCATCGTCATCTGGCTGGCCATTGAGGCGCTGGTGCTGGCGGTGATTACAGCCGAACTGCCCACGCAGCCCGCAGTGCGGCGCAAGATTGCCGAGATTGAAATCGGCAAACTTGATGAACAGACCGACCAGTTGAACCTGTTGTTCTATCCAGTGGACCCGGCGGGCCGACGCCTGGCCGAACAGCGGCGGCCCGTGCTGACGTCGGGCAATCACTTTGAGCTTCAGGTAGAAACGCTGCAATGGCGCTGGGCCTGGGACTGGCTTGGCGAGGGCGGGTTCTACCAGTTCATCAGCCTTGCCGGGTATGGCACGCGAACGGCCTCGGCACCGCAACGCACAGAGCTCGAAACGCGCGAAGTGCCACGCACCGTCGGCGCAACGCTGTTTCTGCGCGCGCCGCAGCACTGGGAAGTACGCCAGAGGTGCAAGGAAGGCGAGATCTACGACATCTTCCTTGACCCGGCACAGAAGGCGCTGGTCGTCGAACTTCACAGCAACGAACGGTGATTGGCTAGCCCGGCGGACCGGCCATCGGCGGACCGGGAGGCATCTGGTCGGGCAGCGGCTGTGTGACCTGCTGCAGCACCTGCTCAAGGGCGGCCTGCGTCACTTGCGGGGGTATGGCCTCGTGGCGCTGCTCGGCGTTGGCAGTGGCCTGCGCAACCAGCTTCATTACTTTGCGATGGCTTACGATGTTCAAGCCTAGCAGGCCCAGCCCCAGCGCCGCCGTCACGCCGGTGAATGTCCACCAGCGCATGTTCAAGCGCTTTGCGCGAATCTCGTACTGCTTGGCCCGGTCGGGGTCTACCAGCGCGATGCGCCCCGCAGTCTTGCCGTGGTCGATCGAAGTCATGCATGCATGGATCGGGCTGAACTGGGCAAACTTCTGGTCTTCTATCGCGCCATTGCCACTGAACTGCTCGCCGATCCAGGGCACTGCAAGCCACACCACGAGGACCAGCGCACCCAGCACGCCCGATAGAGATTTTGAAAGCCCGCTCAAGGAAATGCGCCATGTGACCTGGCTGGTGACCAGCACGGTCAGCCCGATCGCGACCAGCATCAGCAGGAACCCGCTGTACTCGTGGCCATAAAACGTGACTACGTCGCGCTTGGCGCTCTCGATGGTGCCGCCCGCCAGGCGCGTCATGGCTGTGCCCGCCCCCGAGCCTGACCGCGTAGCTTCCGCCATCTGCGAGTAGTCGGCTGCCACCATTGACACGTCGTCAAGGCGCGACTCAAGCTGCACGAACGTCAGCCAGCCCGCCACCGCAAGCAGCAGCATGCCCACGCCTACCAGCATCGCGGTGTGCAATGCCCCGCGCGCACCGCCGGGAAAGAACATTCCAGCGCCACCCTTGACCAGCCCCTGCGGCAGCTTAGACATCTCGCGGCGCACGCGGCGACTGGCGACAGGCGCCTCTGCGGGCGCGCTGAGTGCCGGCACCAGCAGCAACGCACCAAGGTACACGGCAGCCAGAATCAGCGTAGAAAACGCCGCGTCGTGCGACGGCAGGCGCGACATCATGAAGTAGGCGCCGATCTGCACTGGCACGACAATCGCCACAGCGGTCCAGAACAGGCGCAGTCCGGTGCTCTTGTTGTGTGACGTGGGCTTGAGCCGGTTGGTCGTCGAGAGAAACAGAAAGGTGCAGTAGATCGCGCACGAAACCGTCAGCGTGGTGACGTAATAAATGCCCTCGTTCAGCGTCGGGTCGGTCAGGAAAGCAACCAATGGAAATGTCGCAGCGGCAAAAGCGCGCGCGACCATCAGGATGATGAATACGGTCAGCAGGATCATCCCGAAGAAGAACGCAAACAGATAGGTCACCAGCACAGCCGGAATGCTCTTGGTGACAAGACTGGATGCAAAGACGCCCAGAAAGCTGATCAGCAGGCTCAGCAGCACCAGCATCCACAGGATGGCAAAGAACACCTCAGGCTTGATGCCGCCGAACAGGTTGGCCATGGCGAACAGCGGCACGGTTGCAATCAGGAAGATGCTGGCCTGGATGCCGGCGGCAAAAAACTTGCCCAGCGCGATTTCCCACGGCGCCAGCGGCGTGAGCAGCAACAGGTCAAAACTCTTGCGTTCATGTTCCGACGCGATTGCGGTACTCGAGAACGCGGGAAAAACCAGCATCACCACGATGACCAGCACGACCGCCAGCGTCGTGAACAAGCCGCTGCCGATCGATGTCGGGTCTTCGTACAGGCCGGCCGAGTCAGACGCAACGAACAGCCAGATCGAGAAGATCGCGCCCTGTACCAACAGATACGCCGTGAGAATGATGACCAGTTTCCAGCTGCGGCAGGCAACGCGCAGTTCACGCACCGCCAGCGGGTTCATGAACAGGCGCTTGAGAATGCCCGGTGTTTCGGTTTCTGCCACTACTCGATCCGCTTGAGAATGTGAAACCCGAACTTGGACTCGCAGTAACCAACTTCGCCGACCTTCAGTTCTGATGCAAGACGCGTGAAAGGCTTGACGAACTTCGGTGACTCGTCGACATCGTAGGTGTTGTCGGGGACGCTGTCTTCATTGTGTTTGCGCTGCAACTCAATGAAGTCGGCAGTCGCGGCTTCGACAATGATCCGCTGCATCAGGTCAAGGGCCTGGGCCTTGCTGCGACCGGCTTCCTTCGGCTGTACGCCGCCGACGTTGCCTTCCCATGACACCAGGATCTGCCGGACTTTGGCCTTGAAAGCGCCAATCACGCGATAGTCCGCCGGGTTGATAAACAGCGCGTCGGCGCTGGCATCATCAACCCAGTGCAGCTTTTCTTCGGCCCCGGTGCGCTGCGACAGCACCGGCGTATAGCCGTGATCGGGCGTGCCGAAGCGCAACGTAATGCGCTGTGAAGTTCCCTCGCGGCCAAGTGCCACGCTGATGCTGCGTTTCGCGTTGTCGCCGACGCCAAGCGCCTCGTGGTCAATGACTCCGTCATGGCGCACGCCTGTCAGCGAACGCAGGCCGTTCTGCAACTGGTTCAGAGGCACCGAGTCTGCGGCAACGGGCGTTTCGCCGGCGATCTTCCACCCATCGGCCTTCTCTAGCTTCAGTGTTGATTCACCGTCGCGCACCGATATCTCCACGGGCTCGTCTGTGAACTTCATCGCGCCCGTGTTCTCGGGTTCCTGCAGGTCGCGCGGACTGAAGAACAGGTCCGCAAGGCGCGCCTGCGGCACCCAGAACACGCGGTCGGCTTCGCCTTCCTGCGTGCGCAGCACGGGCACGTCCTTGTCAACCGCGACGCCGAAGTAAAGCCGCGCGGTCTTCAACGCCGGTGGCTTGGGGAGTACTGGTGTCTCGGGGTCTTCCGGCGTGTCAGGTTCATCGTCGCCATCGCTGGCGCGCGGCTTCCACTGGGCTTCAATCCATTGTTCGCTCAGGCCCGGCCCCAGCTTCAGCTCGTCGCGCTTGATCGCCTTGGCGTCATCGCCGTAGCCCTGGAGCGCGAGCAGTGTGGTCAACACATTCGAGACGGCGGCAAGGCTGGCTTTGCCGATGAAGGGCTCGTTGATCTGCCAGCGGTCGCTCGCGTCGCGCTCAATGCGGACGACCTTGCCTTGGTCGAAAAACAGCATCTGCGTCGGCTGAATACCGTCCGGGATCAGCACAAGGCGTGCTTTCTCAAGAAAGTCGCCGGTGGGCCGGAAGATGCGCGACAGTGCAGCATCACTGCACCAGTACACCAACTCGCCGCGATCGGTGGCTTTGAGCAGCGTCGCCACCTGGTTGTCCTCCCCGTTGCCGAAATAAAGGCGGCTGACGCTCTGCTTTTCGCCTTCGGTAAACTCGATGACGATTTCACGTTTGGCATCAATCACGCCAAGCGCGGCACCATCGGTGTCAAGTTTGCCCGCGATGTCGCTGGCATTAAAGTTCATCAGCGCGTCCACGATCGCCCGCACGTTGGCGCCGTTGGCCTTGGATTTGCGCGGGCTGGTCATTTCCCATTCCTCGCGCGTCGCGTCGCTTCCGGCCACGCGACTGAACAGCACAACGCGGTCACCGTCGCGCAGCGAGATGCGCTGCGCAACGGATTCAAAGGGCAGCGGCTGAAACGAAGAAAGGTCAAGCCAGCGCTTGGTGTTGGGTTCGCCTTCGGGCGTCAGGTGCAGGCGTGAGTACAAGGAATCAAAGTCGCCACTCATGTCGGACACTTCAAAGATGCCGCCGGGCGCGCCGTCACCAACGAAGCGCACAAACGCGCGGTTGCCGGTTTCGGCTTTGCCGACCATCAGGTGCAGCAGCTCTTTGCCGCTTTCGCCCAGGATTCGCAGGTGCGCGGCACCCTCGTCTTCAAGGCGGTAGAGAATGTAGGACTCGGTTTGTGTGGATGCCGGCCGGTTCAGACGCTTGGCGTCCATCAGCTTGGTCAGCAGCGCATTGACTTCGCGCTCATCGGCGGGCGTGTTGAACTTGGCAGGCACGCGCCATTGTTCGCGCTCGTTGCGCAGCACAAGCTTGTTGCTGCCGCTTTTCCATATCTCGATTGCCCTGACATCTGCCTTCTTGAACGCCGGGGCTTCCGTGGTGCCTCCGACCAGCGGCAGCTCAATGACGGGCGCTTCGGGTTTGCTGCCCAGGCGTGTCAGTGCCACCAGGCCCGCGAGCACCAGGCACACGACTGTAATGATAATCAACTGCCGGTTGCGCTGCGAAGCAATCACTTCGTCAGGCGTGAAGCGCTGCTTGTCGTCGGTCTTTGCGGGCTCGCTCATTCGGCGCCTCCCGTGAACGCTGTGTCATACTCTTCGCGCTCGCGCAGCCGCACATAACTGCGCGCGCCGGCCACAATCACGAGCAGCAAGGGCACGCCTGCAACACAGACCAGAAACCAGAACACTTTCAGGTTGTTCGACACGGGCCCCGCAATGCGGGGGCTGACGCCCGTGCGGGCCCGCAGGTTCACCAGGTCTTCGCCATAGATGAATACTTCTGACAGGTTGCGATACAGCGCAATGCCGCGATTGATCACTACCGGTTGGATCTCCTGTCGCGTCCAGCCGCCGAAGTACTCGGTGTTCAGGATATCGGCGCTGGTGATGATGATCAGGTTGCCCTCGCGGCCATTGACAGCCGGCGTGGTCTCGTTGGCGGGGTCGGCACCCTGCCAGCCCGGAATCTTGCGCTGTTCATCGGCCCAGAGGCTCGGGAAGCGTCCCTTGATGTGCACTGCTACCAGCGGGTCGTGATCGAGCAGTTGTGCGCGCACCTGCTTGTCGGGCGCTGCCGACGCGTTCTGTTCGACTTCGCGTTTGCTGTCCAGATCGAGGTTCACAGGAATGGTCGGAAAAGCCGGGTTGGCCGGGATGAACCTGTATACGCCATCCTTCATGCGGATGATTTCGGTGCTTTGCAGCTCGCGGCTGGCAAGCCGGGCCTCATTGAGCTTGACCTCAATCGGCAGCGGCATCGGAAGCCCCGCAAGCCCGCGGGTCAGGACGTTCTCGGCGTTCAGGTCCTGCGGTGCAATCGCCGGCGCAAATTTCAGCTTGCTCGGCACCGGCATGCTGGCCTGTCCGCCGCGCCCATCCGCCATCACGTGAAAGGGCGACAGGCGGGCGTTCTTGCGAAGCAGCAAGTCCTGCCCGAAGTCAACCCCGACGTGCGTTGCCCAGTCAGTGAAGTGGGGCTGCATGTTCACTTTCTGCAGCGACATGTCGTCCTTGGTCGGCGCCTGGCCGAAGTCAAGCTCGGCGCGCCAGCCCTGCACCATCATCACGACGTTGCCGCCTTCCGCGAGGTAGCGGTCGATCTCATACAACTCGCGTTCACTGAGCTGGTTGGGTTCCATGACGATCAGGCATGCAAGGTCGCCCGGGATGCGCTTGCTGCCGATGATGTCCACCCACATCGTGTCGTAGCCCAGAAACTCCGAGATGTAGTTGTACAGCGGCGTGTGCCCGTTCGCCGGCGGGTTGCCCGGCCGCTCATGCATCTTGTACTTGGGCAGCGTCGGCGGCAGGACAAACCCCAGCCGAGAGCGCGGCTTCAGCGTCTCCCAGATCCAGTCCTCAATGCGCTTCTTGACCGCGGGCTGGTTCTCGTCCTCAAGGAAGTTCACGATCGCGTAGGGCTTGTCGGCAGCGCTGACGCGCATCATCAATGTCGTGTAGTACGCCGACTCGGGAATCTGCACAAGCTCGCCGGTTTCTGTGCGGCCCAGGCGCGCCTTCTTGGCGCTGACAAACGGGTATTCGACCTTGCGGCCGCTGCCGAACGCGTCGTCAAGCTTGATCGGCGCATCGGGACCAACCATTACCTGCTGGTACCCAACCTGCGGCGGCGCCAGTGCGGCGATTTCCAGCATCGAGTTGTGCACCCACTGGCCCATGCCCTTGTACTGGTCAGGCAGGTCGCTGCTGTGGATGTACCGAAACTCAATACGCTCGCTGCGCGCCTTGAGCAGGCGGTCCAGCGTGGGCCGTACAACCTTGTTCTTCATGCGCAGCAGCGCGTACGCGACGTCAAACTCAAGCGTGTCCACCCGATGCTCGGCGCTTTCGTCGTTGCGGTCGTACAGGTTGACAATGCCGTTGATGACTTCAGGAGGCGAGGTCCCGTACTGAACCTTGATGCTCGAAAAGAAGCCTTGGATACCCTTGGTTTCAGCGGCTTCGTCGTCGCCCGTCGTCATGACATCGATCGTGCGGGTGATGCCGTCTTTCTCAAGTTCCTTGGCCTTTTCCGCGGCGTCGCGGTTGGCAATGCGCACCACGCTGAACTGCAGCTTGCCCCCCGAGCTGGTTGCCAGTTCGCCAAGTTTGTCGCGCACGTCGCGCTCAAGGTTGATGCGCTTGGCTGGCGGCTCCTCATCCACGTAGTAGGTCACGGTCACGGACTCGGGCAGTTTGTCGAACAACGCCTTGGTGCCGGGGCTCAGCGAGAAGCGCTGGTCGGCCGTCAGGTCGAGGCGCAGACGGTGCTCCATGCCCAGGTAGTTGACCACCCCGATGGCAATCGCGGTCATCACCGCCAGCAGCAGGAAGTGCCACGTGTAGTTGCGCTTGCGGTTGACCATCACGAGTACCTCCGTGATTCAAGCGACCAGACGTTCAGCAGCACAAAGAAGACCACCAGGCCCCCAAAAAAGACCAACCCGTTCGTGTTCACGACCCCGCGCTGGATTTCACCGAAGTGGTCCAGCACGGCAATCTGTGCCAGCGCGCTGACCACGATTTCTCCGGCCTGGGTGGTCCCGCGCGTTACCGTCTCGATTGTCCCGGCGATATCTTCACTGTTGGTGGCCTTTGTTGCAGTGCCCTCGGCGCCGCTCAGTGCGTAGGCGATCATGTTGCCGACGACCGCCAGTGCGCCGATCGCCACTGCCACGGCTTTGTCGCGGCCGACTGCGGCGGCAAGAAATCCGATACTCACGAGTGGAATGCTGATCAGCAGCATCAGCGCTGACTCGGGGTTCGTGCGCGCAAGCTCGCCCAGCAGACCGCGCATCTCGCCCATACCGACAATGCCAAGGCAGATCAGCATGCCCAAAAAGAACGCCAGCGCCTGGTTCTCGGTCAAGCCGCTGACAAACAAGCCGATGGCGACAAACGCTGACCCAAGCAGGAAGCAGGCCACGTAACCGCCGATCACCGGCGCCCAGTCCGGCTGCCCGAACTGGCTCAGCATCAGCGGGTAGGCCACTGTGCCGGCCAGCATGGCGGCCAGAAACGTGACGCCTGCGAAGTACTTGCCCAGCGCGACCTTCCATGTCGGGATCGGCAGTGTCATCAGCATCTCAAAGGTCGCCTGGCGCCGGTCATCGGCCCACAGGCGCATGCTGACCGCCGGCACAACCACGGCCGCAACCCACGGGAATACGCCAAAAAACGTGCGCATCGAAAGCTCGCCGCGCGCAAACCAGTCTCCGCCGCCGCCGAGCGGATCGAGCATTACGCTCAGCATCATCATCACAACCACGAACGCACCGATGATGCCGATGCCCATCAGCGACTCGAAATAGCCCTTCATCTCCCGCATGTATATCGGCAGCATCAGACATCCCCCCTGTCCGGCGGTCGTGGCGAATACAACGTCTTGTCGGGGTCGGGCTTTTCGCCCACGTCTGTAGCTGTATCGCTGGATGCATCTTCCGAGTGGTAAAGGTCGGCCTCTGTCGCCCTGTGCGTCACACGCGTGGCAGCCGCCGTTGCGTTCGGGTCTTCGGGCACATCATCGGCCGCGAATTTTGGCGGCGTCTTGGCTGTTTCTTTCTCGGTTTCTGATCCGGGCTTGTCTTCAGCCTTCCACGTCGGCTTCTCCGGCGTGCGCGACTTCTGCAGCAGGTTCAGGAAGATGTGCTCCAGCGTCTGCTTCTCGGGCGCCAGTTCCGCCAGGAGGAAGCCTCGTGATTGCACCTGCACCGCGACGGCTTCGCACGTTTCGCGACTGCCGCGTTGTCCGCCGCCGACCGTCAGCAGAAAGCGTGTATAGCCGCTGGGGCCCTGCTGCTTTTCGACAGACTTGACGGTTTCAAGCCTCGCGAAAGCCTCAGAAAGCGCATCGTCGCCGCCCTTGACCAGCACGCGCACCGCCAGCGTGTCAGAAGATTGCGCAGCGAGTTGCTCGACGGTGCCGTCGGCGACTTTTTTCCCGCCGTTGACGATCACGAGGCGACTTGCCACGGCAGTCGCCTCTTGCAGGATATGTGTGCTGAAGATGATGCACTTGCTCTGGCGCAGGCGTTCAATGAGCTTGCGGATCTCGATAATCTGGCGCGGGTCAAGGCCGCTGGTAGGTTCGTCCAGGATCAGCACTTCCGGGTCATGAATCAGTGCCTGTGCCAGCCCCGTGCGCTGCTTGAAGCCCTTGGACAGCTCAATCACGCGCGCCTTGAACTTGGGGCGCAGGCCGCAGTCGGTGACAACCGATTCAAGGCGTCGTTTCAGCTCGGCACCGCGAAGGCCGCGTGCGCGCCCGGCGAACTTGAGGTAATCCTCAACCGTCATGTCGCCATACAGCGGCGGGGTCTCGGGCAGATAGCCGATGCGGCGTCGCACCTGTTGTGGAAACGCATGCACGTCATGCCCGCCCACGCTGGCCGAGCCCTCGCTGGCCGAGATGTAGGTGGTGAGAATCTTCATGGTGGTGGACTTGCCGGCACCGTTGGGGCCCAGAAAGCCCAGCACCTCGCCCTTGTCAACGTGAAAGCTCACGCCATCAAGCGCCTTGAAGTGGCCGTAGTACTTCGTGATGCCATTGACCTCAATCATGCGGGGCGAATCTTATTGCCGCAGGCACTTACTGCAACACGGGTGAGCACAAACTTGCCGAAAGATGAGAAATCAGGGCTTACGGGGACATACTTGCGTTCCCTGCTGATACGGGCGAAGCGGGCACGGCGGACGGTGAATCAGCGATGTCTGGCCCTGGTGACAGCCAAGCACAAGGCCAGAAACCCGCAAGCGTTCCTGTAGCAGCCGGGCCTTGACAGTGTGGAACCAAAGGGTATTTCTATGCGCCCGCGCGGCAAGCCGCACGGACAACGCCTCCGTAGCTCAATTGGTAGAGCAGCTGACTCTTAATCAGCGGGTCGTAGGTTCAAATCCTACCGGGGGTACCAAACTAAAAGCGGCCCGCAGAGCGAATCTGCGGGCCGCTCTTCAATTAGTAGATCAAGCGATCCAGGCCCGCGGGGACAAGTTGGGGGACAAGGTGTGATCAGTTCTGGGCAGCCGATTGCTTGCCGTGCCGGCTGACTTCGCCGGTAGTCAGAAAGATTACGTCCTCCGCGATGTTGGTCGCCAGGTCGGCCACGCGCTCCAGGTTCTTGGACGCCGACATCATGTCCACGGCCGCGCTGATGCACCCTGTATCGCGCTGCATGTGTTCCTTCAGTGTCTTGATCATCGTGCGGTTCATTTCATCGACGATGCTGTCCTCGGCGCAGATTTCACGGGCGAGCTTTTCGTCGCTGTTCACAAGCGCATCCAGGCTTTCGCGAACCATGCGCCCCACCCGCTTCACCATGGGGTCGAAATCGAGGGCGAAGTTATCCGGCGCCTGCCGCGAGATGTACTTCGCGCGCTTGGCAATGTTGACAGCGTGATCCGCCATGCGCTCAAGATCGTTGTTCACCTTCAACACGACAACGATAAACCGCAGGTCATCGGCCACGGGTTGGTTCAAGGCCAGCACCTTCAGGCAGTGTTCCTCGATTTCCACTTCGCGCTCGTCGATGCGGCGGTCGCCGCGAATCACTTCGGCCGCCATGGATTCGCTGCGTGCCGTCAGTGCCTGAATGGCGAGTTGGATCGCCTCTTCCACAAGTACGCTCAGCGCTACCAGCTCTTTCTTCAGGCGGTCGAGGTCACGTTGCAAGTGTCGGGACATGCGGTCTCCTATCCGAAGCGGCCGGTTACGTATTCTTCGGTGCGTCGTTCGCGCGGTCGGGTGAAAACTTCTTCTGTTTCCTGGAACTCAACGAGTGTGCCTGCTTCAAGGAATGCCGTGAGGTCGGACACTCGCGCAGCTTGCTGCATGTTGTGCGTCACGATCACGATCGTGTAGCTGGCCTTGAGCTCGTCGATCAAGTCCTCGATGCGGGAAGTCGAAATCGGATCCAGGGCGGAGCACGGCTCGTCCATCAGCAGCACGGCCGGTTGCATCGCCAGCGCGCGCGCAATGCAGAGTCGCTGCTGCTGCCCGCCAGACAGTGCCAGCCCGGTTTCCTTCAGGCGGTCTTTCACTTCGCCCCACAGGCCTGCGCGGCGCAGTGAACTTTCGACAAGCTCGTCTAGATTCTGGCCCGAGCCTGCGACGCCGTTGAGTTTCGGACCCCAAGCGACGTTCTGGTAGATCGATTTCGGGAAGGGGTTGGGTTTCTGGAACACCATGCCGATGTGCCGCCGCACGCCCACGGGGTCCACGCCTGGCGCGTAAAGGTCCTGGTCCTGGTAGAGGACATCCCCCGTGATCTTCAACGACGGGATGAAATCATTCATCCGGTTGAATGTGCGCAGCAGCGTGCTCTTGCCGCAGCCTGACGGGCCGATGATCGACGTGACCTGTTTTTCTGGAATCTCCATCGAGACTCTGCAAATAGCCGCCTTCTCGCCATAGGACACGTTCAGGTTGCGCGTCTCCAGGATTGTCCTGCGGCGCGGGGCCACGGGCGCCTCGAGCTCTACTGGTTGTTTCACGGGAGTTTCCAGATTGTTCATGAGCGCCCTTTCTGGAATCGATGACGCAGGTAGACCGCTGACGCATTCATCACCACCAGAACCACCAGCAACACAAGGATCCCGGCTGCTGCCAGTTCGCGAAATTCCGACTGTGGCCGGCCTGACCACTCGTACACCTGCAGCGGAAGCACCGCGAATTCGCTCATGGGGCTATCTGGCGTGAAGCCGATGTACACGGCGGCACCGACGAGGATCAAAGGTGCGGTTTCACCGATCGCGCGCGAAAGTGAAAGGATGACGCCGGTCAAGATTCCGGGTAGCGCAGCCGGGATGACGTGATACCGGATCATCTGCCAGCGTGTTGAGCCAAGCGCCAATGCCGCGTGGCGCAGAGAATCGGGCACCGCGCGCACGGCTTCGCGCGAGGATGTAATGACAACAGGCAGGATCAGCAGGCTCATCGTCAGCGCGCCAGCGAGAACGGAATGGCCAAGCGCGAACCAGCGCACAAAGACGGCCAGCCCAAGGATGCCGTAAACAACCGACGGCACGCCGGCGAGGTTTGAGATGTTCACCTCGATGAAGGTACTGATGCGCCCTTTGTGGGCGTACTCTTCCAGGTACAGCGCGGCCGCGATACCGACGGGGACGCTAATGAGTGCCGTCAGCGCAACCAGCCAGACGGTGCCCCATATCGCCGGCTTCACGCCCGCCTTCTCGGGGAAACGAGAGGGCAGGCTGGTGATGAACTGCCAGTCGAGCCATGGCAGGCCCGCTTCGGCTACCTGGTAAATCAGTACGCCGAGCATCAACACGCCAAACATGGTGATGCCGCGGCATAGCCAGCGGAAGGCACCGGATATGGCCCACCTGCGCCGCAGCCTGGAGTCAGCGAGGATGGTCACTCGTAGCTCTCCTTGAATCGGCGCATGATCCGGTTGCTTGCGACGTTCATCGCCAGCGTGATGACGAACAACAGCGCACCCACGGCAAACAGGCTCTGGTACTCAATGGTGCCTGCCGGCGTGTCGCCCTTGCTTATGCTGACGATAAATGAGGTCATGGTCTGGATCTGCTCCAGCGGATTCAACGTCAGGTTGGGTGTCGAGCCTGATGCGAGCGTCACAGCCATCGTCTCGCCAACCGCGCGCGACAGCGCCAGCACGAACGCGGCCAGGATTCCCGACAGGGCCGCCGGAGTCAGCACGCGCGTCGTAACCTCGAACTGTGTGGCACCCAGGGCGTAGCCTGCGGTGCGCATGGAATCAGGGACTGCGCGCAGGGCGTCGTCGCAAAGAGACGTCACCATTGGCAGCACCATGATGCCGACGACGATTGCACCGGACGCCGCGTTGTAGACTTCGGTGCTAGGGAAGACGTCCTGCAACAGCGGCGTGATGAACGTCAGGGCGAAATAGCCGTAGACAACAGTCGGGATACCGGCAAGCACCTCCAGCACAGGCTTCAGCAAGGTGCGCATCCTGCTGGAAGCGAACTCACTGAGGTAGATCGCGCTGCCCAGGCCCATTGGCAGTGCGATCAAGCCGGCACCGGCAACTACAAGCAGCGTGCCGCACAGAAGCGGCAGCACACCGAACGATCGGGGCTCAAGCAGCGGTGCCCAGCGCGTCCCGAACAGAAACTCGGTGACGGGCACTTCTCGAAAGAACGTCGAGCTCTCGAACGCGAGCACGCCGATGATCGCGGCGGTCGTCAACACCGAGACAAGCGCGCACATGAGCAGCCCGCTGCGAATTGCGCTCTCACGCCATTCACGTCCGCGCTGCCGCTGTAAACCACACTTCAGCTTGTTGCTGGCGCTCGAAGTCATTTACGGCGCCATCAGTTCTGCGAGGGTTCGCGACTTGTCACTCTCGGATTTGTAGACGGTGCCGGTCCTGCGACTCCCAAACCGCGCGATCGCAAACTCGTACACCTTCTCCGGCAGCGGGACGTATCCGACATCCTTGACCAGCGCCGCGGCCGACTTCAGGTAGAAGTTTACGAATGCATCGACTTCGGGGCGCTTGGCAGCCTCGGCCGACACATAGATGAAGATGGGCCGCGACAGTGGACTGTATGTGCCATCGTTGATGGTTTTGTTCGACGGCTCGATGGGGCCTTTGCTGCCGTCAATGGCAACGATCTTCAACTTGTCGCGGTTGTGGTCGAAGTACGCGAACCCGAAGAAGCCCAGCGCATACTGGTCGCCGGCGATTCCGGTCACCAGCACGTTGTCGTCTTCGCTGGCGCTGAAGTCCGATCGGCAGGCACCGGACTTGCCGTTCACAGTCTCGGTGAAGTAGTCAAAGGTGCCGGAATCTACACCCGGCGCGTACAGCTTCATTTCGCGATCGGGCCACTGGGCGCGCACGTCTTTCCAGCTGCGCACCTTGCTGCCTGGCTCCCAGATTCGGCGCAGCTCCGCGACGGACAGGTGATCAACGAAGTCGTTCTTGGGGTTTACAACCACCGAGATTCCGTCGAAGGCCACCGGCAGCTCGATGAATTCGACTTTGTGCTCGGCCGCTTTCTCAATTTCGCTGGGCTTGATCGGGCGCGATGCGTCGTTGATGTCGGTCTCGGCAACGCAGAACTTCTTGAACCCGCCACCGGTGCCGGAGACTCCGACGCTGACTTTCACCCTTGGTGACACTGTCCTGAATTCTTCGGCGACCGCTTCGGTGATTGGGTACACCGTGCTGGATCCGTCAATCCGTACGTTGCCTTCCAGTTTGGCCTTCTCTGAGTCGCCTTCGTTGCCGCCGCCGCCGCAAGCGGCCAGCAGCAGCGCAGCCATCAGGCTGCACATCACTACACGAATCATTCGCTTCTCCCGTTGGTTTTCATGCGGGAGGTCTACCGAAGTCATGTGAAGGCTTCGTGAAGGCTTCGTGAGGAATGTGGAATTCGCTACCGTTGCGCGAGCGGCAGACTCACGACGAAAGTGCTGCCTTTGCCAGGCGTGCTGCTGACCCGGACCGCCCCGCCATGGGCCAGTGCCACGTGTTTGACGATGGCAAGGCCAAGACCAGTACCGCCGAGCTCGCGCGAGCGCGCGCGGTCGACACGATAGAAGCGCTCGAAAATCCGGGGCAGGTGACTGGCCTCGATCCCGGCGCCGGTGTCTTCCACTTCGACTACGGCATCGCCGTTGTCGGTGCTGACGCGGACTTCAACGCGACCCTCGCCGGGCGTGTACTTGAGCGCGTTGTCGAGCAGGTTTCCGAGCAACTGTTTCATTGCTTCGTCGTTCGCGAACACCCTGACCGGCGAAGCCGGAAGCTGGCACGCCAGCGTGATCCCCGCCTTCTGGGAAGTTTCGCGACACAGCTCAATGCACTCACTGACGATGGTTCGCAGGTCGATCGGCTTGCGCTCCAGCCCCTTGCCTTCCGCTTCCATGCGCGACAGGCTAAGCAGGTCCAGCACAATGGTGTTCAGCCGCCGGGACTGTTTGGCGATGCGCCCCAGAAAGTCCGCACGCGTAGTGGGATCGATCGTTTCGTCGTCGATCAGTGTCTCTACCAACGCCTGAATGGCCGCGAGCGGCGTCTTTAACTCGTGGGACACGTTGCTGACGAAGTCCGTCCGCACAGTCTCAAGCCGACGCAGGTCCGTGAAGTCCGACAACACCAGCACGGCACCGGCCACTTCGCCGCGCGAATCCCGCAGTGGTGCGGTCCGCAGCTCAAGCTCGCGCGTTTCACTCTCGCCGGTGATGCGCGCTTCGCGGCGGTCATCTGATCCTGTTTCCAGCACAGCGTCCGCCGCCTCGTTCAACGCTGAAACCCGCACCGCCTTCCACACCGGCTGGCCGATGCAGTCCGCCGCATTCACGCCCAGCATTGCCGCTGCGGCCGCGTTGATGTGCACGATGTTCTGGCGCGCGTCGACGGCGATCACGCCTTCGGTCATGCTGGTCAAGATGGCGACGACCTGGTTGCGGTCGCTGACGATCGTGTCCATGCGTTCCTTGAGTTGTCGGGCCATGTCATTGAACGCAACCGCGAGCCGCCCGAATTCATCGCGGGAACCGATCGGCAGCTCCAGCTCATACTCGCCGGCCGCCAGTGCTTCGGCGGCTTTAGTCAATCGTGTCAGGCGGCGCGTCAGCAGACGCGCAAACAGTGCCCCAATCAGCAACCCGACCAGTGCAGCGATGCCTGCACTGGCCGCGATCAGGAGCCGGGTCTGGCTCAGCCTTTCGTTGATCTCGGTCAGCGGCACGGAGGTGCGCACGAAAGCCACGTGATGGGCGCCTTCAGGAACGGCGACAGCGACGTACATCATGTCGGTGCCGATGGTGCTGCTGTAGCGTGTCGCCGAGCCGGTCTGGCGCTCGCTGGCTTGCAGAATTTCCGGGCGTGTTGAATGGTCGTTCATCCCTGCTGCGTCCTCAACGGAATCTGCGACGACAGTGCCCGTGGTGTCAATCACCGTCAGGCGCACGCCGGCGCGCACGCCCGCTTCGCGAATGCGAGCTTGGTATCTGGTCGCGTTTTCGCCTTCGCGCGGCACAGCGACGTCACGTGAAAGCTGTGCTGCGGACGTGAGGTTTTGCTCAACTTCCGCCATTGCATCCTGTCGTTGCTGGCGCGACAGCAACACACCGGCGATCGTGGTCGTCAATAGAATCAGAACGGCGTAGCTGGCGTAGAGTACCCACAGGAAGCTGGTCCGCCGCATTGCTAGGCGTCCTCCGTGAAGGTGTAACCCACGCCGCGACGTGTCTGGACAAGGTCGCGGGAATCCTTCAGCTTGCTGCGGATTGCTCGAATATGTGCGTCGATGGTGCGGTCACCAACGGCGGCGTGATCACCGAGTGCCCGGGTGATCAGAAGATCACGCGTGAAAACCCGGCCCGGCTGCGAAGCAAGCTCCCACAGGATCCGGAACTCTGTTGCCGTCAGGCCGACATCTGCGCCCTCCAGCGTGGCGCGGTGTTCCTCGCGAAGGAGTTTCAGTGCGCCGAACTGGAGGATCGCGGTGGTGCCGCGCGCGTCTGAAAAGCCGCGCCTCAAGACGGCGCGTACCCGTGCCACAAGAACTTTGGGACTGAATGGCTTCGTCACGTAGTCGTCGGCGCCGACGCCCAGGCCGATGACAACATCGCTCTCTTCGCCCTTGGCGCTGACGATCAGGATCGGAATTGCCTTGGTAAGTGGGTCTGACCGAAGGCGGCGGCAAACTTCGATCCCGTCGACGCCGGGCAGCATCAGGTCCAGTAGCACCAGGTCCGCGCCGAACTCGCGCACAAGCTCAAGTGCTTCGCCGCCGTGCCCGCAGCTGCGCACATCAAACCCTTCGCGCTTAAGGTGGTGCTCCATCACCGCGCGAATGTCCGGCTCGTCTTCCACAACAATGATGCGCTGCGCGCCCAATCACTCTCCTATCATGGCGCTCTCCTTATAGCGCCGTTTTGCACGGGCGGGAGATTGGCAGTCGCCCGGAGGTTACCCTCTCATTTGTCGTCTCCGAGCCCAGTTCTGTTGTATGTGCCTAATACTTCGCGCCCATGGACTATGTCCCCGCCGAACGCGGAGAGCGCATGTGACGGGCACTCGGACTGTTCGTCACCTGCGCCACGAGTTCCCGGGCGATTCGCAGCCGCGAATGCCGGGGGGCAAGATGCCCAAGGGTCCAATGCACAGCCAGTTCGCGATCATGGGGCAAGCCGGCGCGTTTCCTTCAGGTCTCGCGCTGGGCGAAGTGCTGGGGGATCGGAATTGTTGAAATGCTGGTCTCGATCCGCATGCCGCCCCCTGCATGAAATTAGGCCATCACGCGCGAGCGTCAAGCGCTCCTGCGTAAACGCAGCCGGTATAGGGCACGCAGCAAGTGGACGCCAGCGACTGCCCCAAGCGGCATGCTTGCACCGGGTAGGGCAAGCGGTGCCGTCCGGTTGATTGCTTGCCATAGGCCAGAAGGATCTGGCGGTGGGCGATAACGCCGTCGTTCGCTTGCATGCCAATGCTGTCGCTGTCAGCGGCACAGTGGGCAGGCCGATGCACCGTACGGTGCAGAAAGAGACCGGTAACACGGGTGTCACTGCAACAGCAGCATTACGGGCACGCATGCGCACACCGCCGCCGCAATCAACGCCGCCGCCAATGTCAGAATCCCCAGTAGCGTTCGCGTCGGCGCCGATGAGACTTGCCCGTGGGCGTCGATGCGCAGGCCGCCCGGCAGCAGGTCCGCAAACAGTACCTGCGAGGGCCGGTCGGGGTCACACAACAGTAGTTCAAGCTCTTCATCGGTGACAGGAGATGAGCTGCGCACATTGAGTTCCGCCATGAGAAGCTGGCCCGATGGAGACATATACATGAACGTCAGGTCATAGGTCGTAATCCGGTCTTCACCGTTGTCGCGGCTCGACTCAATGACGATGGTCTGCGGCTTCACGTCATGGACCCATGCCCATGTAAGAAAGCCCTTGCGCAGCATACGCACTGAGCGGATGCCCTCGGCGAAGCCCTGCCCAAGCGGCGCCAGGCCGAACAGCGCGAACACCAGCGCCACAATGGCCAGCACCGGCACATCTACCACGAGGCTCACGATCATCAGTGCGCCAAGAAATCCGAACCACAGCATCGCAAAAAACATCGCGTAGGTGCCGCCAATCGCCGCAAGCATGCCGAGATCGGACACCCGTCGGGGCAGGTTTTCGTTCAGGACCGGAGGGGCGCTTCTGATGCGGCGCCGGTACACCTCCATGTTCAACTCACGGGCCGTCTTCACAACGAAGCGCGGCATACGTCGCTCTTCAGGCGTCGGCGGCTCGCCCGCATTGGCGGAACTCATCTCTTTCCGCATTGCCCCCAAAATCACTCTTTGCTGTCGCCGGTTCATCGCAACAGTGTAGCGCGCGGCGCCGGCACCATCGATTGCCGGGCCGAATCTCCGTGCGCAGCGGCGCGTCCGGCGTGTTACGGACGCGACGGATTTCCCCTGTGTGCGGCGCGTTCCATCGGCTAGAAAGGGTCAATGCCTGACTGGATGGAACTGCTGCATCTGCAGCATGTAGACCGGATTTTCGACACACCGGCACTTACGCTTGCCCTGGCGATGTCTGTAGGGATGGCGGCGATTGCCGCAGGCTCGGCGTTGCGACTGCCGGGCATCCTGCTTGCGTTGGCGGCAGGCGTGCTGCTGGGCCCTGACTTCGCCAATATCATCCGGCCGGGCGTTCTGGGTGACTGGCTTCGCGTGATTGTCGGTTTTTGCGTCAGTGTCATCCTGTTTGAGGGCGCGCTTTCCCTGAACCCACAGCGGCTCAAGCGGGCAGCCAAGTCGGTGCGCCGGCTTGTCACCGTGGGTGCGCTCATCGCCGCCTGTGGCGCAGCTGCAGCGGCGCATTTCTTCATGGGCTGGCGCTGGGAGATCGCGGCGCTGTTCGGCAGCCTGTTGATCGTAACCGGGCCGACCGTCATCTCGCCGCTGTTGCGCCGCATCAAGGCCGAAAAGACAGTCAGCACGGTGCTTTCGGCCGAGGGTGTGCTTGGCGACGCCGTGGGAGCAGTGCTCGCAACTGTCGTGTTCGGTATCGCCGTTGCCGCGCCAAAGGCTGACAGCTTCGGCGTTGCCCTGGGCGACCTGGGGCGCATCGTGCTGGTCGGCGGAGTTGTCGGCTTTCTGGTCGGCTTGCTGATCGCGGCGCTGGGACGCTGGCGGCGACTGACCCTGGAAGGCCTTGGCCGGGTGACAACGCTGGCGTTGGTGGTGCTGGCATTTCAGCTGTCAAACTCATTTGCCCATGAAAGCGGCGTCGTGGCCGCGGTGGTGGCGGGTATGACCGTGGGTTCGCTGGGCCCCGGGAAGCAGGAAGACCTGATCGAGTTCAAGGAAGAGCTGTCCATCCTGTTCATCGGGCTTCTGTTTGTTCTGCTGGCGGCCAACGTTCGCATTTCCGAGATCATCGGTTTGGCCGGGCGCGCGGGCATGGTTGCGCTTGCGCTGGTACTGCTGGTGCGCCCATTGTCGGTACTGATCTCGACCATCGGCGGCGGGCTGAACCTGCGTCAGCGGCTGTTCATTGCGTGGATTGGCCCACGCGGCATCGTGGCCGCAGCCGTGGCATCGTTGTTTGCCAACGAGCTGGCAGCGCGCGGCGTGCCCGAAGGCGCCGAGTTTCGCGCCGTGGTGTTCCTGACGATCGTGGTAACCGTGACGCTGGCCGGGCTTACGGGCTGGCCGGTCGGGAAGTTGCTGGGCGTGCTTGCCAAGACCAACCAGGGCTGGCTGATTTTTGGCGCCAACCGGGTAGCGATTGCAATGGCCCTGGCACTGAAGGAAGCAGGCGAAGAAGTCGTGCTTGTTGACCGCAACCGCGAAGCCATCGCCGAGGCCGAGGCAGCAGGTCTGCAGGTCATCAGCGGCAACGGTCTGGAAGTGAACACGCTGCTGCGCGCCGGTATTGAGATGCGTCGCGGCGTGATCGCGATGACCGGCAACGATGAGGTCAACCTGCTGTTCGTGCAGACGGCAAAACGCATGAACCAGCGGCTTCAGTTCTGGCTGATCCTGGGCGGGGCCAAGGGCGGCGTCACCGAACGCATGCTGGAAGAAGAGCACGCCAAGATGCTCGGCGGTCGAAAGGTGGACATCGCGTTGCTGGCTGCAATGCTTGAAGAGGGCCGTGGCGAGATCGAAACCCGCAAGCGCAGCGAGGCCGACAAGGAAGACGGCAAGACCATGATTCGGCGTGCGGGCGAGTTGCCGCTGCTGGTACGCCGGGGCAAGACCATTGAACCCGCAGGATCGAGTTATGACGGTGTCACCGAGATCGTGTTGCTGTCGCCACGTCTTGGTGTCAGCAAAGACGGCAATGGCAAGCCTGCCAAGGCAAGCAGCCGGCGTGCCGCCGTGCCACACGGATGACCTCGACAACCGGCATGGTCCGGCTAACGTCTCGTCATGAAGATCTGCCTGCTGTCGCGCAACCCGACGCTTTACTCAACGCGCCGTCTCAAAGAGGCCTGTGAGAAGCGACGCCACCGCGTCACAGTGGTTGACTACTTGCGTTGCTACGTTGACATCACCGCCCGCAGCCCCAAGGTCATGTACGTCGGCAGCGCGCTGGAGAAGTTTGACGCCGTCATCCCGCGTATCGCCAGCGGCAACGAAGCCGGCTATGGGGCGGCCATTGTGCGGCAGTTCGAGATGATGGGCATCTATTGCGTGAACGCCAGCCAGGCCGTTGTGCGCAGCGGCGACAAGCTGCGCAGCATGCAGTTGCTTTCGCGCAAGAACGTCGACCTGCCAAAAACCGGCTTCGCCCACGCGACCATGGACAAGGACGCGCTGATCGACCTGGTGGGGGGGCCGCCACTGGTGATCAAGCTGCTGCAGGGCAGCCAGGGCGCCGGCGTCGTGCTTGCGCCGACGCGCAAAGCCGCCGAGGCCGTGATCAGCGCCTTTCAACAGTTGAATGCGAACTTTCTCTTGCAGGAGTTTATCGCCGAGGCCGACGGGCACGACATTCGCGCGTTTGTGGTCGGTAACCGGGTGGTTGCTGCCATGGAGCGCACCGCGCCACCGGGCGACTTTCGCAGCAACCTGCACCGCGGCGGCACGGGCAAGGTGGTGGCGTTGTCGCGCAAGGAGACCGCGATCTCGCTGGCGGCTGCCAAGGCGATGAACCTGAATGTCGCAGGTGTGGACCTGATTCGGGCCAAGCGCGGACCGCTGGTTCTCGAAGTAAACAGCAGCCCGGGTCTGGAGGGTATTGAGACCGCCACGGGCGTGGATGTTGCCGAGGAGATCATCAAGTTCATTGAGGAAGAAATCGTCGAACACCGCGAACTCGACCCGCACCGAACTAAACTGGATGCATAACAGGCGGGTTGAAGCCGGATGGCACTTGCCTTTCCGGCGATCCGCCCCCTAAAAGCAAGCCATGTCCGAACCAAGGCCGACAGCAAAGACTACCCCCCGTGCAGACCAGCGCGACTCGCGCCGCGATGCTGCGCAGACCGCCCAGCGTGCGTTCGCGCCAAGCCTGAACGCGGTGACGTGGGCGCTGCTGCAGAAGCCGCAACGCACGCCCGACGACAACGAGAAAATGCTTTACGCCGCGTTTGCCAGCGCCTTTCACTACCTTGAAGTCGGTGAGCCGGCGCACCGACAGCGCGCCGAGTGGCTGATCAGCCGCGTGTACAGCGCCCTCAACAACGGCAGAGAGGCCGTGCGCCACGCGCGCCGCTGCCTTGAACTGACAGGTCATCATGCGGACGAAGTGGCTGACTTCGACCGGGCGTTTGCATACGAAGCCATGGCTCGCGCCCACGCTGTAGAGGGCGACAGCCAGGAGTCACACAAGTACTTCACACTCGCACTGGAAGCGGGACGAAAAATAGCCGACTCCGAACACAAGAAAGTGTTCGAAGCCGAGTTCCAGTCCGGCGACTGGCACGGCGTAGCCTCAGGCGTTTTCAGCCTTGAACCGTAGCGAACCCGCGTCCCGTTCCTAGTTGCGCCGGTAGCGCTTGTCTTCGTTGAACCACGACTTGCAGAAGCTGTAGATTGTCCCAAGGACCGGCACTTTCTTGATCGTCTCGGATTCGGCGTTTTCCAGCAGTTCTTGTCCAAGCTGTGCCGGGCAGAAGCCCTTCTCGACACCTGCAACCCTTTGTTGCAGGTCTCGGTCAGAAATTTTGTCCGAAATGCGGTCGCCGATGGAATCCAGACAGCCCGTCACCTTATCCCAGTTACGTTCGTTGTAGTTCATGATGCCGCCGAAAAACGCCTTCGGCAGACCAAGCAGCTTGTCGAGCCCGGTAAGTCCGACTGCGGCATCAACGGCGTCCTTAACTTGTGGCTTGGGCGCGTCCGGGTTGTTCGCAGCCTTTTCACGCATGTCGTTAACCCATCGCGCCAATACGATGGCGTTGTCAAGCCTCGAAACATTATCAGCGAATGTCTTTGCGCCGGCGGGGAACGCCGGGTTATCCGGCTGGCGGAAAATGTTGTGCAGGTCCGCAGCCTCGTTGGTCATCTTGGCGCTGCGCGACAACGCAAGTGTAGCCCTGCGCGCGGTGTCGAGCTGGCTTGGCTTGATCGGCAAGCCGCAATCCAGAATGTCCCGTTGCACCCGCGACAGGCGGGCGCCGATCAGGCGCAGCTTGCTTTCGGTCAAAGTACCGTCTGCGATTGCATCATCGAGGTCTTTCTGCGCGGCAGCGATCTCAAGGTCGCACATGACGCCGTTGCCGATGCGGCGGCACATGTCCAGCGCGGCGCGCGTCACATCACTGTTCACTTTGCAGCGCTCGAACAGCGCTTCGAACTCGCGGCAGACGGCGAGCGCCGCTTCACGGTCCTGCGCGGCACGCAACCGGGTCAAGAGCGGCTCCAGCGCAGCCACAAGGTCGGACTCTGCAAGCTTGGTTGCCTCTTCCCCATCGAGTTCCCAGTTCAAGAGCTTGCTTGACTTGTTGTTCTCATTGTCTGATTCTGCGCACTGGTCAAAGGGGTCGATCATCACCACGAGCTCAGTGTCTCCGGCCTCAGGCACGAAGGTGTGGCTGTAGCGGTTCAGGAAATGCTCGGTGCCTACAACAGGCAGCAGCTTGAATTCCTTTGATTCACCGTGTCGCCATCCCACCGCCTCGAAGCGTTGCTCTGCGAGCATACGGAAACCCTTGCCGTACTGCGGGTTCTTTACATAGAAGCCCACGAGGCAACTGCCGGCCTTGGTCACGGTACGCCCGAGGTTGGTCGCACTGACAGACACGATCAGCATCTGGTTCGGCTTCGCGGACAGCGGGTTAATCTCAAACGATGTAACCGCAAGGTCCGGCAGCTCAGCCAGGGCTTCACGAAGCGCGGACAGCTTGAAGCGCATAGTGCCGGTGCGGTCGAGCAGCTTGATGTTGACCAGCACTTCGGCCTGGGCCAGCTCTTCCAGCGGGATGGTATTGCCCATTCCCTCATCCGGCTCAGGCAGGCTAGCGACCAGCTTGACATGGCCATTGTACTCGGGGTTTCTCCAGCGTTCGGGGTTGGCAATGCGCGTGACTTCACTGATCGTGCCGGGCCTCTCTTCGCTGTCCCACGAGTATCCCTTGAAGTGAATGCTCATCGGCATGGGTTCACGCCCGGGCAACAGCAAGGCGGCCGAGTCGTACATCTTGTCCAAGGCCGCCGCCACGGTGCGAATGAAGCTCTCATTGGCTTTGGTTTGAATCCGGCGGCCATTGTCTGCCAGCGTCACAATCAGCGTGTTGTCTGCAAGGGTCGTGTCGAGCAGTTTCTTGTTCAGGGACAGAAACCCTTTGTCTGTGCCAACGGCGTACATAAGCCAGACACCGTCCGCGCTGGGCAAGATGCTGCTTTCAGGCCTGTCCATTTCGGACTTTGCCAGCTCGCCCAAGGGCCCCGGCTTTTCCGCGGGCACGTGGGTATGGTCGGCGAACCACTCGGGAAAGTCGTTCATCAAGTGCTGGATCAGCCACTCCAGCACGTCGCCCCATGCGCCCCGTTCGGTGTCGCGAAGCCACTGCAATTGGTCCAGGCTCTGTAGCGAGTTCATGTCGCGCCGGTCGCGGGGGGCTGCGTACATCAGGTGCCAACCGCGGCTGTTGCGGTCTAGCCCTCGCCACTGGCGATGAAGCCACTTGGCGCGTGCACCGGTGATATCGTCGTGCCTCAGCCTGTAGAACATGCCGCGAGCATGCAGTGCGCCGCCACGTGCAAGGTTCACCGCGTAGAAGGGGTGGTTCTTGTCCATCGGCATGCGGCGGCCCAGCTCAGCACCCGCGGCAACATCACCAAGCGTCGCCAGCACAAAAAACGCGGTGGCTGTGACGTCAGCATCTGTCGATGCCGCAGCCAGCGCGCGCAGGCCATCCACACCGGTTTCGTCGCCGGCCAGCGCGAGCGCACCCAGCAGATAGGCACGGGGGACACCTGCGATTGCCTCTGACTTCAACACGTCACCCAGTGATGGCCGTGCGCCTTCGTGCACAAGCCGGAAGATTGCCGTGGAAGCGGCGATCGCAACAAACGTCGTCTTGGAAGTGGCCAGCTTCAGAAGGCGGGGCATGTGTTCGACCCGCGCGGTGGACTGCACCGCCATCGCGCATTCTTCAATCGGGTCACTGGATTCGAGGTTGTCCATCAGCAGGTCCATCACCTCGTGGCGCCCGCCCAGTTCTGCAAGGGTGGCTGCGGCGCGCAACGCGCCTTTTTCACTGACCGCATTTTCAAAGCGCCTTCTGAACTCGGCCCGCTGCGCAGGCGTGGGCTCAGGCAGTGCGTCAGACAGGCGACGCTCCAGGCGGTCGATCACTTTCAGGTGCGGCGCCAGGGCCGGCAGGCGGCCGCCGTGGCGTCGAAGCTGCGCAATCGCGTCGGTCGGCAAGTAAGAGGCGTCGCCGCGGTGAACGGCCCGTAGCATTTGGCGCTGACAATCGCGCGCCTGCCGCAGTGCGGCCTGCGCGTACTCCGCTTGCCAGGATGCGCGTTCACCCTCTGGGCCCGAGCGCGCGAGCACTGCCAACGCCTCGATTGCAGGGCCAGGATTGTAGCTCGGGCCGGCCCTGAGTGCCGCGCGAGCAGCCGCTACGGCCTTTGCAGGATCGCCCTGCATGCGCGCGACCAGTGCCCACGCCCGGTGTTCGGTGTAGCGGCACTCGAGGGCCGCGGCAGACTCTGCGGCTGCGGTCGCCAGACCTACAACTCGCGCAGCGCCGTTGGCTTCATGGGCCGATGTCAGCAGTTCAAGGGCCAGCCAAAGTCTGGCCTGCGTAGCGGCGTGCCTGAGCGCGTGTTTGTCCATATCTGCAATTGCCGCCGCGGCGCGGTCGGCGCCGGCCACGGTAGCGCCCGAGCGAAGCGAAAGCGTGGCGAGCATCCAGTCACGATGCACGTCAGGCAAATCCGCCGCATAGGCTGGATTGCGCAATGTGGCCTGTGCAAGAGCCTCGGTCGTGTCGCTGATGACTGCCGCAAGCGCAATGTCGGCCATGAGCGTTGGGTCAGGCTTGCGCTCGATGGTCTTCAGGTGGTCCCCAAGCATCCGGCAACCACGCAGGGCGTGCCAGTACGCGTCTGCCTTGGCCAGCAGCGTGATCGCGCGCTGCAGGATCTCGGGCACAAGCTTGTGGCAGGCTTGTTCGTACTCAGTCCGGTCATGCAGCCCCGCCAATGCAAGCAGGATGAATCCCTCTGCAAAACCATTCTCGCTGGCCTGCGCAATTGTCGCTCCGTGAATGTAGGCCTCGTGTGCCTGCGCGAACTTGCCCGCACTTAGAAATGCATCGCCCTGGCTGTTGAAACTCCAGGCCGCGCTTGAATCTTGTGCCTGCAGCGATGCCGCAAACAGGATCAGGAGAACCAAGGTTGTGCGCATAGCTGCCTCCAGGAAGATTCTGGGCAGGCTAGTATCCATCCTTAGGTCGTTCATCAAGATTTTGTCGCGGCGCCGCTACCCGGCGCGTTATGGCGCGACAATGCGGCAGATATAGCCGCCGTCGTGGAAGGCCGGCACGGGCAGGATGAAGTTCTCTTCGGCTACTTCCCAGCCGGCTTTCTCGCGCGGGCCGATGAATCTGTGGACGACGTCCACGCCCTCCTCCATCAGGATGCTGCACACCGAGTAAACGATCGTGCCGCCGGGCTTCAGGTTGGCGGCTGCGTTTTCAAGAATCTTGAGTTGCAGCACCGCCAGCTCGGCCAGCGCCTTGTCGTTGATGCGGTGGCGGGCCTCGACGCGGCGGCCCAGCACGCCGCTGTTGCTGCATGGCGCGTCGATCAGCACGCGATCAAACTGTTCCGGAAAGCGCACGTCGGCCGCGTCCGCGACCACGGTGGCAATGCTGCGGTAGCCCATGCGCGTGATGTTCTCGCGTATGCGTTCTTCTTTGGCCTGGGACTGGTCGCACGCAAGAACCCGGGCCTTGTCACCGGTCAATTCGGCCAAATGGCTTGACTTGCCCCCCGGCGCGGCGCACAGGTCCAGCAGCGTCTCGCCCGCTTCTGCCTGCAGCATCGGCGCCACTTGCTGCGCTGCGAAATCCTGCACATAGAACCCGCCGCGGGCAAAGTCCGGGTGGTCGGTGACGGACCGCACTCCGGCGGGCAGGGCCAGCGCGCCCTGATGCGGAATCACCGCAATGCCCTGGGCCGTCCACCAGTGCGGCAGGTGAAACGCCTCTGCAAACAGCGCGTTCGGCCGAATCCAGATCATCGGGCGCTCAATGCATGCAAGCGCCGCCTGGATGGCAGCCTGCGGGCCGTGCTGATCAATCAGCTGATCAACCAGCACTCGCGGAATGCTTGCGACGACAGAAAGGTGCGCCGGCAGGTCTGCGACCGGGTCAGGCAGAATCGCGCGCTCGCCGATAAGCATGCGGCCCGCGCCCAGCCGGCAGCGGTCGGTCCACAGGGGTAGCTGTTCGTGGCGTTCGGCAGCGCTGCGATAGTCCTGGGGCCCGGAGTTCTCGATGCGAATGAAACCTGACAGCTTGCGGGCACACGCATTCACGAACCCGCGTCCCGCATGCCTGGGCGTCAGCAGATCGACGGCGGCGTTGCCATGGGCATACGCTGCCTTGGGGTCGTGAATCAGCCACGCCAGAAACATGTGCATGGCAGCGCGCACGTCGCGGTCAAGCTCGGCCACAGGGCGCGAAGCCACATGCGAAATCATGTAGTCAAACAGAATCGAGAATCGCACAGCATCTTCGACTTGCGGCAACACGCGCGAGGCCAGTGCCGGGTCCGCTCCGTGGTGGCGCAATGTGCCGAAGACTGCAGGCTCAATGCGCTCCCCGGGCTCGAGGCGGCGCAAGCTGTCGTAGGCGGCTTTGCGCGGGTCAAGCGCGTGTGGTGTGCGCGGGTGTGGCTTCGCGCGTTCGGCACCGCGATTGGGCTTGCCGCCGCCGCGGCCCCACTGGTTGCGAGCGGGGTTGGGTCCGGGCTGACGGGCGCGTCCACGAGGTCGGTCCATTATGTCGCGTTAGTAACGGTTGGCGGGTTCAACGTCTACGCCCGGCCAATCCGGGATTGCGGAATTCTGGTCCGTCGAGCGGTGATTCGGCCGTGGGCCGTGCCATTGCCGCACGGTGTGACCATGCTACGCTCATGCCCCAATTCTCCGGCGAAAGCGCCGGGCACGTTGTTTGTAGGTGTGACGCGGACAGGGCTTACGCATGCAGCGCATATTGATCCTTGCACTCCTTTCCTCTGCTTCGGTCCTCTACGCCGGCGACTTTGAAGCCGACGTCAAAGATCTCGGTGACACCATCAAGCGCTCAGCAGCGATTGAGCGGCTTGCCAAGGGCGGCGCCGATGCATTTGACGACCTGCTCGACGGCTTGAAGCAGGACCCCGATGCAGCGGGCATCAACGCCGAAGAAAAGGCGGCCCGCAGCACCCGGCGGCTTGAATGCGCACGGCTGCTGGGCGCCCTGGGCGACACTCGCGCCGGCGCGACACTGAACGAACTGCTCAAGGCCAATGCAGTCGAGAAGTCCAACTACCCGCTGCTTGCCGGCGCCAGCGCATCGGCGCTGGGGCGTATCTACAGCGATGAGCCGGCCTCGCCTGAACGCGGCGAGCTGGTCAATGAGCTCAAGCGCATTTCGGCAACGGAGACCATGGACGCCCGCATTCGCTGGGGTGCACTGCACGGGCTGGCTTCGCTGCGCGACGGGGCAGACGTTGCCGCGCCGATTCTGGCCGACGCCGCAAAGCCCGTGCTGCTGCGTGTCGCTGCCATCGGCGTTCTGACGGCGACCCGACACACAGCCAGTGCGGACACGCTTCTCGACATATGGGAAACACAGCGCCTGGGTGCCAAAGACGCCGAGGGCAAACGGGCAGGCGCGCTCGCCAAAGACTACGGCAACCCGCTGGGCCTGACAGCCTTGTTCGGTCTGGCAGAACTGGCCGATCAGCGTGCCGTGCCGGGCCTGGTAGAAGTTGCGACCATGAGCGAATTTGCCGGGCTGGTTTCCCTGCGCGGCCAGTCGATTCGCCTGATGCAGCGCGATGCCATCAAGCAGATTTCGCTCGACGCATTGATTGCCGTATTCAAGGACGAAACCCGGACAGTGCAGCACCAGCGCGCGGCCCAGACATTGGGCGAGTTCGGCGCGGCGGGCGTGACGGCATTTCTGGCAGTTGCGGACTCAACGGTGCCCGAGGGCAAGGCCGCAACGTACTGGAGCGACCTGGTTGACCGCCATCTTGCAAGCCTGAACAGTGAAGACGCGCTCAAGGCCTTCGTGGCGGCGTATCGCACGCTTGGCTCGACCGAAGAAAAGGACAAGAAGCTGCGCGGCAAGGTCATTGACCACCTGTTGAACTACCGCACCAGCCTGAAAACTGAAGGCATCAACCTGGTCAAGGAAGCGGCGGACGATCCGACTCTGGACGTGCCCAAGCGCGCCCAGTGCATCAACGCCTATGCTGAAAGCCGCGGCAAAGACAGTTTTGCCGACCTTGAGCGCTGGGTGAAAAGCGAAGATGGCGTGATTCGCGCGCAGGCAGTGCAGAACCTTGGTCGCAGCTACATCCCGTTAAAGAAGTCAAAGGATCTGCTGGTGGCCGCGGCCAAGTCCGCAGGCCCCGAGTTCGCCAAAGCCCGCCAGAATGCCCTGCAGGGCCTGCAGCGCAGCGACGACAAAGAACTGCTGCCCCTGTTTCTCGATGCACTGAGCCCCGAGAAAGAGCCCGACGCTGAAGTCCGCAACGCCGCACTTAGCGCCATCGATACGTACCGGCGCAGCGCCCGCATCAAGGATGAAGACGTATTCCCGGCGATCAAGGCGCGGCTTGGTGACCCTGACGCCAATGTGCGCGCGGCGGCCATCAAGTTTGGCGTGATCACGGCGCAGCGCATGGGCGAGAACAAGCAGTCAGTCGAAATGGTGGAGCGCGCGTTAACCGACGGCGCTGAAGAGGTTCGCAGCGCGGCCTACGCGCAGGTAACGATGGTTGCCACCGACATCGACGCCAACAAGGTCGTCGATGCCGCGCTGAAAGAGGAAAGCCAGAAAATGCAGGGCGAAGCTGTGCGCGCGCTGGGCCGCCTGACCGCATGGGGAGAAACCGACAAACGCCGCAAGGTGCTCGACCTTGCGCTGGGCATGCTTGCAAACGCCAGCAGCGAGTACGACGCGGCCGAGTTGATCAAGAAAGTGGCCGTCAACGACGGGGCAAACTTCAACTACACCTCCGGCGAGATCCGCAAGCGTATGGACGCTCTGACCACGGGCGCAGTCAAGGAACACCACCGTGTGCCGCTGCTGATTGACGTGCTGATCGCGATCAAGGACGACGGGTATGCCAAGCGCATACAGGAACTGGCCGAAGAGCCGAACGTGCAGTTGCGCCGCAAGTGCGTGGACTACATCGTAGCGTTTGGGGTAAAGCGCGACGTGGACTGGTTGCGCAAGCTGCGGGACCGGACCGACAGCACAGCCGAGCCCGTCCGAAGCCATATAGACGAGGCAATCCGCAAGCTGGAAGAGCGCTAGTTCGGATCAGCGAACGGGTTACAGAGAAATACTGGACCCCGGGGTGCGCGTGTGCGTAGATATAGAGGTGGGATTGGCACTCAGGGACAGTTACACCGTGGCCCGTATCTGGTTGGCTGAACCGGCAGGCACCATGCATGATTCCCTGAACTCCGAACCCAGCCGCGGAGACGTCCGGTGAGAACGCACATACTTCTGACCATCACGGCCTGCGCTGTGCTGCTTTCGGTGCAGAACCCCGCTGAGCTGGCGTTGCAGGCCCAGAAGCCTGAAGATTCACTCGTCACGAACCCTGACCTGACGCTGCCGCCCAATCGCATTGACCCCAACGTGCAGTACTCCGTGCGCGAGGCGCGCAACCGTGAACTTGAGGCGATCGCGCTTGAGCGCAAGGGCCAGAAGAACGAGGCGCTTGAGAAGTGGCGAGACGCCATGGCCCGCTATGAGAGCCTGCGTAAAGACAAGCTGCTGCCTGATATGCCGTTGAACAGCGAACTGCTCGTGCGCGCCGAGTGGCAAGGCGGCGAGCACGTCTACGCCGAGACCTGGATTCCGCTTGCCGACTACATCAATTCGCGATACCGCATTCGTGACTGGCCCCGGCCCCTGCGCGATCAGTTGAGCATGCGCCAGGCGGCCCCGGGCGCGGAGCTGCTGCGTTCCGCCTTGGCAGCCGGCAACGAGGCGATGCTGGCCCGCTGCGCCCGTTTCTACCAGTTCAGTCATAGCGGCCGCACCGCGTTGCGCATGCTGGCCGAAACTGCGCTTGAGCGTGGCGATGCCGTGTTGGCTGTGCGCTGGTTGCATGAGCTGCAGGAAAGCTGGTCCGAGTACTATGAGCGCGAGCCCGCGTTGCAGGTGCTGTACGTGCGCGCCTGCCGCGATGCGGGCATGAACTATCGCTTGGGCAAAGAGCTTCGACGCCGCGAGCGCGACAGCGCATCGGGCACAGTGGATGTCGGCGGCGTGAAGGTTGAAAGCAGCGCAGCAGTCAAAGAGCTGACCACCAGCCCCGCCCCCCAGGAGCGCCCTGAACTGCGCCGCAACGGGTGGCCGACGCTGCACGGCAATGGTGCCCGCAATGGTGTGGCGCCGCCGGTGATCGGCATCGGCGAAATGATTGACCTGGATGCGGTTGACGGTGTGCAGGGCTCACAGATTGCCAAGAATATTCCGGGCGTTGATGAGCAACGCGACCAGTATAACACCGAAGAGCGCAAGCCCGTGCCCGTGCCCTTTCCTACCGTACACGAGTCAGGTTTCTTCATCCACAAGATCGACGAGTTACAGGGCGGCGACGAAAAGCTGCTCTGGTTCCGGCATGGGCGCGAAGCCAACCCCGTCACGCTGGAGGTGCCCAAGGGCGTGCGCTACACGGTCAAGACGACTGAAAACCGGCGCTACTACTACGGTGGCCGTGAGCAGGAACGCCTGAGGTATCGCGTGCTTGGCAGCAGCATCGGGCGCCTGCACTGGGAGCTTGACCAGCGCGAGAGTGACGTGCTGTTTGCAGTCATGGGCCCCGGCAGCGCAAGCCGCGAAAAAGGCGCCGAGCCCAGCGGCAACCAGATCCAGTCATGGGACCTGACCGACGACGCCAAGCTGCGGGTCACCCTGCCCAACAAGAAGGTCGAAAGCGACGAGGACTACAAGTTCTTGCAGCACGTTGTCTTCAAGGGCGCTCCGTTGATCCGCGGTAACCGGCTTTATATTGCAGGGGCTGTGACAGAGAAGGATTCGGTGGAGGCCTGGATGTTCTGCTTCGATGTGACGCCCAAAGGCGACGCAGCCGCAGGCGAAGGCAAGTTACAGTGGCGAGCACACCTGTGCTCGCGCCGCCAGGAAAGCCAGCCCTGGAGCTGGGGCGCTGAGCCGGTGACCGTCCCTGAAATCAGCGCGCCCGCAGAGCAAGGGGGCATGCTGTACGTCTCAACGCACAGCGGGGCCACGGCGGCAGTGGACCGCATCACCGGCGAAGTCTGCTGGGTCTCGCGCTACGGCCGCGTCAAGTCGTCGATCGTCAACGGGTGGTTCCCCAGCCCGCCGATTGCCGCCGAGGGCATGGTCGTGACCACACCATATGACTTTGACCTGGCGCTGATCCTCGATGCCGTGTCCGGCACCCACATGATGGAGTACCCGATGTTCCGCAAGGGACTCAGCGACGAGTACGAACATGTCCTTGGGGTGGTGGACAACCGCATGATCATCCAGGGTCGCACCCGGGTATACTCGGTCGGTTTGACAGACTTCCGGAAAGGCGGCGAGCGGGCAGCCGACTTCGGCCAACTGAACTACCAGACCGCCGACTATGGCAAACAGCCAATCGGGCGTGGCGTGATCGCGGGCAACCGGGTGCTGATCCCGTTTGAAGGCGAGGTTGCGTTCTATGACGTGAACAGCGGCAAGCTGCTTACGCAAAGCCGCCTCAGCGGCGTAAGCTCTGACAAGGTGCCGTTGGCGATCACGGTGTACTGCCGCGGCGAGGCGTACAAGGACGAACAGGGAATCGTACGCTACAAGCCCGTGACGGTCACTGACCCGGACACCGGCAACGTGTACAACGTTGAGCACATGCGTAACGGGGACACCTACAAGTTTCCGTCAGGCAAAGTTGCGACGGTGAAGAAAGAGACATTCCTGATTCTTGCGTCGGCCCGTTGGGTCTACGCGTTCAAGGCACTAGACGGCGGCAAGTAACTTCGGGCGCGCCCCGAACATCGAAAGGCAACCATGGCAGACCCGCAATTGCAGGGCGAAGACCTGAAAGCTGTCACCGACCTGCGCGATGCCCACGACCGCATCGTGGCCCAGTTGCACAACGTGGTGGTAGGGCAAGAGCAAGTAATCGAACAGTTGCTGATCTCGATTTTTGCGAAAGGCCATGCCCTGCTGGTCGGCGTACCCGGGCTGGCCAAGACGCTGCTGATCCGCACGCTGGCCGACACGATGTCGCTCAAGTTCAGCCGCATCCAGTTCACGCCCGACTTGATGCCCAGCGACATCACCGGCACCGAGGTGCTGCAGGAAGACCGCACGACCGGCAAACGCGAGTTCAAGTTTCTGCACGGGCCGATTTTCGCCAACATCATCCTGGCCGACGAAATCAACCGCACGCCGCCCAAGACGCAGGCCGCACTGCTGGAGGCCATGCAGGAGCATCAGGTGACCGCAGGCGGACGCCTGCACAAACTTGAACAGCCGTTCTTCGTGCTTGCCACGCAGAACCCGATTGAACAGGAAGGCACCTATCCGCTGCCTGAAGCGCAGCAGGACCGCTTCATGTTCAACATCAACGTCGATTACCCCGACGAAAACGAAGAGATGCAGATCATGAAGATGACCACAGCCACGTATCGTGGCCAGGTCGAAAACGTACTCGACGGCGCAAAAATCCTGCGGTTGCAGGAGCTGGTCCGCAAGGTTCCGATCAGCGAACACATCATCAAGTACGCCATGCAATTCGCGCGCCTGACCCGCCTGAACAACCCGCAGACGCCCGAAGAAATCAAGCGCCTGCTGGCCTGGGGTGCGGGTCCACGCGCATCCCAGTACCTGATCCTGGGTGCCAAGGCGCGCGCCGTGCTGAACGGCCGCTACTACGTAAGCGGCGACGACATCCGCGCCGTCGTACACCCGGTATTGCGCCACCGCATCATCCCCAACTTCTCAGCCGAAGCGGAGGGCATCAACAGCGACGTGATCATCGATCGGCTGATCCAGATGATTCCGCGCGCGGACTCCGAGACACTGGCCGATACGCGGCTGCCGGGGGTAAGCAAATAGTCTGACACGCTGGTCCGATTCGCCCGGAAACTTTCCGATCACTCCTGCCCCCCGGCTTTGCCGCCGGGACTGACGTTCACGAAATGACCGAAGAGCCCGAAAGCAAGGAAGAAGCGCTTCAGCGCCGCAAGGAAGAGCTCGAGGACGAGCTTGAGGCCTACGCGCAGGCAGGCGTCTCAAGCCCCAACCTGCTCAAGACCGCGCGCTGGGTCTCGCGCGCGATGTACCTTGGCATGGCGGCGCTCGCGGCGTACCTGCTGTTCAGCGGCTGGGGCAGCGTCAGCAAATCGCAGTACAACGAAGCCATTGAGCGAGCCCAGGAGTTCAAAGCCAAGCTTGATGAGACCCGCAGGGAACGCGACGACCTGGCCTCCAGGGCCGGAATCAACGAAGCCAAGGCCATCCTGAGCGCCAACGAACTTGAGGCTGAACGCACCGGCGCACCCGCCGCCGACCGGGCAACCCAAACCGCCGGCGCAATCGTTGACCGCGCCTGGGGCGAGAAGGCCTATGCTGCCCACTGGCGCGAAAAGCTGAGCGGTGTTCAGCCCGATGCCCACGGCGTTGACCCGGTGGAAGGTGTGAAGGAACTGCTGAGACAGGCCGCCGTTTCGCCGGCGGGCATGCAATTCGAGTTGCTGCGTGAAACCGTAGACTTCGGGGCACCTGCATGCGCCGAGGGTGCAAAGGCGCTGCTGGAGGATTCGTCGCCTGCCGTGCGCTCAGTTGCGGGTGCATTGCTCGGTCGTACACAGGCGGATGGTGCGGCTGAGATGCTGGCGGCCAAGGCCAAGTCTGAGCGCGACCCGAAGGCGCATCGCCGGCTGTGGTTTGCATGGTCGTTGCTTTCGCTGCGCGCCCCGGAGTCGGGCGTGTGGACGCCGGAGGCGTGGGTCGGCTATACAGTCAGGGCCGCCGACCCGACGCTGGACGACTTGCTTGATGCGTACAACAAGGCCCCCGCAGAGCGGAAACTGGACCTGTTCGCACTGCTGGCAGCAGCAGCGGGCAAGGGCTATGCCAGGCAGATGAACGACGTCGCGACGTCGCAGCAGCGCAGCACCGCCGAGCGAATCATCGCTGTGCGCTGGTTTGGGGATCGTAAAGAAGAAAGTGGCCGCGGCATGTTGAAAAGCATCAGCGAGGGCAAAGGTCCCGTCGCGATGGAAGCAGCCAGGGCACTGGACAAACTCGGGGGCTAGGCAAAGAAGTAGCGCGCGCACTATGGCACAGGCCTACCAGAAGTATCTCGACCCGGAAGTGCTGAACCAGATTCGGCACTTGGAAGTGACCGCACGCAATGTGGTCGAGGGTTTTCTCGCGGGCCTGCACAAGTCGCCGTACAAGGGCTTCAGCGTTGAGTTCGCGCAGCACCGGGAGTACGTGCCCGGCGACGACCTGCGCTATCTGGACTGGAAAGCCTACGCCAAGTCCGACAAGTACTACATCAAAGAGTACGAAGAAGAGACCAACTTCCGCGCCGTGGTCGTGCTGGACACCAGCGAAAGCATGCGCTACCAGTCCGGCGAGCTGAAAAGCAAGCTCGACTATGGCCGCTACATGGCTGCCAGCCTGGCCTACCTTGTCCAGAAGCAGAGCGACGCGGCTGGCCTGGCGCTGTTTGATGAGAAACTCTACGACTGGGTGCCGCCGGCAACTTCGCAGATGACGCTGATGCGCATGCTGGCAAGCATGCATGAACGCGTGCCCCAGAAGAAAACCAACATCGGCGACGTCCTGGTTGATGTGGCTCAGCGCAGCGGCCGGCGCAGCCTGGTCATGGTGATCAGCGACCTCTTCGACAAGGTAGAGCATCTCAAGCGCGGGCTGGAACACCTGGCCGCCCGCAAACATGACGTGATCGTCTTCAACCTGATGGACCCGCAAGAGCGCCAGTTCACATTCGACCGGCTGACGCAGTTTATCGGGCTTGAAGAGTATCCGGACTTGCTGGTGGACCCGCGAACGCTTCGCAAAGCCTACCTGGAAGAAGTAGAGCATTTCACAACGAGTGTGCGGCGTGCCTGCCTGCGCGCACGAAGCGACTATGTGGCGATTGATACTGCGATGCCGCTGGATGTGGCATTGCAGGCGTATCTGGCCAAGCGTTCAGGAAGAAGGGGATAGCAGCTTTGCCGACCTGGTTGATCTGGACACTCGGCCTTGGGATTCCGCTGGCGGCAGCGGCGGTGCCGATCATTATCCACATCATCAACCTCACGCGTTACCGCAAAATCGAGTGGGCGGCGATGGAGTTCCTGCTTGCCGCGTACAAACGTACGCGCCGTCGCGTGCAGATGGAGTCGCTGATCATGCTGCTGCTGCGGGTGCTGGCAGTGATGCTGATTGCTGCGGCGCTGTTTCCGATGGGCTGTGAGCGCGTCAAGGAATGGGCCGACGAGACCATGGGCATCACGCGCGGCACGCTTTCTACAGACGCGCCGCTTCACCTTGTGCTCGTGCTCGATAACAGCGCCAGCATGGGCTACAAGCAGGAAGGCCAGACCAGCTTTGATCGCGCCAAGCAGTTTGCGCTGGCGACTGTCGACAGCCTGAAGCCAAACCGTGACCGCGTGTCGGTCGTTCGCCTCAGTGACGTGTACGTGCCCCCCGGCATCGGTGGGCTGGCGCTTGCCGACGACGCAGCCGACAAGTCCCGTCGCCGCCGCGTCAGCCAGCTTTCAAGCCTGAACCTTGATGCCGCGCGGCGCGAGATCGCCGCCACGGGCGTGGCCGCTGTGGATACGAACATGCTGGCGGCATTGCGCGAGTCTGCCCGGATGGTTGAGGGTACGCCCGAGGCCGACGCGGTGGGGCTGGTAGTCATCGGCGATTTCTGCACGTCGGGCTGGCGTGAGCTTGCCAAAGACGGAACGGTTCATGCCGATTTCGTTGCCGTGATGGACCGGATGAATGCCCGACTCAAGACCAGCGGAACCGTGCCGGTTTTCTATGACGCGGGCTTTGAGAACGCCCAGAATGTTGCCATCACCGGTGTTCGCGTGAATGAACGCATCGTCGGCAACGGCATGGAAGCCAAGGTACTGATTGATGTGCAGTTCAGCGCCAGCGACCCGCGCGCGCAGGACCGCAACGTGCGCCTGAAGTATCGCATCGACGGCGGGGCCGAGCGCCCCTTCGGCGCTCCGATTGTGCTGCAGCCCAACCGCGCCGCTGAACCTGTGCAGCTTGTGCTGCCCGCGCGCGACCTGGCCCTGAAGCCGGAAGAAGAGAAGTCCGGCGCATCGCGAAACATCGAGATCTTCACGGAGGAGCCGGACGCCCTGACCACCGACAACACCCGCAACGTTGTCATTCATGTCGTGCCAGGCGTGCCGATTCTGGTCATTGACGGCGTGCCTCACGCTGACCCCAACATCGACGAAACCTTTTATCTTGAAACCGCGCTGGGCATCTCCTCCAGTCGTGTCGAGGGCGAACGCGGCGAAACGCCTGATGTGCGCATCACGCCCAACTACATCGTCAGCATGCGGCCCGAGCAGATGGCGGCGATCGACAGCTTCTTTGACTATCGCCTGGTGATTCTGGCGAACGTGCAGGACATTCCTGAGGGCGTGGTTGCCAAGCTGGAAGAGTTTGTGGAAGCGGGCTTCGGGCTGCTGATTTTCGACGGCGACAAAGTGGACTTTGGCAAATACAACTCGCTGCTTTACAAGGATGGCAAGGGCATGTTGCCGGCCAGGCTTGGTCGCCCCGGCGGCAGTGACGCCCCGACGGCAGAGAACTATGGGCTTACAGTCAGCGGCCCTGACCACCCTGTAATCAAGCTGTTCGCCGAGTCCCCCGAGAACCTCACGATCATCACCGACCCGGTGGCTGTGCGAAACTGGCGCGAGGTCACGCTGCCGGCCGGCACCGAGGTTGACCCGCTTCGCCAGACTCAAACCCTGCTGAGCCTCAACCTGCCGAGCGGCCCTGTGCCCTTCATGCTTGAGCGGCCCTATGGGCGAGGTCGCGTGATGTATGTGACCACCACGGCGTCTGAGCGCTGGAACGGGTTGTGGCGCACCAACGGGCTGCCACTGTTTCTTTACCTTGAGGTTGCCAGCTACCTTACTGGCAATGAGGCGCGCTATTCCAACCTGTCGGTGGGCGAGCCATTTCGGCGCGTGTTGCGCGTAGTTGACGTTGCGCCGCAGTACACGGTGCGAGACCCAGCGGGCACCAATGTCGATATCGCAGCCACCAGCGACGCCGGCGTCAATCTGCTTGAATTCGCGGGCACCGCACAGCCGGGCGTGTACACGCTGACAGCCTTTGAGAAGACCGATTCCGGGGAGCCGCGCCGCAAGTGGCAGGAGCGGTTCAGCGTCAACCTGCACGCGCGCGAGAGCGACCTGCTGCGCCTGGGCGTCGCTGAGGGCGGCACCGAAGCGGCACTCAAGGAAGCGTTGGGGGAGTTACCCATGTTGTATCGTCGCGCCGGCGACGAGCTTGAAGGCGGTGATGCGCTGGCTGGCGACCAGGGTGGGAAAGAGTGGATGTGGCTGGCGGTGTTGGGCGTATGCTTCCTGCTGTTCGAAACGTTGTGGAGCGGCGTCATTTCCAAGGCGGACAAGTAGGCCGCGCTTGCGGCAGAAGCACGATAGAAACGGAACAGCAGTGAGCGGAATCCAGAAATTCGTCATGTCCTTCTTCAGCGTGCTGCTGCTGGCAGTGCTGGTGTTGGCTGTGTACGGGGTCATCTTTCCGGGCCGTATCGCCGAAGTACTTGCGCCCGGCAGTGTATTCTCGTGGGAGAACTTCGATCCGTTCTCGCGGCAGTCTGAAGGCGGCGCCACCTGGAAGGGCATTTCGTTGTTTGAGATCAGCCCGCTGATCTGGACGGCGCTGCTCGTGATACCGGTCTGCGTGTTGCTGCCTGCCGTCATCTATTTCTACGAAAAGAAGAAGGTGTCACGGTTGACGCGAGTGTTTCTTGCGTCGTTGCGCGCGGGCATTTTGTTCCTGCTGTACCTGTTGATTGCCGGCCCGTCGCTGGTCGCCACTGAAACCTATATCGAGGGCAGCAAGGTTGCCGTGCTGATTGACGACAGCCTTTCGATGGGGGACGAGTCTCGCGAGTTTCCAATCTTCAATGTGTTTGACGACCGCGAGTCAGCGGACGTTCGGGAACTGCGCGACCATCTGCGCGGCCTTGGCGTTGACGTGCCGCCGCCGCCGAACCAGGGTTTCGTTACCCTGTCCGATGACGAAGTGGCCGTGCGCGGGTTTGCCCGGCGGGTTGTGCGTGAGCGCGCGACACGGATGGTCAAGCGTTTGTCTGAGCTGCATGGCGGTCGCTTTGACATCGGCGGCTGGCAGCGACTGCGGCGCGAACTGGACGGCATCGCCGCAGAGGCAGACTTGCGGCAGAGTGAACTGTCGGCTGAAACCAGCAAGGAAACGCCGAATGATAGCCAGGTACGCCGCCTGCAGAGCGAGCTGGATGAGCTGTTGCGGCAGTTGATGCTGCGCGAGCAGGAATTTGCGAAGCTGCTGGGTGGCAAAGCGGACGACAAGGCTGTCATCCAGAAGCGCGCACTGATCAACAACCTTCTTGGCACATGCCACCCCGAAGGCCCGCGCCGCTGGGACATCGCCTGCGAGCTGGTGACGGACGGAAACACGCTCAGCGCCCTGAAGCAGGGCGACAAATCATTGATTGATGTACTGCGCGCGCGCGCCGCCGAGATAGCGCAGAAGGCCGACAAGCGCCGCACCGAGAACCGCGTTGCCATGCTTCGCTTCTTCGTGTTCTCAACGCGTTTCGGTCGCGAACAGCTCACCGACGAGGCCATCCTCGAGATTGATCCGGCAGAGCTCGACTTCCGTGAGCCTCGAGGGCGCCTGACCGAAGTGGATGCAGCGCTGCGCGAAGTGCGCCGCTACTACACCGCCGAAGATGACCTGTCGTCGATCATTCTTCTGACCGACGGACGCGACACCAGCCCGAACGAAGTACGTGCGGCAGACGAGGCCGCGAAAGCACGCAGCAGTGTAGAGATCGTCAGCATCGCCATTGGCAACCCCAAGCCGGTCAAGGTGCTTGAATTGCTGAGCGTTTCGGCGGACCGCGAAATACTCAAGGGCGACTTCCTTGACTTCAAGCTGAAGATTCGCGCTGACAAGGCCTATCGCGCAGACACCGAAAAGGGAACGCCCGGCCAGCGCGTGAAGATCATCCTGTGCGAAGATTCGCCGACCAACCCCGTGGCATACAGTGAATTGAACGGCGGAGTGGTACGGGGCCAGGATGGCACCGAAATCGAGCTTGGGCCGGAAGAGCTGGCAGAAGTGAAAATCCGGTTCAAGCCGGCCGTAACCGGCAAGCACATCTATTACCTGAAGCTGAACGATGACCGGCTTCCGGATGAGGACACGTACCGCAATAACGTCAAGGAACATGAGGTCGAGATCATCGACCGCAAGATCAAGGTGCTTTACCTGGAAGGCCGCTTCCGCTACCAGGCGCGGTACCTGAATGAAGCACTCAAACGCGACAAGAAACTTGAGTACCAGGGCTACTTTTTCGACGCGCAGGACGGATGGACCCAGCCCACAAGCCAGTACGATGAAGAAGTCCGCCGCAAACTGACGCCGCTGGTTGCCCCGTTTGCCGTGGGCGACCGGGTGATTCGCGACAAGGAAGAGTTTTTCAAGCTCGACTATGACGTCATCATTATGGGCGATGTTGACCCGGATGACAGCCGCTTCCGGCGCGAGCACTGGGATTGGCTTGAAGAGTGGGTGAGCCACCACCGCGGCGGATTGGTACTGCTCGCCGGCCAGGGCTACAACTTCAGCGCCTACCGCAACATTGAAAAGGCGCGGGTGCTGTATCCGGTTGAACTCGACACGCCCCGTGACGCTGAGGGTGCCATCGACCACAAGCAGCAGAAGTTCTGGCGCCTTACGCCCGCCGGTCGCGCACATGAAGTGCACCGCCTGAGCAGCAACCCGGCCCGTAATGACGAGCTGTGGGGCAGCATTAAGGATGGCAGCTTTGTCAAAGGACAGCTCCACGGCCTGTACTGGTACCAGGGCACTGCGGGCATCAAGCCGGCACCGGCGGTCGCGCTGTCGCGCGTCACACGCGAGGGCAAGATTACGGGCGAAGGCGACGTACTGACCGCCGCCATGCCATACGGCAGCGGCATGACCTTCTATTGCGGCAGCGACGACACATGGTTGTGGCGCGAGTTTGTCGGCGACGTGTACTTCTACCGGTTCTGGCAGAACACGCTGCGATTTGTTGCCAGCCGCCGCCTGAAGGGAAAGCAGCAGCGGGTGGACGTCTATACCGACAAGACCCGCTACCAGGTGAGCGAGCAGGTCAAGGTCTATGTGGAGTTGCTGGGCGACATCTACAACGAGGTTACGCAGAACCAGAATAAGGAGCTCTCAGAGCTGCCGCGCGGCCCCGAGGACACGGAGGCGCGTCGCCTGATTGTCGAGTTGCAGGCCCGCAGCCAGGGGCGCTTGTCGGCGCGTCGTGTTGTCCTGCGTGAAGTGAGCTGGAGCCCGAACCTGTTTGAGGGAATCGTTGAAGCCAATGAGCCCGGGCAGTTCGACGTATGGGTGCAGGGCTACGAAGAAAGCCGCAAGCAGCCGCACCGCTACACGGTGATCGCTCCGGTAGCAGAACTGCGCAACCTGACAATGGACTTTGATGGCTTGCAGAAGCGCTCCACCAAGCTGCCCGCAAGCATTGCGCCCATGGAATACCAGGGCGGCAAGCGCATCTACCTGATGACGGACATGGGCCAGGCAGTCTTTGAAATCCGCGAGAAAGAGAACGAGCTGAAGGGCATCACCAGCCTGCTGTGGAACCGCAAAGATGAGCCCTGGAGTTTGCGCTCGATGCTGCTGGTGTTGATGATCATGCTGCTCGCCGGCGAGTGGCTGACCCGTAAGCTCGTGCGCATGGTGTAAAGCCTGCCGGGCTGTTAGTTCTTTGCCGCTGTCACGACCTATGCCGACGCCTGTTGCTGCCAATGACTTTCTGCGCGACCCGGCAAAGCTGCCGGCTGCCCCCGTGTATGCGGTGTTCGGGCCTGAGGACTACCTGCGAGGAAAGTGCCTCAGGGCGCTTCTGTCGTTGCTGGACAAGCGCGGCATGGAAATCAAGCGCATCGAACCCGAAGACACCCTTACGCGCGTGCTCGATGAACTGCGCTCGCCAAGCCTGTTTGGAGGCGCGGTGGCCATTGTCATAGGCAACCAGCGTGTCGGAAACCGCCAGGAGGCAACAACCCGCTTCAAAGAAGAGTTTCTGGCCTATCTGGAAAAGCCCAGCAAGCGCAACGTGCTTGTTTTTGACGGCGCCACATTTCAGCGCAACCTGACGGTCCCCAAGCGCGTCAGCGCGGACTTTCCGACCGTAATCTGCGAAGAGCTCAAGCCCTGGGACGTCCGCTGCTGGAACCAGTTGGCGATCAATGCCGCCGGCGAGATCGGGCTAAAGCTTTCGCCCGACGCGCTGACGGCCCTGCGTGAGTACACCGGCGGCAGTCTCGGACGCGCCGAGTCGGAGTTGCACAAGCTGGCGCTGCTGAGCAAGGACGGAAAGGTCACGCCGGCGGATATCGCCCACGCATGCGGTTACGAGGGTGCTGACCTGACATTTCCACTGTGTGATGCAATCCTCACTGGTGACACTCGCGCTGCCATGGCCTGCGCTGCTAAAATGGCTGGCAAAGCAGAGTTGGGGTCGGTACTCTCTCTGCTGGCACTGCTGCGGCTACAGGTTGTTGGCCTCGGCCGCGCGGCATTTGCATTGCAACAGGGTAAATCGGCAGCGGAGGCACAAACCCTTGCCAAGGTCAGGCTTAGGGAAAATCTGAAAAGTGGTTTCATTGGCACTGCAAAGGGGCTGGACCGCGCGAAGGTCCGCGCGGCGCTTGAGGTCTTGATGGCAGCAGACGAAAGCATGAAGTCCGCGTCACCAGACCCCGCCAATTTACTGATCGGCACCGTCTCGCGGCTTTGCGAAACGTTAAAGTCGAGGGAACCAGAGGGGCTGGTCGTTCGTTAGCAAGGCTCAACAGGGACAGGGGACAAAGTGGTACCTGACTACGACGACGACGATGTAGTTGAAGACTACGACGAGGTTAGCAGTCCTTCGGACGTTCGCCGCGTGAAGTCGGCCCAGGGCGGGCCTGTTCAGCGTCCGTCCAAGGGCGTAAAGCCGTCGGAGCCGGTGCGACCGCCGACGACGGCTGCGCCGCAGCTTCAGGACGGGCAACCATCGCCGGCCAAGGGCAAGATTTCCCACAAGTCCGCCAAGTTGATCTGGATCATCTGCATTGCGGTCACGGTGCTCGGCATTGCTGCGTTTGTGCTCGACATTACCGTTGATGCGTTTGGTCGCCGCGGCACCATCGACGACGGCGGCAATACCGTGGCCAACATCAAGCCGCACAATCTGCCGCCAAAGAAGAGTGCAGAAACGCTCACAGAGCACCAGATTCGGGCGCGCGCGTTTGCGGTTTCGGCGTATGAAAAGGGCCGCGAGATGAAGAAGTCCCGCGCCTACGACTACATTCGTATTGCCATCAAGAAGGTACGTGGGGCCCAGAAGGCCGGCATGGAAGACCGTGGCAACGACGAAATCTGGATTGCCGCGTGGCAGGAGTGGTACCAGACTGTCTACGCACTTGAGCTGTTCCGTTACAAGTGGCCGTACAATATGGACAACATCCCGATGGTCAATTCCTTCAAGCATTACGAAGGATTCGAAGAGATGACAGAAGAGGCGCTCAAGAATGAAGACAACGAGCGCGAGATTGCCGCGTACCTGATTTACCAGGAGCTTGAGCACGAGATCAACGAGGTAAAGAAGGGCATGCAGCAGATCGCCAAGGCGTCCACCATGATGACCAGCGAAGCCGTCAAGCCCGCGCGCCAGAAGTGGGAAGCAGCCCGCGACAAACAGGAGTTTGAGCAGGCCGACCTGGACGACGTCAACCGTGCACCACGCAACCCTGACAAAGAGCCCGTTCCGTACTAGCAGAAAAGTCGACAAAGACCCCGCTTTGCGCGGGGTCTTTGTGTACCTGCCGGCGTTTTACTTTGCGGTTTGCGTGCTGATCTGGTTCTCTTGATCCAGGACAACGGAGGTTTCAGCCATGGGTAAGGTATTCAAGCTGTTGGTCGGTCTGTTTGCGGTGGTGGGCGTGATCACGAGTGCCGGCGTCGGTTATGTATACGCCACCAACGGCGAGCTGATGGGACAGTTCTGGGGCGTCAAGGACGACTTCAAGGCCGTTCCCGCCGAGCGCAGGCAAGAGGTGTTTGCCGAGTTGCCGGCGCGCATCACATTCGAGAAAGAGGTCAGCGCGGACATGCAGGCCCTGCCGCAAGAGCGCCAGGCCGCACTCTACGAGCAGTTGACCAAGAGCCGCGACACCGTCTTCGAGCAGTTCAAGAAGCGCATCGCTGCCGAGGCCGAAATCTCACGCAAAGCCGCCGAGACCAAGACCGCCGCTGCAGACGTGACAAAGGAAATCGAAAAGCAGCTGGGCAAAGTTGATGTCGGCGTCGACATCACCGGCAAGAACAAACCGTCCACTCCCAAGCCTGACCCGCTCAAGGCCGTGCACAGCGCCGAGTCTGAACTTGCCAAGGCGTCACTGGCATACGGGCGCAGCCTCGACAGCAGCGACGGCAAGGCAAGGGTCAATGCTGCGGTTGGCGTGCTGCGCGCGCTCGACAAATTGGGCACCGAAGTCCAGGTTGCGCTCAAGAAGAACCTGGGCGGCGAAGACAAGGCAGCCTTGGATTCCATTGTTGCGGAAGCTCGTGCCACATTCCAGGACGTGAAGAAAACCCCGGGGCTCGACAGCAACGCTGAGGCCAAGAAGCTGCTGGTCAGTGTGCCCGCCAAGCTGACCACGGGCTGATCCACAAGCCGCCAACACACAAACCGCCGATGCGATGCATCGGCGATTTGCGTCAGGCCTGGACGTCCTCAATGAACCTGCGCGGCACACCGATTTCGGCGACCACGACCTTGCCGCAGTACGCAGGCCCGGCCTTGTCCAGAAAGCCCGGCTTGGCCGCCACGAACGTCACCGTGACCTCGGCACGCACGCACACGCCCAGCACGTCGCCGGTGTCAGCATCCAGCCCGCTGGGTATGTCCACGGACAGCACCGGCGCGCCCGCTTCGTTGATAGCCTGAACTGCCGCGCGGTAGGGGTCTTCCAGCGTTCGGGTCAGTCCCGTGCCGAACATGGCATCCACAATCAGGCAGGCGTCGCGCATCAGTGGGCGTAGCTCGTGCACCGCGTGGGCATCCGGCAGCGAAGCAATCTCGACGCCCAGAGATCGCAGCAGGGCCGCGTTTCTGGCAACGTCGGTGGGTGCGCCCTCAAGCGGTGCGGCTGACCCGACAATAAAAGTGCGAACAGCGTACCCGCGGTTGTGCAGGGTCCGGGCAATGGCCAAGCCGTCACCGCCGTTGTTGCCGGGGCCGCAGAAGATGAGCGTCGGGTCAGGAAACTCGTTCAGGGCCAATTTCCACTGTTCAAGCTCTTCCACGGTGCGCGGGATATCGTCTTTGCTGCCGGGGGACCGAAGTTTGCGCATCGCGCGTTGCACGCCGTGCAGCCGCAGAATTCGTTCGCACTCGTCCGCGCAGGCACGCGCGGCATTTTCCATCAGCACAAAAGAGGGAATGCCGAACTCTTCAATCGCGCGGCGATCAAGTTCACGTACCTGCTTGCGCGTCAGTGTCTTCTGTGGCGGCATGAAGTTACGCTAGTAAATCGCGGCTATGCGGGGAATACCCGTCTGCTGTGCAGGGTTCGCCGGGGTGCGGCGTGAAAGAGAGTATGCAAGACCCATTTGCGCCACACCGCGCCAAGCTTGCGGGTGCCAGGATTGTGGTCTACGTATCCACCTGGTGTCCGGATTGCTCGCGGTTGAAGTCATTCCTTGACCGATTCGAAGTCTCCTACAACACGGTCAACATCAGCAAGAGCCACGACGCGGCTACCAGACTGGAGGAAGAGACAGGCAAGCGCGGCGTGCCCTACGTGCTGGTAAACGGAAGCAAGTGGGTAAGGGGTTACCACATCGACCAACCCGGCCGGCTGAACCTGACGCTGTTTGTCAGCGAGTTGGCGGAAGCGTTGTGAACAGCTAGAACCCAAGCATGCCCTTCGACACCCAGGTGCGCGTACGCTACGCCGAAACCGACCAGATGGGCGTGGTGTACCACAGCAATTACCTGGTGTACTTCGAGATTGGCCGCACTGAGGCCATGCGCCGGATCGGCATTACGTATGCCGACCTGGAGAAGCGGGGATACGTGCTTGCGGTTGTAGAGACCGGATGCAGGCACCACGCCACCGCCACGTACGACGATGAGTTGACAGTTCGTACCTGGCTGCGCGATGTCACCAAGACCCGACTCCGCTTCGAATATGCAGTGTTGAAGGATGACAGGGTTTTGACCACCGGTTTCACTGTGCTTGCATTTCTGGGACGTGCCAACGGCATGCGCCCTGTCCGCTGTCCTGAAGATGTGGAGAAGCTCGCGAAGCCGTCCGTCGAGCCCGCCTGACGCCGGCGCTCGGCCAGCCTACTGACTGCCCGACAGAAGAGCCATTTCAGACAGCCATGAGTACCTCGGGCCCGGACCAAGGCGACCAGTCCCGGATGTCACTTGCCAATGCAGAATCGACTGAAAATCAGGTCCAGCACTTCGCCCGGCGCTTGGCTTAGCAGGGCTTGATCGAGCAGTGCCAATGCCCGCCGTACGTCTGAGGCAGCCACTTCAGGTGGAACGGCGGGTTCTGCATTGGCAGCTGTCAGCAGATCCAGCGCTTCTCGTGCTTTGCGGCGTAGCAGGCTGGTGGCGCCGCCAGTCGCACGCTCGGCAAGCCGCATTGCCAGCCTGAATTGCAGGTCACTTACTCCGGCCCCGCTTGCCGCCGACACTCGCTGCTCCGGCAAGCCACAGGGATTTGCCGGTGACTCGCCCCCGAGGTCTGCCATGCTGTGAACCCAGAATGTTCGCGAAGGCAGTGCTGAGTCCCGGCCAGCCAGTACCGTGAGTTCACGGGCGCAGTCGGCAACCTGTCCGGGTGCACAGACCAGCAGAAGAACGTCACTGGTGACGGCGCGCTGACGGGCAGATTCAGAAAAGCGGCCGGAGTCGGCATCCCGTTCTCCGACACCGCAGAGGTCCACCAATGTGCAGCGATTGCTGCCGAACATCACGGCTGTTTCCACGGCGTCGCGCGTTGTGCCCGGTGTATCGCTGACCAGCGAGCGCGTCTGTTGTGCGAGTGCGTTGAACAGGCTGCTCTTGCCGGCATTGGGCGGCCCGAAAAGGGCAATGGTCGGGACCTCGCGCTGCACACGGCTCTGTTCTGAGCCCAGCAGGTCGCGAAGTTCCGCGGTCAGCAGCCTCACGTCGTGGAACAGACGGTCTTCGTCTGCCGGGGCGTGCTCTTCTTCGCTGAAATCAAAACTCATCTCGAACCGCGCGCTGACCTCACGCAGTTCTTCGGTCAGTGCGGCCATCCGGCGCGCAGACTCTCCTGTCAGGTCAGCAAGGGCACGCCTTCGCGATTCGTCATCTGAGGCTGTGACCAGCGCCAGCGTGGCCTCGGCCTGCGTAAGGCTCAGCTTGCCGGCCTCAACTGACAAGCGCGTGAATCGGCCCGGCTCCGCGTCCCGGCAACCGGCATCGCGCAGGCGCTGCTCAAGATCGCGCACGATCTCAAGATGGCCGGGCACCAGCACTTCCAGTGTGTCCTCGCCGGTAAGTGTATTCGGGGCCGGCAGCATCCATACGATGCAGGGCACCGGACCAACGGGCAGATCGATCGAGCCTCGCGCACAGCAGCGTTGCCACTTCCTGTTGGTGAATATCGGCGCAAGGGCCGGTGCGTCCGGGCCGCTGACGCGCAACATGGCGGCAAGGCAAGCCATTGGGGGGGTCGCCAGGGCGAACATCGTTTGACGGCTGGTCATGTCACGAGTCCGGCATCAGGCACGGCACGGCGGGTGCACAGGGATCACTTCGAGCCGTGGTAGTCTGGCTTGTCGGTTTCTTTCACGGCTTCGCCCTTCTTGGGGGGCGGCGGCGTGATGCCCAGCTTGACCAGGTTGCGCTTGATCAGCCTGCTTTCGGCAATTGAGTACATGCTCGACACGATAAAGTAGAACGCGAACCCGCTGGCGTACCCGTAAAACATCAGGCCCATGATCGGAAAAATACAGCCCATCTGCTTCTGCATTGCCGCCTGCTGCGGGTCGCTCGGCTTGGGCTGCATCTTGAATTGCAGGATGCTCAGCGCGATCCAGAGCATCGGCAGAATGTTGATCGTAAGCCAACCGTTGTGGGCAAGAAAGCTGATCCAGCCCTCGCCAATGAATGTGCTGGCGGGGATTGTTGCATCGGGCAGGCTCAGATCATGGATACCCAGAAACTCGGCCTGGCGCAGAAAGAACGCCGCCCCGAACGCGCGGTACAACCCGATGAAAATGGGCAACTGAATCAGCATCGGAAGGCAGCCGCCGATGGGCAGCATTCCGACGTTCTGCTCTTTCATCGCTGCACGTGTTTCGGTCAGCATGCGCATCTGGCTGTCGCGGTCTGTCTTTTCTTTGTACTTCTCTTTGATCGCGTCCATTTTTGGCTTCACGATCTTCATCTTCTGCGTGTAGACGGCCATTGCCTTCTGGCCGCGATAGCTCAGCGGGCTCAGCGCGCAGCGCACAATCAGCGTCAGAAGAATGATCGCAAAGCCGGCGCCCACCAGGTTCGTCAGCAGGCGCAGAAACCAGATCAACGGGCTCGCAATCAGGTCAAAGAAACCGCTCGTGGCAAGCTCGGCCCACTGGGCGCCCAGATCTGCATCTTTGGGCGGCGCCAGAAGCCACGCCGCTGTCAATGCGTCGCGGTCGCGAGGGCCAACATAGAGGCGCATGCTGGTCGTTTGCTCCCCCGGCTTGCCGGCCTCAGCCGGCGGCACAGCCAACGGCGGACCGGTCAAGGAGATCGCGGCTGTTGTGCCGATGGGCAGAATCGCGCCGCTCCAGCGCTGGTCCCGCAGGTCCGGGTCCTGGGCGATGAAGGCCAGGAAATACTGAGTGCGCAGGCCGTGCGCGATCAGAAAGCGGTCGGGGTCTTCCACTTCGTCGAGGTCGCGGCTGGTGATCCACGCGTTGGTCTTTCCAAGTTCTTCGTTGCGTTCTCTGACGGCTTCTGCGAGTGCCGGGACTGTGGGAGAGTCCTTGAGCTTGGTGAAGCGCTTGCTGTCGGTGCTTCCGTACAGCGCCACGCGGCTCCATTCGCCGGCAGTGCGCATACCGTCGTTGGTAATGCCTACAGGCCCCCAGATGCCGACGAACTTCTCGCGTACCTTGTCGCTGCGGTTCTCGACACGAACCTGCACGTCAAGCCGATAGGAGCCGGGATAGAGCGTGATTTTCTTGTACAGCACAGTGCCGTCTGACTCGGCATCGTGCTCAAAGCCCTTGGACGGCGGAAAACGGAAGGTCAGCGATTGAACGCCCTCGTCGCCGGTTTCATTCAGCGCCAGCTCCCAGCGCGAGGTGTTGCGAGCGCTATCGTTCGGGTCGATCAGAAGCGCGAACGGGGCAATATCAGGTGCCGCTTCTTCGGGCCGCAGAAGCTGGAGAGGCTCATTTGGCTCGACCGTCGGGTTGTCCGGCGTACGCCAGAAGACTACGTTGCCGTCAGCATCGATGAACGCCACCGAGTCCAGCACGGCGCCGCGGTCAGACACGGTGGCAGTCAGGCGGCTGTTGGCCAGCTTCCAGTGTTTTGCTTCGGCGCGCGGAATGGGCGCGAAGCCGTGTGCCCTGTCAGCCTCGGTGGCTTTCGAAGTACTGGCCGATGCGGGCCCGGTGCTTCTGATTTCAGGCGTCGGCTGATTGGCCGGCGGTGCGCTGGACTGGTTTGCAGGCGGTGAGTTGGACTGGTTTGCGGGCGGCACAGGCGGTGCGGACGGCGGAATGATCCATGCCTGGCACGCATAAAAGCCTGCCACGATCAGGATGATCACGACGACCATCTGGATCATTTCTTTGCGTTGCATGCGGTGCCTGCCTGAAAGCCGCCTGAAACCAGCCAGCGAAGGGCAACCCGTATAGACCAGCGCTTAAACCCCGTCAATGCAACGGCGCCCGGCAAATCGAAGGCTTTGTAGCGCGGATAGTTGTGACTTTGTCGTCCCCTGGCCGGTCTGGGTGTCATTCCGAATTGCGCCGCGGCTATTGCCGTTGTACGGGCCCCGGGTTTGCGCCATAACGCTGGTTTTCCTGGCAAGCAGGCCCTCATGAAAACGCTTGACCTTTCGGTGCCGACAGACCCGCCGCTTGGGGCCACGCTGATGGTCCCGGACCGCCCTGTTGCCGCGGCGCTGGTGCACCAGGGCGGCGGAGTCCATGACCGTGACGGAAACATGTCCGCCGTGGGGTTCAAGAGCAGCCTGTATCGGCGACTTGCGACTCTGCTTGGCGCCAGAAGCATCGCTACCCTGCGATTCGACAAGCGCGGCAGCGACAAGCCGGCGCGTTACCCGCACTCATACACTCTTCCTGACCGCGTAGACGACGCCAGGACGGCACTCCAGGCGCTTCGCGAGCATGAGTTGACGGCGCGACTTCCGGTTTTCCTGATCGGCCACAGTGAAGGCGGCATGGTTGTCACCAAGCTTGCTGAAACTGAGGCCGTTGTCGGGGTTGTCGCCCTGTGTGCGCCCTTCGGGAACGTCTTTGAACTTGGGCGCTTTCGGGCCCAGCGGCTGATCAAAGAGGCTGCCGGTGCCCAGCGGGCCAAGGGCGAGAAGGTGCTGGAATACTACAGCCGCCTGGAAAGGTATTTTAACGAGGGCACGAAGCTGCCACCTGAGCAGTTCGTAGAGTTTGCCACGCCCTATCTGGGCGCTGGCTATAACGGCTGGGAAAGTTTCGAGTGGCTGGCGGGCCTTTGGGCGGACTACCTGAAAGCTGACCCGTCAAAGCACGGCCGGCCAATGCTGGTGGTGCAGGGCGGGCGCGATGCGAGGCTGCACCCGAACAACGCGCGACATTGGCGTGAGTGGTGCGAGACCCGGCCGTTGGCCGAGTTTCACCTGATCGATCACCTGGGCCACGACTTGAATGACGCACGCCAGAAGTTGTTTCGAGTGGACAACGAAATGATCGACCTGGTCGGCGGCTGGATCGAGCGGGCGTCCGCTATGCAATGAAACGCGCCGCAAGGTGGCGGCGCGTTTGAAGCCCGATCGCGAATGCATCAGGTCGTTGCGTGCTGTTTGAACTCGGGAAACAGGTGCTGCAGGTAGTCGGCCATGGTGTTGAACGTCGGCCCGTACCCGCCCTTGTAGATGTAGAACTCAAGGTCCGTGGCGGCCTCGCCGGCGTCCTGGTAGCGCTTGCCTTTGTCGCGCTCGAGCATGCGGTCGAGCACGCGCTGCAGGTCGTCATCGACGTTGGGGTTGTAGTGGCTGATGGGTGGAATCGGCTTCTTCTGCACGTTTTCAATGCAGATCAGTGTGTCGTCGTCGGCAAAGATGTTCCGACCGGCAAGCATTTCGTACAGCACAACGCCCAGTGAAAACACGTCGCTGCGCCCGTCTGTCTGCTCAAAGGCGGCCTGTTCCGGGCTCATGTACTGCACCTTGCCCATCAGCACGTCGCCTTCTTTATCCTTCATGATGTGGCGGGCCTTGGCGATGCCGAAGTCGGTCAGCTTCACCACACCCTCAGCTTCAATCATGATGTTCTTGGGGCTGATGTCACGATGCACAACGCCCAGCAACTCGCCCTGGCGGTTGCGCTTCTTGTGCGCGTACTCAAGGGCACGGGCCACGCGGCTGGCGACATACACGCACAGCTCTGTGGGAATGCGCTTCTTGTACTGGTGGTGGCGGTCAATGAACTGTTCCAGGTTCACGCCGTGGATGAACTCCATGGCCATGTAGTACTGGCGGCCGACCTTGCCGAGCTGGTAGATCTGTACGATATGCTGGTGGATCAAGTCTGCTACCAGCTTGGCTTCGCCGATGAACATCTCGACGAACTCTTCGTTGGTAGAGAAGTCCTCAAGCACGGTCTTGATGGCCATGCGTTTCTCAAAGCCATCTGAGCCAATCTGGATGGCCTCATAGACCGCACCCATGCCACCCTCGGCAAGCTTGCGGACAAGCTTGAAGGTGTTGGTGTCCTGGATCGTGGACAGCGATTCGATGTTACGTTCTTGTTTCTTGAAGAGGCCCAAAGCCCGCTCCTTGGATATTGCCCTGCATGCCGAAGCCTGCGACTGAACAAGTGTTACAGTGGGCGGTACTATCGCAGACTGACCCCCGGGCTTCAAGACCCGCGTCCGATCATGGCCCAGAACGCACAACTTGAACCGGCCCTTGCCCTTGAGCGAAATCGCAAGCGCGTCAAAGCCGCGCGGCGATGGATCAGGCGGCTTCGATTCGGGCTTGCCGCACTGCTGCTGCTTGTCGGCATTTACGCCCTGATGAGCTATAGCGTGTACACGCTTCCGGGTGAGTTCGACCCCAACAGCATCAAAGTGCAGTCCCCGATTGAGGACATCCAGCGGGGCGACACGGTGCTGCTGCTGAAACTGAACCTGTGGCGAGACCCCAAGGTGGGGGACATTGTCCTTTACGACCACCCCAACCCGCGCGATGGCGTGCCCGAGGTGATGCTGGGTCGCATTGCCGGCTTGCCCGGCGAAGAGTTGCGGCGCGCGGGGCCCACGATGGCGATCGGCGGCCGGCCCCCGCAGTCTGTGGGGTTCGACATCGGCTCGCAGGCCACATTTCAGGACGGGCAGGTGATACCCGCAGGCGAGTACCTGATCCTGATGGACACCGATGCGGTGAATTACGGCGACAGCCGCGATTTCGGCTTTATCGCCCGCGACGCGATCCGGCAAAAGGTCGCGCTGAACATGGCAGGGGTGCTGGGGCAAAGGGCGATGAAGTAGGTTGGCGGACTATGCAACCCGGTTGACGGGCATCGCACTTCGATCTGCAAACTCTTTGATTTGCTGCTAACCTTCGCCAATGCCTTTCACAAAATATGGTCTGCGTGAACTGTTTCTGTTCGGCTTTGCCATTCCTGGCGCGCTTTGGGTTGGCGTTTGGGCGTTGGCATGGTTCGTCCATCCGGCCCTGTGGGCTGTGGGGGTAATCCCGCTGTTCTTGACCGGGTTCAATCTCAACTTCTTTCGCGACCCCGACCGGCCTTTGCCCGGCGACGAATTTACCGTCGTCAGCCCCGCCGACGGAACCGTGACCGACGTCGGCGAGAAACAGTTGGACGAGTACCTGAAAGGCAAGCACCAGGGCATCGGGATATTCCTTAGCGTGTTTGACGTGCACGTGAACCGCGCGCCCCTGGATGGCACGCTTGAGTACTCACGCCATCAGGATGGCGAATACCGCGATGCCCGCGACCCCGAGTGCAGCATCTTGAATGAGGCGCAGAATCTCGGCTTCAAGAGCAAGTGGGGGCCGCGCTACTATGTGCGGCAGATCACCGGCTTGATAGCGCGGCGCATCGTGCTGGGAATCAAGGAAGGCGAGCAGGTGAAGCGCGGCGAGCGCTTCGGCATGCTGAAGTTTGGCAGCCGCACGGAGCTGTACTTCGACAACGATTTTGAAGTTGAATGGAAAGTGAAGGTCGGAGACAAAGTCAAAGGCGGCGGCACAGTCATCGCCATCATAAAAGTACTAGCTGGCGTTTCAGCCAAGCCAGACGGCGAAACAGCCTTGGCCACCAAAACCTGAGGGGAGATCCTATGCGCACTGTCAGCCTGATGATTGCAGGTCTGCTTCTGTTCCAAGCCGGGTTCGTGGCACAAGAATCGCCTCCGTCGAAGCGAATGGTGCAGGTCGATTTTGAGGCGGCACAATTGGACGAAGTGTTTGCGCGCATGGCAAAGCAACTGGGGTACAAGGTGCTGCTCAGCAAATCGGTTGATCCGGACACGGAAGTGACGATGGTGCTCGGGGCAGTATCTCCTGAAGTTGCATTCGCCTTGCTCGCACACGAACTGGATCTCGCAATCGAACTGCACAGCGATCGCAAATTGATTGAGGTAGATGAGGAAGGTGGCGGCTACACATTTTACGGGCCCTATACCTACGATATCACCAAGCTGAGTGCCTCGTTTTACGCAGCCAATGCCGTGCTGGGGCCGCCTCCGAAGCGTGACGCCGAACTGCCTCCGGCAAGAGAGTCCGATTGCATATCCGACCTGCGCACCGCAATGCATTGGGCTCTGGGCCTTGAGCCCCGGCACACTGCGGGAGTCGGTGACGCTGCGGCAACCTGTTGGACGAAATCGCGCGAGCGAGTGGAATTGGAAGAGCTGATCGGGTTGCTGTCTTCCGATGGCGGTGGTCAGAGCACATGGCTGAAACTGCAGTCCGAGACCTGGAAGAAGATGAAGGAATCCCAGATGGTACTGGCGGTACAGGCACAGACGCTGTCGGAAGTTGTCGCAGTGCTGTCAGAGAAATTGGCCGCTCCCTTTCTTATCAGCCGAGAACTTCTGTACAGCGAGACGGACACTTGCAGCCTGGACCTGCCGGAGCTGACTTTCTTAGACACTCTGAGAGTAGTGTGCCGTCAGTACCATGCTCGCCCCTTCTTGATAGGCAACGTCGTCTATCTGGTCCGCGATGATGACCATCTCTCCTCGTACCCTCAGATCGGCTACGCTGTGTACAACGTGGCCCAGTTGATTGAAGACCTGAAGACCAAGTCCGCTGTGAAGTCGGACACGCTCGGCCGGGACCTTAGGCAACAAGTCATGGATCTACTGGAAACGGCCATTCTCAACGGAGATGATAGCGATATAGGCCCTGTCGATTTTGGAACGAGAATCCTGGTCAGGGGTGACATGCAGGTACAGGAAATCGTGCAGAAACAGTTGATCGCGCTGGGTTGGAAACCGAGCTAGCGCGCCAGACGGGGATCCTTATGACACGGACTCTGAGCATCTTCATGTGCCTGCTAGCAGTTGTAACGCTGGCGCGGGCGCAGGAACAACCGGTTGAGCTGACGGTCACCTGTGTGTATCCAGGCGCTGAATTGGGCGCGGCGCTGACGGACTTTGCGGGCCAGCTTGGTTACCAGGTAGATCTGGGCGAGCTTGAGGACAGCGATGAGCTCGAAGAGCCGATCTGGGTGCTCGCGCGCAACGTCAAGCCCGACGTGGCTCTGAAGCTGATCTCCGAATCCGGCCGAGTTGCGCTGCAACTGGATGCCGAAGCGCGCATGCTGCGCTGCAAGCTGGACGGCTCGGTAGTCGGCAAGCCCGAGGTTCGAGGTTTTGACGTCAAGGCGCTGACCACTGCGTTTCGCGACTACCGCAAGCGCTTTGACAAACCGCTGCCCGCCGAGGCAGGCCAGGCCCCGTCCGAGATTCTGCTTGAGGTTGTGCAGCGGGTGCTTGAGGGCGATGCCAGCACCGACACAGGATCGCCTGTCGGTACACGCCTGGTGTTTACGCGCACGGCCGACGAGCTGCGCAACATTGAAGAGTTGCTGTCGCTGCTGGCCGCTGAAAAGGGCGGCGACAGCTCAGCGTTGAGCAAAGACCGCGCGAACCGGCTGGCGCTTGAAAAGAACGCGCCGCGAGGGCTGCCTGCCGGCGCCAGTTTTGGGGCGGCCTTGTGGCGCCTGTTCGAGAAGTTCCCGGCGCCGGTGTATGTGCATCGATCGTTGCTCGAGACCGTGTTTCTGGATGACGATGCCGACGTCGCTGATATGGAAGCCGGCCCGAACGAAGTGCTTGCGCTGCTGGCAACCGAGCACAGCTTTTATGTGGACGCGCGCCATGGGGCGATGCGGCTTCACCAGCTGCATTACGCCGGCACGCCTAGTTACCGGGTGTTTGCGCTCGATGCGCTGCTGGCGGACCTGGAGAAGCAGTACAAGGATATGGCCGAAGGCGCCGACAATCCTGACGAGCTTTCACTAAAGGCTCGCGGTGGTGTCGCCGTGATCGTGGACGCCCTTGAGGCCCAGCTCGAAAGCGCCGGGCATCTTCCCCAGGTGCTGGCCTATGGTGCACGCATTGTGGTCATGGGCGGCAGCGACATCGTTGACACCGCAGCAAAGATCCTGCGTGAACTCGGCTGGAAAGACCCCGCCAAGGACGCGGGTAAGGAAGAAAGGAGCGGCAAGTGAAAACCGCCGCCATCGTATTGCTTGCGCTGTCGCTGGCATGGTCATCGGCGAACTCGCAGGACAAGCCTGAGCCGGCCACGCTCAGCCTTTCGTACCTTGGTGTGCCTGCCGAGGTTGCGCTGACGGAGTTCGCGAGGTCCGCACGCCTGAAACTGGACCTGGGTGATGTACCGCCGGAAATGGAAACACCGGTGTGGCTGAGTGTCCAGAAGGTTGAGCTGGCGCACGCAGCAAAACTGCTTTCCGTGGCGACCGGCCTCAGCGTGGTTGCCGACGGGAAGCGGCTGGTAGTTCGCGAGGTTCCTGAGGCAGGCAATCACCAGTTCACTCGCGGTTATGACGTGAGTGTGCTGGCGGGACGCTTTGTCGACTATGTGCGCGCCTATGGCCACCCTGACGCGGAGCGGGCAAAGGCCTCTCCGGGCAGCAAAGAAGAGCCCTATCTGGCAACCGGTGCCGAAAGCCTGGCGCACCTGATCTGTCTGGTGCTGGATGTGTTGTGGGACGCCCAACCTGCGTGCTCTGTGGTGGGGGAGCGGATACTGCTTACGACAGACCACTGGACGCACACCCGGGTGCGCGAACTTCTTGCGTTGCTGGTGTCAGACGCCGGCGGTGAGCACCCGTACACGACTTCCGGACGCGCGCAACTGGCCAAGCTTGCAACAGGCGAGGTGAAGTACGAAGCCGAGGACAGGCCGCTCGGCAGCGTGGTTGCAGGGCTGTGCAAACTGGCATCTGTCGACTTTGTGGTGCATCACGCGATTGCCACGATGTTCGCCGACGAGCACGCCACGTTGCGGGGCACCGATACCTGTGCGGGGCTGCTCGAGGCGGTCGTACGCCACGGCGGGTACGAGTTCACGACTTCCACTGCGCTGGGCGTGATCTGCTTCCGGCACGTAGACACGCCTGAGCACGGCGGTTGCAGTGTACTCGAAACGGCGACCCTGCTGAAGCGGATTGATGCCTCGTACCAGCGGCAGAAGACAACGCCAGGAGGCCCCGAAAGCCTGCGCGCAGCGGGCGGAGTGCAGGTCGTAGTTGAAGCGACAGAGACCGCTCTCGACGCGCAGGATTGTCCGGCCATCGTATCGGCATTCGGCACGCGCGTGATCGTCATCGGCGTGCCGTCTGCATGTGACGCGGCTGCGGGTATACTGAAAGAGATGGGCTGGGAAGCGCCAAAGGAATGATGCCTGACAGCAACGCACCATCCAACAGCGAACGTTTGCCGTCAACCACGGCCAGCGGTCGCATCATTCAGCTTGACACGTCAAGTGAGTCCGGCGCCCATGGCTCTGTCAACACGTCTCGCCGCCGCAAACGCCAGCGCATGCCCGGGCTGGCAATGCTGCCGACGGCACTGACGTTGGGCAACGCAATCTGCGGCATCGCTGCACTGATTGAACTGGCAAAGGCATTTGCGGCTATCGGCGTCGGGCACGGCAGCGAAGTAACGCTTCGGCTTGGGTATGCTGCGCTGCTGATCGGCGCGGGCATGCTGTTTGATGCCATGGACGGCAAGGTCGCGCGCATGACGGCGACCACGGGGCGCTTCGGCGCTGAACTCGACAGCCTGTGCGACGCCGTAACGTTCGGCGTCGCCCCGGCGATCATGATACGCGTGGGCGGCGAGTTTTTTTTCGCGCGCGCGCCTTTTGCATTCGACTTTGACACCAAGCTGCTGTGGGCCGTGTGCGGCCTGTACGCCTGCTGCGCCATTCTGCGCCTTGCGCGGTTCAATGTCGAAACCAGCGAGGTCGACGACCACAGCGTGTTTCACGGCCTTCCCAGCCCCGCCGCTGCCGCCAGCGTGTGCGCGCTGATGCTGGGTTGCACCTGGTTGTACGACCATTACCCATCGTTCAGCGAACAGCCCTGGCCGTGGGTGTTGCGGTTTGTCATCCCGATCACGTGCGCCTTCATCGGGTTGATGATGGTGACGCGCATCCGCTACGTTCATCTGTTCAATCGGCTTGTGTCGCGGCACCAGAGCCTGAAGTCGATGGTGTTCATACTGCTGATTGCGGTGGCGGTGGTGATTTTCATTGATTACTGGAAGCTGCTGGTGCCGGGACTGATGTTCGGTTATGTCCTTTCCGGTCCCATCTACTTTGCCTATCGATTTCTGCGAAACCGAGGGCTGCTGGGGCGGCGCCTCGCGATTGCCGAACGCAAACGCAGGCGTATCGAAGAGAAGGCCCTCCAACAAGCAGCGAACGATGCCCGCAAAGATCCTGCAGCCAAGCCAACTTGACGATGCCGCACGAATGCTGCGGGACGGTGCGCTTGTGGGTTTTCCCACAGACACCGTGTACGGCGTGGCGGCACGCGCAGACGCCGACTTCAGCAATGCAGCATTGAAGGCGTTCAAGGGCGGCCGCAGCGAGGGCTTCTCGCTTCATGCAGGCAGCGCTGACTTTGCAGTCCAGGTCGCGGGGCCTCTGCTGCCGCCCGAGGAATTTGCGGTCCGCACACTTACGCCCAACGGCGCCACGGTTGTGGTCGCCAAGGGCAGCTCATCGTTGGGGCTGCGTGTAGTGCGGCATGCGGTCGGCTCGGCGCTGCTTGAAGCGGCCGGCTTGCCTGTCATTGCTACCAGCGCCAACGAGCACGGGCAGCCGCCGCTGCGCGACCCGCATGCTATCGCCAGGCTGGGCGTTGATGCCGTGGTGGACGGCGGCGTACTGCCCGAGCGGTCGCCAAGCAGCGTCGTGCGGCTACTGCCCGTCGGGATCGAAATTCTGCGGCGCGGCGCACTTGAGAAAGACCGGCTTGCGCAGATGTACACGCAGTCGGTGCATTTTGTGTGCCTTGGCAACCTGAACCGAAGTGCGTTTGCACACCGCCTGCTTGAGGCAATGCAGAGTTGGCTGATGGGGCAGGTGCGTGACTATGTGCCGGCCTATGCGCCGACCAGCAGCGGGCTGATTGCGCGATCGGTAAAGCGTTCACCGCCGGACATGCAGCAAGCCGCGCGGCGCTACCACGTCGCAATGGCGTCGCACGTTCCGCAGGCGTTTGATGCAGAGGTCCTGCCGGCACTGTGCGTCTCGATGGGAGATGACGTGGCGGTCGAAGTCAATGCAGCCGCGCCCGGCAAGGTGCTTCACTGGCAGATCGACGACCCGATGGGTAAGCCACCAGGCGTGTACGAGCGCACGGCCAGGCAGGTGGTCGCGCAGATGCGTACAGACCTGCTTGCACGCTGGGCTGGTAACGGAGCGTTGGAAACCGAGTTCTTGAATCTATTCTGCGGACACGGAGATTCGCCATGATCATCGCCATTGCCTCAGATCACGCGGGATTCAAGTTGAAGCAGGCGATCATGGATCATCTGCGGAAGGCCGGCCATCAGGTCCTGGACGAAGGCCCAACGGACGAGCAGCGCGTGGACTATCCCGATTTCGCCCAGCGCGCGGCGCGGGTCGTGGCCCGTGGCGATGCCCAGCGTGGCGTGCTGGTGTGCGGCAGCGGCATCGGCATGTGCATGAGCGCAAACAAGATTGCGGGCATTCGTGCGGTTGTGCTTCACGACGCATGGGAAGCTGAAATGTCGCGGCGGCACAACGACGCCAACGTGGCGTGCTTTGGCCAACGCAGCATGGGCGAAGATGTGGCGACACACGCGCTGGATGCATTCCTGCGCACGGAGTTTGATGGCGGCCGCCACGAAGGACGGGTTGCCAAGATCGGGCATCTTGATGGCAGCGTGAAAATTGTGGCGCCCGGTGAGTAGTCGGCCCGCAAGAAAAATTCATGCCCCGAATACCCAGTGGCTTAGCTAACCTCCTGCCATGACTCGCCTTGTCTACAAACATTGGCACAGCGCACTGGACCCTGACGAATGCATCAGCGTTGACGGGGCATCGCCCGGCAGGCTTCACCTGTCGCACTGGCCTGTCAACCGCACGCCCGACCGCTTTCGGCATGATCTTTCCACCGGCATGTGCCTGCTGCTGGGTGATGCGCCAGATCGAGAGCAGTTGCTAAGCGGCATCACCGCTGTGACGAATAATCACTATGACACCGATGGCGTGTGCAGCGTCTTCGTCTGCATTGAGCCCGCGTTGGCAAAGGCACACGCACACACGCTTGTGGCAGCGGCTGCGGCCGGAGATTTTTCATTATTCACGACGCCTGAGGGCGTCAAGCTTGACTTGACCCTGACCGCTTTGACAAAGGCCGAGAACAGCCCGGTCAAGACTTCCCTGTTCACCAGCGATCGGGAGGCACGACAGGCACAGTACGACTTTGCGTTGCAGCATCTGCCCCAGTGGCTGGCAAATCCGGACACTCACGCAGACTGGTTCGCCCGCGAATTCTGGACGATCCAGCAACACTTGCGCCTGCTGCGTGAGGAAGATGCAGAAGTAGAGATCTTTCATTCGCTGGACCTCGCGGTAATCACGACTGCCCAGCCGTTGCACGAAACCGCAGTCAACACCGCCACCGCCTGCGATCGGATACTGACAGTCCTTTCCACTGAGTCCGGCGCGGCAAAGTACGAGGTTCGACTTACGACACTTTCATGGTTTGATCTGCAAAGCCGCCCCTACAAGCCCCGCCTTGACTGGAGCGAGCTGGCGTTGCGTCTGAACGAGGAAGCGCCTGGGGATGGTACATGGCAGGCGGATGACATTTCCGACCCGACGCCAAAGCTTGTCTTCGCCGACAAGGAGGGCATTTCCGCACTGAACGCAACCCAACCGGCGGCTGTCAGGCGAATAGTCGCGGACTTTTTTACAGCAAGCCCGCATCTACCAGCCGGCATCTGACCCGACCAATGTCATGCGCATTCCCCGACTAAGCACAATCCCCGCTTGACGTTGGGAGCATTCTGGGCCATGCTGCTTACACCCCCAACGCGGAATCGAAGAATCTGTCTCGTCAGCTAGGTTGGCTCTGCCAATCTGCTTGCGCCTGCGTTTCGAGGGACTCATGGCAAAATCAGCATGGGGCATTGAGCTGGGCACTTCCAGCGTCAAGGCAGTCAAGGTGTCAGGCGACCGCGGCAGCGCGACGCTTGAAGAGGTAGAGATCATCAGCCTGAATGACTTCGGCCTCGGGGCCGGCACATCGGCTGAAGACGCTACGTCCGGCGCTTTGAATGACCTGCGTGCCCGCAAGGGCATCAAGCGTGATGACACCGTGTTTGTGTCGATCTCGGGCCAGAACACGCTGGGCCGAATCATCAGCCTGCCGCCGGTCAGTGATGACCGCATTCGCGAGACCATCCTGAACGAGGCCCGCAGCCAGATTCCAATCAAGCTTGAAGAAGCCGTCTGGGACTACCAGAACATCGAAGACGCAGACCCCGAAGAGCGCAAGGTCAACCTGTACGCGGCCAAGAAAGAGGCCGTCGACAAGATCGTGGCCATTTGTGAGAACGGCGGCCTGCAGATCAAGGGCGTGCAGGTGGCACCCCTTGGCATATACAACTACATCAAGTTTGAGATGGACGACACGATCAGCGACTGCTGTGTCGCGATCGACATCGGTGCTGACAACACCGACGTCATCCTGATTGACGGCCAGAAGACCTACGTCCGCGTTGTGCCTGTCGCCGGCAACGACATCACCAAGGCCCTGCGCGCGCGTTTCAAGCTGAATGCCGAGCAGGCAGAGAAACTCAAGCGCAACGCGGCAAAGTCGAAGGATGCGGCGGCTGTGTTCGAGGCGATGAAGCCTCCCCTCAAGGAAATGGTCGGCGAGATCTACCGCGCCGTGGGCTTCTACAAGAGCCAGAATGAAGCCGCGAACATCAACCAGCTCGTGATGATGGGCAACGGCAGCAAGCTGCTGAACATTAAGAAGTTCTTTGAGCAGCAGCTTCAATACAACGTGCATAAGGTTGACACGCCGCAGCGCATTGCCTTGGCGCGTACCGTTGACCCAAGCGAAGTCCAGAACAGTATCCAGAGCCTCGCCGTGGCAATCGGGCTTGGGCTGCAGGGCCTCGGACTCGAGGGGCTCAACCGGATCAACCTGATCCCGGCGGAGTACCTGAGCGCCAAGGAAACCGAAAAGCTGCGCATGCCGTTCTTTATCGGCGGCGGTATCGCGGCGGCCGGTGGCCTGATTGCGCTGCTGCTTTCGATCCTTGCAACGAGTGGTGTCGAGCCGCTGGTGGCATCCGCCGAGGGCACAGACAAGCTTGCCGCCGCCCGCGCCGCGGAATTCAACAGTGCGGGCGATCTTGGCACGTTGTCGAATACAGCGTTGTCGCTGCGGAACCTGGTACAAGGGCGCATCGCCACGCTGCCGGGCGCGACGGTTGAGGGCGTAGCCCAGCCCGCACAGCCGCTGTATGTGCGCCACAACATCCTGCCTGGTCTCGTCGCCGATTCGATGCAGGCGGCTTTGGGCGCCCACACCGACAGGCAGGGTGAAGGCAACAAGGTCTATTGGGCACATATCAGCAACAAGAGTGCTGGCAGTGGCGAGTCTCTTACCGGCTCGCAAGTGGTCTGGGTAACTCAAGAAATCTTGCCAGCCGCATACGTGTTGCCTGAGGGCACCACCGAGGGCGGCTATTTCACGCAGAAGCGCAACCTGACATACCGGGCGAACGTCGCGATCGAGGTAGGCAGCGGCAGTTCGTCGCAAGGGGCGAATGACGGCCTGAAGGCGGCGCTGACCGAGGGAAACAACGCTCTGCTGGTGAACGAAGTGAAGAAGCGGTTGCTCCAGCACTTCAAAGACAGCGGGCAGTTGGACGGCGCCAAGGAGTCCGAAGTAGAGAAAATCAAGTGGGACAACATCGGCTTCACGGTCACGGTTGTTTCTCCGACTGTCGCCGGCGGGCAGGGCAGCGTATTCAAGCTGACTGAGATTGTGCCCCAGGGCGGCAGTTTTGAGATTTCGCCCGGCAGGCCGGCACCACTGTCAACCAAGTCCGTGCCGGACCTGAGCTATGCGGTCAGTGAAGTGGCAGTGAAGATCAGTCTGGACCCGGTGACGCCACCGGCACCGACAGGCGGATAGGGCCCGGACGGAAGGAGCACACATGGACAACCTGAAAAAGAACCTGCACTTCGTGGTGTTCGGTGCAGGCATACTGCTTGGCCTGATCCTGCTGGGCGTCGGCTTCCTGATGCGAAGCGGCCAGGAAGGCACGTTGGGTGACAAAGTCGCGCTGCTAAAAGGCAAGAAGGATCCGGCTTCGCAGGGTGACCTCGACGCAGCAACGGCGGCGCGCGCAGAGTTTGACGGCGATTTCAAGGCCGCACAGGCTGCACTGAGAGGCAGCGGCACGCGTTTGCGGACGGGCCTCCCGACATCGACCGATACCCGTACCTTCTATACAGATGAAGTCATCCCGTTCCTCAATGACATGCGCAAGCGCTGGGGCGCCATGGACAAGCCGGTGCCGCTGCCCAAACGCATCGAGACCTGGATTCTGAAGCGCGGCACAACCCCGGCCCAGGATTACTGGACCCTTTTCGACGGCGAAATGGCGCGCTTGAACGCCAGCAGCGACGGCCCAAAGCTTGCCGAGAACCGCCTGAAGCTGCGCATCATGGAAGAAGTGACCACGACCTGTGAGCTGTTGCACCAGAGCGGCAGGTTCGGGAACCAGGGCAGCAAGATCAATTCGTTCAAGTTCGAGGCGCTGGCATTCAGTGAACGCTCGGAGCCGGAATCGCCCTGGGAAGTGCTGCCTTTTGTGGTTGACCTTGAGTGCTCACCGGAATTCGGACTGGCGCTGATGCGTGAGCTTGGCTGCCGCACCGACCTGACCAGCGGCACCGCGGCCGGAAAAACCCGCCACGGCTTTCCGATGGAAGTGCTGGTCGCACAGTTTGAGCAGATTGCGCGGCCGATGTCGGTTCGTTTCACGATCACCAACGACATGCGGGCCGCCGAGGGCATCGACTCGGCCTTGCGCCCCGAAACGGAGCAAGGGGCGCGCGTCAGCAAGCAGAAGGCCGAAGAGTTCGAGAAGAAAGACCGGCTCGTGCTGCCGGTGCACTTTGCCATCAAGCTGCGCGCACTGTCTTTCAACACGAAGTGGAAGGTTGTTGTCGAACCAACTGGATAATGAACCCCGGGCACTCAAGCCCCCGGAGGAACCGAGATATGCCGGTAGAAACTAAAAGTGGTGGCCTTGCCCAGTACGGCTCAATTCTTGGGCCCGTTGCCGGTTTGCTGGTGGCCCTGGTGCTGATCCTGGTGGCGGTGTTTACCGACAACGTTTCGAAACTCAAGGACGAGCTGACAGGAGAGAACCAGCGGGTATCTACGGCGCTCAGCAGTAAGGAAGTCACGACAACGGCGCCGGATCTGGCCACGCCTGATCAGGTAGCTGCGGCGCTGACAGCAGACAAGGGCGGTGCGGAAAGTGTTCCGCGAAATGTTGACGCGCTTCTGAAAACGCCGATTGCATGGGACGTTCGCATTGAGGCAGGACAGCAGGACGAGTTTGATCAGTATGATGAGGACAAGAGCGGAGACTGGGACGAACGCGAATTCCGGGCGACGCCACACTACTCCGGATCCGCGCCCCGCAATGACTTCAAGAAGTGGGACAAGGACAGCGACGGCAAAATCAGCCGTTCTGAGCACAGCACGCCACCGGGCAACCCCGAAGAGATTTTCACCAACCAGCTCGACAAGAACGGCGATGGCGTGATTGACGACAAGGAGATGTCGGCGGCTGAAATCAAGAAGATGGATTTCGACCAGGACGGCAAAGTTCGTCTTGACGAGTACAAACGCTACGACGCCGGCGATCGCCCCGAATTTTACAACATCGGCGACCCCAGCGGTGTGACGGCCGTGTTTGACCAGGCCAAGATGCAGATCACCATCAGTTGGTCGGCGCCATCTGCGACCGAGCTTCCGCCGGATCTGAAGTATCTGATCCTGCGTCGCGCACCTGAAACCGTCGAGAAGCGCCAGAAGGAATACGGCAAGCGCGTGCTTGAGTACCAGAACCTGCTCAAGGCATGGGAGAGTCGTCGCGATGCGTGGCTGAACACAGCAGCATTGGTCGATGCCAAGGGCGACCCTGACCCCAATGGCAAGGCCGTCCCTGACAAGACGTTCAAGCAGGTGCTGCAGCGCGCCAAGTGGGACGGCGGGTTCGTACTCTGGGCCGAGCGATCCGGCAAAGCCGACCCCAAGCCCCGTGAGCCGGAAAAGGCCTCAGAGTGGGAGTTCGTCACCGAGACCGCACAGACAACCCACGACGACAACACGTTTGATCTTGATGTGACGTACACCTACGCCGTTCGCGCCGTGACGGGCAAAGAGCTGTTCAAGGGAATACCCTTCGAAGTTTATGAAAGCTACAAGTCCAGCAAACGCATCAGCCAGGACGGCCACCCGGTACTTGTGCGTAACCGCATCGAGATGGGCTGGCAGAGTGGCAGCGAGGGCGGCGGCACGGTCATGCTTACCCAGTGGGTCAATGTCCGGGACGCCGGAAACGTAACATGGTACCGCGTCAGCATTATCGTCACCGTCGATCCTGACAACCAGGACGTCGGCAAAGAATATACGGTCGCGGAGCTTCTGAACCTCAATGTAACCATGAGCACAGCCGACGGCCGGCCGGCAACTCCGAAGGAAGTGTTGCCTGCGGACCTGAAGGTGAACTTCAACACCCGGTCACGCTTCGAAGCCAAACTGGGCGCCAACTTCCTGCTCAAGCATAGCGAGTATGGCGACTTTGAACTGTCCCGCGACACCAAGGCGCCTGCCACAGTGATTCCGGACGCCACAGGCATGGACAACCCCGCCGAAGTGCGCCTGCTTGGGCTCTCGCCCAAGGCCAAGAGCGGCTTTTTCGAGGTCAGGCGCTGGCACAAAGTCGGCGATGACTGGTACCTGGTCATTCAGCGGGGCAAGGTGGATGCCGGCAAGACGGTCGGACGCGAAGTAAGCATGTCGGCAATCGGCACCGACGTTGAAGTCAGGGATAGCGCAGGCAGCGTTGTATCGGCGGCAGTACTGCGCGGGGCGGCTTTCAAGGACCAGACGGTGAATCTCGTGGTCGGCAGCTTCGACGGTGTCGATAAGCGCGCTGCCAAGGTAGATGGCAAAGAGTTCGACCTGTTTGCCACGTTGTACGTCGAGTAGGCAAGGCCGATTACCGGGGCGTGTCGGAACGCACACCAGCCGCCCCGGTTTCGCTTTTTTTCGGTTACCGGGCCATGACTGATCCCGGCACCATAGAGAAGGGGCCGCCAAAACCTTTCCTTATCTCCGTTGACACCACCTGCACTTACGATAGATTAGAGTCCCCCTCCAAGAGTTCCGTTGGCCCCGATTCCCATCGTCCCCTGGGTTGAATTGCTTAGGCAATTGCCCCGACGTGAGGAGTGGACTTCGCATGAAAGCAGCATTCTCCAGGCGACTCGCCTTGGTCGCAGTGTCCGGCATTGCCGGCCTGCTGGTTGCTTGCGCGTCTGGCACGAGCACCGTGGACCAGACGCCCGTTCAATCAGGCACCGAGGATTACGTTTCCCGCATGGGCGGCGATACCAAGCCCAGCCGCGAGGAAGCAAGCAAGGACGCCTCACGCCCGGCGTCTGAAGGTGGCTCAACGAGCGAAGTTTCCAGCCGCGACGACGCGGCGCGCGGCGCGGTGGCGGCGGCCTCGGATAACGAGATGAAGAAGCTCGCCGAGTACTACGCCAACCAGGCTGCGCGCATGTACAGCGACAAGCGCTATGAAGAAGCGCGCACCTATGCGCGCGACGCGTTGCTGATGGACCCGGGCAACAAGCTCGCGGCCCAGATCAAGGCTGACTCTGACCAGGTGCTCGGCCGCGGCCGCACTGAGGCCGAGAACATGGCCCGCGCCCGCAGCGAAGAAGAAGCCGCGCTGCGCAGCGAAGCCATCTATGAAATCAGCAACGGCTTGAACACCGCCGACAAGCTGATTCGCCAGGGCAAGTATACCGACGCGATTGCCGAGGCCGAAAAGGTTCTCGATGTCATCCGCTGGACCAATTACATGGTCGAGACGGAAGGCTATGAACGCGAAGCGCGCCTGATGATCCAGGAAGCGCAGACGCTGCGCGAGCAGGCGCGGCTGGAGGACTACACCAAGATCCGCGAGCAGGAACGCCGGCTTCGCGAGCTTGAGATCCAGGAAGAACTGAACCGCTACCGCGAAGAGATCCGCAACCTGTACACGCAGGCCAAAGAGTATTTTGACCGTCGCGAGTACCGCGACGCGGTCGTGGTGCTGAACAAGATTCTGCGCGAAGACCCGTACAACGCAGAGGTTGCGCGCCTGAAGCAGATTGCGACCAACCTTTCGCACGGCCAGCGCGACCGCACCGCATGGGAAGACTACAATCGCAACTGGCGCATCACGATGCAGGAGATTTTCAAGGCCAATGCGATTCCCACGGACGACCTGACGCTGCCCAGCTATGAAGACTGGACCTATACCCGTGAGCGCGCCGACCGTCTGGAAGCGCAGCGCGTCACGCGCCTGAGCAAGGAAGACATCGCCGTTCGCAGCGCGCTTGAGAATGTGACGATCGCCCTTGAGTTCGATGCGAACCAGCTGGACGACGTGATTGCCCGCTTCCGCGCTGAGGGCCGAATCAACGTGATCCGGGCCCGCAACGTAGCCGGCGACACGGAAGTCAGCCTCGACATCGGCCGCGTGAAGCTGCGCCAGGCCCTTGACCTGGTGTGCGACCAGACAGACCTGAGCTGGCGCGTCGAAAACGGCGCCGTCATCATCGACGAACAGGGCGCGTCCGAGGGCCGCAACGTTGTACGCCGCGTGTTTAACGTGGCCGACTTGCTTGTCACCCTGCGCACATTCCGTGGCGATGAGCCGCGGCTATCCGGCGACACTGATTCTGACGGCCGCTTCGATGCCGATGCCGACGCTGACGATGCAGACCCGCTGTCGATTGAAGACCTGCAGGAAGTGATCGAGGAAGCGATCGACCCCGAAAGCTGGGGCCGCGACGGGCACGGCATCCAGTTCCGCCAGCAGGACCTGATCGTGCTGAACTCGCCCGAGAACATCGAGCGCGTGGCCAACCTGCTGGGCGACCTGCGCCGCAGCCAGGGCCTTACCGTCAGCATCGAGACGCGCTTCATCACCATCCGCGACGACTTCCTTGAAGATATCGGCGTGGACTTCCGCGGCATAGGCGGCTCACCGGCGATCCCCGCGCCGGGCATTCCGCCGGTTCCGGCTGCCCTGGACGACATCCAGTTCGGCAACAACAGCAACCCGGCCGGCCCCGGTGGTTCAGGCAACGACGCGGGCTTCTTCTTTCAGGACATGCCGCCCAGCGGCAACGCCCGGCAGGATCAGCGCATCCGCATCGAGAACCTGTTTGACCAGGCGCTCGGTGGGCGACGCGGCAACGTGGGCCTCAGTGGCGAAGGCGGCATGAGCTTCCAGCTTGCGTTCGTCGATAACCCTGAAGTCAACGCGATTATCCGCGCCGTCCGCAAACGCGAACGCGCCACGCTGCTGACCGCGCCGCGTGTCACGGTTCACAACACCCAGCGCGCGCACGTCAGCGTGATGAACGAAATCGCCTATATTCGCGACTTCGACACCAACACCGCTACCGGTATCGCGGTTGCTGACCCGGTTGTTGACGTGATTCGCGACGGCATTGTGCTGGACGTGCGCCCCACGATCAGCGCTGACCGCCGCTACATCACGCTGGAGCTGCGCCCGACGCTGGCGACGCTGCTGCGCCCGATTCCGACCTTCACGACGTCGCTCGGTGTCGGCACGCCGGTGGCAATCCAGACCCCGCAGTTGACCCTGCAGCGCATCCGCACCACGGTTACGGTGCCCGATGGCGGCAGCTTTGTCATCGGCGGCTTGCGCCAGATGAGCGAGACAGACACCCAGTCGGGCATCCCGATCCTGAGTGACCTGCCGCTGATTGGCGCGCTCTTCACACGCAAGGGCAAGAGCGTGGTGCGCCAGGACATCATCATCATTGTGTCCGCCCGCATCATCGACCTTGAAGAAGAAGAGGAATACCAGTACGGCACCGGCCCCTCCAAGCCCCGCTAAGCCGTGGGAAGTCACGAAACCTGAAACCCGGCGCAAGCCGGGTTTCTTCATGACTGCACCCCGACTGCGCCGCGCCGTTCCAGTTCTTGCGACGGCCAAAACCGCCATGCTGGCGGCACGGTGACACACCGAATCTTTCCGCGACTGCCCTTGAATTATGGGCCCTACACGGCAAACTTCTGAACCCCAAGCCGTCTGATCCGTTGAGAAGCAGTTATGGGACCCAATCCCTCTACTGCGCCTTACCCTCAAGGGCTCCGGGGCTGAAGCACGGAGAAACTGGATATGCCTCTAAAATCTCGACTTGCACCGATCAAGCTGTTGTTTGCTTGCTTGCTGGCCATTCTGGCGCTGGCGCCTGCCGCACTCAGCGCCCGTGACCAGATTGAATACGGCAAGTACCTCGGCATGCGCTTGCGGCTTTACCAGGAAGCTTACGAGGTTCTGGATAAAGAGATCAGCGCGGCCAAGGACAACGCCGGCAAGTCACGCGCACGCCAGGCCAAGGCCGAAGTCATGAAGACTGAAGCCGACCACATCTATGCCGAAGACGGTAACATGGACGCGCGCATGAAGCGTTATCGCGCTGCGCTGGGCGTGTTTTCTGACGTGACCGAGCCCGCCGGCGTGCTTGCAAAGGCTGTGATGCAGCTTGACGTCGCACACGAATTGCGCCGGCTGGACCCGGTGCAGGCGCGCAGCTATTGCGATGAAGCCGCAAGCGCGCTGGATGCTGTGCGCCTGAGTCTAGAGAAAGAGCGCGACAAGGACGGTAAGGCCTTTGAGGTCCGGGCCGAAGTTTACAACTCGATCTTCTTCAACATGTGCCGCAGCTACTACGTAAAGAGCCTGACGTTTGATGTCGGCTCGTCGGATCGCGAACACCAGTTGAAGCTGTCCGAGAAGTGGATCGACGAGTTTGATTTCCTGCGCGAAGGCACCACGCGCGAGTTTGTGCTGACTTATAAACTGCGCGCAGAGATCGCCCTCGCCCGGGGCGATGCCGAAGCTGCCGCCAGCAAGTTCATGGAACTGGTGAACTTCGTGGGCGCCTTTCCCGCAAGCAGTGTGGTCGGCGGCCTTGCCCTTGAACACGGCTATCTGCCCGCCGTTGAGCTGCTTACGACAGAGCTTGAGTACGACACGCGCAACCTTCAGAAGGCGATTGACCTTTACGCCGAGGCGTTCAGCAAGTACGGCAATTTCAGTGAGCTCGACTTCTGGTTCAAGCGCTTCCAGTTGTACCGCATCAGCGCACTGATCAAGCTGGGCAACCAGAGCCAGATCCAGGGCGCCGTGGCGCTGCTGTTCAAGCTGGCAACCGACCGCGACGCCAATTTCCGCCGCAGCGCGTTGACGGTGCTGGCCGACGTCGCGACAAGACCCGAACTTGACGACGAGACACGCTTCAAATGTGCCGAGACAGTATTCAGCGAGATGACAACCAACCACATCAACGTCAATCTCAAGAACATCCAGGCCTACCAGTCGCTGCTTGCAAGCTGCGGCGACGTCAAGAAGTTCGAGACATTCGGCCCGGCCTGCTTCACACGCATCGCGGACAGTTATTCAAACATGTGGCGCTTCTACGACGCCGCGCTGGTGTACCGCGAAGGCGCATACCGCACCCTGTACTTCAAGGATAAGTTTGCCGATGCGGACGCCGTGCCCGAGCACATGAAGGGGCGCTGCGACCTGATCAAGGACGCGGAAAGCCTGACCAAGTTCCCCGGCGAAATGGCCAACCGGGGTGCGCGTCACGCCGGCTACCTGATCCAGAAAGAGATCGGCGACCCCAACAACAAAGAGCTCAAGGCGTTTGCCGACTCGATGGACAAGCTCAAGGCCGAAATCTCGGAAGGTGATGCGCTGCTTGATTTGCAGTTCAAGAAAGCTCGCGAATACTTCGGCGCCAAGAAGTGGGCCAATGCCGCTGTGCTGTTCCTGAAGCTGCCTGCCCGGTACCGCTCATACCACATGAGCCTGTACATCGCCGGCAAGGCCTACTACACGCTCAGCGAAGACTTCAACGCCCCGCGCATGAACCGCAGCGGCCCCGAAGAAGAGCGCGAAAGCGAAGCCTTCTTCACCGACCAGCGCAATCGCCACGCGCTCGACCTGAAAGAACTGCCGGAGTCGATGTGGAAGGGGATGGAAACTGAGCATTGGGACGTCATCCAGAATGGCGCGACCAAAGACTCGCTGGCCAACTGGCACAAAGCCGTCTACCTGTACAAGAAGTACTTCCTGTTCGAGGCCCTGCGCCACTGGAAAGACATCCAGCCGCTGCTTGAGGGCAACGACAAGCCCACAATCGTCGACGGCATGCAGGCTGTCGCGCAGTTCCGGAACGCCGCGTGGATGCAGGCAAACCCGTCCGGCAAGGGCGACCCGGACGCAGACATGAAGCGCATGGGCTATGCCGCCTACGACCTTGCATACCTGCTGCGCAACCCGCCCAAGAACCTGCCGCCTGCCGACCGCGACACCGCAAGCGCCGCCGGCCGTGACCTGGCGCTAGGCATCCTCAGGCCGTTCTGGACGATGTTTGGCCTGCATCTGGCCGACAATACCGCCTATCAGAAGGGCTCGCTGAGCCTGGCCTTTGGCGCACTCTGGGAAGCCCGGGACGGCGATGCCTGTGAGCAACTGTATCTCACGTACGCAGAGGCATTCCCCGACGATAAAGCCAAGATCGAAGAGATGGTGAACAAGGTCTACGGCATTCTTGTTGACCAGTTGCAGCCCCTGACCAGCGCCATGGCCCGCGCCAGCTCGCGCATTGGCTCGCGTGCCGCGCAGCTCAAGAAGGACCAGTTCAAGCGCGTCAATGAGCGCGACTATCCTGACGACGCAAAGCGTGTGGCTGATGCCAAGACCGCCTACGAGAGGCAAAAGGCCCTGGCGGACCACTTCTGGAAGGTCTGGATCAAGCAGAAGACCTTTGATCCCAGCGAAGACAATCCGATCTCGGCTCATCTGCCTGAGGCACTGCCGGCGATCGAGAAGCGCTGGAATGAAATGTCAGAGACATACCCCAAGCGCTGGGCAGAAGCGGTCAGAGCAGAGTTCGACAAACAGATCAAGCTCGATATCTACAAGGACATCAAGGCGGCAGCAGACAAAGCCGCTTCCGGTGACAACCTGGCGTTGCTTGACCGGTTGCAGACGGCCCGCGACGCCGAGAAGGAAGACGCCAACAAGCAGCGTTTCGTGCAGTTGATTACCACGATCGAGTTGAACACCGGCGAGCTCGGGTTTTTCACGGGCACGGTTTTCATCTACGAGTTCGGTGCAATGCTTGAAGCCATGGCAGCAGACATCGACGAGCGCGCCCGCCCGGTAACGACGCGCATCCTCAAGTACTACGAATTGAGCCGCATCGGCGCGGGTGGCAACATTGAGAAGATCCAGCTTGAAGAGATGTCCTGGGTTGCCGGACAGTACATTCGCATACGCGACTGGAAGAACGCCGTCCGCTACTTTGAGGTCATCGCCGAAAAGACCAAAGTCCAGTGGGGCAAGGAAGAGGAGATCCCGGTCGATGCCAAGCTAAAAACGATCGGTCGCCCGGCCAATGCCGGCGAGCTTGAGGTCCGCAACCAACTGGGCAAGGCCTATCTCGAGCTTTACCGCACAACCGGCGACATAGAGCAGCTGAAAAAGGCTGCCCTGCACCTGCGCCGCTGCCTGTGCTTCAACGAAATCCGCGATACCAACAAGAAGATGGGCGACCCGTTCAAGCTCAGCTTCCAGCAGGAGATCGAGACTTACTACCTGGCCACATCCGAGAATCTGGCGCAGGTCTTTCTGGAACTGTTCCGCCTTGGCGACATCAAGATCGAGTGGCCGAAATACGTTGACCAGGTCACAAGCAACTTCGCGCCAAAGAAAGACGACAAGGGCAATATCGTGCTGCAGGGCGTGCCGGCTGACAAGGCGGGCTTCCTGTGGTTTGCAAGCCAGATCCGGCTTCAGGTATGGGCCAGCTTCACCAAGCTGTCAGCCTACCAGTACCGCGGCGAGTTCCGGACCAACCTGATCGGGTGGCTTGAGGCGATGATCCGCTGGATTGATGCCTACGGGCAGAAGCCGCCGGCAGGCGTAACCGAGGCCGAGATTCAGCAACGCATTCAGGACGCGTACCTGACAGCCAGCAACGAAAGCAACTTCACCGCGGCCTACCTGGCCGAAGACACCAGGCAGTACATCGCCAAGCTACAGGAGCTGTTGAAAAGAATTGTCGCGAGTTGCGAGAAGGCCAAAATAACTTTGAAGAAGTAGGGGACCGGGAGAACCAACCATGAAGATCAAGCTTGCAACCATGGCCGTCGCCCTGCTGCTTTCAGGGGGCCTGTGCGCAGCGCCGGCGACAATCGTGTTCAAGGGCGGCAAGACCGCCGAGGCGGAAGCCATTGAAAGCCAGACTGTCTCGGGAGTGAACTGGCAGAAGAAAAAGGGCACAAGTGAGGCGCGCGCCAAGCTGTGGGAAGTTGACGGCATCAACTACCGCGGCCAGGGCATGGACGAGTTCAATGGCATGCCCCGCAAGTTGGCCGGCGGCCAGGGCGCCAAGTTGATCGCCGACGCGCAGCGCATCATGAGCGGCGCGGCAGTCAAGGACTTCAGCGCGCAGGACTGGGAGTTCAATGTCGTGCTTAGCTGCAAGTACTTTGCCGCACAGGGGCATCGCCTCAATAAGGACTACAAAGAAGCGATCAAGGCATTTGAGGCCTTCTTTGCCGACTGCGAGAAGGCGCCGGTGTCGACCGGCATTCTGCCAATCAACTACAAGTCGTCGGTTACCGGCAAACCCGTGACCAACGGCGGCGGCATGAACCGCTACTACCTCGACGGCCTTGAGGCCTATGTGCTCTGCCTGTTGCAGGATGGCAAGGCCGACGTCGCTCGCGAAAAGGGCATCAAGAGCCTGCAGGACCTGTGCGACGAACTTGCCGGCAAGTCAGGCGACAACATCTACCACGACTGGACGATTCGCGCCCTGCGCAACGCGGCTCGCTTTGCAGAGGGGAAGGAAGACTGGAAGACCGCCCGCGCAGCATACGAAGCGCTGATACCGGTTGCGCTGAAGCGCGGCGACAACAAGCCCACCCGCGCGGCGAAAGAGGCACAGCTCAAGGTCGGCTTCATGCAGATCAAAGAGGGTGATGCACGCGGCGCCAACGCGCGCTTCTATGAAGCCACCCGTAAGTGGGAGTCGGCGCACAACACCCGTACCGCAGCGGTTCCGCGCGGCGACTGGATCAATGCCGAGGAGGCCTACATGGCGGCAGGCAGCTATGTAGGGCAGGGCCTGGTCAAGTCCGCCGACGCCAGGAACGCCAACGACTGGGCCGAGGCGCTGAAGAATTTCAGCATGGCATTGTCGATCTTCCAGTCGGACGACGAAATCCGAAGCATGGCGTTGCTGGGTGCGGCAACTGCTTGCGCCAAGCTGGCCGACCTGAACAAAGCCACCGCGACGACCGCTTCCAACCACGCCAAACTGGCCGAAAAGTACCTGGCCGAGCTTCTCAATCTGTTGCCCAAGTCGCGGGCGGCAGAGGACGCGTCCATCACCGCAATTCAGCAGGTCATCACAAAGTACAAATCGGGCGAGTAGCCACTGCCCATGATTCAAGGCACATGGGGGTCGGTTCGCACGAGGGCTGACCCCCGGAATGCCCCAAAAAGCAGGCAGTCAAAATCAGAAATACCCCGAACTTTCTGCCAAACCCCCCGTTTTGAAACTATCTCGGATTCGGGCGCCGATTTCGACCTGCCACAGGCAGGCGGCGACCGCAAGTGCAGGAGAAGCCACCCATGAACGTGAAAATCAACAAGCAAGCCTTCTATGGCGTGCTCATTTTCGCCGTTGCCGCAGTTCTGGCGCCGGCCCTGTTCGCCCAGGAGGGCGGTAGCGCATCTTTGGGCGAGAAAATTCTCGGTATCCCCTCGGGCGCGCTGGGCATCATTACCCAGCTCACGATCATCCTGACTTCGGTCTTCATGTTCGGCTGGATCATTGAGTGCTTCGTGAACGTCCGCCGCGACAAGATCGTGCCGCCGGAAGTGATCGGCGCGCTCCAGAACTACATTGACGAAGGTGACCTTGAGGGCGCGCTGCAGTACTGTGAAAGCGCCCCCAACTACCTGACGCGCGTGGTCGGCGCCGGGTTGAACCGCATGCAGTTCGGCCCCGAGAGCGTCAAGGACGCCGCCATCAGCATGGCCGAGGCAGAACAGGGCAAGGTCGAGTTCCATGTGTCGCCGATCGCCCTGTGCGCGTCTGTCGGCCCACTGATGGGCCTTTTCGGCACGGTGACGGGCATGGTTCAGGCCTTCACCCAGATTGAGAACGCACCCGGCGGCCAGGTAAACCCGAAGATGGTTGCCGGCGGTATCTCGCTGGCGCTGCTGTCCACGGTGTGCGGTCTTGTCATCGCGATTCCGGGCCTGAGCTTTTACTGGTTCTTCAAGAACAAGGTGCAGGCGATCGGCACGAGCATCACGCTGGTGGCCGACGACATGATCGAGACGATTGCCGCTTACGCCGGCCAGCAATAATCGAAACCCATTGGTGAAGGGGCGGCAAGTGCCGCCCTTTCACGGAGCCCATCCATGGCAAAGCCACGCAAACCACGCAAACAGCCTGAGGGGGTGGAAGTTGACCTCACGCCGATGATCGACGTGGTGTTCCAGCTCATCATCTTCTTCATGGTGGTGACGCAGATTACCTCACAGGAAAACGTCAACCTTCGTCTGCCGGACGCGCTGGCGGCCAACGACGAAGACCCGCAGGCCAAGAAACAGTTCATCGTTCATATCGCGCCGGCGGACCAGGGCAGCGACGCCGAATTGCCCGAGCAGTACGGGTACTTCTGCCACGGCCACCCTGACCCGAAGAACATCCAGGAGATGGAAGGCATTCTGAATGAGCAGGCGGACCGCGTGGACGAGACTGCGGGCTATACCGGCCGCGGCCCCGACGGCATCAGCGAAAACATGATCGTCGTGCGCAGTGACGCCCGCGCCCCGGCGCAGTACTTCGGCCAGCTGATTGAGCAGATGGCGCTGATCAAGATCTACAAGATCAAGATCGCCATCATGAAAGACCAGGAACTCGACTAAGCCACCACAGGGAAAGCCCTGTACCGGAGAATCAAATGTCGCGCAGAAAGAAACGCCAGCCCAAGGAAGAGAAAGCAAACCCGGACCTCACGCCGATGATTGACGTGGTGTTCCAGTTGCTCATCTTCTTCATTCTTTGCACGCGCTTCAAAGTCGATGAGCGCAACCACCAGGTGCAGTTGCCCAAGGACGAAGGCTTGTCCAGCGCACCCAGCGTTCCCAAAGAGCAGGTGACCATTTACTGCCTGTGGGATGAGGGCGCCAAGGCCAACAACTACGTCGTTGCCATTGATGCCCGCGGCCGCAAGCCCGTGCCCGACAGCTACGCCACGTTGACCAGCCTGGTCATCTTCCCCGGTGACCGCACAGATGACGTTCGCGCGAAAAAGGCGCTCTACGCCCAGATTTTCAACAACGTCGTTGCAGCCGTTGAGCAGTACATCGTCAACAGCGGCGCCAAGATTGAAAAGCTCGAGATCAGCTTTGCCGTCAACGCCATGTCCGGTGCATCATCCGGAACTGCGCCATGGATGTTTGTGTCGCTTGCGGTCGATGCTGCCACCAGGGTGAACTACAACCGTACCGAAGCCGGGCTTGAGGCGTTGACCGTGACCTTCAAGTTCGCCGACTCGATGGGCCGATTCGCAGGCTGAGTATTTCCGCAATTCACCAGGGCGTGGGAACTTTCCCGCGCCCTGTTCGTTTGCATCAGTATCCCCGGGGCGGAATCCGCAAGGAGCTTCCGCCATGCGTACCCGCAATCGTCGCCGCCAGAGCGACAAAGCCATGCCCGACCTCACGCCGATGATCGACGTGACTTTCCAGTTGCTGATTTTCTTCATCCTCTGCAGCAGGTTTGCCCGCGAAGAAAAAATATTCCTGCCGGAGCTGTCAAAGACCGAGGGCACGCTCAGCAACCGCGCAGAAGTGCCGAAAGAGCCGATCACGATCTACTGCAACTGGGACCCGCATTCCAGGGCCGGCAACTTCACAGTTGCCCTTGCGGCCCGGGACCAACGCGCCGTTCCGGACAGCCACATCCAGCTTCTGGAGTGCGTGCACCTGGGTACCGACAGCATCAACGACACCAGGGACAAGCGGGCGGCCTATCGTCGGGTGTTTGAGGCGATAGTGGCAACACTGGCCGACTATGAGCGCCGCTACGGCGACCGGACAGACAGTTATGAAATCAGTTTCGCCTGTGACGCCCAGTTGGGTGCGGCGTCGGGCACGGCGCCGTGGGCGTTTGTCACACTTGCGATCGATGCCACTACGCAACGAAACAAGGCTCGCGTCAAGAACGAGGGCCGTGAGGCAATGCGGGTGAAGTTCAAGTTCGCCGATAGCCTAGGGCGCCACTAGCGGCGGTCCCGGCCACTGACGTAACCACAAGATTTGCTAGGCTTTGCGCCGTCAATTTGCGTTCAATTAATGTCAGAAAGCCCCGGCCATCCGGGACTTTCAACGGAGACGGTAATGCCCGCAAGGCTTGCATTGGTTGCAATTGTGCTGGGGTTGCTTTCGGCATGTGGAGGCAACAAGGCCGGCACGCCGGGTAGTAACTCGGCGGCTGACACGCCCGCGAACTCAGGCCCGGGCAATACCGACACCGGGACAAACCGCCCGCCGGACCCGCCACGCAATCAGCCCGTTGCGCCAGAGCCCGCCCCGGTCAGCCAGCGCGAAGCCGCCTATGTCAGTTTCGAGGGCGGCCTGCGTGCATGGCCGGCAGAGAAGCGCGTCGAGATGGACGCATTCATGCTGAGTGAACAGACGCGTCCGCTTGAGTTCCTGCTTGTGGCCCCGGGCGGTGCGACGCACGAGTCGCTTTTCGCCGCCACCGCCAAGGGTGAGCATCTGAAACGCGCGCTCGAGATTGTCGGGTTGTCCGAGGGCAAAGAAAAGCGCATGGGTCGAGGTTACCTTGAGAAGCCCACCGGCGACCGCGTGAAGATCAGCGTGCGATTCAAGCACTCCGAAACCGGCGAAACCACTGTGGTGCGCGTTGAGGAATGGCTGATGGATTTCCGGCTTGAGGGCAAGCCCGAGATGGTGGGGTGGGTGTTCACCGGCAGCCAGGAGCAGTTCCGGCCTGAGCTTAACCGCTCGCTGTTCGAGGCTGACCTGAAGGGCAACCTGATTGCGATGTGGCGTGACTCATCGTGCGTTCTCGACAACGACCGCGAAAGCGGCACCCACAGCGACGTGTATTCACCCAACCCTAACGCGCCCGGTATCCCCCGTGCCGAGCGCGGCCAACCGGCAACCGTAACCCTGATCTTTGAGCCCCACGAATGAGCAGCGCAGCCACAACCAGTGTGTCCCTGCATGCGCAACTGCGCGTCGTGGCGCTGCGTCTGTTGGCCCGGCAGGCAGTTCGGGCGATTGTGGCGGGCATGCTGGCCGGCAGCACGATGGCACTGGCCGGGGTGTTGCTGCTGGTGGCGTTGCCGCTGGCACTCGGTTTGGCGTTTGCCTACGCGGCTACCTGGGTACTGGCGCTGGGCGTCTGCGGGTTCATCGCCGGGCTGGTCGCGGCATTGCGCGGCACCCGGGTACCGAGCGTGACCGATGCGGCTTTGGCACTTGCGGGCAGGCTGGGCGATGATGACGGCGCGCTGGCAACGGCGTTGGAGATGGAAGAAACAGACCGCTTTCAGCAGCCGGTGCTGAAACGCGCCGGCGAGGCCTTGACGCAGGCGTTGCGGCTGCCAGCACCCCACGTGCTGACAACCCGGTCGCTGGTGATGGCGCCCCTGCTGATGCTGGCCGCGACGACGGCCCTGGTCTGGGCATTTGGTTTAGATGTGCCGCCGGCGCGCAAGCCGCGCCCGGATGCTGCCGCAGCCACGGCATTCAGCATCAACATCGACAGCAGCCGGGACGCCTCCGACACCGGCACCCGTGCCGAGACGATGGGGCTGCAGAAGGCCTCTTCCGCCATGAACAAGGCGGCGCAGCTCATGCGCAGCGAAAGCGCCACACACGACCAGCGGCAAAGCGCATTGGAAGATGCAAAGAAGGCCGGCGAAAACGCGGCACAAACACAGATGCGGCAAGGCGCAGCCGGGCTGCCTGAGACAGCGCCATCCAGCCCCGCAGAACGGCAGGCGCTTGCGACGCGGCTTGAAAACCTCGCCATGGGCGCCGGAGAGAAAGCCGGCGACAAGGGCGGCACCGGCGACAGCGGCCAGGGAGGTGAGGTCGGGTCAGGGAATGTTGAACAGCGCTTTGTGCCCTTCCCCAGTGTCAAGCGCGGTGCTGCAGGGGCGACATCAGAACTGGCGTCCCAGGCGCCGGAGCGGCGGGACTTTGCGCAAAGGGCACTTGCGGCGCTTGAGAAGTGACTGCCGCGCGTGAACCACAGGAGGAATCGATGGGCATTGGAGTGTACTTTATTGGTGCCCGCGGCAACGTTGCCACGACGGTCATGGCCGGCACGCTTGCCATCGTTCAGAATCGCGCGGGCACTACCGGCATGGTCACGGAAGGCCCGGAGTTTCGCGGCATTTCACTGCCCGCGGTTCGCGAACTAACGTTCGGCGGTGTCGACGTAAGCAGCAAACCCTTGCACGAGAAGGCCGTTGAACTGGGCGAGTCGCGCGTTCTGCCTGAAAAGCTGGGCCGTGACCTGCGTGATGACCTGACAGAGATAGACAGGAGCGTCCAGACGGTGCAGGGCTTCAGCTTCGGGACGCTGCCCAAGGGCGGCTATCTGGCTGAGCTGACGCGCATCGAAGAACGGATCGCCCGCTTTCGCACCGACCACAACCTCGACCGCGTGATTGTCGTCAACCTGTGCAGCACCGAACCCCACTTCGCCGAGACAGCCGACTTCGATTCGCCAGAGCGCCTGTTGGAGGCGCTGCCCAAGGCCGGCGCCGGGTTTACTTCGGGCACGCTGCTGGCAGCACTGGCTGCACTGCGGCAGGGCTGCGCCTACATTAACTTTACGCCAAGCCAGGCCAGCGAACTTCCGGCGCTGCGCAGGATCGCGCGGGACTCGCGCCTGCCCCACGCAGGCAAAGACGGCAAGACCGGCGAAACACTGCTCAAGACCGTGTTGGGCCCGATGTTCCTGGCGCGCAATCTCAAGGTTCTGAGCTGGATCGGCAGCAATTTTCTCGGCAACAACGACGGGGCAGTGCTTGATGCACCTGCCAGCAAGGACAGCAAGCTGCGCCAGAAAGACGTGGCGCTGCGCGAAATGCTGGGCGGGGCGTTCGTGCGCACCGATATCCAGTATGTGCCCAGTCTGGGCGACTGGAAGACCGCCTGGGACCTGATCCATTTTGAGGGCTTCCTCGGCACGCAGATGACGTTTCAGTTCACCTGGCAGGGGTGCGACAGCGCGCTCGCGGCGCCGCTGGTGCTTGATCTGGTAAGACTGGTAGGCCTGTCGTGGCAGCGCGGAGAGATCGGGATGCTGCAACATCTGGCACCGTTCTTTAAGAACCCTCTGGACGGTCACACTCACGACTTTGCCCAGCAGATGGCCGGCTTGTACGCGTGGCTCGACACGGTGCGCGCCGACCACTCCCGTGAGCGGAAGTAGGGCACGCCGCCCGCCCGGTTCGCGGTGCGCAGTTCGGTACTTTCCGATGTGGCAATTCGTTCGAGATAAAACTAGCCTTGGGACGCTTCGTGAGGGCTTCTATGTCCACCGACGTTCGTAAGGTTGAAGATTCGGGCTGGCGCCGGCCGCTTGAGGTTCTGGTTGCTCAGCCGGCGCAGGCGCGTGACAGTTTTGCCGCGCACCTCGACTTCACGTTCTCAAAATCCCTGCTAGGCGAAGCCGTCAAGCAGGCGGCGGCCATCATTGATGCCGACCGCAAAGGTATGATCGCGCGCCTGAACGGCTGGCGTTCGTTCGTGCCGACGCGCAACGTGACCTGGGCCGAAGTAGTCGATCGCCTGACGAATGCTTTCGGCGTGCCGGCTCAGCTCGACAAGTCGATTGAGCACCGCGAGCGCCATCTGCAGAAACTCTTTCACGAGCGCGGCCTGCCCACCGGCTCGGTTCTGAACTCCGTCGCCGATGCCGTGCATGATGGCCAGGTCATCAAGGGACAGGCGCGTCGCAACTGGTTTGACCCCGTACGCATCGTCATGCAGACGCTGCAGGGCTTTGCGTCGCTGTACACGACGGACGCCGCGCCGGCGGTGAACTGCGTGTATGCAATTCTCGAGCTTCTGCACCCAGCCGAAGTGCCTACACCGTTCAGCGCGCTACCCAAGAAACTGTAGGGGCGCAGCAAGCTGCGCCCCTTGCACATTTGATCTGCGATGCGTCGAGTGCGGAAACGTTACAAGCCCAGCAGCTGCTTGCACTCGGTGATCGCTTTGGCGACGTGCTGGTTGCTGGCTTCCAGCAACGCCTTCTCGGCGTCGTTGAGCTTGAGCTCAAGGATCTTCTCGACGCCGTTCTTGCCAAGTACGCACGGCACGCCCTGCCACGAGCCCTTCAGGCCGTACTCGCCTTCCAACAGTACGCAGCAAGGCAGCACGCGGCGTTGGTCGCGCACAATGCTTTCGACCATGGCGACCACACTGCTGCCCGGGGCGTAGTAGGCGCTGCCGGTCTTCAGCAGGTTGACAATCTCCGCACCGCCGGTCTGGGTGCGTTTGTTGATCGCGTCTATCTTGTCAGCGGGCAGCAGGTCCGTGATGGGGATGCCCGAAACTGTGGTATAGCGAGGCAGCGGAACCATCGTGTCGCCGTGGCCACCAAGCACCATCGGGCTGATGTCCTTGACCGACACGTTCAGTTCCATCGCCACAAAGCTCGCCATTCGTGCGCTGTCCAGCACGCCGGCCATGCCGATCACCCGGTTCTTTGGAAAGCCGCTGCGCTGGTGTGCGACGAAGGTCATGACGTCCAGTGGGTTTGTGACGGTGATAATGATGGCCTTGGGTGCGTGCTGCTTGATCTTGTCCACGACGCTGTGAACGATGCCGGCGTTGGTCTTGAGCAAATCGTCACGGCTCATCCCGGGCTTTCGGGGAATGCCGCTGGTGATGACGACGATGTCACTATCCTTTACATCGTCGGGGTTGTTGCTGCCTTCGATTCGAGCGTCAAAGCGCTCTACCGGGCCGCTCTCAAACATGTCCAGCGCCTTGCCCTTGGGCATGTCCGGGACGATGTCGATCAGCAGGATATCGCCGAGTTCGCGATCTGCGCAGCGCTGTGCGACCGTGCTGCCGACGTATCCGGCGCCGAAAACAGAGATCTTGGGTCGATTGAAAGCCATGAGATTGATCCTCGCAAGTGACAGAGGGCACGCGGGAATGGGCAAGCCCCGCGCAGCGTATACTGACAGCACTACGTCGGGTCAACGTGCTGCGGCAAGCCACAGTGGCGCGCGCAGGGGTGTGTCACAAAAGGGCGCGGACAATAGTGAACAAGTGCCTCTAGTCAAGCGTTTTATGCTTCAAATTCGCGCCAAGCCTCGTATAATTATGACCCTGATTGAGCTCTTTGGATTGACGGACTTCTTCTCTCGGCCGCTGGAAAAGGGACACCGATGCAACTGCCGCCAAGACTTCGACCCACCGACGCAGCAACGATTCTTGAACCGACCACGACAGCCGCAGCAAAACCCAAACGCAAGAAAACCAAGGCAGTCAAACCCATTACGAATCAGCCCTTCCTCACGCTGATCGATGTGCGTATGCCACAGGAACTGACGTCCGGGACCATCCCGGGTGCAACCCACATTCCGCTGGACAACATCCTGGACACCGTGCCCAAGAACATTCCCGACCCGACGGCCCCTGTGGTCGTCTACTGCAAAAGCGGGATGCGCGGTGGTATGGCGCAGGGTGCGCTGCGCAAACTGGGCTACACCAACGTCAGCAACATCGTTGGCGGCTTTGACGCATGGCAGAAAGCCGGCTTGCCCACGACAGGCGACTAAGTTTCACGATGCAAGTAAGCGGACGGCTTCGGCCGTCCGCTTTTCGTTTCAAGACCGCGCGGGCGCATGAAAATGTGCCCATCGACTGACGGCGAACCTAGACTCCTGCACATGCGCGCAGTGTTTCTGCCGGGGCTTGATGGAGTGGGGTTCTCCGCCGAAACAATCGGTGAGCTCACGTCATTGCTGACCATCGAGGTCTTTCAGTACCCGCTGGGTCTGAGGCTGGAGTGGCCGACCCTGTGCCACAGTATCGCCGAGCGCATGAAGCAACTGTCCGCCGGCTTGCTGATCGGTGAAAGCTTTGGCGGCGCAGTTGCCCAGGAAGTTCTGCTTCGCCACCCCGATGTTGTGAAGTCAGCCTTTCTGCTTTCGACCTTTCCAATGGAACCCGAGCCGTTTGCTGCCGCGTTGGGCCGCGTAGCGACCCGAGTGCTGCCCCGGGCGCTGATTAAGCCGGTTTCGCGTCGGCTGGCCGCATGGAAGCTGGCGGGTACGCTCAAGGGGACGGACCGCGCGAAGTTCCTCGCGCGTTTCGGCGAAGTTGACCACGCGGAGATGGCAAGACGCCTGGAGCTGTTGAAGGGCTTCGACTCACGCCCGCGGTTGATGGGCGTCCGCATACCGATTGAGTTCGCATATGGAACGCGCGACACGATGTGCGCCGCGCCCGAGATGTTGCGCGCATGGAAGAACGTGCCAGACTGCCGCGTGCATGCACTGGAAGGCTACGGCCACCTTGTCAGCGTGGAAGCCGCGCCGGAGTTGGCAAAGCTGATCGACGCCTGGGCCGCGCGGACTCCACCAGATGAAACACCGGGCAAATGACCGAGCCGTTGCAGGCATAGATGTCGGAGGCACATTCACCGACGCGGTGCTGCTGCGCGGTCACACTCTGTTTACCTGCAAGCTTCCCAGCACACCGCATGACCCGGGCATTGCCGTCGGCGAGGCACTCAGGCGCCTTGGCGGCGCAGACCTGCTGGTGCATGGCACGACCGTCGCCACGAACGCGCTGCTGCAGGGTAAGCTTGGCCGCGCTGCCTTCATCACGACGCGCGGGTTTCGTGACGTGCTTGCGATCGGCCGCCAGAACCGCTCCTCCGTTGATCTGTACGCCCTTGAGCCGGCGCAGCGCCAGACACTGATTCCGGCAGAATTGCGCTTTGAAGTTGCCGAAAGGCTCGAGCCTGACGGCAGCGTCGAGCAGCCGCTGACGGCCCACGAAGTGGTGCGGGTCGTCGAGCAAGTGAAAGCAAGCGGCGTGCAGGCCGCCGCAGTCTGCCTGCTGCACAGCTATGCCAATCCCGTGCATGAACGAGCGCTGGGCGACGCGCTGGAGCAAGCGGGCATCGCCGCGGTTCTTTCATCCGCGCTGGCGCCTGAGTTCCGTGAGTACGAACGCAGCCTGGTGACTGCAGCCAACGCGGGACTGTTGCCGATCCTGCGCGGGTACATCAGTCGCCTGCAGGAACGCGCGGCGCCCGCGCGGGTGGTGCTGATGCACTCAGCGGGCGGATGGCTGCCCGCGCAGATTGCGGCGCTTGAACCCGTGAAGCTGGCGCTATCAGGCCCCGCCGGCGGCATTGCCGGTGTGCGCGCAGCGCTGGCCGCCGAGGGGTTGAGCGACGGTCTTGCATTCGACGTGGGCGGCACCAGCACCGATGTTGCGCGCGTGCACCCGCAGGCGGGACTGCGCAGTGTCACCGAGATTGCCGGTCTGCCCCTGCGTACTCCCAGTCTCGACATTCACACCATCGGTGCAGGCGGAGGCAGCATTGCCTGGCTGGACGCGGGCGGTGCATTGCATGTCGGACCGCAGAGCGCGGGCGCGGAACCTGGCCCTGCCTGCTATGGGTGGGGCGGCAGACGGCCCACGCTGACAGACGCGTTGCTGGTGCTGGGGCGCATCCCGCGTGACCTGAAACTCGGCGGCGAGATGGGGCTTTACGCCGACAAAGCCAGTGCTGCACTGCGCAGCCTCGACATCGGAACGCCAAGGCAAGCCGCCGAGGCAGTGCTGCGTGTTGCGCTGGCCGGGGTTGAGCGCGCGTTGCGGCGCGTGATGTTTGAGCGGCACGGAATCACTGGGCTGCCGCTCGTGCCGTTTGGCGGGGCCGGTGGGTTGCTGGTCTGCGACCTGGCCGAGTTGGTGGGCAGTGACACGGCGCTCGTTCCGCGCGAGCCCGGGTTGTTGTGCGCGCTTGGCATGCTGCACACGCCGGCAACGCGCGACCTGTCACGGACCCTGCTGCTGCGTGACGATGACAAGGCCCTGCCGGAAGCCACGGGTGTCGCCGATGAGCTGGAGAAGCGTGCAACACAGGAACTGCGCGAATGCGGCTTGCCCGGCCCGTTCCGTTGCCATGCCACTCTTGATGTGCGCTATGTCGGCCAGAGTTTTGAGCTGAGTGTTCCCCTGGGCAGCAACTGGAAAGCCCAGTTCGCCAAAGAGCACGAAGCGCAGTTCGGTTTCAAGCGCGTGCACGAACCCGTCGAGATCGTCAACGTGCGCGTGCAGGTGGTTGCGAAGCAACACCCACTCCGGATTCCGCTGGCGGCGGCGGCTTGGGGCGCGCCAAAGCCGGCGGGGACTTCCGGAAAGGCATCTGTGTATGACCGGGCTGCGCTGTCAGTGGGCGCCAAGCTGAAAGGCCCCGCGATCGTCACCGAACTCTCGTCCTGCCTGTACCTGAAAGCGGGGTGGCACATGACAGTCACGAAGTCAGGTCAACTGCTGCTAACCATGAACAAGAGCCCCGAGCGCAAGCGGCGGGCAAAGGCCAGAAAGAAACGCAAGTGAACGCAGCCGAACTCAGCATCCTGCATCACGCTCTTGTTGGCGCAGCCGAAGAAATGGGCGAAGCGCTCAAACGTGCCGCGTTCAGTCCGAACATCAAGGAACGGCAGGACTACTCGTGCGCGCTGTTTGATGCCAAGGGCCGCCTGCTGGCACAAGCCGCACACCTGCCCGTGCACCTTGGCAGCATGCCGGCGAGCGTCGACGCGGTGCTGCGCGCACGGAAGCTGAAACCGGGCGAATGCGCAATCGTGAATGACCCTTACGATGGGGGCACTCATCTGCCGGACCTGACCGTGGTGGCGCCGGTGTTTGCAGCCGGCGCGCTCATTGGCTACACCGCGAATCGCGCGCACCATGCCGACATCGGCGGGGCCTCCCCGGGCAGCATGGCGCCGCAGGCAGACCTGATGGCGGAGGGCATCGTGATTCCGCCCTCCGTGCTGCGTACGAGCGCGGGCCTGCCGACCGACACCTGGAAGTTCATACTGGCGAACACACGCACTCCGCACGAACGCGACGGCGACCTCAAGGCCCAGCTTTCCGCCTGTGATCGCGGTGCAACACGCATGGTCGAAGTTCGTTCTCGCGTCGGCAGAGCCCTGTTTGGACGCCAGTGCAAGTCCCTGCTTGCCCACAGCCGGGTGCTGATGCGCGAAAGCCTCAAGCGCTTTCGGCCGGGGGTGTATGAGGCCGACGACTTCGTTGATGACGACGGCGCCGGCACACGCGATATCCCGATTCGCGTGACACTGACCGTTTCCCGCGAGAACCTGGTCTTTGATTTTTCCGGCAGCGCGCCCCAGGTTCGCGGCGGCGTAAATGCTGTTCTCGCGGTCACCCAGAGCGCCGCCTTCTATGCCGTGCTCTGCCTTTGCAATCCGCGCCCCCCGATCAACGCCGGCTGTTTCGAGTGCATCGAGGTTGTCGCGCCGCAGGGCTGCGTCGTCAATGCGCGCCGGCCCGCACCTGTGGCGGGTGGCAACGTTGAGACAAGCCAGCGTATCGTAGACGTGTGCCTGGCTGCGTTGGCGCAGGCGGTGCCCGGCGTCGTACCCGCCAATTCCCAGGGAACGATGAACAACCTGACCATCGGCGGCGCCTGGCCCGACGGTCGCCCGTTCACGTACTACGAGACGATTGCCGGAGGCTGCGGTGGGGGACCGAACCGTGCGGGGGCCGGTGCCACCCACAGCCACATGACCAACACGCTGAACACGCCGGTCGAGGCGCTTGAGCACGCCTATCCGTTGCGCGTCGAGGAGTACTCGCTTCGTGAGGGCAGTGGCGGCGCGGGCGAGCACGCCGGCGGCGAAGGTGTAGTCCGCCGCGTGCGCGCGCTGTACCGCGCACAATTTGCGTTGCTGGCAGAGCGCCGCCGGCGCGGGCCTGCAGGATTTGCCGGGGGCACAGCCGGGGCGCCCGGCCTGGACCGGATGATTCGTGCCAACGGCGACGAAGAAGCGCTTGAGCCCAAGTGCCAGGGCGAGTTGCGCCCGGGCGACGCGATCGAGCTCCAGACACCCGGCGGCGGCGGTTGGGGTTAAGCCTGATTCGTGATCACGAGTCCTGCACGTTGCGGTCAACTTCGGTTTCGTCATCTGCCTCGCGGTTCCAGTCGCCTACAGGCTTGGCAGGTTCTGACACGGTAGCTGGGCGTGGATCGGTCGGCGTGCCGTAGCTGTATTCCTGCGAGACCTTGCCGTCCTTGTTGTGAATGATGACCTGTGCCAGTGCAAGGTTGTTCGCAAACCCGCGCGCAGCCTCAATCGCAAGCTCCTTGGTATCACACACGGCGCTGGGTTTGCTGCCGCCCTCTTTCTTGACGTTCCAGCGCGCGTCCTTGCGGCGGGGCGTTACGTGGTAGACAACCGGCTCACCCGGTGCAGCAACCTTGTCAGGCACCATGATGCCTGATGGTGGCGGCTGTACGGGCTGGGGCTCAGCGCGCTTTCGCGGCAACTCGCCGAACAGTTTGACGAAGAGTTCTGTTGCGAAGGTGGACTTCATGCTTGCTCCTGTCACTTGCGGTGCAGCTCTTTCATCTGGCCGATGATGGCGTCGCACTCCTCCAGCGTGTTGAAGAAATGCGGGCTGACACGAATGCCGCCACCGGGCCGGTAGTCGATCACGAAGCCGCGACGAATCAGCTCTTCGTGCGCAGGTTCGGCATTCTCAAAATCAATGCAGACGGTACCGCCGCGGCGCTCGGGGTCGCGGGGGCTGTTCACCTTGAACCCGGCTTCCAGAGCCTTTTCCATCAGGTGGCTGGTCTGGCGCTTACTCTTTTCGCGGATGGCCGGCAACCCGACCTGCTTGATGATTTCATAGCCCGGGCGCGCCGAGTAAAGCGCCACAACAGGCGGCGTGCCAGTGGCGGCCCGCCAGGCTGTCTTATGCGGCGTAAAGTCCATCTCAAACCTGAAGGGGCGCGCGTGGCTGATCCAGCCGGTCAGCGCGGGCCTGTAGTCCGCGATCAAGTCCGGCCGAATGTACAGATAGCAGACGTTGGGTCCGCCGCAGACCCACTTGACGCTGCCGCCGACGGCGAAGTCAACGTTGAGTTCGGTGACATCGAAAGGAACGGTGCCGATGCTCTGGTACACGTCAAGCAACACCATGGCGCCAACCTTGTGCGCCTTTTCAATGATCGGCTTCACGTCCTGCAGGTAGGCGCTGCGGAAGTAGACGTGACTGATCGGCACGAGGGCAGTGCGCTCGTCGATTGCGTCCACCAACTTCTGGACATCAACGCCGATGCGGTCTTCTGACTTCACGATGTGCAGGCTCGCACCGTATCGCGCCCACTCCTGGCACACGTAGTGGGGGCTGGTGAACTGCATGTCGTCGTACACGATGCGATTGCGCGGGCCTGTGAAGTCGATGCTGCTGAGCACTTGCGCGGTCAACGTCGCCACGTTCAGGTGCAGCATCACGCTGCCATTGGGGGCACCCATCACGCTGCCGATCAGGTCGGCGGTCTTTTCGCAGTCATTTAGCCAGCCGCTGCCGTCTTCATAGTGCCAGGCGACGACGCCGTCTTCGTTCCACATGTCGGCGAATTGCTTCAGGCCGTCATACACCTTGCGCGGCATGGCACCGAGCGAGTTGTTGATCAGGTAGGTCTTGCGCGAAAGAATCGGGAATTCCTCGCGCCATTTCAGCAGCGGGTCGTCACTCATGCTTAGCGTTTCTTCTTGCCCTTCGCGCTGAGGGAATATGCAGCCCAGACCCCGAGCAGCACGCCAACACCCAGCAGGGCGATGCGCGCCGTCGGCCATTCGCTTGCTTCAAAGATGTTGCCGACCTTCAGGTTGAACCCTGAGCTCATACCAAACAGGTCCACCAGCGCCGCAACGACGATGGCGACGCCCAGCACAAGCACGATCAGCGCAGTTTTCTTCGGCATGGTGTGGTTCCGGGTTGATGGTGCGAGAGGTTATTCTTTCTTCTTCTCTTTCTTTGCGACGCCGTATGCGCCCAGCACGCCCAGCAGTGCGCCCGCGCTCAAGATCGCGATACGCAGCGGCGGCCACGTGCCCAGCGAGCCTTCGCTGCCAACGCCAACGGCATCGCCCTTGGGCGTGTCGGCCATGTTGGTCAGGTCAAGGATGGCTGCACCCATGACGACGACACCCAGGATCAGGACGATCAATCCCATCTTCTTGGACATGGCGCACCCCTATTGATAGGCCCCGCCCTGCGGGCGGAATTTGGCGTTGTATGAGTTTGTCGTGCGATTAATTACGTCCCACAGGTCAGGAAATGCGGGCTCCAGCGTGGTCCTTTCCAGCGACTTTGCCGGTATCCCCTTCAGGCTCATGACCGCGTCGCCGATGATTCGCTTCACGACGTTGTAGTGGCGGTACTTCCAGTGCATCAGTTCCTGGTCAAGCTGCGTCATCGCCCACATCAGGTCGTACAACGGCTGTTGGGAAGCGCGCTGCTGGTGAATCTCGTCCAGAGTCACCCCGTGGCGGGCAATCAGCGCGTTGAAGGCTTCAAGCACGCGCGGCACCACCTTGTGAATGCGCTGATAGGTCGGGCTTTCCTGGCCGCTGCCTTTGCCCAACCCCATGCGGATCTTGTGGTAGTCCCATGGCGCCATGCTGCGCGGAAACTTCAGGCCTTCGCCCAGCCACATAAGAATCTCACTGGTGCGCGTCAGAAAGCGCGTGGCTTCGTGCAGCGTGTCGTCGCCCATCCAGACAATCGCCTGCTCGAGGTGCTGGATACAGACCTTCAGCCACAGCTCCATGGCCTGGTGTACGACCTGGAACAGCAATTCCTCTTCATTCACCCATTCTTCAGGCCTCTTCTGAAGGGCGTATAGCTGCTGCGTGTGAATGTACTTCTCGTAATCGCTGGTGCCGTCTCCAAATGCGGTAAGCTCGGTCATGGATGCGTCCTTTGCTCAGGGAAGCATCTTAGCGCGGCTTGCCCGCCACCGCCAACCGCTTCCCTTTATGAAGCGGGGTGGCATCATCCGGGTCATGCGCGTGGGCATCGGCTACGACATCCATCCGCTTGTGGAAGGCCGAAAGCTGATGCTCGGCGGCTTGCACATTCCTCACGCCAAGGGCCTTCAGGGTCATTCCGACGGTGACGGTCTGCTGCACGCAATTACCGATGCGTTGCTGGGGGCTGCGGGCCTGGGCGACATCGGGGAGCTGTTTCCTGATACCGATCCCGACTTCAAAGACGCGGACTCGGGCACGCTGCTCAAGGCAGCCTTCGAGCAGGTAAAGCGCCGCGGCTACGAAGTGGAGAACATCGACTGCAATATCATCGCGCAGTCGCCGAAGCTGAAGCCCTTCAAGAGCCAGATGGAGGCCCGTATCGCCGGGTTGCTTGAAATCGAGACGCGGCGGGTGAACGTGAAAGCCAAGACGAACGAGGGCCTGGATGCAGTGGGCCGGAAAGAAGCCATCGCCACACAGGCGGTAGTGCTGTTGCGACACTCATGATACCGCGCGCCTTGGGGTTGCATCCCGGGGCCGACAACTGAACCTGAAGCCGATGTCTGTCCTGAAGCTCAAGAACACATACACCAGGTCGCTGGAAGTCTTCCAGCCGCTGGACCCGACCGGGCAGCGCGTGACCATGTATTCATGCGGCCCGACGGTTTACAGTTATGCCCACATCGGCAACTTTCGCAGTTTCCTGATGAGCGACGTGCTTCGCCGGGTGCTTGAGCGCAACGGCTATGCGGTCCGCCACGTCATGAATATCACGGACGTCGGCCACATGACCGAAGACCACGTGGCAGACGCCACGGGCGAAGACAAGCTGGCAAAGGCCGCGCGGGAGCTTGGCACCGACCCCTTCAAGGTCGCGCGCCACTTTGAAGACGCCTTTGTTGAAGATGCCCGCGCCCTCAAGCTCAAGATCTACCAGGGCGGTGAAGCCGCAGACGCAGGGTTGCACCCCCGCGCAACGCGACACGTTGCCGAAATGCTTGCTGCAATCCAGAAGCTGGTCGCGGGCGGGTTTGCCTACGTGGTGGACAGCGGCGAGGTTTACTTTGAGGTCGCGAAGTTTCCCGATTACGGCAAGTTGAGCGGCAAAGACATTGACGAACTGGAAGCCGGCGCGCGTGTGGGCGTGCGCGACGAGAAGAAAGACCCGCGCGACTTTGCGCTCTGGAAAGTTGACGCCAGGCACCTGATGCAGTGGGACCCGCACAGCAACGCCGGATGGGAACCCGAAGACTGGCGCCGCTATACGCAGATCTGCCCCGATGGCGTGGACTCGCGCATCAAGCCGGGTTTTCCCGGCTGGCACATTGAGTGCAGCGCGATGTCGCGGGCGCACCTTGGCGCCCTGATCGATATTCATACCGGCGGTGAGGACAACATCTTTCCGCACCACGAGTGCGAAATTGCCCAGAGCTACGGCGCCTACCACACGCATGTGCCGGGCCCCCATGGCTCGCCGGACGAGGGTGCGCCGCGCAACGCATTTGCCCGGTACTGGGTGCACGGCCGCTTCCTGCTGGTCAACGGCAAGAAGATGAGCAAGCGCGACGGCACGTTCTATACCGTCAAGGACCTGCTGGACCCGCAGGTCCAGGGCCTGAGCGACCTTGCCCGCGACCTTGAGGCGGCAGGATTTGCCGGCGGGCGCGTGCCCGCCAATGTGCTGCGCTACGCGTTGATCTGCAACCAGTACACCCAGCCGATGAACTTCGGGTTTGACCTGCTGGCGCAAAGCAAGGCCAGCGTTGAGCGCCTGCAAACTCGCTACGACAAGCTGCGTGAGGCCGTGGCGGCAGGTGGCGCCGACGGCGTTGCCAGTGATCACGTGCTTGCGCTGGTCAGCAAAGCCGAGACCGAGTTCGAAGACGCGCTGAATGACAACCTGAACCTGCCAAATGCGCTTGCCGCAGTGTTCACGGCGGTCGGGGAGTTAAACCAGATGGAACTGGGCCCCGCCGAGGCACAAGAGGCGCTGCGCCTGATGGACAGTTTCAATGACGTGCTGGACGTGCTGGACACGAGCGAGCGCAGCGGCCAGATCTCGCGAGAGCAGGTGCAGTCGTGGCTTGAGCCGGAGACGTTGAGGGCAAAGGCAATGCATCTGAAGCACTGGGCCGAAGCCCCCGACCGCGAGCAACTGTGGGAGCGTATTGAGGCCGGTCAGTTGCCCGCATTCGAGGAACTTGCGCCGGTGGAGCAGATGGACGGCGCAATGATCGAGCTGTTTGTTGCGATACGGCAAAGCGCGCGCAAGGCCAAAGACTTCGCAACCGCAGACGCCATCCGCGATGACCTGAAAAAGCGCGGCGTCCAGATCGAAGACACACCCCAAGGCTTCCGCTGGACGCTGGGCTGAACGCATGGTGGCGCCCGGCTGCAGCGCTCAACTCGGGCAACTTGTTACGGCAATTTCGGACAATTCGTGGCTTTCATGAACATGCACGCCTTGCGCGTCATGGAACACGAGCTTCTGCATCGCCTTGGCAACGCGTTGCGCGTGTATGGCGCGATACTTCTTCAGCGGCCCCAGCATCACCGGCCAAAGCGCATAAAACAGTGGAATCACCAGCCGCTCGCCAAGTCGGAAGTCGCGGCGTTTGCCCAGAAGCAAGGATGGCCGCGCAATATGCACGGTCGTGAACGGCAGCATGCTGACGGCGTGCTCGGCTTCGCCCTTGGTGCGCAGGTACAGGTTGGACGACTCGCAGTCGGCGCCTATGGCGCTGATCATGAGCGCCATCGATGCGCCCGCGCTGCTGGCGGCTTGTGAGAACGCGACGACATAGTCGTGATCGACTAACCGGAAAGCCTCTGGCGAGCCAGCGGAACGGATGGTCGTGCCAAGGCAGCAGAAGGCGACGGTAGGGTCCGGAAGGTCCTGCGGCAGGCTGGCGAAGTCAACGACGCGCTGGTTCAGCTTGGGGTGCGAGATCTCGAGTTCGCGCCGCCCGAAGCTAAGTACGGTACGCACGCGCGGGTCGTCAAGCAGCAGCAGCAACAGGTGGTTACCCACCAGGCCGCTCGCCCCGGCAATCCATGCGCAATTGTGGTTACTCATTGTTCCGAGAACACAACGTGCGCTGCGGGCCAGAGTAGTTCCGCAATCCGGCCTCGCTGTGCATTAGGTCCGCAAACCCAGATCGTGGGCAAGCTCAAGGTCGTCTTCCTTGGTGCGCCCGGGCGTGGTCAGGTAGTTGCCTACCATCATCCCGTTGGCGCCGGCCATGAAGATGAATGGCTGCAACTGGCGCAACTGTTGCACGCGGCCGCCGGCGACAAACAGGTCGCTTGTGGGGTTCGTAAGCCTGAACACGGCGATCGACTTCAGGCAATCGACCGGGCGAATGGGCGGCAGGTCGGCCAAGGGGGTGCCTTTCACGGCGACCAGGAAGTTCAGCGGGATGTGCTCAGGCTTCAGGCTGGCCACCTGCTGCATCAGCTCGACGCGCTGGGCTAGGCTTTCACCCATGCCCAGAATGCCGCCGCAACAGACCTCAAGGCCGGTTGCTCTTGCACGCTGGATGGTCTCGTAATTCTCGCTCCAGTCGCGGGTCGTGCATACATGGGGGTAGAAGCTGCGCGCACTTTCGAGATTGTGATGATACACCTGCAAACCGGCGTCCTTCAGTTTCTCTAGAACGCGCTTGCTGGCAACGCCAAGGCTGGCATCGGGCGCGATGCGACCGCTGGCGCGGATCTTGCGCACAGCCTCGCAGATCGCGTCGAGCATCGGGCCTTCCTGCACTCCCTTGATCGCCGTGACGATGCCGAAGTTGCTGCTGCCGTATTCGACGGCTTCGTCGGCGGCGCGCAGGATGGCGTCGGCGTTCATGATGGGGTAGGTCTCAACGCCGGTGTCCTTCTGGTAAAAGCTGCTTTGCGCGCAGAACGTGCAGTTTTCGCCGCATGCGCCGGACTTGGCGTTCACGATGCTGCAGCGGTGCAGCTTGTCGCCCTGGTAATGGCGCTTGACCAGAAAGGCTGCGTACATCAGGTCGTACACGCGGTCGTCAGGCAGCATCAGAAGCGCCAGCGCGGTTGCCTCGTCGAGCACGCCGCCGTCGATGATGTGGTCGGCCACATGGGTCAACGGGCCGGCGCCGATCGAGGGTTGCGAGATTGTTGTGCCTGCCATGGGCATCTCCGGATGGTGCGGCGACTGACTTCACCGAACTTCTAGCGTCTGGTCTTCAAACCGCGGAAACCAATATCCTTGCGGTACAGCATCTTGTCGAAGTGAATCTTTCCCACCGCCGCGTAGGCCTTGGTGCGGGCGTCTTCAAGGTCGGCGCCCAGGGCACACACGCTCAGTACGCGACCGCCGTTGGTGTACCAGTCGCCATCGACCTTCTTGGTGCCGGCGTGAAATACCTGCACATCCGGCCCCAGCTCATACTCCAGCCCCCGGATCTTGTAACCCTTTTCGTGCTCGCGCGGATAGCCGCCGCTGGCCAGTACGACCGTGACCACACTGCGCGGGTCCCAGTTCACCTCGACCTTGTCCAGTTCGCCGTCTATGGTTGCGCTCAATACCTCGTACAGGTCGGCCTGCATGCGCAGCATGATACTCTGGGTCTCCGGGTCTCCGAAGCGCACGTTGTATTCAAGCACCTTCGGACCCTGCTTGGTCATCATGCAACCGGCGAACAGCGTGCCCTTGAACGGCTCGCCCTCAACATTCATGGCGTGAATGGTCTGCACAATCACGTCGCGCTCAAGCTGGTGCACGGTTTCGGTGTTGATCTGGGGCAGCGGGCTATACGTGCCCATGCCGCCCGTGTTCTCGCCGGTGTCGCCTTCGCCGACGGGCTTGTGGTCCTGCGCCAGGCACAGCGGCAGAATGTTGTGTCCGTCGCTGATGGCATGCACGCTGACTTCTTCGCCGACCAGAAAATCTTCAATCAGGACCTGCCGGCCGGCGGTGCCGAAGCGCTTGTCGACCATGGCTTCCTGAACCGCAGCCTCCGCCGCTTCATAGGTCCGGGCGATGGTCACGCCCTTGCCTGCGGCCAACCCGTCGGCCTTCAGAACCACCGGGTAGTCGCAGTTCTTCAGGTACTCGAGTGCCGGCGCCGGCTGCTCGTACATCTTGTGTCCCGCCGTCTGTATGCCGTGGCGTGACATGATGTCCTTGGCAAAGTTCTTGCTGCCCTCAAGGCGCGAAGCTTTCCGCGTGGGCCCATAGATGCGCAACTGCTTTTTCTGGAACAGGTCGACAATGCCTTCGACCAGCGGGTCCTCGGGGCCGACGACTGTCAGGTCAATCTTCTTTTCACGGGCAAAAGCGGCAAGTCCGTTCAGGTCGCTGACGTTGATGTTTACCGGCTTGGCCACACTGCACATGCCGTCGCTGCCCGGCGCTGCATACAACTCTGTGACGTGCGGCGATTGCTTCAGCTTCCAGGCAAGCACGTGTTCGCGCGCGCCGCTGCCGATCACCAGGACCTTCATTGCTGCTCTCCCCGTTGCTGCGGCGTGTCATGGTCCACGGCGACCATTGACTTCAGGCTGCCACGTTTGCCGGGGTCGGCGGGCAGCAGGATGATGAAGCGCGTCCCCTTGCCGGCTTCGCTTTCGAACGTGATCTGTCCGCCGTGCTCTTCAACGATTCTGCGCACCATTGCCAGTCCCATCCCGGTGCCACTCTTCTTCGTTGTAAAGTAGGGGCGAAACATACGATCCATGTTGCTTTCAGCAATGCCGCATCCGGTGTCGATGACCTCAATCCCCAGAAGGTCGCCCTTTACGCGGGCGCGAACGATGACCTCTCCGCCGCCTTTTTCGTCAAGCGCGTCAAAGGCGTTGCGCAACAGGTTCATTAGTGCGTTGCGGACCAGCGTGGGGTCAAGCACCAGGTCATTCAGCTTGCCGTCCGCATCAAAGTGAATGCGTATGTTGCGGCGATGCGCGTCGTCGCCGAGAAACTCGAACAGCTCGACAATCAGGGCATACAGGTCGGTGCGCGTGAGCTTCAGGTCATGGCCGCGCGCAAAATGCAGGAACTCCTGGACAATGTCATCCAGATGCTTCACTTCGCGCAGCAGGACTTCAATCTTCCGGTGTGCGCGCTGGGCCCCCGGGGCTTTTTCTTTCGCAAGGTCCTCATCCAGCAGTTCCAGCGTCAGCTTGATCGTGCTGAGCGGATTCTTGATCTCATGAGCCAACCCGCCCGCAAGCTGGCCGAGAAATTCAAGCCGTGAGTTGGCGTTGCCCATGCATATGCTTCATACATCGAAACCCCGCGCGTGTCGCCCCTTGGCTGCGCCGGCGTCATTTTCCGGCTTTCCTTTCCGGGGACGGAACGGCCTAATGCGGCGTGTTCCGGGTTCCTGAATGAGGCTCTTGCGCGGTGAGAGAACATGACATTGAGCGTTGATTCGATCGACCTGTCGTGCAGGGTAAAGGACAAGAACCAGTACCAGGAACGCCAGACGCTGGCGCAGATGCGCATGTTGCTGATCCAGCGCTGGATGCATGAAAGCCGGCGCGAAGCGCTGATGGTATTCGAGGGCGCGGATGCGGCCGGCAAGGGCGGCAGTATCCGCCGGCTGATCGAGCGACTTGACCCGCGCGGATACATCGTGCACCCGATCGGCGCGCCGACACCCCGAGAACAGGGCCGGCACTACCTGCAACGCTTCTGGGACCGTATTCCTGAGCCCGGCTGCCTTGCGGTCTTTGACCGCAGCTGGTACGGGCGGGTACTGGTCGAGCGTGTCGAAGAGTTCGCAACCAAAGCCGAATGGAAGCGCGCCTACGACGAGATTAACGCGTTTGAGCACATGCTGCACTCTGACGGTGTGCCGATCCTGAAGTTCTACCTGCACATTTCCAAACCCGAGCAGTTGCGGCGCTTTCGCGCGCGGGAAGCAGACCCGTTCAAGAACTGGAAGATCGGCCCCGAAGACTGGCGCAACCGCAAGAAGTGGTCGAAGTACATCACCGCCGTTGACGACATGTTTGAGAAAACCTCAACGGCGTGGGCACCGTGGCACGCTGTTGCCGCCGAACACAAGTGGTTCGCCCGCATCAAGGTATTGGAGACCACGGTCGAGACCCTGTCCCGACACTTCGATATTGACGTGTCAATCCCCAGGGGATGGAAACTGCATGGCGACTAGTTTTTGCGCACGTCTGGCCGGGTCGTTGCATCGTCCGGCGCGGGCTGAACCTGCGCATCCGGTTCAGTCGCCTCATTGGCTTTGTCGATGCCAAGCGCCATGGCAATGCGCCGAATGCTGTCTTCGTCGCCCCGGGATGCTTCCTGCTTGATGCCCTGGATCTGCGGGTGCAGCAGCTTGTTGACCAGGCGCTCGCTGAAGGCTGCCAACTCGCTGCGTTGCGCTTCGGTCAGGTCCGGGAGCTTTGCCAGCACTCTTTCCAGCTCTGCGTTCTTGACGGCGATGGCCTTTTCTCGCAGCTCTGTGATCAGCGGCCCGGCAGAGTAGGTCTGGAAGCTCGCGAGAAACAGGTCCGCTTCCTGCCGCACGATGGCGGCGCATTGTTCAAGCTCGCGGCTGCGCTCGCCTGTGTTCTCGGCGACGACATGTTCAAGGTCGTCCACGTTGTATAGAAACACGCCCTCAAGCTCAGCCGCACTTTCCTCAATGTCGCGGGGCACCGCCAGGTCAAGTGCGAATACCGGCGCATGGCGCCGATGCTTCTGGGAGCGCGCAAATTGGGCCTTGCTCAGGATGCGATCTTCGGCGGCCGTCTGGCTGATCACGACGTCGGCGCCGGGCAGATAGTCCTCCAGCAGGTTTACCGGGACCGCGTCGCCCTTGTAGCGTTCGGCGATTTCTTTGGCGCGATCAAGGCTGCGCGACACAACAACCACGCGCCCGATGCCCGCTTCGCGCAGATAGGTCAGCGTGAGTTCGCCGACTTCGCCGGCGCCGATCAGCAGCGCGGTCTTGGATGCCAGGTCGTCGAAGATGCGCTTGACGAAGCGCACAGCCACCGAGCTGACGCTGACCTGGCCGTGCCCGATGCCGGTGTCGGTGTGAAGCCGCTTGGCAACGTGAAAGGCGCGGTGAAACAGGGCGTTGAGCTGCTTGCCGGTGCTGCTTTCGCTTTGCGCCAGCAAGTACGAACGTTTTACCTGGCTCAGGATCTGGGTTTCGCCCAGCACCAGGCTGTCGAGGCCGCCGCAGACTCGCAGCAGATGCTCAATGGTATCGCGGCCGCGGTGGAAATAGCACAGCTTCTCGAGGTACTCGGGCTTCATGCCGTGGTCAGCGGCCAGTGCCGCCAGCAGCTTATCGCGGGCATCCAGGCCCTCGGAAAAGGCATAGATCTCGACGCGGTTACACGTCGAGAGCAGCACGGCTTCATCGGTGCCCAGACACTGCTGCACATGCTTGAGCGCGCCGGGCACCTTGCGCTCCGGGTACGCAAGGCGTTCCCGCACCTCAAGGGGCGCGTATTTGTGGTTGATGCCCAGCACTAGGTACCGATGCATGAGACTTTCCCGACAACTGCAGCGGTCTGAACGCGACTGTTCGATCTGGACCATACGCCAAGGCCGACAAAGGTCATCACGACCAGGGCGAAACCCAACAGCACCATGTAGAAGTTGCGGCGCCCGCGCAAAAACCCGAGCCAGCGGCCCGCTGCCACCAGCAGCAGTACCGCCCATAGCACCAGGCTGGGCGGAATCTTTGGGTTGCGCACGATCGACTCCCAGCCCGACGGCGACAGCGCGATGAATCCCAGCACCAAGCCAAGACTGAGCAGGGGCAACCCCACAAGAATGCAGGTGTCTACCAGCCGCTTCAGGCTTTCCAGCGGCGGGAAGCTGCGAATCAGCGTCGGATCCTGGTGCTTCTTCAGGGCACGCTCCAGCACCAGGAACATGACTGCGGCAAGCGATGCCATGAAGAATGCGCCGTAGCTCAGGAGCGTCAGCAGCACGTGAATCACCAGCAGGGGCGTGCTTTCGTGGCCCTGCGCGGCGCTGTCGGCAAATGCCAGATTGACGATGAAGATGATAGCGACCGCCGGAAAGGCAAACGCCCCAAGGGCAGGCAGCTTACGCATGCGCGTGGCGATGAAATAGGCCAGCACCAGGCACAGGCCCGCAAGTTCAATCACCTCAAACAGGTTGGTGAACGGTTCGCTGCCGGCTTCGGTGAAGCGCGCGATGAAGTACGCACCAAGGCAGAAGGCACCGGCAGCGCCGGTCCAGTCGGCCCAGGCCATGCGGACCTTGCGGGGCTGGAGCAACGCGATCACGGAGATGATGGCTGCGATCAAAAACAGCAGGATGCTGGCGTGCAGAGTCACCAGGGCGGCAGGGCCCATAGCGTGCTGCGTGAAGGAATGAAACGTCTGTAAGAGCATAACCGCAATTGGCAATTCACAACTGGCAATGAGCAATTCAATCAAGCCGCACTATCTTCGTGATTGCTCTGTCGTTTGCTACCCCGCGTACTCATGACGATGGCGCCGAGGATCTTCCTCAGTTCTTGGGCATCTGCTGCCAGACGATCCAGGGTGTTGTCCAGGTGGCGGGATTTTGGATTCAGCCAGGGCTCTATCTTGCTGGACTGCTGAACAGTCATCGGAAGCGAAGCGTCGGAATCAGGAATCATGCGCAACCAGTAATCAGATTCGCGCGCCTCTTTGAACGCAATACTCATCTTGGACAGGAAGTCGGCACGGGATTGTCCGCCCTGCGCCTCCTCAATGTTGGCGCCGACAGAAGCCGCCGATCTCTGCACTTGCTTCAGGTGGGGGTAGCCCGGATGGAACTGCGCCTTGCGGAGTTGTGCCACGACAAAGCGCGACACCGCCACCGCGAAGCGGTAAGTCCGTCTCAGAATTTCCGGCTCGGGCACTCCGGTCTTATTGGCCATACAAAACCTTCAATTGCTCATTCCGAATTGCTAATTGCGAACTGCCCTACTGAAGGACCTGGAACAGCAATGAAGCAAACGTCGTAATCGGCGCCTGTTCGCGGATGTCTTCGAAACCTGCGCGCAGGGTGTTGATGGCGTTCAGCGTGTCGTTGAACAGCGTGTCGTTCTTGAACAGCTTGCCCACGGTGCCTTCGCCGCGGTTCACGCCCTCCATTGTGTCGCCGAGTTCTTTGGCGACGCGTGAAGCGTTGTCAACCAGCGTCGGCGCACGGGCGATGGTTGCCTTCATGTTCTGGCCGGTTTCTTCGTCGTTGAGCAGCACGCCGAAAAGGCCCTTGCCGTTGTCCAGCTTCTCGGCGATTGACTTGGCGCTGCGTGTCGCGCCGACGGTATTGTCGGTGGCGTCTTCAACGTTCTTTACGATGTTCTTCATGCGCATTGCCGTGTCGGCGTCGTCGAGCAGCATGGCGGCCATGCCCTCGCCGCTGTTCACTTTCTCGGTGATGTCGCGCACGTTGCTGGTGATGCCTTTGACGTCTTCGCTGGTGGCGCGTACGTTCTCGACGGTCGCGGCAATATCGCCCGCTACCTTTTCGTCGCGCAGAATGGTGCCGATGGGGCCGCGCCCGTCGCGCACGTCCTTGACGATCGCGTTCACGTCCTTGACCGTATCGACGGCAAGGTCGATGCCCTCATTGATCTTGCCGATACCACGTCCCGCCGCCGTAAACAGGTCTTCGACCACCCGGCCTTCAATCGGCGTTTCCATATCGTGCGGTGTGGGGGATTCGCCCATGTACAGCGCAATCGCGCGGCCGCCGAACGCGCTGCTTGAAATGATCTCCGCGTAGCAATCCGAGTTCAGGCGCACGTCGCTGTCGATGCTGATGCGCACCAGCACGGTGCCGTTGCGCGTATCCACGATCATGTCCTTGACCTTGCCCTTAGGCACGCCGCTGATCCAGACCGGCGAGTTCAGTTGCAGCCCCTGGACGTTGGGAAACAGAATCTGGGCGGGCTGGTCGGCTTTGAAGCTGATCGCGCCGTCGCCGCCAAGGCGAATCGCAAAGAACAAAACGATGCCGATGGCGGCAAAGAACAGCAGACCGGCAATGATGTCACGTGCTTTCATGGCTTGTTCTCCGGTTCCGGCGGGGAAGGCTCAGGCTCAAGTTCCATAATCTCCGGGGCGGCATCGCCCCCGGTTTCCGTGGCAGTGTGCGCTTCGTCGTGGCCGGCCTCAAGGCGCGCGCTGAGTGTCGGCGAGCGACCCTTCAGGATGGCTGTGGTGCTGCGGCGGCTGACGGCGCCTTTGCGTCCGCCGGTGATGAAGTGCTGCACCTCTTCAATTTCGCTGGTGCGAATCTCGTCGGGGGTTCCGATCTGCAGCATGCCGCCCTGGTAGAACATGCCGATCCGGCTTGCGATTGTGTACGCGCTTTCCATGTCGTGGGTTACCACGATCTGCGTCATCTTCAGCTGGTCCCGCAACCGGTTGATCAGCTTGTCGATCTCATAACCGATGACGGGATCCAGGCCGCTGCTGGGCTCGTCATACAGCACAAGCTCCGGGTCAAGCGCAATCGCGCGCGCCAAACCCGCGCGCTTCTTCATGCCACCCGAGATTTCGGCAGGAAATTTGTCTTTGTCCTGCCACAGGTTCACCAGCTCAAGCTTCTGTTGCACGATCTCGGCGCGTTTGCGGCGGCTCATCTTGCTGTGCTCCAGCAGCGGCAACTCGACGTTCTGGAACAGGTCCAGCCACGCAATCAGCGCGCCGGACTGGAACAGCACACCGAACTTGCGGCGCATCACCTCAAGTTCCTTGTTGGTCATCGTTGTGATCTCTTCGCCCGCGACACGAATGCTGCCTTCGTCGGGGCGCATCAGCCCGATCAGGTTGCGCAGCGTCACCGACTTGCCCGTGCCCGAGTACCCGATAATTACGAACGTCTCTCCCCGTTGGACGCCAAACGAGAGATTGTCGAGGATCTTGCGGTTCCCAAGCATCTTGCAGACACCGGTAAACTCAACCACCGGCGTCGAATCAACCAGCGCCTCAGTATGCGGATCTTCTGTCTGCATGTTCAACGTCAAGCAAATGCTCCGAGGGGCACATTGCGCTTACAGGATTCCGGCCACGAGTCGCTTGACCATCCTATAGAAACTGGTCAGCAGGTAGTTCAAAAACACGGTCAGTGTCAGGGCGACCACGACAGTGTTGCGGCTTGCGCGCCCGACGCCGACTGCGCCGCCGCTGGTACGCATGCCGTTTGAGCAGGCGACGGCGCCGGCGCACAGGCTGAATACCAGCGACTTCAGCAGACCCCAGTAAACGTCCAGGGGCTCGGCCCCGCGCTCGGCAAAGCGCAAGAAGTCGGCAAGCGGCACACCAAGCTGGACGTTGGCAACCAGCGCGCCGCCCGCCACACCAACCAGCGTGCCGAAGACGGTCAGGATCGGCCCCATGATTGCGTAGCCGATCAGCCGCGGCATCACAACAAAGCTGACGGGGTTGATGCTCATGACCTCGAGGGCATCAATTTCTTCGGATGTTTTCATGGTGCCGATTTCGGCGGCCATGCTGCTGCCGACGCGGGCAATCAGCACGAACGCGGTCATCCACGGGCCCAGTTCGCGCACCATGGCGCTGACAATCACCAGGCCGACAAGGCTGGTCTGGCCGAAGCGGGCGAACTCGATGCCGGTCTGCAGGGCGAATACCATGCCGACCAGCAGCATGAAGAAGCAGGTGATGGCCAGACTTTGCGTGCCGATCACGTGCATCTGCGTGAACAGCGCGCGACGGCGCTTCCAGGCGTGGTTGATGTAGCCCAACGCCTCAAGCAACAGCAGCAGTGTGTAGCCTGCGCCCCTGACCGCCCTTAGCCCGATAAAGTCTTTCATTTGCGGATCTTCAGGCCCCAGAACAGTCGGGTGTATCGGTCATCGGGCCCGTGGTGATAGCCAAGCAGCCCATAGAGCAGGTTGAAGTCCTCGATATCGCCCGGGTTAGGACCTGACGGATAGAGGCGGTCTTTGGCCTGCTTTACCACATGCCAGTCGAACAGCGGTGCCAGCGAGACGTCAATCTTGTACGGGTCTTCTTCATAGTTGAAGATGCGGAACAGCGCCTGCACCTTGGTTTCGTCGGGCCCCACGCGCACGCTGAAGAACTTGAAGAACGGCCCATAGGTGTTGTCGAACTTGAGGTCATTGAACGGAAAGATGCTGAGCATCTCGAAGTCCACGGTGCCATCGACATCTTTCTTGTACTTGGCCAGCGGCCATATGCGCACGAGGTCTTTGGTGCGAATCGTGCCGTCCGGCTCAGGCAGATACCGCTTGAAGTTGGCAAAGAAGATCGGGAACACCTGGTACCGCGTTTCCGTGTGCGTCGGAAACTTGTCTTCGTAGTACCAGAACAGCGGCCACAGCACATTGATCGCCGTGGAGTAACTGCCGTCGGGGAACTTGCGCTCGCTGTAATCCCACAGCGGCCACACGCGATACTGCTTGAAGGCGTCGCCCTTGGCGTACCGGAACACCGGCCAGAACAGGTCCAGAATTGTCGTGTCAGTCAAGTCAGCCCGCGTGTAGCTGAACATCGGGTAGTTGTAGATGAACAGCATGCTGAAGTTCAGCGTCACCGCGCTCTTCTTGTACCCGAACAGCGGGTAGACCATCAGCGCTTCGCGCGGGTACTTGCGGTCCATCGCTTCGCGGTCGTACCGGAAGATCGGCCACAGGACAGTCCAGCGGTCCGCCACGGGCAGCTTCTTGGTGCCGCCGGTGATGTCGTCGGGGACTTCGCGCCACACCTCGGTGCGGCTGAACAGCGGCAGAACGCCATATGTGCGGTAGCCCGGGCCATAGCCCCACTTCACAATCGGGAACGGCATGTAGAACGTCGTGCGACCCTGGCGGTGCAGCTCAACGTACAGCGGAAACATGACAAACCGGACTTCGTCGTTGCCAAAGACGCCCTTGAGGTTGCCGCCAAAGGGCGCCACCGCAAAGTGCGAGCCTTCCATGCTGCTTTCGCCGCCAAACACCAGCGGAAAGAAAAAGTAATCCAGCTCGCGGTGGCCCGGCGAGTAACTCACGTCGTTCCACCAGAACAAGGGCATCACGTGAATCTGGCGCTCAAGGCGGCCTTCCCAGCCGGCTGTGCGGCGCTCGCGCCAGCGCCCAATCGGGTAGAAAAAAAGCTGGTCGCGCTCGGCCCGGGCGGGTGACTCAGTGTAGCTGTAGAAGGGCCGCACACTGGTCTGTACATAGCCGTCGGGGCCGGTTTTCTTTTCATAGAAGGGGCCAGCCGCGCGTGTGTTGACGCTGCCGTCAGCGCCCGTCGAGTCGTTGAAAAACGGCCAGGCATAAGTGCGCGTAGGCGGCCGATCGCCACCGACCGTGCAGCCGGCGAGGGCAATCACAAGCAAGAACAAGGCCAGCGAAACGCGCATTGAGCCTTTGTATGCCGTGGTGGGGGAAATGCAAAGGGGTTCAGGCGGTAGCAACCATCGGGCGGCGGCCGATGAACTCGTTTTCCGGGATACCTACTGCGCGCTCAAAGTGATCGGTGACTTCATCGAGCACTTCGTGGAACTCTTCGCGCGAATCCACGCGCGTCATCAACGCCCGGAACTGGGCGCTGCCGGGGATGTCCTTGATGTACCACGTGGCGTAGCGCCGCACGACCTGGCTTGCACGCCTGGCATCAAAGCTTTCCAGCAGCATCTCAAAGTGCTCGCGCAGCACCGCCAGTCGCTCAAGCGCATCGGGTGTCTCCGTGACCACGCGGCCGTGGGCAAGCGTTTCGTTGATTTCGCGGAACAGCCATGGCCGACCCCAGCAGCCGCGACCGATCATGATGCCGTCGCAGTTGCTTTGCCTGAACACGCGAAGCGCATCTTCGGGCTCTTTGACGTCGCCCGACGCGATCACCGGAATGCTCAGTGCCGCCTTCAGCTCACCGGTCAGGGCGTGGTTGGCCAGGCCCGTGAAGCTCTGGGCGCGGGTACGCGGGTGAATCGTAATCGCCACCATGCCGCTGTCCTGCGCCATGCGGCCGATATCCAGAAAGTTCAGGCAGTTGTCGTTCACGCCCGCGCGAATCTTCACCGTCACGGGGATGCCTACGGCGCTAACCATGGCTTCCATGCACTTGGCTGCGCGCTCAGGGTAGGCCATCAAGGCGCTGCCGGCGCCGCATTTGCCGATCTTGGGCACCGGGCATCCCATGTTGAAATCAACGGTGTCATAGCCTTCGTCCTGCGCCATGCGGCAGGCTTCGGCAAGCCATGCGGGGTTATTGCCGGCGAACTGGATGCCCACGGGGCGCTCGTCTTCGCGGTAGTACTTCAGTGTCATGGTCTTGCGGTTGTGGTGCAGAATGCTCTCAACCTTGAGCATCTCGACATAGGTCAAGCCGGCCCCATAGCGCTTGCACAAGACGCGATACGCCCGGTTGCTGATGCCCGCCAAGGGGGCTGCAACCAGGTTGTTCTTGAGCTGCAAGTTGCCGTACTTCAGGGGCGTCAACGCAAACTCCTGTCAGCAAAATAGTTAGCGATGGTGTAGTATCGAAACGCCTGTTCAATGGTCAATCCGGGGGACTGCCAGAATCCGGGAGCAGGATAGTCATACATCGCGTAGAATAGTACGTCGCTTTGTCGGGCCGGATTGGAGACTTGTATGCACCGTTTCGGGCGTCTTGTGTTTTCCTTTGGTGTGCTTGGACTTGCCGCATCGCTGTATGGCGCCGTGGGGGATGCGTCCCCGACGTTCAGCCTGATGCAGGAGGCTAAACCGCTGTCTGCAGAGGTAGACGAGCAGGTCAAGCTGCTGGACCACTCCAACCTTGAGATCCGCACGCAAGCCCGAGCGGCTTTGATCGCGCTGGGTGAGAACGCAATTCCACACCTGCGCAAGCACCTGGACAGCGAGACGCTGTCGGCCGCGGCGCTGGACGAAGTGCGCGCCTCAATCAAGATGCTGGGCGGCGTTGCGGAGCCGCTGCAGCGGCCCAAGTCCGAAATGAAGCTTCGCTTCAAGACAACCGAACGCAGCATCGAAGTAACCGGCAGCGGAGGCGAAGTCCGCATCAGCAGAGAAGGCAAGTCGTTCAAGTTTGAGCGCCGGGACGACGGCAGCGTACGCGTGGAGGTTCGCGCCGCCGGCGAAGTCCAGGTAGAGACTTACGCCAGCGCCGAAGACCTGCGCAAGCATGACGCCGAGTTATACCGCGAGCTCGAAGCGGCGCCGCAAGCCCACGGCCAGGCCAACCCAGCCGACCCGTCGCAAGAGCAGGGCATCGGCGACGGCAACGCCCGCAAGGACAGCGGCGAGTTGCAGGACTTTCTTGACGCCATCGACGCGCTGAATGGCGTGAACTTTGCCGATGGCGACCTGTCAGACGAAGAGCGCAAAGTGCTGGCAGAGAAGGCGCGCCAGAAGCTCGAGAAAGACATGCAGAAGCTGCAAGAGCGCGAGAAAGACAACGCACGCGAGAAAGACCCCGAAGAAAGCATCGACATCAAGAAAGACCGCTACCGCGCCAGTCTCAAGGCGCTTGAGCGCGACCTGATCTATCGACTGGCAGAGTTGCGTCGGCCCGGCGGCGACAAGTATGAGGGCAGCCTGGACGACCTGGATGAACGCATTCGTGACACTTTCTCGACCCTGCACGACAAGGTGGACGACGGCGGCCCCAAGGACTGGGAAGTTGCCCTTGGCGACGGCCGCAAGTTCCACAAGCTGTTCGGCGACGAGCTTGCCAAGTGGGGCAAAGACATCGGCGTCGATGCCAAGGTGATGGAGGTGCCGCGCCGCGTTACGGAAATGAAAACCCAGTTGCGTGACCGACTCAAGCGCATTCGCAAGCACGGCGCAAAGCGCGTTGAAAGCAACCTCGACGACCTTGAGGAAAAGATTCTCGACAGCTACGAGAACCTGGAATCCAAGGTCAAAGACACGCCTCCGTCCGGCTGGGGACAGATCCTTAGCGCTGCCGAGAAGTTCTTCATCCAGTACTCGGCCGAGCTCGACAAGTGGGCCAAAGAAGCTGGCGTGGACGAGGCGGTGGCATCGCCGCTTGAGACCATTGCCGAGTTGCGGAAAGACCTGCTTGACCGCGTAAGCCAGGTGCGTCGCCTCGGCGGCGACAAGTATGAGAGCGAACTGGACGAGGTCGAAGACAACGTCAAGGAAACCTTTGCCGACCTGAAAGAAAAGGTTCTCAACCGCGACAAACGCGACTGGCCCGAGATCCAGAAATCCGCTGAGAAGCACTACAAGCTGTTCGTCGATGCCATCAACCTGTGGCAGCGCAGGATTGAGCTGGGTGCCGGCACGAAAGATGCGCCGGACCGTGACGTAAAGCTGCCGCCGGGCGAGCAGATGGATGTGGTCGATGGCGTGCGCGTTTCGCGCCTGCTGCCGCTGCCGCGAAAGCAGCTCGGCGTCGATAACGGCCTCAGCGTCAACGAAATTGTTGATGCAGACAAGCCGCTGGCCCGCGCCGGGCTTGAGGTATACGACATCATCACCGAGGTCAACGGCAAGGCGGTTGACAGCCGCACCGAGTTGCGTGATGCCATGGCGGTGGTTGAGCGCGGCGCCGAGTTCACGCTCAAAATCATGCGCAACGGCAAAGTGCAGGAACTCAATGGCAAGCGATAGCGCCTGAATCACACGCGCGGGCCGGCATGTGCCGGCCCGCGTCATTTTCCGGGTATCGACAGCGGCGGCTCGCGCGTAACAATAACAGGCAGGAGGCGTGCATGAGCATCCGCAAGCTTGATCCGCAGGAGCCGGCCGAGGTTTCCTACTACGAAGGCTACAACCGCGGCCATCGCGACACCGCCAGAATGCTGGCCCGCCGCTCACTGATGTATCTGCTGGTGGGCATGTTCTTCGGCGGCGGCTTGATGTTCCTGGGCGCCAATGCCGGCGTTCTGGACCGTCTTGGCGCTGAGCCTGTGGTCGAGGACCCTGCGCTTTCGCAGGAAAAGCCAAAGCAATACGTCAAAGCCATCAACTGGGCCAAGCGGTTCACCGTCGGCATCGTCGCCAAGACGCCAGACCGCGCAGTGCGCGCCGGCGACGCCCTGGGTCGCATTCCCGGCCAGACCCACGTCGGCAGCGGTGTCATCCTGAGCGAAGACGGCTACATCCTGACCAACGCCCATGTCATCCCCAGTGACGCAACCGAGCTTTCCGTGGTGCTTGGCGACGATCTTTACGAGGCGCGATTCGTCGGCCACCGCCCCGAGTACGACCTCGCAGTCATCAAGGTCAACGCCAAGGGCCTCGTGCCTGCGTCGCTGGGCGACAGCGACAAAGCTGAACAGGGCGATGTGGTGGTCGCCATCGGCAGCCCCCACGGCCTGTTTCATACCGCGACCGAGGGCATCGTCAGCTATGCCGGCCGCCGTAGCGAGGCAACGGGCACGCTGGTGCGCAACTACCTGCAGACCAGCGCCGCAATCAACCCCGGTAACAGCGGCGGGCCGCTGATTGACCTGACCGGCCGCGTGATCGGCATCAACACGTGGAAGCTCGCGTCCCAGGGACCGGACGGCAGCGACAGCATCGGATTCGCCATACCGATCAACACCGCGCGCCGGGTGTTTGAAGCCATCATCAACGCTGACGACCGCAACCGCGACAGCACAATCAGCAGCCGACCACGCAGCCTGCAAAGCGCCTTTCTTGGCGTCAGCATTGACGATGGCTATCGGCCTGAGCGCGGCGAAGAGGGTGCTCGGGTGCGCTCTGTCATATACGCCACTGCGGCAGACAAGGCGGGGTTGCAGGCCGGCGACCTGATCGTGGACATCGGCGGCAGCAAGGTGACGGGGCTTGATGATCTGCGCACAGCACTGGCAGGCCGTCAGCCGGGCGAGAAGGTCCAGGTGACGTACATGCGCAACGGCCAATCCCACACCATTGAAGTAATCCTGGGCGAGTAACCGAAAGTTAAGCGCCGAAGCGTTCCCGGCGGAAATCTGAAAATACTTTCTGTGCGTAAGTGGCTTTGGTGGCTGTAGTTCCTGCTGCCTGCCTTCCGCTGCCTGCCGCCTTTCTTCCAAAGACTGTGTCCGTGGATTCCTGGGGGTGAAGGGGCGACGTCAGCCCTGACAGGAAGCCGCCAT
>JAMQHL010000048.1 GCA_025993795.1 Planctomycetota bacterium
CGCCCGCCAGTGCGCCCCAAGCCGGAATCACACGCAAAACACGCCAACAAACCCCAACCCCGATTATCCACAACCCCCGATGCAACATCCGGGCTAGGGCGCGAAGGGCAGCGCTGATGCGTGGTTGGCCATACCCCTTCTCTACAAGTGCGAAGGGCACATTGGCGGCTTTGCACGCGCTTTTCAAGTGATCCTGTAACCCGTGGGAACAGAAACGCGCGAGCAGCAATACGATGCCATAGCGACCATTGCGGATGCGCTTGCCGATGCTGGCACCGTCGGCTGTCTCCGTGCGTTCGTTTTCAATCCACTCGAGCTCGCTGAATCCGAAGTACTTCTGCAGCTTTTCGCGCCGGTATTCCCTGCGACTGCCGCCGACAACTACTCCAGTACGCCCCCCGAACCATCCGTTGAATTCGTCAGTCGGACGAGCAGAGGGCCGAGGCTCGGACGCCACTTCGACGTCTCCAACGGCCGCGTGTCGTCCGCTTTCCTGCGCGAGTGCGCCGATCTTTCGCAACGCCTTGCGCAGCGGACGAAACTCGCTGCCGGACTTGAAGTGGTGGGCAAGGGGCGCCAGCTGCGTCACTAAGCCTTCGTCGAGCGGTTCGTTCGATGATCGGAAGTGCAGGATCTCGCTTACGAGCCCTACAAGGTATTCGCTGTCTGGTTCCGGTTCACTGACAAGCTCACCAAGCTCAATCTGGAGTTCGTGCTGAATGCGGTCGTTCTCGGCTACCACCTGCTCGCGTCGTTTGCGTGCTGTTTCAGCTTCGACAGCTTTGCGCTCGCGCTCGGCGCGCTCGGCAAGCCATTCCTGCAGTCGGGCGTTCCAGATTTCCTGGTGTTCCTGCCAATCTGTCTGGAATTTTCGGGCCACGGCATCGACCCAGTAGCCCTTCGGCACCAGCAGTTCCGTGCAGATGCGCGTTAGTTGCCCGAAAACCTGATGCAACGCGCGCTCCTCTTCATTGTTGGCACTCTGCAGTGCTTCGTCCTGAAAAACGCGTCCGACAGCGCAAAGGATGTTCACACGGCACTCAAGCTCTACTTCGTCCAATAGCGATGCGCCGTTGTACAGGTCACGAACTTCTTTACCCCACTTTGCACACCGGACTGCCAGGTTGTCACAGGTCGCGCCTGCATCCGTCGGAAATGTCGGCGGCGGAGCAGGATAGTTTGAGTCCTCGACGACAGGCCCCGTGACCACCACGTTAGGCTGCATCTGCACGCTGGCTTCGTCTTCGGCAGGGCAGTCCGGCCCGGTTGACTCATGTGTGCTCGGCAGGAGGCTGCTGCCTACCGCGATAGCCGTGTCTGGACCCAACTTTGTTGACCCGGCATCAACTAGCCGGCGCAGGTCCTCCTTGATTCGCTTCTGTTCACTTCTCAATGCCCTGACCAGAGCTTCGGCCTCGCGCCCAGCGCTTTGCTGCCCAAGTTGTGCTAGACGGGTGCTCTGCTGTTGAATCGCTGCCAAATACTGCGCAATAACCTGATCGCGCTCGGCCAGCGACTTGCGCTCAACTGCGGTCTCAGCCTCATGAATGGCTTTGCTGAAGCGACTGCTGCATTCAGCCAGGTACTGGCGTAGATCTTTCGCATTTTGAGGAATGGTCATGGAGCCACTCTACCACTCAAGGCGACACCCCTTTTTCGGGCAAGGTGCGCTCGTCGCCGCCTGACGGGTCACTCCACGCGCGTGCGACCACCGACGCTAGTGCTTCACGTCGATGCCGAAGCGGTCGCGCAGGAAATCAAGCAAGTCGAAAAAATTGTGAATCTCGAAGTCGGGCTTGGTTTCCCCCGGCTCAAACTGCCGCGCACTGCGCTTGTTCAACACCGTAATCATGCCGATGCGGTTGCACGGGTCTACGTCCATGCGCGGGCGGTCGCCGACGTAGATACACTCGCTGGGTCGCACGCCAAACGCGGTGCAGGCTTTCAGCCAGAGCTTGGGGTTGGGCTTGCTGATGCCGATTTCATCGCTGATGAAGATGCCCTGCGGCTCAAACAGGTTGACCACGCCAAGGCGCACCAGCTTCTCAGCCTGCTTCAGGGCAAGACCGCTGGTGACCACGCCCAGCTTCAGGTCGGTCTGTTCGCGCAGCAGCTTCAGCACGTCTACGGCGTCTTCATAGGGGCGCAGCTCGCGGAACTTGGTCTCGTGGTATCCCACGACCGCGGCAGACACCAGGATGGTCTCGCTCTGCCCCTCCCAGTAGTGCTTGGGCACCCGCCGCAGCAGCTTGTCGAAATGGTGCTCGTAGTTGCTGCTGAACTCGTTGACTATCTCGGCCAGCTCGCGCAGCGCGTCTTCCGTGGCCATGCGAAACCCGTGGGCCCGCATGTTCTCAATGGCATTGCGGCGCGCCAATGCCGCAAACTCGCTGGTCGAAAACAGCGTGTCATCGATGTCGAAAAAGATCGCGCGTAACGTGTCTGCCATGGCCTGCCCGATCCCTACTTGCTGTCCTCAATCTCGCGGCGCGCATTCTCTTCTGCCAATTGGCGCTCGCGCAGCCACCAACCGATCACCACGCCCAACAACAGCACCGCCGAAACCGTGACCATGTGCGTGCCCCACGGAAAGCCGCGCCCATCGTCGAGCCCGATGGCGGCGAATACGATAGCGCCGACCAGTATCAGCACGGACAAGATGACGAGAACGCGCTGCACACAGCCTCCGACATCGATACAACTGCTTATTGGCACTTAGGTTGTACAACGCGCTGCGAACTGGCTTCACCGTGAAAGGATTCGCCACTATAGCGCACTAATATGTGGAAACACGACGCCATTCAACCAATTCGGAGTCACAGATGAAGAAGCTCTTTTGGGCAGGACTTGCGGTCGCGGCATTCACCTTTGGTATCGCGACCCCGTTTGCTGCCCAGGGCGCGCCATCCGGTGGCGGCGGCAAAGGGGGCGGCAGCGGCTACCAGGGCAAGGGCGGTAACGGCTACCAGGGCAAAGGCGGCCAGGGTGGCGGTGCTCCCGGACAAGGCGGCGGCAACTGGGTACAGGAACAGATCGACAAGCTCGGCTGGGGCGAGAGCGGGGAAGAAGAGCGCGTGCTCCCCGGCGACACAGTCAAGTCCGCCGACAAAGAGACGCGACTTGAAGCCGAAGCTGACAAGCTACAGCTGGAAGACAAGAAACTGCGCAAGGACTTCGTGAAACTGGGCAAGAAGGCCTGGGAAGACTGCGAAAGAGAGGATAAGCGCTGGTCAAGCGCCCGCAAGAAGGTCGCCGACGAGCCGGAAAAGCTCGCCAAGGAAGTTGATAAGCACAAAGAGGCGCTGGACAAGGCCTGGAAGGCCTGCGACGACGAGATCCTGAAGAAGGAAATCATGGTCGAGGACCTGCTGAAGCTGTTCCAGAAGAACACCGAAGACCTGCGCAAGGAAACCGCGACCGACAAGAGCGTGCGCCAGGACGAAATCCGTGAGCGCAAGGTCGCCGAAATCCGTAAGCAGGCCGCCGACTACATGAAGGGCGGCACCGGTGCCGGCGGCAACGAAGAGAAAGACAAGAAAGAGAAGAAGGAAGACGAAGAGTAACTCTCTCGATCGCACAGAAAGGCGGTCCCCTTGGGGTCCGCCTTTTTTGGCTACTTGTGGTACTCCACTTTGGCCTTCGCCAGCGCCCCTGCCAGTGCCTCCAACGCAGAGGCATCAACTTCTGCGGCCGCGAAAACTGTGTATACCCGCCGACCGTCTTCGCCCTGAGCGTTATTCCACTGCGCAACCCGCAGGTTTGGCGCGCCCTGCACGCTGTCGTAATACTCCAGGGCGTCTTCGCGGGTGTCCCAGGTGGTCACACGCAGCGTGATCGACAAGGCACCCTTGCGGGCCGTAACTTCGATGTCGCCACCCCAGCCGGCCGCCACGCCAGCGGGGTCGGAGACGTCTGCGCGGTGCATTGCCCCGAGCACGCCGAACTCTCCTGCCGTTGTAAACGCTTCCGGCTCGAAACCGGCGGGCCACGGCAGGTCGGCAGGCAGACTGACCCGGTCTGGAAGCTCCGCCGGGTACTTTTCCGGGTGCAGGATCTGCTCGGTTGACTTCGGCAGCGCCTTGAACGCGGCGTCTACAGCATCATATCCGTCGCGCTTCTTCAGCTCCTGAACGAACACCGCGCCGTACGAATAGTACAGCACGCGCAGCCACGCCCCGTCGTCACCGAGATCTGTCGGCTGCTTCACTTCGGTAATGCGTTTCACATGCGGGTTGTCGGGCAGTGCATCGATCATTACCTGCACCGCCTGGCCCTCGATCAGCGCCGTGACGGCATTGTCTTCGTCCGGTGTTGTGGCGCCTTTGCGAAGCTTCGCCAGGTCGTACAACTGATCCTGCAGCGCGTGCGTGCCTTCGTGCAAACGCAACCCGAAGGCGCGCTTGTTGCCTGCGGCTTCGGGTACCAGGTACATCGCCTTGGTGTCGTACTTGTAGAAGCCCAGTATGTTCTCGGGTGCGTAGTTACCCCATGACTGCACCTCTGCCTCAAGTTCCTCTTGTGAAAACACGTACACCGGTACCGGCGTCTTGAACTTGCGGCCGGTCACCTGCTCGATCAGACCGATCGCGCGGGTTTGCTCGGGCGCGTCGGCTGCTTCAAGCTTTCCACGCGTTTCTGCCTTGGGTGCGGGCTCGGGCTCGGGTTTTGGCTCTGGTTTCGGCTCGGGCCTGTTCTGCGGCGCCGGTTCCTCGGGGGATTGCGTCTCTGGGTTGGAACACCCGGCAAGCAGCAGCAGCAAGGGCATGACTCGTCGCATAGGAAAGCCTCCGGTGCCACTTTATCGAATTCTGCGCTACCAATCAGGACCGAAAGGTGTTTCATGTCCATACCAACGGAGATTCTCCCATGCGTATCGCGCTGGCTTTGTGTGTGTTGGCACTGGTTCTGGTCTGTGGCAGCAATCTGTCGGCCCAGAGGGGCGTGCCCGCGGGCGGCAACCCCGGCAAGAACAAATACAAGCAATCCGGCGAAAAGCAGGCCAAAGAGGCGCAGAAGCGCGCCCAGGAGGCCGCCCGCAAAGCCGAACAGGAAGAGAAAGAAGCTGAACGAGAAGCCGAAAAGGCCGAACGCGAAGAGCGCCGGGCCGGCAAAGACCCAGAAGACACCGCCGAAAAGGCTCCGGAAGCAGAGGACAGCGAGAAGATTCCCCAACCCGGCGAGACCGTGAAGCGCGCGGACAAAGATGCGCAGATTGACAAGTGGATGGATGAACTGAAGCTCACGGACAGCACGTTGCGCGGCAAGTTCAAGACGCTGGCACGCGGCGCGTGGGAAGACTGCGAGAAAGAAGACAAGCGCTACTACGCCGCGCTCAAGAAGACCGACGACGCGGAAGGGCTGAAGAAGCTGGGCACCGAACACAAGGATAACCTGGCCAAGACCTGGACCGAATCCGACGCCGCAACAACCAAAGACGGCCTGCTGGATGCCAAGCAGCTCGAAAGCTGGAAGAAGCTGAGCGAGCAGTTGCGCGCAGGCACCAACACAGACCGCTGGCTGGCCGCCCAGAGCAAGCCCGCGGAGACCGAGAAGAAAGAAAAGAAGGAAGAATCAGAAGACTGATCACCGCGAAAGCTCGGAAGGCGCGCCAGCGGGCGCGCCTTCTTCATTTCGGTATCACTTCACCGGCTGGGCCTTGGCCTTGCGCTGGCGCTTGCTGGGGGCTTTGCCTTTGGCGAGTTGCCGGCCTTCCTCGTCAGTAAGGTAGTCAAGCCGGTCGCTGTCTGCCGCCAGTGCTTCTTCTGCCGTCAGCGGTTTCGGTATCGCGGGCAGGTCGGCGTTCTTCTTTCTGCGCGGGGCCCTGCGCCGCTTGGGCTTGTCTGCTGGTGCCCCAGAGGACGCATCGGCGACCACCGGCTCGCTGCGCCGCTCTACCTTCTTGCGGCGTCTTGGCTTGGCCTCCTCGGACTGGCCCAGGCGCGCGCTCAGGTTGCGGGTCAGGAACTCGGCGGCTTCGCGCACGACGTTGTCCACGACGCGGGCGCGGCTGGTATCGCTGCCAACCACCTCGGCCAGGCCGGTGGCCAGTGCATCGATGCTCTCACCCAGTTGGGCGCGGGCGCTGGCGACACTTTCCGGCACGGGCCCCGGCTTGGCGCTTCCGTCAATCGGCGAGTTGTCGCCAGCCAGGCCCAGCCTGCGCTTGACCTCGCGTTCGGGGTCGCCGCTGCGTTCCATGATCTTGAACTTTTCGCCGCCCTGGGCAACGACCACGCAGTTGCGGCCGTGGTTCTTGGCCACGTACAGGGCGCGGTCGCACTGTTCTTTCAGCGCCAGGTCGGTCTGCATGCCGCGCGGGTCAAACTCGGCCACGCCGAAGCTGGCGCTGATCGGCAGCAGGCGCCCACGATCGTCATGGAACTCGGTAGACGCAATGATGTGCCGCAGACGCTCGGCGGCCAGCGCCGCTTCGCCCTGTGGTGTGCCGATGGCAACGATGCACAGTTCTTCGCCGCCATAGCGGTAGACGGTGTCGCTTTCGCGGGCTTCGCGTTTGAGAATGCCCGCAACCTGCGTCAGCACACGGTCACCAGCCAGATGGCCGTAGGTGTCGTTGATGTGCTTGAACTTGTCGATGTCCATCATCACCAGGCTAAGCGCGCCGCCGCTGCGCTGCGCGACTGCAACCTGCTTCTTCATCTGGTCGGCGTAGTGGTTGTTATTGTAGAGCCCTGTCTTTTCGTCCTTGATGGCGCGGTCCCAGATGCTCGCCGTTTTCAGCCCCAGGCTGACCATGCGCACAAGCTGGCCTACAGCGCCCTCGTATGCGGGCATCTCGTCCTGAAAGTCGGGCTCGTCGGCGACGTTGCGGGCGATGCGCACGACGCCGCGCACACCATCGGGCGTTGAGAAGTATACGGCGATTACGAACTCGCCCGTGCGTTCATCCAGGCTGCGAACCTGGCGCCCCAGGCGGATCGCGTCTTCGACCAGCGATTGATCTACCCCTTCCTGCGTCAGCACTGGTGGAAAGCGGTCAACGTGGTTGCGGCGCTCGGCACGGGCCACGGGGCGGCCGGTTTCATCGAGCGTGAATACGCTGATGCTGTCGCTGCGGGCAAAGTGCTCAAGCTGCTCCAGCACGACGCTGAGAATGCGTTCAAAGTCAACTTCCTGCTTGATCGCCATGCTCACCTGCTGCGCCGCGCTGACGAGGTCAAGGTTGCGCATCAGGCGCGTGCGCTCTTTGGCCACGTCGTCATTCAGGAAGCGTTGCAGGTTGCGGTACTCGGTTTCAAAGCGTACGCGGGCGCGATAGGTGGCGCTGGCGAACAGGGCCAGCATCGTCGCCATCAGGGCCGACAGGCCGCCCGCGACGGCAATGATCGAGTAGGCAAAGGGGTCATGCGTTGGCTCAGGGGCAAACGGGTTCATGCGCGTAAAGAAGTAACTCACCAGCACCACCGTCCCGATCGGCAGCAGCAAAGCCACGCCAAGAAGGTAGGTGCCACGCCAGGAAGTTTCAGTCTGCGCCATTGGTGCCCCAGCGGGTTATCGGACCATTGGCGCAGATTCTTTAGGGATAAGGACTTGGGCCTTCCGCCCGATTGGCAACGGGCATTGAACAATGAGCAATGGCGCTTTCCGGTTGCTAATTGTTCATTCCTCGTTGTTCATTGCTGCTTGCTCTTTGGAGTCGCCATGCCGGAACTGTTCCCGATCTTCCTGAACCTCGCGAAGCGCCCAGTGCTGGTCGTAGGCGCGGGCAAAGTCGCGGCCCGCAAAGTCCAGGCGCTGAAGCTCGCCGGCGCCGACGTGTATGTGATCGCGCCTGCCGTGTGTGGTGACCTGCGCACGCTTGCGACAGGCAACGAGGTCACGCTCGAAGAGCGCCCATACCGCAGGGGCGACTGCGAGGGCGCCTTTCTGGTGATCGCGGCGACCGGCGACAAAACGGTCAACGCAGCCATACGCGCCGAAGCTGAATCACTTGGCATCCCGGTCAACGCCGTGGACGACCCCGCCAACTGCAGCTTCTACACCCCCGCAGTCGTGCGCATCGGCGACGTGCGTATCGCAGTAAGCACCCAGGGCAACGCGCCCGGCTTGGCGGGGATGCTCCGGGAACGGCTGGAAGAGACCCTGCCGCAAGGCCTCGGTGCACTGGTAAGCGAGGCCGCCGAGTACCGTGCACGCCTGAAACAGGAAGAACCAAGCGAAGCCGAGAGATCCCGAAAGTTCAAAGAGTGGGCCAGGCAACGTCTGGACAAACTGTTCTAGACATCGCGCCATTTACCCAATGTCTGTGATGCCCACGTTCTGGCCGCTGATGAACAGGCTTCCGTTCTGGATCGTGATGGCGTGGCTTTGGACCGGGTGCCCCTCGGGTTGCAGCACGAGAAACTCCGTGGCGTGGCCGATCACGATCCACCAGCGGCCCTTGGCACCGCTTTGGGCGGAACCCGCTGCGCTGCCCCTGCCTCCGGTGCCAGTGGTGTCATGGCTCGTGCTCAGGCTATAGGTGTAGTTGCCGTCCGCGTACAGGTCGAGCACTGCATCGCTGGTGCGCGACGCCGTGGTGCCGTCGGCGCGCCTGTTGTAGTGGCTTTCCATCTTCAGCAGACGCCTGCCTGCCAACAGCCCGATTGCGTCCTTGCGGCGCTGGGCGTCCTGCGGCTTGGCAAAGCGGGCAGACTCGGCCATGGCATCGATCACCTGCTTGATGCGCGACTGCCTGTCGTCGCTGCCGGACAATGTTGCCAGCATGGCGTTGCCGGCAGGGCCGCGCACAGCCACGCTGCGCCCCCGAAACGTGCCGTAGGCGGTTTGCGCCGTGTATTTCTGGGTGTACCGGTTGCCATCGACGACGGGCTGGCCATCGGGCTGGAACACCAGCGTATACTGGGCAACCGGCAGCGGGATCGGCAGCGACAGCAGCGCCCGCAGATTCTCGTCGCCGACACCGGACAGGCCGATCCAGACGCCACCGATGATCCCCTGTGCCTGCAGGTTCACCAGTTCGGCCGCAGGAGGCATCATGGTCAGCATGTAGCCGCCGGCGCCCTGTACGGCGGTCCAGCCGGCTGGCACGACAAAGCTCACGCCGACCGAAGCACTCTTGAGGCGTGTACTTCCACTGATGCTGACGCCATAGCGAAGTTCTTCGCCGTCGAGCGTTTCTGGAACATCGTCGGGGATGGACTCTGGTGTGAGGTCGGGGCCGGTCGGGGTCTTGATCGCCAGGCTGGCACTGTTCGCAGAGTCAGACGCCGCCGAGGTATCAGCCAAGCTGTTACTGCCCGAAGCGCCGCCACATGCGGCAAGCAGCAACAGGGTGGGTAAGAAGATCGCGACTCGCATGGTCGGGCTCCGGATCCGGGACACAGGAAGGCGAGCACGGGCTGGTGGGTTGCGCCCTGCACGGGCGCAAGGCCACGCTAGAACTCTGCGCCTATTCTCAGCACGTAGTAGGTATTCGGAACGTCTTTCGGAACGTTGCGGAACTGCTTGAAGTCTTCGTCGTTGATCACGATCTCGAATCCCAGGATCACGTTCCGCGCCAGCGTGAAGTTCACGCCGACCATGAACTCGCGCCGGTTGGCGGCGAAACCAGCGGCGTCGGCCAGGCTGAACCCGGGTACCGCGCCTGACGACACCCGCAACACCCCGGCAAACGGGTCCGTGGCGTCGAGCGGGTTGTCGTTGTTGTTGGTGACCAGCTCGCTGTATCTGAACAGCGGCGTAATGCGCAGAAAGAACGGTATGCGCGGCAGCTCAAACGTGTAGCGCGCTTCAACGCCCCAAGCGTCGCGCGTAAAGCGCCCGTCTTCGCCGTGGATGTAGTGCGACTGCACGAACAGATCGCCGCCGGCCAGCCGAAAAGAAAAGTCAATGTTCGCGCCCAGGCGCCACTTGCCCCGGCGCACCCGGCCGTTCGGGTCGATTTGCGTGCCGCCCTTGAAGGGGATGCGCATCATGCCCTCAATCAGGGCCACCTCGTTGCGGCTTAGCTGGTCGATGCTGCCCCAGCCCAGAAAGTGGATGTAGTTGGTGTTGGCGGCGGTGATGGCTTCCGGGCTGAAGTGCGAGTCATTGCGCAGAAAGCTTGTGGCATTGAAGTCAAAAATGAACCCGGCGCCGAACTCGGTTTGAATGTAGCGACTGACCTCGCGGGGATCGTCCAGGCCCCGGATATAGCGGGTCTTGTCATCCTGCATCATCGGGTAGTTCAGGCTGTCGTCCACATGGCCACGGCCAAGCAGCGTGCCGTCACTGAGCGCGCCCACCATGTAGAAGTTCTGCATGATGCGCAGGGTGTAGCGAATCTGGGCCACTTCGTCCTGATGAAATGCGCGGTGGCCAAGCGCCATCGTTTCACTGCCGCGGGACTGGCGCCAGAAGTGCCCGTCGATGCCGAAAAGAAAGCTGTCGGCGATGTATCCCGATGGCAGGAACTGCCCCAGCGGCTTGTTGTAGACGATGATCGCCTTGGGGATCTCGATGATGTCCTGGTCCAGCAGCGAGTAATCGCCATTGTACTGGATGCTCAGTTCGCTCTCGACCACGTCGCTGTAGCCGGCAAACACGCTGAACCATGCGCGGCTCAGGTTAATGCCGCTTGCGGCGCGCGAACCGCCGCCCGGTTGGTCACCCTTTGGGCTGTGCTGGCCCTGGCGATACTTGACCATAATGCCGCCGCTGAACTCCAGAAAAAGCTCCCGGCGCGACCGCAGGGGCGCGAAATCCTCAAATCGGCGGCGCACGGCATCGTCAACCTCGTCGCGGATGAGTTGCTCAAAGCCTGTGCGCTGGCGTGCCAGTGCGGCTTCAAGTTCTTCGCGGGTGATGCCGCCGTCGCGGCTCTCACCGTTGCTGCCCCCGTTGTCGGGGGGCAGGGCCGGTTGTGCCGCAAGCGGGCCTGCGACCAGGATGGCCTGAAAGATGAACCAAATCACGGACGTCAAGACCTTCACGCGTCGAATTGTGAGGGGTTGAGAGGCAGTCGTCAACGCCCGCTTGAACCTTGTGCAGTTAGTTCGATAATACTTGGGCTCCAGGACAGGCAAGCTACATTGACTCCCCCTCGGGGGCTGTTAGGTTGGTCGGATTGTCCAAGTTTGGCGAGGCCCGGCGGAAGCGGGGAAGGAACGTATGCCCCATACCGATGCCGGTTCTAAGGACGGCGTCATGGTCGTGCGAATGGTCACGGCTACAGATGTCGGCTTGCAACGCAAGAACAACGAAGACTCCTGCGCAACGCTGGATGATGCGGGGCTTTGTGTGGTTGCAGACGGCATGGGTGGCCACTTGGGGGGCGAAATCGCCTCCAGCATTACCATTGAGACCGTGACGGAAGCGTTCAGGTCGCGCGGCAAAGGCAGCCACGACGAACGCAAAGACGCTGAGCTGCTTCAGAAGAGCATCAAGGCCGCGAACAAAGAAATCTACCGCCGCGGCAACGCCGACCCCGCGCTCAAGAATATGGGCACCACGATTGTGGCGGCCGTGTTTGACGGCGACTACGTCGTGACTGCCAACGTCGGTGACAGCCGCATATACAGGCTTCGGGACGGCAAGCTGGCACAAGTGACTGAAGACCACTCATGGGTCGGAGAGTTACGCAAGAAAAACCTGATCAGCGAAGAAGACGCCCGCAGCCACCCTTTGAAGAACATCATCACCCGCGCTCTCGGCATGGAACAGACCGTCGAGGTAGACGTGAAGTGGGAAAAGGCCAAATCGGGCGACGTGTACCTGCTCTGCACGGACGGCTTGACCGACTTGGTGCCTGACGGCGAGATCCAGGCCCACATGCTGAAGCCGGGCACGACGCTGGAAGCCTTGGCTGCCAGCCTGATTGAAGCCGCCAACAACGGCGGCGGCAGCGACAACATCACACTCGGCCTTTGCCGGGTCGAGTAATCAGACCAATCACTGAGGCGCGGTTACTTCTCGCGGATCTTGCGAAGTTCCTCGGCAATTTTGCCAAGGTGCTCGTTGGTCTTGTCGAGCTTGTCGGCAATCGGCTTGAAGGTCTTGATCTCTTTGACCTCGCCGGTCAGGCTTTCCACGGCGCGTTTGAGGTAGTCAACCTGCTTGCCGATGTCGGCAAGGTCATTGATTTCGCGGGCGACGTCTTTGATGGCGTTAGACTCGTCGGACATTGCAGCCTCCAATTGCGCCAATCGTGCCTGCGTGCGGGCCCCGTGGCAACGGGATTTCCGCTGCTATCGGCTTGCCCAAACCGTACAATGCCCTGTGCGCCGCCCCCGGCGCTTCCCCGAATCCCCTGCGGTTGCCCGACAAGGTCGTATGGACCCGCAACTTGTGCATGCGCTGAGTCGTCTGACGCCCCAGATTGAGGCGGCACTAGAGTCCCATTTCCCGCCCCAGCGTGGCGCGCTTGGCGAATGCATGCGCTATGCCACATTCAGCGGCGGGCGCCGCATGCGCCCGGTGCTGTGTCTGCTCGGCGCCGACCTCTGCGGCGTTCAGGGCAAGCGTGCTCTGCCATTGGCGGCCGCCGTCGAGTTCCTGCACACCGCCAGCCTGATCTACGACGACCTGCCTGCGATGGATAACGCAGCCCACCGCCGGGGCCAGCCGCCGGCCCACGCCAAGTACAGCCAGGGCGTGGCATTGCTTGCCGGTCTGTCACTCGTTTCGCATGCGTTCAGCCTGTTCGCACCCTATCCGGCGCTGGCTCAGCTCGCGTCGCGCTGTGTCGGGGAAATGAGCAGCGGCCAAGCCATCGACCTGAACGGCGGAAACCGCAGCCCGCAGCACTATCTCAAGACGACGGCCTTGTTCCGGCTCGCGCTGACAGCCGCCGGCACAGCCTGTGATGCTGAATCAGCAAGACTGCAGGCGCTTGAGGCCTTTGCCACGCACTTCGGCACGGCATATCAGCTCATGGATGACGCTGACGATGAAGGCGCCGGTCAACTGGCAGTGCAATCGCATACAGAACTTGCGCTGGCGCTAGGCGCGCTACAACCGTTCGCGGACGACAGCGCCGCACACACCCTGTGCGAATACGCCCGCCAACTGCTGCAATTCGTCGCGGTCAAGCCATAGCACGCGCTGACCCGCTGACAACCGCCGCTACTTGCCTTCGCCTGGCATCCGGATGCGTTTCAGCGGCACCCATTCGTCGTCGCTGTCGGGAAAACCGTCATAGTGGACAAAGTGCATACCCAGCCGGGTCTGCATGATCTTGGCCTTGTACCACTCACCGTCGAATTCGACCTCGACCTCCGTGCCGCCGGACAGCACCTTTGGCTGCCACTTCCGCAGCGTCGCCGGCTCAACCCACGCGTCCCACTTCTTGTCCCAGCCGATCCAGGTGACGAGGCACTTGCCTTCTTTGTCGGCGAGGATCTTTACTTTGTACCACTTGCCCTCAGATTCGCCTTCGCAACGCTCGCCGGTGCGGCCGCTACGTTTGCCCTCAGTCTTGGCGAATCCTGTGTTAACGTCAAAACCGCCGGCAGCCGCGCTGCATGAAAGCTGTTCTTCGCTGAATGACATTTCGGCTTCGCAGTAGGAGGCGGCTTCTTGGAAGGTTACGGTGCCGTCCTCATTTGCATCCAGCAGTGCCGAGCCCTGAATCAGGTCCACAAGTGCCTGGGTGAAGGTCCAGTTACCAGTGCTCCTGGAGGTCGCATGGGCGCTGGTCAGCACACCGTACTTGAACTTCTTGCGCTTCCGCGCTTCTTCGGCCAGCGCGCCGCTGTGGCAGCAGTCGGCTGTTAGGAGCACCGTAGCGCCCTGGAAACCCTTCTCGATTGCGTCATAGATCAACGGAATGTGCCAGAAGGTCTTCGCGAACTTGGGCTTACTGTCGTAGCAGATCAGCGAAACGGGGCGTTTTGCGTCTGCAAAGTCACGCGAGCCGTGCCCGGCGAAGTAGAACATCAGGGTGTCGCCCTCGCGGGTTTTGGCCAGCAACTCATCCAGTGAATTGACGCAGTGGTCCCGTGTTGCCTGCTCGTTCTTGATGAAAGTGATGTGGTCTTCGGGTACACCGCGCTTCTTGAGGGCGTCGATCATCACCGCGTCAACGCGGCCCTCATCGGGCCAGGTGCCCAGCTTCTTGTTCTGATACTGCAGCACGCCCACCGCAAATACCCAGGTCTTTTCGGGCTGCCAGGTAGTCTGGGCGTGCAGGGCCGTAGCAAACAGTAGCGCAGCCAACGCGAGTACGAATCGCATGTATTTCTCCGGTCAGTTTCCCGCAGCATAGCCGCACCCCCCGCTGCTGGACAGAACGACCTGCGCCCGAATGTCGCGCACAGCCGACTACCCCGACGGTGGATCTGCGGAACGGCCAGTTCGGCCATAAGCTCACGCGCGGCAACGACCCGCGCCTCGTCAATGGTTGGCTTGGTGGTGACAGGGCCGTGGCTAAGAGCTCTCCTGCGCGGCCCCGTGCGCGGCGCTGTGCAGCTCCTGCAGAGAACTGGCATGAATCGGAAGCCGCAACGTCCGCGCCACCGGAAGTATGCTGTTCGCGGTCCGCCTAGGGCGGTGGCACCCCGGGCAGGAATCGGACCTGCGACCTGCGGTTTAGGAAACCGCTGCTCTATCCACTGAGCTACCGGGGCGTGGGGTTACTCTAACAACGCGCCCCTGCGCGAAAAGGTTGCGGGCTATCGGCGTTCGCTGCTGCGGAACACCCGCACGGCGGCAAACCTCGGCGAGCCATCGCCGTACCGATAGTTCTGGTCCAGGCGCTGCTGCACCTTGCGGTTCAGTGCCGCAGTGTTTGTGCGCACGTCGCCTTGCAGCACAGCCGCCACATCGCGCCTGACATCTTCTTTCAGACGAGCTTCGAACTCTTGCCAGTTGGCACGGCGGGCAGGCTCGTCCGCGCCGACGAACTGGAACTGCACCTGCCAGTGTTCGTCGCCTGCTGCCGTCGCGAAGCTGATCGGCAGGTCATACGGGTTGGGGACGCTGCTTTCCTGCACCGACTCAAGCGAGCCGCCGCCCGGCTGCTGTGGACTGCTGCGGTCGCCAAAGATCATGAACAGCGCGATGATTCCGCCAATCAGCAGCGCCAGCGCAACGCCAAGGATGGCGACCTTCACCCAGCTCAATGGTGCGCCGCCGCGAACTTCGCCCGTGCTGCCGTTGATCAGGACGTTGTAGGCCTTTTCCTTGAATCGGTAGCCCATGATGTACACGGGCAGCAGCACGTGTTTGAAGCTCTGGCCCCAGAAGTTCGTGTTCACGCTGAGAAAGCGTTGCGTGTCGCCGGGCACGTCGCGCGCGCAACGTGAGTGGCACTCGCCGCGAATACCTGTCTCGGCGATCGTCCAGCATTCCTTCAAGTCCATGCTGTAGCGCTCAGCGCGAAAGCCCGCCAAGTACTTGCTGTCGTATGGCACCAGCGCCTTGGTCGGGAAGGGCTCAATCTGCTGCATCCACTTCTGCAACTCGGTGCCATAGTACTGCCGCGACGCGCACACCAGCCAGTCATCAAAGAAGTCGCGGCGCTGGCCGCTGGTCCAGACCCAGCGTACCTTCCGCACCTGGCGTGTCTGGCGCTTGCCCTGGCTGTCGGTGTAACTCTGTGTCACGTAGTAGTAGTAGCCCGCCTGCGCGGTCCAGCTTGAGTGGCTTTGCGTGTCGTACGTCCAGAACGGCACATATACACCGTGCAGGTCCTCCACGTTGGCGCGCTGCTGCAGGGCACTGGGCCGCACCAGCTTGACCCACAACCGGCCCCAGAAGCCGTCGCCGCCGCTGAGCCACTTGCGGAACTTCTCGACCGCGTCAACGCCCTTGAATTGGAAGGGCAGCAGGCTTTCCGGCTGCAGCACGCCAGCCGGCAGCTCTTCTTCGACAATGCGCTTGCCGCCACAGTAGTCGCAGCGGGCTGTGTGGCCGCCTGTGTCCACGATGATGTCGGCGCCGCAATCCTGGCACTTGACCGCGCGCTTGCCCTGGGCCTGCACATGCTGCGCATGGCCAAGGTAGCGGGCAATCGCGTCGTTCAGGTCGTATTCAATGACGGCGGCGCCTTCGCGCACCTCAATCGCCTGGGTGTGGCCGCAATAGCCGCACTTGAGTTCGCGCGCTCCCGGCTTGAACTCAAGGTCCGCCCCGCAGCCGGTACACGGCAGCGTGGAGACGCTGGTCTTGTTGCCCTCGACGGGCCCGTCATCATGATCGAATTCGCCCATGAGGCGTTCCTTTTAATAGCAAGCGGCTCGTGGGGCGAGAGCCATGAATGGCCCCGCCCTGCTTTTCGTGAACACGCGCAACGCCCAATCCGTAGTATCATTAGCCGTCCCGGCGTCCGGCGCCGGGGCTATCAGGAGAAATGCCATGCGTCACCTGCTTTGGATGCTGCTGCTTGCAGGTTCGCCCGTGTTCGCCGCTGAGGCTTACACTGAGGCGCGCTTGTCGGTTGTGCAAGATGCTGATGACGGCGAAGAATCGGTCGAATCCTGGCTGGTCGACGCCAACATGGCCGCCGACAGCGGTCGCTACGCGGCTGCCAAGCTGGACTTCAAGAAGGCTGTCAAGGAAGACCCGTCCCACCAGGCCGCTGCACGGGGATTGGCAGGAGTCTATGTGCAAACGGGCGACTACAAGCTGGCACAGAAAGCTCTGGAAGGCTGTATCGCCTCCGTCCAAGCATCCGGCGCTGCCATTGAGCCGCGCACCCGCATTGCGCTGGCGCGCATCTTGTTTACCCGCGGCGAGTATTCCGGTGTTGAGAAGATCGCCGACGCACTGATCAGTGAATCTGCCGCTGAGGGCAAAGCCGCCACCCCGCGTGGCGAAATCGTTCTGGCTGCCATCGACGGTGCCTTGCTCAAGGGCAACCTGTTGCGCACTCAGGGCCTGTATGAGGATGCCAACAAGCTGTACTCCTCGGTGCGCGAACTCGTCATGGCAAACCGCGGCGGTCTGATGCGCATTGACACCAGCAAGAAGCGGCAAGCCGACATGGCCGACCTGTGGTGCAGCGCCGGCGAAGCCTACTTCTGGCAGAACAAGCTGCACGAAGCCAACGATTGCTGGGGCAACGCACTGCAAGCCGACGAGTACCACCTTCGTACCGCCGGCTGGATGGCGCGCCTTTACCTTGAGCAGAACCACGACAGCAGCAGTCGCGTGAACTATTCCGAGCCCACGCTGCGGCATAACCCGAACGTGACTGAGCTGAAACTGCGGCTTGCCGAGGCCCACTTCTTTCGGTGGCGCAGCGGCGAGGGCATGAAGCACCTTGAGGAAGGGCTGAAGGTAAACCCGGACCATCCGGAAGCGCTGGCAGTGAGGGCCCTGCGGTTTCTTTACACGGACCAGTATGAAGAAGCGCGCAAGGACTATGAGCGCGCCCTGAAAGTGAACCCGCAGCATGTCGAAGCCCTGGGCGCCAAGGCGCTGCACGGCAAGACACTTGGGCTGAAAGTGGTGTTTGAGCAGGCGGAAGCCGCGATGCTGGCAATCAACCCCAAGCCCGCGCGCTTTTACGAGATCATCGCGGACGGGCTGAGCGACCGCTTCCGTTACGTGGAAGCCTTCCCGATGTACGACAGGGCAATCGAGTGCAATGAAAGGCACTGGAGCGCATACAAAAGCCGCGGCATGGCGGCCATGAACTATGGCGACGACGTGCTGGGCAAAGCATCACTAAAGACAGCGTTCGACAACGACCCCCTGCGCAACAATCTGCAGACGCTGAACCTGCTCACGCTGCTCGAGAGCTACAAGAACTTTGAACGCTACGAGTCCCCCGACGGACGCTGGCGGCTGCTGGTCCACAAGACCGAGGCGCCCGTGATGAAAGACCTGTACATCCAGCACCTCGACGCTTGCTGGGACGGCATGACCAGGAAGTACGACTTCAAGCCGCGCACGCCAATTGTCGTCGAGGCCTTTCACCGCCACGAAGACTTTGAAGTGCGCACCGTCGGCATCACCGGCTTGCCGGCGCTGGGCGCTTGCTTCGGGCAGTTGATCACGCTGGATTCGCCGGGGGCGCGGCCTGCGGGCACGTACAACTGGGCCAGCACGCTGCGGCACGAGATGGACCATGTGTTTCAGTTACAGATCAGCAACGGGCAGATCCCGCGCTGGCTGGCAGAAGGCAGCAGCGTGTACGAAGAAAAGATGACGCGCCCAGAGTGGGAGCGCCACATGGAAGACCAGTTGTTCATGCACTACCACATGGACGACATTCCCAGCGTCAAGAAATTCAACGAGTGGTTCCGCGACGGCAGCAAGGTGCTGTTCGCGTACTACCTTGGCAACGTGATGCTTGAGTTCATCGACAAGAAGCTCGGCGGCCTTGGCAGCGTCCGCAGAATGATCGAGATGTTCGGCGAAAAGAAGACGCCCGAAGAGGTCTTCCGCGCCTGCCTGAACATGGAACCCGAGGCCTTTGACACGCAGTTCCGCAACTATGTACGCGATGAACGCATTGCCCACCTGCGCATGGTGCCCCGCATTTCACAGGAGCGCGTCACGGAGCTCTACTTCAAGTACGAAGACGGCAAGGCCGGCGTTGCCGATATGATCGAGCTTGCGTTGGGCTACGCGCAGCAGGGATCGCGCGTCGATGCCGAAACCTTCATCGGCTTGGCAAGCCGCAAGGGCATTGCCGAAGAACTCAGCCCCACGGGCGCGCGCTTCCACTATGTGAAGATGCTGCTGGCCCGCGGCGACGAGAAACTGCCCGCGGCACAGCGCGCCGCCAAGTCACGCGAGCACCTGGAAACCGCGATTGCCCGCGGCCTTGAAGACTTCCAGAGCTTCCTGATCATGGCCCAGTTTGCCCAGCGCGAACAGAACCAGTCGATGATGCTGCACTGGCTCAAGGAGGCCAACAGAGCCTTTCCTGAAAACCCGCAACCCTACGCCGCCATGTACCAGTACTGGCAACAGGCCGGCAACCGCGAAATGGCCGTCGAAGCCGCCGAGAACTGGATGAAGGTGGATGAAAACAACCTGCAACTTCGCATGTGGTTGATCGAGCAGGTCTACGACCCCGGCCGCAACTGGGTAAAGATGGCTGAGATGGCCGACCAGGCTGTCAATATTGCGCCGCTGATGGCAGGCACGCACCGCTACCGCGCGTTCGCGCTGCGCAAACTCAAGCGCTACGAAGAAGCAGTCCAGAGCTTCGAGTACGTGCGGCGTCTGGCCACCGGCAACACGCCCGAAGAAGCCGTGGCCGCCGAGGTAGACGCGCTGCTGGATATTGCTGCCACGTGGCTTCACGCCGAGAAGTTCGACAAGTGCCGCGAAGTGCTGGAGAAGGCAAAGCTGCTCGACCCGAAAAACGAGCGCATCAAGACCATCCAGGAAGAACTCGAAGCCGGCGAAAAAGAGAAGGAAGAGGGCTTCTAGCCTCACGTTGCCGTCGGCATCTACGGCAAGTGCCTCCGCATCGGCGCCGGCAGACTGGCCGTGTCATGAAAGTCCCTGCGACGATAGCGGTTGGAGCGCAGCAATTCTGTATGCCTTGGCGAGTGTCGTAGCGCCCGGCCCGGAGCTGCAGCCACCATTGTGGATGCCTTCAATGAGCCTGCGGGGGTTGGAGGACGGGTCCGCACCTGATTCGCGAACCCCGTCTGTGCAGTGCCAGCCGGCGCTAAGCGTTGACCGCGACCTTGTCGAGGATCTTGCGCACGATTTCCTGGCCGCTGCGGCCGCCGCGCCGGTCAAAGCTGGCGCGCTCGATGACCCGGTGGCTCAGCACGGGCACGGCGATGGCTTTCACGTCGTCGGGCACCACGAAGTCGCGGCCCTCGGTCAAGGCATACGCTTGCGAAGCCCGGAACAGCGCCACTGAGCCGCGTGGCGAAACGCCGCTGAGAAGCTTGGGGTGGTGGCGCGTCTCGCCGACGATCTCAAGGATGTAGTCGGCGATGCTTGCGTCCACGCGAACTTTCTTGACGGCTTCCTGGATCACAAGCACGTCTTCGCGCGTCAGCACGCGCTCGACGCGTTGCAGTGTGTCGTTGTCGGCATGTTCGAACAGGATGCGCTTTTCGTCTTCGACGCCCGGGTACCCGACCTCGAACTTCAGCATGAAGCGGTCAAGCTGCGACTCAGGCAGCGGGTAAGTGCCCGCATGCTCAATCGGGTTCTGTGTCGCGATCACGAAGAACGGGCGTGATAACTTGCGCGTCTGGCCCTCTGCAGTGATCTGCAACTCGCCCATGGCCTCAAGCAGCGCGCTTTGGGTGCGCGGCGTGGCGCGGTTGATTTCGTCAGCGAGCAGGATGTTGGTGAACACCGGCCCTTCACGAAACTCAAACGCGCTGTCGTGCTGCCGATAGATGCTGGTGCCGATAATGTCTGTCGGCAAAAGATCGGGCGTGAACTGCACGCGCTTGAAATCGCAACCCACGGCGCGTGCCAATGCCCGCGCCAGGGTGGTCTTTCCCAGCCCCGGCAGGTCCTCGATTAGAACATGCCCGCGCGCAAACAAGCCCGTGAGCAACAGCCGCACGACCTCAGGCTTCCCGATCAAGGCGCGGGAAAGCTGATTGGCAAGTTTGGATGCAAGTGCAGCCGGCATGAAGCCCCAGATTACGGTTGAGCGGCGAAAGCCACAACGCCCCTGATGATAACGGCTTGCGCCAGCCAAAGTTCCGGACAATCGCGAAGAGTTGCCGGCGCTGCCACGGACGACCTTTGGCCACGGAACACGCGTGTCTTGCGGACGGCTACAAGGCGACAGGACAGGCTGGATGCCAAGAAGTGAATCGCGCACACTGCATGCCCGGTTCATTCCATTGCCTTTCTCCGTGTTCTTCGGCGACCTCCGTGGCGGCTTTACGGCTTTCGGCGGGGGTCACTAAATGCTCTCTGCCTTTTCCTGCGCGGCTTTGCCTTCTTCTTTCTTGCCGGCGGCCTCCAGCACCAGCCCCAAGGTGTGCCAGGCCTTCTTCAGGCGCAGCTTGTGGTTTTCGTCGGTCGCCCCGCTGGCTTCTTCGAGTTCGCGCGCCTTGGTCAGGGCCTCGATCGCCTGGTCCCACTTCTCGCCGCCGGCCAGCACTTCGCCCAGCGCGTACCAGCTCTTGCCCTGGCTTACCTTGTCCGCATTCTGCTGCTCTTTCAGCCGGATCGACTTGCGGTAGGCCTCAACCGCTTCCGGCATCTGGCCCATTTCCTTGTGGCTTTCGGCCAAGCCGTGCAGCATGTAGGCGATCTCCAGCGGCGCGACCTTGTTGGCTTCGGCTTGCTGGATCAGCTTCTTGCGCTGCATCACGCCTTTCACAAATCGTCCGGCGTCGTGATAGGCCTCGGCCATATTGCGCTGGATCTGCAGCTTATAGTCGGCGGGCATCTTCGCCTTCTCGGCCAGGTCGCCGGCTTTGCGGTACAGCTCGGCGATCTGTTGGAACTCGCCCTCAAGCTGCTTTTCAAGAATCGCAATCTGCGGCGGCGCCGACGCCCCCTGCATGCCCTTCTGCACCTTCACGCTGGCCTGCATGGGCGCGATCTTCTGCTTAATGCTGTCGGCCAGATACAGCGTCAGCGTGGACATGCTTGCGTCGTCAACGCCGATCTGCTCGGCCAGTTTTACGGCCTTCGCGAACTGGTCCCCGGCTTCTTTGGGGCGGCCGCTGCGGAACATGCACTCGGCGTAGCGGTAAGTGACATTGAACTGTGACTCGGGCGGCGCACCGCAGGCTACTTTCTTGGCCGCGGCGGTGTTGAAGGCCTCAATGGCGTCGTCGAGTTTGTCGGTGCGGGCCAGTGCTTCGCCCAGCTTGGCATAGCTTGTGGCGTGGCCGTTGGCGTCGGCGCCGCCTTTTTCTTCAAGCTCGATCATTTTGCGAAACGCGTTGACTGCGTCTGGGGCCTTTTCGCGGGCCAGCGCGATACCGCCCACGCCCTCCCAGAAGGCTGCGGCATCAAGTGGTTGAAGGCCGGCCGGCGGTTCAAGCTTGCCCCCGCCAACCTCTTGCAGGATGACTTCGGCGCCGGACGTTTCTCCCTGGTAAAAGAGTTCCAGTGCTTCGTCGATCTTCGCGTGCGCCATGGGTGTCTCCGGTGCGAGCCTAGTAAATCGTCGTTCCAGATTCGAGGTTCGATGTGATCGGTTCAGCCCACGATCTTTTCGACCATGTCCCACAGGCGGTCGCGCGAGTCCTTCAGCAGCGCAATGCCGTGGGGGCGGCGCTCTTTGAACCTTGAATAGAACTTGCCCGTAACGCCCTGCAACTCAGGCGCGGTGGCCATCCACACGGACGGTTTGGCGCCGTCGGTGGGGCTGCGCATCAGCAGGTTGATCCAGAACTGGATGAACTTGGGGAAGTGGCGAAACAGGTTGGTGCCCACAATGCCGGGGTGCAGCGAGTTGGCGGTGACCACGCCGGCTTCGCGTTCGGCCCAGGTTATGGAGAGCATCGTCAGCGCCAGCTTGCTCTGTCGGTATGCACGGCGCGGCGAGTAGACGCCCTTGAGGTTCGGGTCTTCCCAGTGGATGACGCCGTTGAGGTGCTCTTCGCTGGAGACATTGACGATTCGGCCCTTGGCGGCGCGCAGCGCCTCAATCAGCGCCCTGGTCAGCAGGTGCGGGGCGAGCGTGTTGACGGCCCAGGTTTCATCGTGGCCTTCGGGCGTGATGGTCTGCTTGTCGGCCCAGATGCCCGCGTTGTTGATCAGCGCGTGGATCTGCCCGTGGCTGGCGGCGATGCGCGCGGCGCCTTCGCGCACGCTTGCCAGCAAAGCCATGTCCATGGCAACGCCTTCCGCAGAGCCGCCGGCGGCTTTGATGTCGTCAAGGGCGGGCTTGCAGCGGTCTTCCGAGCGGGCGATGACGACGACATGGGCGCCGCGTCCGGCAAGCTCAACGGCGCCAATGCGGCCAATGCCCGACCCGGCGCCAGTGATCACGAAAGTCTTGCCCTTCAGGTCCATGCAGGGATGATGGGAGTACCTGGGCAGGGGCGCAAGTGCGGTTCGCCTGCAACTGAAACCGTGTTTCGTTCTGGTCACATGAAGCGAGAGATCTCCACATCCCGCTCTTCCCGCCATCGACCGTGACACCGGTTGAGTCACTTGTTTTCCTGACAATTGCCGCAACAATCCCGCCTGGCATTCGGACCGCGGGCTTCCAGCCCGCAATTTGTGCGGACGGGACGTCCGCGCTCCCTACGGAGCGATCATGGCTAAGAACATCAAAACCCGTGCCGAAGACTACTCGCAATGGTACCTCGACGTCATCAAAGCCGCGCAGCTGGCTGATTACGCGCCCGTGCGCGGCTGCATGGTGATTCGCCCCGAGGGCTTTGCACTGTGGGAGGCGATCCAGCGCGACCTTGACCGGCGCTTCAAAGAGACCGGCCACGTCAACGCGTACTTTCCCCTGCTGATCCCCATGAACTTTCTCGCCAAGGAGGCCCAGCACGTTGAGGGCTTTGCCATGGAGTGCGCGGTCGTCACGCACCATCGCCTTGAGAAAGACGACAAGGGCGGCCTCAAAGCCGCCGGTGAGCTTGAAGAACCTTTCGTCATCCGGCCCACAAGCGAAACTGTCATCGGCCACATGTACGCCCAATGGATCCAGAGCTATCGCGACCTGCCCGTGCTGATCAACCAATGGTGCAACGTCATGCGCTGGGAATTGCGCACCCGCCTTTTCCTGCGCACAGCCGAGTTCCTGTGGCAGGAAGGCCACACCGCGCACGAGACGCACGACGAGGCGCAGGAAGAAACGCTGCGCATGCTGGATGTGTACGCCAACTTTGCCGAGGAGTTCCTGGCACTACCCGTGGTCAAGGGCCGCAAGACGGAAAGCGAGAAGTTCCCCGGCGCCGACGCCACATATGCCATTGAAGGCCTGATGCAGGACGGCAAAGCCCTGCAAGCCGGCACATCCCACAACCTGGGGCAGAACTTTGCCAAGGCCTTCGACATCAAGTTCCTCGGCCGCGACAACAAGCAGCAGCACGCCTGGACGACAAGTTGGGGCGTTAGCACGCGGCTGATAGGCGCGCTTATCATGGCGCACAGCGATGACGACGGGCTTGTGCTGCCCCCCAAGGTCGCGCCCGTGGTGCTGGCAATCGTGCCCATCTTCAAGACCGACGAAGACCGTGCCAAGGTCTCTGCGTTCATTGACAAGGCGGTTGCGGCGCTTGTGGGAGAAGAGGAAGTTGCGGCAGCTGCCAAACGCAAGCAGGGCGACCTTGCCAGCTACTTCTTTGACAAGGCCACGGGACAGCGCATTGTCGTGGATTGGCGCGACAATCGCCCCGGCGACAAACAGTTCCACTGGGAACAGCGTGGTGTGCCCTTCCGCATGGAGGTTGGCCCCCGCGATGTGGATTCGGGCAACGTCGTGATGAAGCGCCGTTTCGACCGCGCCAAGGAAGCTGTAGAGGCCGGCAAGCTTACGCCCGCGCACCTTCGCACCGAGCTTGCAGACGTGCAGCGCCTGATGTTTGAGAAGGCCCTGGCCTTCCGCAACGCCAGCACGCATTTCGTGACCAGCTACGACGAGATGAAGGCCAAGCTGGAGACAGGCGGATTCGTACGCTGCTTCTTTCACCACGGCAAAGAAGCCGAGGCCAAGATCAAAGAAGAAACCAAGGCCACCGTGCGCTGCATACCCTTTGACGCTCAGGACAAGCGGGGCAAGTGCGTCTACTCAGGCAAAGATGACGCCCCCGAAGTGATCTTCGCCGTGGCCTATTGAAGTCCCGCGACGGAAGTCGCGGGCTTTCCCGGCTGATATCCCTCGCCATAATGACTTGATGCGCAAGGCGTTTGACCTCAGGCCGCTGGACTTTGGCGACGTGATGGGGCGGGGGTTCTCGCTCTATGCCGCGGCGTTTGTTGCCTTTGCGCGCTGGTTTCTACTCGCGTACACGCTGCCGATGGTTCTGCTTACCGTGGCGCTGTACCTGATGTTCGACCCCTACAACTGGGTCGGCCATTCCGCCCGCCGTGAGCCCGGTGTCTGGGAAATCAACTCTCTCGCGGCCTATTACTGGCTGCTCAAGCTTGCTTCCGTCATATTCGGCACAACGGTGGGCGCCGCCGGTGTCTACTACCTGGGCTCGCGCCTTTACGTCGGCGGTCAGCCCACCCTGGTCGAGGTCGCCCGGGCATTCTATGCGCGAAGCACGCACTTGCTGGGCGCGTCGCTGTTGCATCTTGGCGCGGTGCTGGGCATCACGCTGGTTCTGTTCGGGTTGCCGATTTCGATGGCGCTCGGCGGTGAGGGGACCGGCGCCGTGGGCATGGCCGTCATGTTTTCCTTCCTGTGGGTGCCGCTGCTGGGCTGGTACCTGGGCGCATTTGGCCTCAATGTCCCGAGCGTGATGCTGGACGATGCTGAAGCAACCGAGAGCTTTGGTCGCAGCAAGTTCCTGACTCACGGTTTCCGGATGCGGCTGCTTGGCGTGATGGTATGCGCCGCACTGCTGGTCGGCGCGCCGGGGTTGCCGGGGCTGCTTACGGTGCCGGCCTGGGTCGGCCAGTCGCTGCTTGAGGACGCGCAGTGGCCGCTGATCGGCGACCTGATTCGCGTGTTGTGGGACGGAGTGCTGCTGCCGCTGTTTTTCACGCCGGTTGTGGTGTTCTACTTCGACATGCGCTGCCGCAAAGAAGGCTACGATCTTGCCGTGATGGCCCGCAACTTCGGCATCGAGGAAGGCGAGATGATGCGCTATCGCATGAACCCGGACGTCGGCTATCGCCCACCAGGGTACAAGCCGCCCAAGGGCCGCCGGGCCAGCGTGCCGCGCATGCCGCAGGTGCAGCCACAACAGAACTGGGGCGGAAATCCACACTGGCAGCCGGCACCGCAGTGGGGCCCGCCGCCTCCCGGGTGGCAAGCGGGCCCGCCGCCGCCGGGCTGGATGCCGCCGCCACCGCCGCCAGGTTGGCAGCCGGGCCCGCCACCGCCGGGATGGGCCAACCCTCAATGGGCGCCACCACAGACCGGGCAAGGCCCACCGCTGCCGCGCATGCCATTGCGCCGGAGGGACCCGTGACGAGACGCGTCCCGGCTGGTGCGTATGTGGGCCTGTTCGTTTGCGTCGCGCTGTTGCTGGCAGGCGTGCCGCTGCATGCCCAGAACACGGGGCAAGAACCCAAGGCCAAGCGGATTCTTGAGCGGCCGGAGTACAAGGGATACCGGGTCGAGACCCGCGAGTACGAAGGCGGCGAGGGTCAACCCGGTGACGTTTCCAATCAGCCATCGACCAACAGCCAGCCAGGTGAAGACAGCGGCTACTCTGAAGGCGAGACGGGGTGGCGCAAAGAGCGCGGATATCGCCGCAGCGGCGAAGCCGGACCGTCCCGCACGCCCCAGCGCCCGAGTGGCCGCGAAGACAGCAGCAGCAGCGGCTCGTCAGCGGACCTGAGCTGGCTTGGCGCGGTGTTTCAGGTTGTGTTCTGGGTAATCGTGATTGCTGCGGCGCTGGTGGCGATCTTTTTCATTGTGAAGGCCCTGATGGGCCTCAAGCTGAAGCGCAAGCCCAAGGCCGCAAAGAAGAAAGCAAACAGCCGGAAGAAACCTGGCGAAAGCACTGTAGCGCCTGCTGACGACAACCTGCCGGAATTGCCGCCGGAGTTCGAAGACGCGCTGGTTCTCGCGCAGCGCGAATTCGAAGCGGCCCTGCATGCCCGCGACTGGGCCAAGGCGGCGCTGCTTGCTTACCGCATATTCTGGCTCAGGGCCGGTTGGCGCGGATGTGTTGAGCAGGCCGACGTAAAGACCTGGCGCGACGCACTGGCAATGGTGCGCGGCAGTGAAATGCGCGTGCGCGTACGGGAGCTGTTGCCGCTGGTAGAGAGCGTTCGCTACGGGCAGCACGTGCCGGCTGAGCGCGAGTTTGAAGACTGGAAACGCCGCCTGGACCAGATTGAACCGCGCGGGGTGCTGAGTTGAGCGAGCCCGCGCCCCAGGCCAATCCCGTCCGACGCGAAACCATTTTCCGCGTGGTCATGGTCGGTGCGTTCATCGTGACTACCGTGATCTGGCTCGTGGTCGGCATATTTGACGCGCCACTGGTGCCCGACAACTTCACGAACAGCCATTCGGGCTCGCCGGGTGGTCACCACGCGTTTGTCGAGCTGCTGAAAGAGAACGGGCGCACGGTGCGGCGAGAGGCCGTCCGCCTGGAGTTGCCCGAGTACGATGCATACAAAGGCGCGACGTTGATGATTCTGGAGCCTCGCCCCGAGTTCGTGGACGAGTATCCCGGCGAGCTGGAGAACCTGCTGAAAGACGCGCGCGACATGCCTTCCAGTGTTGTTCTCGCGCTGCCGAAGCGGGCCTACTACCCCGAGTACGAGGACGAGAACGGCGACCTTGTACTTACGGAAGTGATTTTTCCACCCGACTTCGTCGATGAACTGATGCGGCAATCAGGCTTCGACCGCTGGTTCAAGGTCGGCCATGACAGGCGCGACAAGGTGCCCGTCTTGTCGATCGAGAACGGCGCAGACCGCCAGGTCAGCACCGAGATTCACCATCCCGTGCAAGTGCTGCGGCCGAGAAGTGAACTGTCAGACCTGCCCGCAACCGTTGAAATCATTGCCGCCACTGACCGCGGTGACGCAATCGCTGTTCGGCTGCGCGGCGGCCTGGTGCTGGTCAGCGACCCGGACATGTTCTCCAACCGCTTTCTCGGTGAGCCCGGGATGGCGGACCTGGCGTTGGCGATGCTGCGAGGAGCGCCCCCGAAGGGCGAAATCGTCATCGACGAGGCGCTGCACGGGTTTGGCGCAGACTCAAGTCTTGAGTACCTTGCAGCCACTCCGCCGGGGTTGTGGGTGACGCTGAGCGTAGTGCTTGTAATGCTGCTGTTCGGCTGGCGACAGGCGACGGTGCTACGCCCGATTGATGCCGAGGTGCAGGACCGCGCCGAGCGACGGTATGCGATCGAGGGCCTGGCACGAATGATGGAGCGCACAGGTGCCCATGATGAAGCCGCACGGCGCATCGTAAGGCGGTCGTGGCTTGTCCTGGGCCAAGGGGTGGCGCAGGTGCAGGGCGCGGGCAAAGCCACTACGGCGATTCGCAAGGGGCGCACCGGGCGCGTCGTGAGGATGTCAGGCGCAAGCAGCGAGGAAAAACTTGTCAACATCGCGCGTCGTGTGGCACACCAGAAACGCTCGGGCGAAACCGAACACAGCCAGCTATGGTCAGACTGAGTGCGCGTCGTGTAAGGAAACGAAATGAACGAGTTCAATGAACCGATGCCCGACCCGTCACAGGCTGCAACGCCGATGCCGGCGACAGAGCCTCCAGAGCGCAAAATGCAGCGGTTTGCCGACGCGCTTGAGCACGCAGTCGACAAAGTGGTAAAGGGCCAGCCGGGCGTCGTGCGCCACATCCTGGTCGCGATGCTGGTACAGGGGCACGTCCTGCTTGAGGGCAACCCCGGCACCGCCAAGACTCTGCTGGTGCGCACACTTGGCAAGCTGTGCCAGCTTGAGTTCCGGCGCATCCAGTTTACGCCCGACCTGATGCCCAGCGACATTACGGGCACCAGCATCTTCCGGCCCGATACCGCACAGTTCGAGTTCCGGCGCGGGCCGGTGTTTACGCAACTGCTGCTGGCAGACGAGATCAACCGCGCGCCCGCGCGCACACAGGCTGCGCTGCTGCAGGCGATGCAGGAACGGATTGTCAGCGCCGATGGCCACGACCACGAGCTGTCGGACATCTTCTCGGTGATCGCAACCCAGAACCCGCTTGAGAACGAGGGCACCTACCCATTGCCCGAGGCAGAGCTGGATCGCTTCCTGTTCAAGCTGATGATTGAGTACCCCGACGAGCGCGCCGAAAGCGACATTCTGAAGCAGCACGGGGCGCCCCGCACCGCCGACGAGTTCGCAGGCCTGGCCGGCAAGCCGCTGTTCGGCAGTGCCGAAATCATGGCGATGCGCAAGATTGTCATGCGCGTCGAAGTGCGGCCCGATATCTCGGACTACACGCTTGCGATCATACGGGCCACGCGCGAGCACCCGTTTCTTCGTGCCGGCGCCAGCACACGCGCCGGCGTCATGCTGCTGCGTGCCGCGCGCGCCCTTGCCGCCACACACGGCCGCGGCTTTGTTGTGCCCGACGACGTGCGCGCGCTAGCCCCCAGTGCGCTGCGCCACAGGCTGTACCGCACCGCAGCCGCCGAAATGGAAGGAACCAGCACAGACGCAATCCTGGAAGACATCGTGCAGAGAATACCGCCGCCACGGTAAATCCATGGGTTACTCGCCAACACGCATTACGCTGATCCTGGGGCTGGCGCTCGTTGCCCTGAGCGTGTTTGCGTTGACCGATGCATCGCTGGTGCTGCCGTGGTCGGTTGCATGTGGCGGTCTGTGCCTGGTGATTGCCGTGGACGCGTTGTTTCTGCCGCGCAAGGCGCAACTCGGTCTGCACCGCGGCGTGCCGACAGAAGTCGGCATTGGCGTTCCCTTCACCATGACGCTCGCCCTGCAGAACGAGAGTGCCCGCGCCATCCATGGCGCGGTCTTTGACCTGTTGCCGCCAAGCATGGAAGGGCTGCGCGTGGCGCTGCCCTACGCGCTGTCACCCGACGAGCAGGCCGAGTGGAGTTTCGAGCTGACCGCCCATGATCGCGGGGCATTCACACTGGACGCGGCAACGATCGTGATGACCGGCCCGTTGCGCCTGATGCGCCGCATCGTGCGGGGCAGCGCGCCGGCCACGGTGTCCGTGATCCCGGGCGTCGAAATCCTGCGCAGCAACGAACTGATCCTGAAGGCGGCCCGCGACGCCGACGCCGGCATCACCCGCGCCCGCGGCATCGGTCGCGGCGGCGAGTTTGAGTCGCTCGCGCCCTATGTGCCCGGCGACCCGCCGCAAGCGGTGGACTGGAAGGCTTATGCGCGCACCGGCCAGCTGGCTGTGCGCCGCTATGTGCCCGAGCGCCGACGCCACATCATGCTTGCATGCGACGCCGGGCGCCTGATGGGCACGCGCGTGGGCAGCACGCGCAAGATTGACCTGGCACTGGAAGCGATGACCCGCGTCGCGGCGGCGGCGCTGCAACGCGGCGACCTGGTTGGCATGGTGATCTTTGATGGCGAAGTGCAGAGCCTCATACCCCCGCGTGCGGGCAGCGGGCAGCTTGCCAAGATCGTGCGGGCGTCACTGAACGTCAAGCCGCGCCACACCGAGACCGCATTCACGCCGGCGTTTGTGGCGCTGAACCACGCGCTGCCGCGGCGCGCGCTGGTGATCCTGGCAACGGACTTTGACAACGAGGCCCAGGGCTGGGAGTTGCAGCGCAACATCGCGCAGATTACGCGCCGGCACGTTGCGATTGTGGCTGCCATGCGCGACCCGGTGTACCACGCGACGGTGGCCGCCGAGGTCAACGACGCCAGCGACGCTTACCGCCAACTCGCGTCGCTGACGCTGCTAGAAGAGCGCCAGATGATCCTCAGCCGTATCCACTCAACCGGCGTGCATGTGATCGACGCCGAGCCCGCCGAGCTGCAAGGCCCGCTGCTCAACATGTACGGCAGCGTCGTCACCGGCGGCCGCCTGTAAGCCGGCACAGTTTTCGTTAGACAATCTTGCTTTAGATTTGCCCCACCCCAGAAACCGGATAGCTTGGCCGGTCCGGTTGGGCGCAAGGAGGGAGCAGTCATGCGAATCAGCGCACAAGTTCTTGGTGTTCTGGCGCACCTCGTTTTCGCGGGTTTGCTGCACGGCGGCGCTAACCCGAAGGTGCTTGCGGTAGCAGACATTCGGGAGTCTATCCCGTCCGACCTGCACGACTTGGCGATCCCGCCGGAACCCATTGCGCTGGACTGGTCGCTTGACGTAGCAGCGGGCAATGTTGTTCTGGACCGCGGGCTTGAGGTCACGCACGTCCGTTTTAACCACCACACCGGCCACGCTCAGGACGCCATGGAAATTCGGTGGTGCTTTGGTGGTGCTTTGAGGAAGAGCTGTTTCACGCGGACAGCAACTTCGAAGGCGAGTACATTCCTGACGAGAAGCGGAACGACCCCTCAGCCTACGTAAACGGAATCACTCCGACGATCCAGGTTGTGATTCGCTCAAAGCAACCGGACCCAGCCAACCCGGGCCAGTTCATTGACGACAGGTTCATCGGACGCAGCGTGATCTGGGCGACGGCAGAGGCCAGCGATCCGAACATTGGGGTTGCGTTCCTGTCCTTGAAACGGAAGCGCGTCTTCTTTGTAAACGGCGAGTCCCGTGACAGCGACCATCCGGGAGCATCGAAGCATGTGACGTTCGACGTTGGGGGCTCAATTCCGAGCGGATTCAATGCGTACAAGTGGAGTTTCACTTTCCACCTTGAGGGAGTCTGGGACGGCGCCGGCAACCTGATTGACGCGCAGGACGCTCAAGGAACCCCGATTGAATCCAAATTCGACAAGACTGCTGAACTTCACGCTTACTCAACGATTGGGCTGCCATCACTGCCTTGGAACACATCTCGGATCCAAACTAAGCCGTGGGTCAATGCCATTGCATACGCAGGATACAAGTGCGGTACATTTGGCGGCGCGACTGCTGTGGAAGTCGCCGACAAAATCATTGCCTTCCTGCACTCCGGTCAAGGAATGCACTCGTACAACCACACCACGGGGGTTCCTTCGTACGGCTATGCAGGCGCGGATGAACGGCGCCAGACATGGGGCATGTTCAATCTCACATCCTACATGTTTTGAGGTAAACTGGTGAACTGTGTCGATCAGGCACTTGCGGTGTCTTGCCTTGTGAACGTAGCCGCGCGGGATGGCACGAAGGTGGAGTTCCTGAGCCGTTTCGGCTATGTGCACCAGACGATATCCGTTGCTGGTGCACGGTTCAACAACCCCTTCTTTCTGGGGGTTCAAGTCTGGCCTTTCCCAGTTGTGAATGCCGACTCCACATACTCGCTAATCTTCGCCCTTGGCGCATACTGGTACGAGCGAACATTTCTTAAGTCCCACTTCTGGGTATCCCTTGCCAGCGGAGCCATTGGTGATGCGTGCTTTGGACCCGTGCTGACAGCAAGCGGACTTGGTCGCGCTACGTACATAGATAGCATTCGAGATACCTCAACAACACCTGAACGTGTCATTCTCGAAAAGGATTCGCGTGGAACATGGAACGCGGTTCCTGTAGGCACTACTGGGCAGGCTGTGCATGCGCGTGCATTTCTATTGGGACGTCACGGCCAGGCAAAATAGCCACAACGGGTGCAAGGAACGTCGGAGGGCTGCAAATGCGCGGATCTTTTCTCACTTTGGGTTGTGTTTCGCTTCTCTTGGGATTTGCCACGATGAAGGCCGCTCAAGATGCGTCCGGGCGGTTGTCGGATCCCGATGTTACTGCGGCGCTGCGCTACGCGGCATGGCCAAAGGTCGAAGGCGAAGTCCGCGGGTACAGTTTTGAAGTTGCCGACTACGCGGCGCTGACCGGTTTCAAAAGCTATTCTGAGGATCTCGGCGCGCATGTCTGTACGACTGGTCACCTTCCGACATTGGCCGTATGGCTGGGCGGCAGGGATCCTTATCGGTTCATCGTGACGCGCCGCCTTAAACTGAAGTCCGACAGCGGCAAGGAACTGTCACTGGCAATCGCGGTCGCGCCCTCCGTGCACTATGCTCATCGCTGGATTATCGAACCGCTGGGGGGAGTATCGAGTTTCATCGGCAACTCGTATGTGCTTGGCGCCGAAAATGATCTGCCGATTGCCGACGTCTGCATTCTTCGTGACCCGCCGGCTAACCGAAGAGACTGGGATCCGAGAACCGCGAAGTCGCTGTTCTTCATTCGCAACAATGTCGTCGTAGACATTTCCGGCACCGGCTCTGGTGTCGATGTCGTCGCGCTGGCACGTGCCATGGACGCACAGATTGAACTGCAACGGGCCGCCGCAAATGGCGACCCCGAACGCCCCGAAGTCGAACTTGGGCTTGGCGCAAAAACGGTTCGCGTGAAGGACTTCAGCCCCGATTTCGCCAGTGTTGACGTAAATTTCGTGGCAAGCTGGGACCGCAAGGCGGAATTGGCAAAGGTCTTCGCCTTCAGCACCAGAGAAGCCGACAACTTCAAAACGGACGACGACGGTGAATCCGTACCGGATGACGAGCAACCCAAGACATTCGTTGCAGGTTTCCTTCGGTTCGACGACGCATCCAAGCCAACAAAAATTGAACAGATCACTCCCGGCAAGGATGGAAAGCACCACGTCGGGATCGCCGCGTGGGGGCCGAACCTGCTTCCGAAAGTTATCTACGTCGAACTCGAAGTCGTCGGGCGTGATCGCTGAGCGTCAAGCCGTATCCACTCCACGGGCGTGCATGTGATCGACGCCGAGCCCGCCGAGCTGCAAGGCCCGCTGCTCAACATGTACGGCAGCGTCGTCACCGGCGGCCGCCTGTAAGCGAGCAATCCGGTCATGCGTACGCTCGACGGAAGGAAGCTCGAGACGTTCACGCTGTCCGACAACTGACGCACGCGCCTGCGGAGGCGCGGGCCGCGAGGCGCAGAGTCCGTCGCCGCTGTCTTGGGGAACTTCGCCCAACCAATCGTACGCAAGGGTCGCAGCGGCTCCCTGCTGCACTTGATGTGCCGGTGGCTGGGCCCTAACGTACCGATCCTGAAGCAAGTGTTCAAAGGACGACCATGCTCCATCCGGTATCGGGCGACATTCTCCTGACAAAATCCGAAGCGATTGCCCACGGCATCGCCCCCAACGACGACTTCAAGCAGGGCCTCGCGCTTGCGCTGCGTGAGCAATACCCGTCCATGGTCAGGGACTTCCGCCACTGGTGTCATTCTGCCAAGCCCAAACCGGGCGAAGCCTGGATCTGGAGCGGCGTTGGCGCTGAGGGTCGCCCCATCCGGGTGATCAACATGATGACCCAGCAGCCGTCGGAGGGGCACGGCCAGCATCCGGGCAGGGCAACACTGGCAAACGTCAACCACGCGCTGCATGCCCTGAAGAAGCTGGTGGAGAAAGAAGGCCTGAAACGGGTCGCGTTGCCACGCCTGGCAACCGGTGTGGGCGGCCTGAAATGGGACGAGGTTCGTCCACTGCTGCACAAGGTCCTCGACGACGTGAATTGCGAGTTCTACGTCTACACGACCTACAAAGCCGGGGTGCAGGCCGAGCAAGAAACGAAGTCGTGAGTGCCCGGCAACTCCGCCACCCCGGATGCACTTGCTATCCGACAGCGGGCAGTTCATTGAGCTCTTCCGGAATTGTCGTGTTTGATAGACTCGCCGCATGCACGCGGAATTCGCATATGTTTTCAGGCACGCAATGCTTCGGGATGCCGCCTATCAGGTTCAGCTGCCCGGAGATCGAGCCATCCTCCACAAGATCGCTCTCGAGTTGATTGAGCTTGTGTTCGGAGGCAAACCACCAGTACCCCGGCCGCTCGAACCGGGCGTGGAGCCCGACTCGACGCCGCATCCCATCGACCCCATTGCCGGCGATCTGGCCCAGCATGCGCTGCTCGCGTCGGAGTTACCGGGGGAGGTCGGCCTCGAGCTGCTGAATGCCCGCAAGCTGTATCTGCGGAGGGGCGCAGAGCACAGCGAGCGCATGTTTCAGGGAGACAATGCAGCCGAGCAGTGGCGGTCGCTGGCTGAGCTGCTGCACGAGCCAGAGGACGGGGAAGCCCTGCGAAGGGCCGCGTTATGCCTGATGCGGGGCGGCAGACCGAAGGATGCCGAACCCCTGCTGCACGAAGCGATCAATCTCCTTCGTCGCGGTCGCCACCGTGCAGCGGAAGGAGTAACGCTTTCCACTCTGGGCCTGCTCCAGTCGGAAACCGGGCGGCGGGAAGAAGCCAGGCAAACGCTGCAGGATGCCCTGATGATCCACCGCGAAACGGGAAACCGAAACTCGGAAGGAGCGTCTCTCGCGAATCTCGCGCACTTGCACGCGGTTGAGGGTGACCTCGACCGGGCGATCAGCAACTACGACGACGCCTTGAGGCTCCATGAGGAGGTTGACGACCGCCGGCACCAAGCAATCGCCTACGGGAACATCGGGCTGATTCACATGATGAAGCGGCAGCCCGATCTTGCACACGAGTACTACCGGCGGGCCTTGGCGACACAGCGTGAACTGGGGCTTCGCCGGTCGGAAGGCATCACACTAGGCAACCTGGCATCGTTGAACTACGAGGTCGGAAAGCTGGAGCATGCCGCTCGGCTATACGCGGAAGCTTTGGCCGTGCATGTAGAGGTCGGAAACCGCCGCTTCCAGGGTGTGTCGAAATGCGACTTTGCCCTGTGCCTGCTGGCTATGGGGCAGGCTGGGGAAGCTGAAGTACTTTGGAAGGAAGGCGAATCAGTACTGCGTGAACTTGGTGATACCAGCTCGCTATCGAGGAAGCTCAACGGCATGCGAAACGCGTGCAGTCAGGCGGGAGTTGCTCCTTTTGATGCCGGACCCACGCCGTAGTGTCAGGCATGCGCCCGGTCGAAACTATCGAGCATCTGCACGGTTCAACGACGTTTCCAACCCCACCCGGCAGCCTCCCGCACCTCGGCGGGCGGCGCTGCGTCACGCTTCTCACCGCAGGCACGTCATCCTCGCCCGGACAAGGGCCTTAGAAGCGCCAGATTGTGCTCGCTCGGGGCAAGAAACAGGGGAGCGGGTCGGCAGAGGAATGCCCTGATCGGCTGCAAACCCGCTCTGTGTTTGGTAGCTGGGGCGGGAGTCGAACCCGCGACCTTAGGGTTATGAATCCTATGCTCTAACCACCTGAGCTACCCAGCCGTGTCGCGTCAACGTAGCACCCGCGCCCTTGCCAGCAAGACCCGGCACTACCTGCCGGCGTTGGCTGGCGCCGTCGCTTCCTTTTCAACGGTTTCGGGTTGCGACGACTTCTCGCCGGCACCTAAAGCCGCCGCGCCACTGAGGCCGATCGCAGCCAGCAGGCTGCCCCAGCGAATGATGCGCGCCAGCACACCGCCGACAGGTGCCAGCATCTTGAACATCAGGCCCATGAATTCACGCCGACCCAGGCTTTCGTACTTCGTCTGCAGGTAATCGAGCTGTTGCAGCGCAAGCTGCATCTTCAACTGCACCTGTATGCGCTGGATGTCGTCTTCGATGCCGGGCACGTCTTTCATCGTCGCCAGCTTTTCACGCGCGGCCCGGTAACTCTTCTCCAGTTCCTCAAGCGCGGCACTCACGTTGCCCTTCAGTTCCTTCCGCACCGCACCCCAGGTCAGCCCGAAGCTCGCGCCCAGCAACACCACCAGCAGGATCAGTCCCGCGATGTCGCTGTCGGCGCTCTTGGTGTACAGCATGTAACCCAGGTGCATCAACCCGTAGAAGAACACCAGGCTGCCGGCCTGCGCGGTTACGCTGAACATCGGCCGGTACTGCCGCTCGGTCAGCACCAGGTCCACCGAGTCCACAAAGTCGTGACGACGCATGATACTGCGCACCACGACCGCGCCCGAAATCATCAGGTAACAGTAGTACCCGAACATCAGCCATTCGAAGGTCCAGATGGTCAGCAGCAGCCAGGCTTCGGCTGTCCGAGAGCTGGTATCAATCAACTGCAGATAGGCCGAATCAGTCCCGTAGATCGTTTCGTAGAACTTGTCGCCCGTGGCGAAAAACAAGAAGTCCCACAGGATGAACGGCACGGCAATCGCGATCGCAAAGAGGTTCACGCGGCTGCCAAGAAACCAGCGCTTGAACCTCTCCAGTTCGTCCTGCCGCACATCCAGGTGCGTGAATGCGCGGCCAAAGTTGCGGCTGTAAATGCCTTTGAAAAGGCGCAGGCACAGAAAATGCACCAGCAGCATCAGGGGCTGAAGCTGCCATTGCTTTTCACGTATGAAGTTCCAGATGTCTTCGGGGATATCCCCCGTGCCGGCCTCCATGAGTCGCAGCGCCAGCGCGACGATCCAGACCGCTGTGCATGTCACGAAGGTCGCAAAAAAATAGCGCGCGGCGCTGCCCGGCATCAGTCGGTCCAGCCACCAGCCATTCTGGACCTGCCTGAAATTGGCAGCATCGAAAATGTCGGCTTCGGGCTCGGGTCGGCGGTCGTTCTTGCGAAACGCCGTTTCGACCAGTTTCAGGCCCAACGAAGCGACGACCGGCCCCGTGTCTTTGCTTTTGCCCGGTGTTGCAGGCTTGGCCTCGGGCCCGGGCGTGTCGCTGCCCTTGGCCTCTGCGGCCCACTGGTTATCGCGGATCTCGGTGTGGTCGGGCTCGCTCATTCCGTCTTGGCCTGTTCCTTTGTGGGAAGTTCCTGCGTGATCGTGGTGATCGCCGCTTCAAGCTGCGGGTCAAGGCGCCGAATGCGGTCCGCCGCGCTGAGCGGCACGTGCACGTCGGGCATCACGCCGGCGTTCTCGAGGTTGCGTTTGTCGTCCATGCTGAAGTAGCCCTCGGTCGGCACGCCGAATGTGCTGCCGTCGGACAGCTTGTCCCAGAAAGTCCCGATCACGTTGCCGGGGGTGCGCTCGCCGACCACCTTACCCCGGCCCGTGGTCTTGATCGCCCACGGAAAGCACTCGCCGCCGCTGTTGCTGCGTTCGTCGCACAGCACGGTCACCGGCTTGTCCCAGTACAGGCGCGGCTGCTTCCAGCGTTCGCGTGTGCGCGGCTTGATGTGCAGGTAGGGCCGTGCCATCAGCAGCTCCATGATTTCCATATAGCTGAGGCCACCGGAGTTGCCTCGGGCGTCGATGATCAAGCCGGCCGCCTTGTCGGCCTGCGGCGAGGCAATCAGTGTACGGAACTTCTGCAGGTTGGCGTCGTTCATGGCCGTCAGGTGAATGTAGAGAACCCGGTTCTCGGTGGCTTCCGCGACACGTTGGGTGCGCTGCGCCACCAGTTCTTCGTAGCGGCGGGCGCGGGACTGGGCCCAGGTTTCAGCGCGCATCGTGACCTCGCGGGCACCGGCCAACGTGCCGTCTACGCTTACAGTCAAGCGCAGGTTGTAGCCGGTCTTCCAGATATCGAAGTGCGACCACATGTTCTCGTCCACGCCAAAGCGCCGCCCGTTGATGCCGATGATGCTGTCTCCGACGCGCACCCACCTGCTGTCGAGGGGACCGCCCTTCTCAACTTCCTGTACCAGCAGCGACTGGCGCCCGTCGGCGAGCTGTACCGGTTTCAGCTTTGCCCCCAGCTCGGCGCTGGCGATGCGGCCGCTGCCGCTGGTTCTGCCAAAGACGCCCATGTGGCTTGCCGACAGCTCACCGATTGCCATCCAGATGTAGTAGTAGCACTCTTCAATGGTCCGTGACCGCTCCACAAGCGGCAGGTATTTCTCCTTGATCTCGGGCCATGCTGCGCCGTGGAACTTTGCGTCGTAAAAGCGCGTATTGACCATTTCCCATGCTTCCGTGAACAGCGCCACGCGCTCCTGTTGCAGGTTTACGCGGTCCAGTGCGATCACAGGTATGTCGCGAGCAGCCTGCAGCTGCCGGGGCGCGGGCAGCATGCGCACCTTGCCCGCCTGGCCGAAGATGACGAAACGGCCGTCCGGCGTTTCGCTGATCGAGCCGGCGTGCGTAGCGACAGCCATCTCGCCATCGCCGGCGGGCGTGGTCACGAACAGACTGGCGGCGGGCTCGCCGGAGACCCAGCGCTCGAAATACAGCAGCTTGCCGTCGCCACTGAAAACCGGGCACTGCTCGGTTTCAGATGTACCAGTGACGAAGCGCTGGTTGGCGCCGTCGGCATCCATGATCCAGATGTCGGCGTTGCCGCGACGCCCGCTGTCAAACGCGATGCGCGTGCCATCGGGCGAATAGCTGGGGTCGTCGTCGCTCGCAGGATCGTTTGTGAGCTGGCTGGCGGCACTGCCATCCAGCGGTTGCACCCAGATGTCGCGATTGCCGCTGCGTTCGCTGCAAAAGGCAATGCGCTTGCCGTCGGGCGACCAGTTGTGAAAGAAATCGTTTGCCTTGTCGGTGGTCAGTTGCCACGGCTCGCCGCCTGCAGCGTTTACCAGCCAAAGGTCGCTGTTGCCTGCACGCATCGACTGAAACGCAATCAGCTTGCCATCGGGGCTGACGCGCGGGTGGCTGTCGCCCTTGCCCGGCAGCGTGACACGCGTTGCGTTGCCGCCTTCCGGTGCGCTGGTCCAGATTGAGCCGCGCAGCTCAAAGGCCAGCAGCTTGCCATTGGCCGACAGGTGCGGGTTCTCCATGCCCTGGTTGAACATGCGTTCTTCAATCTGGGGGCCGCGCGCATCCTGCTGGACATCAAGTTTCACCAGCTCACCACTGCCCGCGCCTGCCAGCAGCGACTGCACGCTCACGCGGTACAGATAGTGCATGCGCTGATAGACCAGCCACGCGCCGTTGTTCGAGATGCCCACTTCTTCGGCGCCGACGTCGGTAAAGCTGCTGAGCTGCTTTGGCTGCTCATGGAACGGCCCCGGCAGCGACATGAACTGAAAGCTGCGGGTGAGCTCGCGCGTGAACAGAATCTGCCCACCATGTACCAGTTTTGCGTTGCGGTCATTGCCTTGAAACTCGGTCAGGCGGTCCGGCAAGTTGTTGCCGGACCGAAGCAGGTACAGGTCTTCATTCGCAGAGCCGCTGTAACCACGGCGATAGCGTGTAACGCTGCCGCTGCTGTATGCGACGTTTCCCTCATGCACATGCACGTCGCCCGGGGTGAAGTCATCATCCAATACCAGCTCTTCGGTGCCACCCGTGGCACGAATGCGCCACAGCGCGTGCCGGTCGTTGCGCGTGCTTGTGAAGTAAAGCCACTCGCCATCGCCCGAGAAGCCGGCCACATAGTCGCCGGCGCTGTGGCAGGTAAGCTGGGTGGCAGGCCCGCCATCGGTTGCGATCAGGAAGACGTCATAGTTGCCGTTGCGGTCACTGCTGAAGGCCAGCGTCTTGCCGCCGGGCGAGAGCGCGGGGTAGCTGTCATAGGCACCGTGCATTGTGAGCTGCGTGCAGTGCCCGCTGTGGTCGCGGCGCCACAGATCTCCCCACAACGAGAAGTACACGGTTTCCCCGTCGTCACTGATGACCGGGTGACGCGCACCGGGTTCGCCTTTCGCAGGGTCGTACAGGGTCGGTTTGGGCGCGTCCTGGGCTGCGAGGGCGCATGCCGAGACAATCAGGCAAAGCAGCATTCTCATGGCAGTCTCCTGAAGGCCCGCATGATGCCAAGTTTCGGCCCGCGTGGCGTCCCCCGACTCGGGTTGTAGACTGGCACCATGGACCTCAAGAACAGCGCAATCCGCGGCCTGCTTGCCACCTTTGCTGCGGTGATTCTGTTCTGGCTGATGGACATGAACTTCTGCGGATGGCTTGGCGCTTGGCTGACGCCGGGGGCCGCCTGGATCGTCGGCATCCTGATGGCAGCCGCGCTGGGCATCGCTTTCGCGGCACTCTGGGCGGGCTGGGTGTCGAAACAGAAGGTCACGAAGAAGGCGCCCGTCCTGGCTGCGGCAGTGGTTTACGGGTTGCTGGTCGGTGCGATCTTCATCTTTCTGGTGCCGCTTCTGCTTTCGGCGCTGGCAGGCGACCCGGGCATGATGCACGGCACGGGAACGGGCTTTGATTCCATTGGCGAGGCGTTCGGCGGACACGTCGTACCTGAGCTTCCGGACCTCGGGTTTGACCCGCCGCTGCACTCGTTGGCAGACAACGACTGGATCCACCGCGACGACTTTGTCGCCCGGTTGCTGCCCTTTTCGCTGGCATTTGCCCTGTACGGCCTTGTGCTGGGCCTTACCGCCGGCACGCGCAGGTAGGCAACTTCGGCCGCGATCGGGTATACTCCAGTATCTCTCCGCGAGGTGCCGATTGCCGCTACCGCGTATTTTCCTGTTCGCTGTGCTGGCGCTGGCCGTGCTGATCGGCGTGCTATGGAGCATGGACGTGAACTACGGCGCATGGGTCGGGGCATGGTTGTCGCCGCGCAACCAGTACACCGCCGGGTTTCTGGTGATCGTGGCAATCAGCATTTCCCTCACATACATGTACGCGAAACACATTGGCGAAATGTTTCCCGGTCCCGGGTACCTGCGCGGTTTGTGCTTCGGGGCTGTGTTTGGCGCGCTGGCAATCTGGGTGGTGCCGCCGGTGCTGTCAGGCATCGCTGAAGCCGTGGGCAACACTCAGGTCATTTTCCAGGGGCGCGGCATCACCAACCAGGAGCAGCGTGCCGACCAAGCCGAGCACCTGACTCGCGTCGAGCCCTGCCCCGCCATCGGCGACGTCAAGCCACCCTTGCGCTTCATGACCGAAGACCATGAATGGGCCCCTGCGGACTCATGGAAGGGGCGGTTGCTTCCATTCGGCGTCGCGTTTCTGCTGTGGGGCCTTGTCATCGGCACCTTCCTGAGTGAAGAACGCAAACCATGAGCTTCCCGATCATCCTTGCCCACGGTGGAGCGGGCGCCCCCAACACAGACTCGGACGGCCCTGAAGCCGCCTGCAAGCACGCGCTGAAGTTTCTGACCGACGGCGAAATCGACGCGGCGCTGCGCGCAGTGATTGAAGCCGCCGTCATTCTTGAAGACGACGTGCGCTTCAATGCCGGCACGGGCGCGAACATGCGCATTGACGGCAGCATCCAGATGGATGCGATCCTGGCCACCAGCGACGGGCGCATCGGCAGCGTGGCGGCCATCGAAAAGTGCCGCAACCCGGTCCGTGTTGCGCGGCTGGTGATCGACAGCCCCCACGTGATGCTGTGCGGCGACGGCGCCACGCAGTTCGCGCGCCACCGGGGTGTAGCAGAGCACGACATGACCACACCCAAGGCCCAGGATCGCCACGCAAAAGCACTGGAGCGCCTCAAGACCGGCGAGTTGCGCCCGACCGAACAGAAGTGGCGCGGGCGCGGCATGCACGGCACGATCGGTGCCGTGGCCCGGGCTGCCGACGGCACGTTTGCCGTGTCCTGCAGCACAGGCGGGACGAGCATGATGCTGCCGGGCCGGGTCGGTGATTCACCGATCTTTGGCGCGGGCACGATGTGCGGTGAACACGGCGCCGTGTGCGCCACTGGCGACGGCGAAGAGATCATCCGGCGCCTGGCAAGCATGCGCGCGTACCTGCGAATTGCGGCCGGAGAGCACCCGCAACAGGCCTGTGAAGCCGAGGTCGCGACGATTCCGGCCCCCTACGTTGCCGGCTTCATTGCGGTCAGCGCGGCAGGCTTTGGCATGGCTGCTACGAGGGACGAAATGGCCCGCGCGGCACTGGAGTATCGCGACGGCAAGGTCGGCATCCAGCGACCTGCCAGTTGACACGTCAAGTGCAGAGGGCACACTAGGGCAAGCGCCTGCCCGCCTTTCACCCAATGCGCGCCCGTAGCTCAGTGGATAGAGCAGCTGCCTTCTAAGCAGCCGGTCGCAGGTTCGATTCCTGCCGGGCGCGCCACAATTGAAGCGGATTCAGCGGGGCCGACCTTGCGCTGGCTCAAGGCGGCCGGCTGGCGGCGACGGCAGCGGCGACAGGCTAAAAACCCGAAGGAGTGCCACCCGCGCCACCAGCCAGCTGACGCCGCAAACTCTGAAAGTGTCCCGCGCTTTCGGGACTAAACCGGGTGGTCCCGCTGTTTCCACTTTGCCTTGGTTGTTGCCCCCGACCGAGGCGCAAAGTGAGGGATCGGGGCTCACGCCCCGGTCCCTCGCGATTTCACTTACCCCAGCCTGCCTTGCCGCAGTATGGCTTGGCTGCACTGCTTCTTTCCCGGTCCGATATCCGAAAGACCTGACATGGCCAAAATCCTCGCATTCGCCGGTAGCCTGCGCAAAGGCTCGTGGAACAAGAAGCTCGTCCGCATCGCCGCCCAGGGCGCCCGCGAAGCCGGTGCCGAAGTCACGATGCTTGAAATCGAGGAGTACCCGTTGCCGCTGTATGACGGCGACGTGGAAGCGGCATCCGGATTGCCCGAAAACGTCGTCAAACTGAAAGACCTGTTCAAGGCGCACCAGGGGTTCTTGATCAGCAGCCCTGAATACAACGCCGGGATGCCCGGTGTGCTCAAGAACCTGACCGACTGGTTGTCGCGACCCCGCGAGGGCGAAAAGCTCTTCGAGATTTTCGCCAACAAACCCGCGGCGGCCATGGCCGCGAGCACCGGCGCGCTCGGGGGCAACCGCATGCTGTCGGGTCTGCGCGCGCACATGCTGCATATCCAGATGCTGGTGATCCCGCAAACGTTCGGGCTGGCCAAAGCCGCTGATGCCTTTGATGAGGCGGGTCTGCTGCAAGACGCCAAGGTCAGCGAAATCGTGAAGGACCTGGGCAAGCGCGTAGCTGAGCTGGCGGCCGGGCTTGAGTAGCTGTCGGCGAGGTCCTGCTATTCGGCGTGCGTTGGCGCTATATTCGCCGCATGAAGTGGCAGCCGATTGCAGCTTCCTTATCTGTCATCGCGCTCTTTATGGGCGGGATGGCGGTGTGGCACGTTACCCGCGACGACAGCCCGCGCAAAGCGAGCAACACGCCCGCAAACGATGCGACCGACCTTCCGGTCGACAACGGCGAATGGAAATCCGTCAAGCTTCGCGACCTGCCGTCAATGGACCCCATCGGCCTTTGGCCAAGCCATGGCGCTCGCGTGTCAGACCCGCAATTGTGGGTAGTCTGGGAAACGCGCCAGCATGCGGCATGCCGCGTGATCGCCCGCAGCGGCAACAGCGCGTGGTACGAGGTTGGTTCAACCAAGGCCTTCACCCACTACATGGCGCTTGATCTCAGCCGCTTCAACGACGAAGCCTGGTTCTGCGTTGAATGGACCGAGGACGGCCGCGAGTACCGCAGCCAGGAGCGGCTTGTCAGTTTCGGCGTGGGCGCAGCGTTCGGCCGGCGCACGTACCGGATTGCCGTGCCGAAGGCCGAGCCGGGCAAGCCCTATGAGATCAGCGTGGTCGGCGGGGACTTGCGGCGCCTGAGTGGCGACGCGTTCTTGACCTCGTTGTTTCCCGACAACGTTCATTGCTGGACGCTGCCCCGGCCTGACCTGGGCGTGTTGCAGTTCGGCGTGACGGACCCCGCGAGCATTCCTGACGCCGGCTGTTTCGGGTTTCTCGAACTGCGGGACCCGGCCACAGGCACGGTGGACCGCGTGTTGATCGAGCTGCGGCCCGTCTAGCGGCTAATTTTGGCGTGGCCGAAGACTTTCAGCAGGTTCTGGAATGCGGGTACGTTCTCAAGGGTCTTGAAGGCTGCATTGTCGGCAAGCCGCTTGCGGTCGCGGAAACCGTTCTTTACCGCGCGCTCGAGGTATTTCAGGCCTTCGGCGGGGTCGCTCGGTGCGGTGAGGACCGCAAGCCAGTACAGCGTCTCGGAGAAGCTGGGGTTGATCTCAAGCGCCCGCAGCAGCAGCGAGCGCGCCTTGTCTTCCTGCGTGCGTTTCGACAGCAGCACTGCCAGCGCGACATAGCCGCGCTCATCGGCGGGCACCAGCTCGATGCACTTTTCATACTCGCGCTCGGCGGCTTTCCAGGCGCGGCCCTTTTCATAGATCTTACCCAGGCTGATACGGGCCTCGACGTTGTGGGCATTGAGCTTGAGTGCATAGGTCAGGTTTTCGCGCGCGCCCGAAAGGTCGCCGGTCATACGCTGCAGGCTGCCCAGAAAGCTGCGCGCGCGCGGGTCATCAGGATTGAACGTCACGGCGGTCTGGTAGTCGGCCAGCGCCTCTTTCATCTTGCGCATCTTGCGGTAGATGTGGCCGCGCAGCATGTGCAGCCGCGCGTCGTCGCCCTTGATGCGCATCGCGGTTTCAATCTGTTTCAGAGCATCGTCAAACCGCGCCCGCTTCATGGCCTGCTGGGCGTCGGTCACCGAGTTCTCGAGTTGTGTCGTCATGCTCAGCACGGCCAGCTCAATGGTTTCGTTGCGGTCAAGCTCTTCGCTGGCTTCTTCGGCGGCCTGGCGCGCCAGCTTGTAAATGCCGCTGCCCTCGCTGCGCTGCACGGTCACGGTGCGCCTGCGCTGGCTGCGAATCAGCTCAGCGGCCGCTTCCAGGTCTTCGGCCAGTTCGTCGGCGTTTTCGTAGCGGGCATCCGGCTTCTTGGCAAGCATGCGGTTGACGATGCGTTCAAGTTCGCGCGGCAAGCCGGGACGCAACTCGTTCAGTGGCGGGTGATCGTCCTGCTGGTGCATCAGGATCAGCGCCTGTGCCGTTTCGCCCAGGAAGGGGCGCCTTCCGGTCAGCAGCAGATACAGGGTCGCGCCCAGCGAGTAGATGTCGCTGCGCCCGTCCACAGGCTCGCCGCGGCACTGCTCGGGGCTCATATATGGCGGGCTGCCGCTGTGTCCGCCTGAGGCATCACTGCCTAGCGCCGCAGCCACACCGAAGTCGCTGATTTTCACGCGCCCGCTGTTCAAGATCAGCAGATTGTCCGGCTTGATGTCGCGGTGTACCACGCCGCGCTTGTGCGCGTACGCCAACCCGCGCGCGGCCTGCGCCGCGATCTTGACCGCCAGCAATGGGTCAACGCCCTGGCGCGAGACGAGGCGCGAAACGGGCACGCCGTCCACAAGCTGCATCACCAGGTAGGGCTGGCCATCGTGGGCGTCCACGGCATAGACGGGCGTGATGTTGGGGTGCTCAAGCTGGCCTGCCATGCGCGCTTCGTTCATGAAGCGTTCTCGCAGCACATCGTTGCGCGAAAGCTCGCGCGGCAGGACTTTCACGGCAACCAGCTTGTCGAGCCCGGTATGCTTGGCTTTGTAAACGTGGCCCATGCCGCCTTGGCCGATGCGCGAGATCAGCTCGCACTTGCCCAGGGTTGTGCCCGTCAAGTCTTCAGGATCGTTTCGGTTGCCCGCCATGGGGTCGGATCATACCCGTGACACGCCGCGATGTCAGGCGAGCGCTCATCCGCCCAGGTAGCTCATTTCCGCCCTTGGCAGGCCCGCTGTGTTGGCGTTGCGCAGTTCGCTGTAACGGTCTTCGCGCCCCCGCCAGATGCCCTCAATCAGGGCGCGCAGATCGTCTTGGCTCACGCCTGCCCGCAGGGGGCCTTTCAGGTCGTGTCCCGCGCCCGCAAACAGGCAGGTGAACAACTCGCCCCGGGCGCTCAGCCTGGCGCGCGTGCAATCGCCGCAGAAGGTGTTGGTGACGCTGCTGATCACGCCGATTTCGCCCTGCCCGTCGGCATAGCGCCAGCGGCCTGCGACTTCGCCCTTGTAGCTCGGGTCGGCGCTTTCCAGCGGCCAGCGCGCATGCACGCGGGCAACAATCTCGCGCGCGGGCACGACGTCGTCCAGGCGCCATCCGTTGGTGGTACCGACATCCATGTACTCGATAAAACGCAGCACGACGCCGGATCCGCGCCAGCGCTGGGCCATGGCCTCAATCTCGGCGTCGTTCTCACCGCGCTTGACCACCATGTTGATCTTGAGCGGTGTCAGGCCTGCTTCAAGGGCCGCACCGATGCCCTTCAGCACCGGGGCCGTGCCGATGCCCCTGCCATTCATGCGCCCGAACACCTTGTCGTCCAGGCTGTCCAGGCTTACGGTCACGCGCGACAACCCGGCCTGCTTCAGCGCGCGCGCGAATGTCGGCAGCAGTAAGCCGTTGGTGGTCAGTGCAATGTCGTCAATGCCGGGCGCGGCACGCAGCAATGCAATCAGGTCTGGCAGGTCACGGCGCAGCAGTGGCTCGCCGCCCGTGATGCGCAGCTTGCGGGTGCCCAGGCCCGCGAACACCCGCGCCAGGCGCGCGATTTCTTCGTAATCCAGGATCTCCCTGCGCGGCAGAAAGGCGTGGTCCGGGCCGAACACGTCCGCCGGCATGCAGTATTCGCACCGCAGGTTGCAGCGGTCGGTCACCGAGATGCGCAAATCGCGCATGTGACGGCCCAATGTATCCTTGACGTGATCCCGCTCGGTCATGCCCGCATCCTAGCACACGCCAGTGCGGGCAAGTACTACGGGCAGCGCACCTGTGCCCTTCGGGCTTTCGCGCCGGGCATTTCCTTGATAAGAACCGCCTCTATGGCTGGGCTTGAAGGCAAGCAATTCGTCGTCATCCGCGTTCCCAACGTTGTGGAAGAAGCCGACTTTTTCAGTCGCATCTACAACGCGGCTGCCCTGGTCGTGAACGACGCGATCCGCCAGGTCGACACGGGCAAGTTCGTCGTGCGGATCGAGAAGGCGGAAGGCGAGAAAGACCGTTCGTGCCACGTGTCCTTTGAAGTCAGTGTCGCCAACGTGAACCGCTTTGCCGAAGAGGTCTGGAATCGAGGCATCAAGTACGCCAGCCGTCCGCAGAACTGTGCAGATGGTCTTCGGCGCGTCGGGTTTGTCAGCCCCAACGAGATCCGGATCAGCGGCGTCGGACCGCTGAAGATGGACTCGACCGGCGCCTTCCCCGCGTTTCGCCCGGACCTGAAAGGGTAGCGATGGCCGACGCACCCACGCGCGATAATCTTGAGACTTTTCCGAACCCGAATCCGGCCCGAGACTACGAAGTCCGCATCGACGCGCCTGAGTTCACTTGCATCTGTCCCAAGACCGGCCACCCGGATTTCGCCAACATGCAGCTTACGTACGTGCCGGACCGGCTGTGCATTGAGCTGAAGGCATACAAGCTCTACATTCAGGGATGGCGCAATGTCGGTATCTTCCACGAAGCCGTCACCAACCGCGTTGCCGAAGACCTGATTGCCGTGCTCAAGCCGCGCTACCTGAAGCTTGTCGGCGCGTTCCATGCCCACGGCGGCATCACCACTACGGTTACGATCGAACACCGGTCAAGCTAGCTTTCGAGAGTGCCTTTGTTTACATGGTTACCCGAGGTCAAGCATGGCGGCCAATTTCCATGGAAAGCGCGTCCTGGTCACTGGCGGCGGCACCGGCATCGGCCGGGAGGTCGCACAGGCCTTTCTGAAGCAGGGTGCGCGCGTGGTAATCTGCGGCCGTCGCCATGGCCCTCTCAAGGATACCGTCGAGAGCCAGCAGCCCGCGTTTCCTGACTTTCACTATGTGGAGTGCGACATCAGCGACCCCGAGGATGTCAGCGAGTTGCTTGAGAAAGTTCGGCAGGTGCTGGGCGGGTTGGACGTGCTCGTCAACAACGCCGGCGTCAACGAGCGCGGCAATCTCGAGGAAACGACTCTAAAGGTCTGGGACCGCGTCATGAGCGTCAATCTGCGCGGCGCATTTCTGGTCGCGCAGGCCGTTCTGCCATTGCTCAGAGAATCGGGGCGCGGCGCCAACGTACTCAACATTTCCAGCAACCTCGGGCGCCAGGCCGAGCAACACCAGTTGGTCTATTCCGCGAGCAAGGCCGGCCTCGACATGTTCACGCGTTGCTGCGCGCTCGACTACGCCGACGAAGGCATCCGCTTCAACACGATCAGCCCGGGCGTGATCGATACCCCGATGCAGGACACGAACAAGGGCGAGCTGGGGTATCAGGAGTGGCGCAGCCAGATGGAGCAATTGCACCCGCTGCGCGCGATCGGCCTGCCCAAAGACGTTGCCGCGGCGGCCCTGTTCCTGTGCAGCTCGGACGCAGACTGGCTGACCGGCGTCAACCTGCCGGTCGATGGCGGGATGTGCGCACGCTGATTGTACCGGCAAGCCCGGGCGTCATCGCGGCGCGCGCGGCCCCCAAGGCGGCTGCGTGCGGCAACACAACGAGCTCGCCGCCCCAGAAACCCAGTGCTTTTGCGACGCCGGCATCAACTGACATGCCGTAGTCACCGGTAAGCGCCGCTCGGCACGGCGCGCCCGCGAGCTTCTCGCCGGCGCGGCGCAGGGCGTGAATGGCTTGCCGGCACGCGTCCAGCATGGCCTGCGTGAGCGCAATGTCGCGGGTGGCGGTGATGATGCTGCCTCCGGGCGTGACGGCGTCAGCGCCGGGCCCGACCAGCAGTGCCTGCTGTGTGCCCTGAAACTGGCGGGTGAAACGCGACGAGATCAACTGCCACTCAGTGTTGCACATGCCTGCCTGCAACAGCGCGGCAAGGCAAGCCAGCACGCCTGTCGTAGACATGCCGGCGGGAGGGGCTTTGTCCACTGTGGTCAACACGGTGCGCGTCTTGAGCGGCGACCACTCCACGCTGTCGATTGCGCCCCTGACGTGGGGCACGTCGCCCAGCAGCGGGCTGGTCATCACTGCCTGTGATGTAGTGACGCCATCAGCAACGAAAGCCGCAACGCCGGAAACATCAAGAACCACGCAGGGTTCAGTTCCCAGGTGTGAAACACCCAGCGCCAGCGCAGCGGCGGGCGAGATGTCGGTGCCGACACGAAAGGCCCCGGCGCCATGCGCCTCAGGCATTGCGTGCAAGGCGTGGGGCATTGCGCGCGCGATGCGCCCATCGGCATGCACCTCGTAGCAAGCACCGCGCAAGGGGTGCCAGCGCACACCCTGGCTGGCCCGGTGGCTGGTGCTACTTCCCAACCTTCCAGCGTCTGCACGCGCGGCCTGTCTGCGAGCGCATTTACGGGGGCGGCGTCCACGACCAGCTCGCCGCGCGCAAAGCCGCGGCACGCCAGCCAGATGGGCTGGCCGTTGCGCGAGTGCTGGGGTGCGAGCGAGCTGCCGGCACCGTCGTGAAAGTTGGCGGGGTCGCCGCTGACGTCGTGGTCACGACATACAGGCAGTGCCACGCGGCACTGGTGGCAACTGCCGTTTCCGCCGCATGAGCTGTCAAGGTGAACGCCGCTGCGCCTAGCTGTGTCCAACAGCGTCTCGCCATCGATGGCTTCGGCGATGCGGTCGGCAGTGCGGAAGTAGACGCGGTGGCCCATCGCAGCAGTCTAGCGGATACGGGCATCAGCGCACGCGGGTCTCGGGCAGGTCACGAATCTGACAGATTTTTTCGAAACCGGATTGAACCCGCAATGTCATGCGTCGTTTCTATTGGTGTAGCAGCAAGGCAGGAAACAGGCAGCGCCGAGCACGGTTCCGCCGATTTCCCACTTTGCCGCTCAACTTCTTGGGACATCCGAGATTGGTACCAAGCGGTAGCTCCGCAACGGCACCGGTCTGTCAGGAAAAGATGTCCGAGGGAGGGGGGACCCCGCAGGAATCATCGCGTGGCCGGGGCATCGGCGCGAATCTACTGGGCAGCGTCACTGCCCCGTCCCGCGAAACCAGACCCAAACCACACCAGAAGCACGACGCCTGCATGAGCAGCCCGGAGAATCTCCGCGCCCACTGCCCCGGCACGCCACGGGCTTCTACCCGACAACTTGCAGTAGGAGGGAGGGCGCCTCGGCTCTCCCTCGCCCCGGGAGCGGGGGAGGTGCGTTACCTCCCCCGTTTGTTTTAATCGGCGCTCGTGCCGGGTGCCACCGATGCCTTCACTCCAGATTGAGCCGGCTGTGGGTTTGTTGACTTGAATGTTGCGCCCCAGCCGCGACGGATGTTGACTTGCAGGCAACGTGAAACATTGGCCCCACTTAGCCGCATTCCGCGCTACCCAGGACCATCAAGTGAAACCAGCATGCAGTCAGGCTCTCTACTTGGTGTTGCTGCTTGGGTGTTGCCTGACTTTTGGCGGCCCTGCGCCGGTACAAAGCCAAACGCGCGACGGGCACACGCCCGGCTCTTTGGCGCCCGATGAGGTGCTGCCGTCGAATCCCGCCGAGCTTGCGGCTAAGCCGGATTCGGGTCGCGACTACAGGACGTTCAGTCGGGTGCGCCGGTTCGGTTCGCGTGTGTATGACTGCAAGTGTTTTGCCTTCAGTCCTGACGGCCGGACCATTGCGTATGGAGGCGCAAAGGGGCGCATACTCATACGTGAAGTATCCAGCCGCTGTGTTGTCGCAGCGATTGACGAATTGCCTGACTCGGTGGACTGTCTCCGATACAGCCCGGACGGCAAGCTGCTGGTTGCGGCTGTCGGCAAGCGGGTGAAGATATGGAACACTTCCACCTATGAGCACTTGCGTGACCTGCCGGCATGTAAGAACGACGTGTCGGGGTTTGTATTCAGTCCGGACGGGCAACTGCTGGCGGTCTCTGTGGATTACCACGACATGGTTGATCTCTGGAACATGGGCACATTCAAGAAGTACAAGTCGCTGGCAATCGAGAGTGACACCCCTGGCGGACTGCAATTCAGTACCGATGGCAAGACCCTGTTTGTCGGTGATGTGCAGGGGCGGCTGACGTACTGGGACGTCAAGACAGGGGTGCAGCAGCACATCGTAGTGGGCCCTGACGGGGTGATGCGAGAGAAGGATGCCATCATCCAGGCGCACAGAGACAGCATCACAAGTGTTGAGGTCAGCCCGGACGGGCGGCTCATTGCAACTGCCGGTTTCGACAAGGTCATCAAGCTCTGGGACAGGGCAACCGGGGAAGAAGTGCTCACAATCCTGGGGAACACGGAATGGGTCAACGACGTCGCGTTCAGCCCCGACGGCAAGACCCTGCTGTCTTGCTGCGCTGGGGGCACGACGAAGATCTGGGATGTCGCAACGGGCCGGCATCTCGTTGGCTACGGCGCGGGCCGGTACGCCTATACCCGGGATGTCGGCTTTTCGCCGCGTGGGGACTGCTTCGCATCGGCGGAGGACGACCATTTGGTTTTGTGGGAGAACGCGCCCCACAAGCAGCGGAGGAAGTGGGCAGCCCATGCCGAACGGCTCAGCGCGATTGCTTTCAACTCGACAGGGACCGAACTTGTGACTGTCGGATGGGACAGCCTGTTGCGAACCTGGGATGTGAGCACCGGTACCCTGCGGCGATCCCATGAATTTGGTGGGTGGGCCGGGTCGATTGCAGTGATCGACACGGACAAGAAGGTGGCCCTAGCGAACGATGCAGTTGACGTTCGCGATCTGGATTCTGGCGCGAAAGCATGGGAGTACCAGTCCCGCTTCAGCACTGTTGCCCTCGGGCCGGACGGCGGTGAATTGATTGCCTTCGTCGACCAGTCTGCAATGATTTTGCACGCGACTTCCGGAGAGAGACTGCGGAGTCACGACCTTGTGGCCGAAAAGGACTACTTCGCGGCAATCAGTCCCGACGGCAAACGACTCGCGGTGAAGCGCTCGGATGGCACCATTTCGATCCTGGACTCAAGTGACTTCTCGGAACTCAAGGACCTTCCGGCAGGCGAACGCTTTCAACACGCCGCCTTCAGCCCGGAGGGGCTGCGTCTGGCTGGCGTCGTTACTGGCGAGTACTTTCCTTCCAAGCTGACCGGGTGGGACATTGAGTCCGGCACTCTACAGTTCAGCGTGGACGTAGCTGATGATATGTCAGACGTGCGCTATTCGCCGGATGGCCGATTCGTGCTGATCACGAGCCATATGGCAGTGATCATCCATGACGCAACAAGCGGAGACGTTGTCGGCAGTATTGAGGGGCATGCAAACACCATTACCTGTATGGCGTATTCGAGAGATGGCTCCCACATTGCGACAGGCGACGCATCGGGCGAGATTCGCCTGTGGCAACTGTCAGACTTCATCAAGTAGGCGCGGCTTATTGGTCCGCGATGTCCCACTCGTAGACGGCCCGCCAGCTACCCGCCGAGTAGAGAGTTTTTCCGTCCTCGCGAAAGGCCAGTGAGCGGACCCAGATGTCGTGTCCGGGCAGCACCATTGCACAGGCGCCAGTGCTGAGTCGCCAGATTCGAATGGTTGCATCACGGCTGCCGGACACTAGCTGCGTGCCGTCCGGGTGAAACGCCACGCAACTGACTTCTTTGTCATGCCCCTCGAACACTCGAGTCGTTTCACACCTTGAAACGCTCCAGAGCCTGATCGTTTTGTCTTCGCCGCCTGAAACCAGAGCCGTGCCGTCTTTGTTGAACGCAATCGTGAGGATCCGGCTCGTGTGGCCCCAGCACGTGCCGATCAACTCGCCATTCTCGATACTCCATAGCCTGACCGTATCGTGTCTTGCAGCGGCAAGCACCTTCCCATCGGGACTGAACACGATAGCGCCAAAGCTGAAGCCGGATTCTCCGAACTGGATGTTTCTTGGCTCGGCATCAGAGGCCAGGTCCCAGATCAGCAGCGAACTCGTGGAGGTGTTGGCGATGCTGCACGCCAAGTGCCTGCCGTCCGGCGAAAACGCAACGTCGCATACACTCGCAGGCGTCTTTAGCCGCCTGATCTCTTCACCGGTAGGCGCGGCTATGATGACTACCGCGCTCTCCTTGCCGTCTCCGCCGCTGGCCAGCCGGGTACCGTCGGGGCTGATGGCGATGCTGACGACGCTGTCTTTGTGCCCACTCGGGAACTGCCGAACGGTGCCGGCGGCTGTGTCCCATGCGGAGATCTTGTCGCCGGTTCCGGCTGTGAACAGCGTACTCCCGTTGCCACTGAGAACCGAGCACAGCACCATTTCGTCGGCCAGTGGCCCCAGGCTGCGGATGCGCTCTCTTGTCGCGGTGTTCCAGATGGTCACCATTCCGCCGCTGCTGCTGACGGCAAGCTTGGCGCCGTCGGGCGAGTACGCAAGCGCGCTGCAGCTGGTTGGTTCCTCGTGCAGTTGCGCCAGTTCTTGCCCGGTCAGGGTGTCCCAGGTGATGACGTGCCCATCTCCGCATGTTGCCGCGACGGACTTGTCATCGGGTGAGAATCGAACCTGGAACACTGTACCCAATTTGGTCCCCAGGATGCGAATGGTGGACCCGTCAGAGACCCGCCACAGTTGGACCCTGCCGTCGGTGCCGCAGGAGGCAAGCCCCAGTCCGTCCGAGCTGTACGCGACGGACAGTGTGCTGGCCGAGTGATTGGCAAGAACTTGCCGGCGATCGCCGGTGGCAGGGTCCCACAAGCGAACCGCGCCGTCGCCCCCGACCGAAGCGAGAGTGCTCCCGTCAGGGCTGAACACGACCCTCGCGACGAATTTCGCGTGGCCCTGGAACGCGCGCACCAGTTGACCCGTGTCAACCCGCCAGATCTTGATCATCGTGTCGGTGCCGCCGGTCGCAACCAGCTTGCCGTCGGGGCTGAACGCGACCGAGCGAGCCACGCCGGTGTGTCCCTGCAGCGTCGCCCGGCCGGAACCGTTCGCCGCGTTCCAGAGTTTGACAAGGCCGTCCCTGGCCGCCGTCGCGATCAGTTTGCCGTCCGGGCTGAACGACACCGCGTGAATCGGCGCGGAGTGTGCCCTCTTCGCGTATCGTTGTTCACCGGTAGAGGCATCCCAGAGAATCAGCATGTGGTCACTGCCGATTGTGGCCAGGCTGGAGCCATCAGGGCTGAACGCCAGGTCGTAGCACGTGGCCGTGTGTCCGATCCCGAATTGCCGGAGGATGCGTGACTCTACTTCAATTTTCGGGGGGGCCTCGGTTGTCGGAGGGTCTTCGGTTGAGGCAGGGGGATCGCCGCCCCCGGGCGTTGTGGGGGGCGCGGAGTTTTGCACCGGCGCATTTGCTTCGCGGTTGCCCGAGCACGCAACGACGGCTCCAACCAGCAGTAGCAATGAAACGAGTGTTGCGGGTGCACGGCGCATGACGACCCCCTGGCAAGTTTCACTACCTTACAATTCGCGCCTTGCGGTTGGATTCCCTGCTGAAAGTTCTTCACGCGTGAAATGCCGCCAGTGATTCGCCGGCGGCATTCTCGCGGCCGTGGTTTCCGACACTCCTCCACATCCCCGGCGTTGTCGCAGCCGCTGCTAGACTCGCGGCATGGGACGTGAGCTTTACCGCATACCGTTGGGCAGCGACGACAGCGACTGGCTGGTGGCCCAGGTGCGCGACGCGATTGCGTCGGCCGATGCGCTTGACCATTTGGCGGTGCTGCACCTGGCGACGCCCGATCGGCGTGCATCGCAACTTCGCCGGCGCGTATTCGATGGCGGCTATGGCGTGCATTACCCCGCGGGCTCGCCCGAGCGCATTGCCCGCCAACTGCTTTCCGAGTTCGAGCCCAAACTGCAGGTCCGCACCCAGGTCGAGCGCGACTTCGACTTTTTTGCCGCGTTGTCCGAAACACTGGCCCGGCGCAACGACCGGCGCCGCCCGGGTCGCCCGCTGGTGAATGAGTTGCTGGTCGCCTGGAAGCGCCTTGCCCAGGCTCTGCCACCGGCGCAGCGCACGCCTAAACGACTCGAGGCACTGACCGCGCCCTTGGGCCAACGCATCCCGGTGTTGCTGGGTGTCGTGGAACACTATCGCAAGCGCCTTGCGGCAACCGGCTGCACCGACCCAGAAGACGCGCTGTGGGAGGCCGCGCAGCGCATGCCGCGCTGGAACTTCGCGCCCGCACTGGTGCTGGTCGACGACCTTGACCGTGTCAGCCCCGCACGCGCCGCGTTTCTGGACGCGCTGGCCGGCCGCGCCGCGCGCTGCCTGTTTCTGCTGCGCGGCAGCCGGGACGAATTGACCTTCCTGCAGCAGCCCCACGAAGTTCAGCAGGCGCTTGTGCTCGATGCGGGCGGCCGGGTCGCCGCCGCACCCCAGCTGCCGCCATTGCCGGGTGCTGCGGTGCTTGAGGCGTGGCAATCAGACGCATCGCTTGCGGGCGGCGTCGAGATGATCAGTCCCGCGTCGCGCGCCGCTGAAGTGCGCGAAGCCGCCCGCTTTGTGCGCCGGGCCTTGAACGACGGCGCTCCGCCGTCAGGCCTCTGCGTTGCGATGCCGTCAACCGGCGCCTATGCAGAGCTGATCTCGGAGATTTTTGCCGCCGCTGCAATTCCGTATGACGCGCCCTTTGAGGCGACACTGGACCAGGCGACGCCAGTGGCGGCGATCCTGGACCTGATACGCGCAGCCCACGACGGCTTGGACCGGACCGCGCTGATGGATGCGCTCGCTTCGCCCTACCTGGCGTTCGGGCAAGCCACGCACCAGGAGATTCTCGGCAAGGTTCAATCGGCCACGCTCAAGGGATGGGTTGTGGGCGGCCGTAACGCGCAGCGTGATTGGCTGGACAAGCTGAAGCTCCATTGCGACGAGCAATCCTTGAAGTGGCTCCAGTCGGTGCTCGTGCTGCTGGCGCCGTTCAGCCGTGGCAGCGGACTTGCCGCCGACCTTGCCGGCGCCGTCCGCGACTTGTTGCGCAGGTCGGGTGCGACTGCAATTGCGCAGGATGATGCTGCGGGGGGCACGGTGCATGCGGCCACTCGGGCATTGGCCCTGCACGAGTTCGGGCGCCTGCTCACCGAGATGCAGACCGAGTTCAAACGCATCGGCAATCCCTCGTTGCGCGTGTCTGACTTTCTGCGCGCTCTGGGCGAGCAGACGGTGGCCCGCAGCGTGCGCCCCCCACAGGCCCGCGGCGAGAGAGTGCGCGTGCTGGGCCTGCGCGAGCTGCGCGGCGCCCGCTTTCAGCAGGTGATCGTCATGGGTCTCACCGATACCGATCTGCCGCTGTCTGACGAAGACTCGATGTTCCTGCCCGCTGCCCGGCAAGAACTGCTGGCCCACACAGCCGGTGCGGCGATGGCCGCTGAACTGTGCGCACCGATTGATACCGCACGCCAGGCGGATTACCTGTTCGCGCACGCGCTGGTTGCGGCGTCGGGGCGGCTGGTGCTGTCGCTGCCCCAGGCGCAGGGTGACACACCGTTCGTGCCCGCGACGCCGCTGGCCCGGTTGAAGCGCTGCCTTGGCCTGGACAAGCCGCCTGCGGCACTGGGACCGGAGTCGCCGACGTCTGACCATGAGCTCGCGCGCGAGGCAGCGCGACAACTGACCCGGGCCGAGTCGAGCCCCGGGCAACGCCATACGCTGGCGCTGGACGCCGCGCTGAAGACCGGCCTTCACGGGCGCGCGATTGAACTTGCACGCTCAGACATGGTGGCGGCACCGACCGAGTACGACGGTGCGGTGACCGCTCTGCCGGGTTTGCAGCAGCGCTTCAGTGCCACGGCTGATGAACAGCGCCACAGTTTTTCGCCAAGCCAGATGGACAACTATGTCGAATGCCCGCAGCGTTTCTGGGCGCGCTATGTGATGAATGCAAAGCCGGCCGACGAGCCTACGCTGGACACGCCGCCCCATGCGATCGGCACGTTGCTGCACACGGCGTTTGAACGCTATGTCCTGTTGCTGCGGCGCGAGGCGGGCCAGCCGGATGTCCTGGACGACCCGCTCAAGCGCAAGCCCGTGCATCTGCTGGATGTCGCCGACGACGAGAGTGCCGCGCGCGCGGCCGGGTATCGCCTGGTCGGCGACGCCTTTGAACAGGCGTGCGCGATTGAAAAGACCCAGGGGCCATTCTGGGAAGGCGTGAAGCGGCAGGTGCGCGCGGGCCTGCCCGGAGAGCCGCCGGCAGGCCTGGGGCGCGGCCTGCTTGCTCGTTTTGTTGATGAAGAGATTGCGCGGGCGCAGCAGGGCATCGGCGTTCGCTTTGCCGAGTTCGACTTCGGCAAAGACAACCCGCCCACGCCCGAGTCACCCGACGCGGTGCCCCAGCCGATCGATCTGCCGCTTGAGACCGGCATGATCCGGCTGATGGGAAGTGTGGACCGGGTGGATGAAGGCCCGGACGGGCTTGAAATCGTGGATTACAAGACGGGCGGCGCCAGGACCACGGCGGAAGTGAGAGACGGCGAGGCATTTCAGCTTGCCACCTACCTGGCCGCGATTGCGAAACTGACCGGCAGCAAACCGCGCGGCATGAGCTATCTGCTGGTACCGCCGCAGAAGAAGGTCGAGCGCAAAGACGTCACGCTGCTGAACAGAAAGCCGGCGTTTGAAGTCGCCAAGCTGGTCGAGGAAGTGCTGCCGCGGCGCCTTTCCCGCATGATGAACGCGCTTTCGACGGGGGTTTTCGTCCACCTGCCCTTCGCATCGCCCGGCACACCCTGCCGATATTGTGACTACGCCGGCTCGTGCGCCCGGCGCGAAGACGTAATCGAGGAACGCCAACTGCGGAAGGACGGAACCCCCGGCGCCTATCTGCCGGACAGGGAGCTGGCTGTGCCACAGGCGGAGCCGGCTGAATGAAGGCACCCGCATCCACATCCTCGCTCAATCCCGGCCAGTGTGCTGCCCTTGACCTGCAGCGCGACATGATTGTCAGTGCCGGCGCCGGCGCCGGAAAAACCCAGGTGCTGGGCCTGCGCGTGCTGGCGCTGCTTGAGCACGGGCACGCGCGCATCGACGAAATCGTCGCGTTCACGTTTACCGAAAAGGCCGCAGCGGAAATGCGCGAGCGTGTACAGTCGCTGTTACTGGGCCGCATTCAGGAACTTGAGCTGGTGAAGGACAAGGTCTTTCTGCCGCGCCTGAAGCAGGCGCAGTCTGAGTTCAGCCGCAACCGCATCAGCACGGTGCACAGCTTCTGCTATTGCCTGCTTGGCGAGTACGCGTGGGAAGCCGGGCTTGAGCCGAATGCGCCGATCCTGGACGAGCGTCGGCAGGCGTCTGCGCGCGATGCGGCAACCCGCGCCGTGCTGCTGCGCGGTAACCTTGATGAAGACGCCGCATTGGCCGGCGCATTGAGTCGCCTGGGCTCTGCCATGCCGCTGCGTGATCTGCGCGACGCCGTGGAGTCCCTGCTGCGTGAACGCAACGTCGGCGGCCCGGCCCTGCAACTTGCGGCAAAGCGCTGGGCAGAGCCGGATGCTGAAACCGCCCGCCGCAGGCAGGAACACGCGGAGTTGCTTGAGGCCGCAATGGCCCCCGTGCACGAGGCAATGTCACAGCTCGACTTCAAGGCCGCAAAGTCAGCGACCGGCGACAAGCTTTCGGAGCTGATGCTTGAACTGAAACAGGCAGATGCAGTGGCAATGACGTCGCTGCTGCTGACGTCAGCGGGCCGCCCGCGCAGCTTTGCTTCAAAGGGTGCCGCATCCAGGTGGAAGCATGACCCGGAGGCACTGGAGCAAGGGCGCTCGGACGTGCAGGAGCTTGCGAACTTGTTCGCCGATGCAATGGCGCAGGTGCCGCTTGGGCTTGATGAAGCATTCGAACGTCGCGCCGGCGCCGTGCTTTGCGACCTTTGGGAGGTGTTCCAGCGTGTGGCGCGCGAGTATGCCGAGGCTTGCGCCGGCGGCCTGGACTTCCTTGACCTTGAGCTCCGTGCGCTTGCACTGCTGAAAGACAGCGCTGACACGCGCGCCGAGATTGCGCGGCGCATGCGCTTTCTGCTTGTGGACGAGTTCCAGGACACCAACCCCACGCAGGCCGCGCTGTTCGCCCTACTGCGGCAGGCCGACGACACTCCCGGCCGCTTCTTTGCCGTCGGCGATTCCAAGCAGTCGGTGTACGGTTTTCGTGGCAGCGACGTCAGTATTTTCAACCGAGCACTCACCGAGATTCCGGCGCGCAACAAGAAGAGCGGCGCCGGCAAGCTGCCGCTGGCGCCGCCCTGGGGGCTGGTGTGCGACGACAGCAAGGAACAGCGTGGCGGCGTGATTCGGCTTGCGCACAACTACCGCACGGTGGCGCCGGTGCTTGAACTCGGCAATCGCGTGTTCCAGTGCGTGTTCACGGTACCCGACCCGCAGCCCCACGACGCCTGCCCGCAGGACATGATCGCGGGCTCTAGCGCGGCACCGATTCTCAAGCCTGTCGAGCTGCACTTCCTGCCCAAGCCCAAGCACGGAAAGCCCGACGAAGATGCCGCCCGCGTACGCAGAGACGACGAGGCGGAGTTCATTGCCAAGCGCGTAGAGGCCCTGCGCGACGAAGGCGTGCCGCTGCGCGACATCGCAATCCTCGTGCGCCGCGGCACACGCAACTGGGAGTACCGTGGCGCCTTTGCGCGCCACGACCTGTCGCTGCTGGTATTGGGCGAAGCCGGCTTGTTCAGCACCCAAGAGGGCCAGGACTGCCTGAACCTGCTGCGCGCACTTGCCAACCCCGGCGATGACATTGCCATGCTGGGCCTGTTGCGCTCGCCCCTGGCAGGCCTTTCAGACCGCTATCTCACCGAGTTGGCGCTTCGGCATGACCGGCGCCAGTCGATTCTGGCACGGCTTCAGGCCGATGCGGCAGCGGCGCCGCCCGAGGCCAGGACGTTTCTCGCGCGCTTTGCGGCGCTGCGTGAGCGCGCCGGCCGCGATGCCCCGGCGCTGCTGCTGACTGAGGCTTTGGCACAATGCGGCTATGCCCTTGCCGTTGGTTGCGGCTTCGATGCCGAACAGCGCCTGGGCAACATCGACCGTATAGTGGAAGTCGTGCGCGAAACGCAGCAGGAGTTTCCGGCACTGGCGCTTCTCGTGCGCGAGCTGCTGAATCGCCTTGAGGCGGGCGATGGCGAGTCGCAGGGCACGCCCGAAAGCGGCGCTGACGGCGTGCGCTTGCTGACGGTGCACAAGGCCAAGGGGTTGGAGTTTCCCGTCGTGATCGTGCCGGACCTAGCGGCAACCCCCGGCGGCGGTGGCGGCGGCGTCATACGTTGCTGGCCCGTGGCGCCGGATCAGCCGCTGGGGCTGTGGCTGCGCTCTACAGAAGAAGAATCGCTGGGCGATTCACAGTGCGACCTGTATGCCCACCTGGCCTCCAAGGATCACGCTGCGCGCGCCGAGGCTGAAGAGCGGCGCATTCTTTACGTTGCCTGGACACGCGCGAAGTCGCGGCTGATCCTGGTCGGTACCGTGGGGCAGGAGATCAAGAGTAACGGCTGGGCACAGCTTCTGGCGCAGTCGCTGGGCGTCTGCCAGTGGGGCGACGCCAGCGCTGAAGCGGCTCTCAGCCTGCAATGGCGCGGGCCCGTCGAGCGCTCTGCGCCCCGGTCACACGCGCTGTCAATCCGTCGCGCTCGCGGCGCGTTGAAAGAGGGCAGCCTTGAGTTGCCTGAAGTGATCGACAGCTCTTTGTGTGTCGCGCATACCGCCGTGCCCACCGTGTGGATCAAGCCAGACGCAGCCGAGTTCGGCACGCTGGTCCATGCTGCGATGGAGCGGCACATCCGCGCGGCAGGCGCTGAGGCAGGCGTGCTGGATGCGGGAGACAGCGAGCTCGCGGCGCATTTCCAGCGCGCGCGGCAGGCGCTCGCAACCCGGCCGGTGGCACTGCGCGAACGGCCAGAATTCGGATTGCTCACGCCACAGGGCGCGCGGCGTCTCGACCTGTTGCGTGAACTGGAAGGCGACACCTATGAAATCATCGACTACAAGACCGATCGCGTGCAGGGCGAACTGCAAGCCCACGCTGAAACCGAACATGGCCCGCAACTGCGGGTCTATGCGCGAAGCCTAGTTGAGATGCTCACGGCCCGGGGCAAACCGCCGCAACTTGTTCGGACCTTTGTGTGTTTCACCGGCCCGGATGCCTTGAACCCAGCCGAGCGGCTGGTTGAAATCCCGCCGGAATGACAACCACTTAGGGCAGCGACAAGGCACGATACAGAGTGGCTGTGCATTTCGCCATTGAGGGTTGTGGAGTAGCGGTGAGCCTGTTCAACGTCAACTCGCGTCTGGCCAGGCATGTGCTGTTTTTCGGCTTGCCGTTGGTGCTGGGTCTGGCGTGTCATGCGTTGTTCAACCTGGTCGACACGCTGCTTGTCGGCCAGCTTGGCGGGGAAGCGGGTGCGCAGGCAATCAGCGTCACCGGGCTGTGCGACCCGATCACGACGTTCCAGACGATCCTGTTCAACGGCCCGATCGCGGGCGCGGGCGTTCTGCTTTCCCGCGCATTGGGCGAAGGCAACGAAGAGAACCTGCGCCGCATCGCGCTGCGCGCCAGCGGTTTCGTGCTGGCACTGTCCGCGATCATGGGCGTTCCCGGCTGGATCTGGTCTCAAGAAATCGCCACCGCGATGGGGGCGCACGAGGGCTGGCAGCTTGAGCAGTGCACCGAGTACCTTGAGATCATGCTGGCAGGCGGTTTCACAGCCGGCATGTTCCTGTACCTGACGACGCTTGAGCGCTCGCTGGGCCGCACCAACGTATTTCTGCTGTTCTTCATGCTGAGCAATGTGCTGAACGCGCTGTTCGGGTTGTTTCTGATTTACGGTGCGGGCCCATTCCCCGGCTTCTTCCCGGGCTTCCTGCGTGCCTGGTGCGAGGTTCTGAACCTGCCCCGAATGGGCGTGATCGGCAGCGCGTGGTCGACCGTGCTGGCGCGCGCAATTGCGGGCGGCATGCTGCTTGGCTACGGCCTGTGGCGGGGGCACATGCGCGGCAAGCTGCGTTGGTTGATCCCGCAGGGCCGCGCCGTGCTGGAGCTGATGCGCATCGGAATGTGGAATAATGGGCAGATTGCCGCGCGCGGACTGGCGGGCGGCGTCATGATCCGCACGATGCAGGAGGCCGGCCGCGGCGACCCCAACGTGGTTGGCGGTGTGTTCGTCGGCCTGAAGGTTGAGCTGCTGCTGATCCTGCTCAGCTTCGGTTGGGGGGCCGCAGCGCAGACGCTGGTCGCGTCAAGTCTTGGCGCCGCGAAGCCGGAACGCGCTGCCCACGAAGAACGCCTCACGATCGTGTTCGCCACCTTGACCGGCATTCTGCTGACGCTGCCGGTGTTTGTGTTCGCCCCGGAAATCGCCAGTTGGTTCAACCCGCAGCCTCAGCTTGTGTACTGGGCCGAAAACTACATGGAGTTGATGGCCGTGGCTTTTGTGTTCACGCCAGTCAACGTCGTGATCAGCCAGTCACTGGTTGCGCGAAACCACCTGCGCATTCCCGTGATTCTTGACAGCGTTGTGCTGCTGGGAGTGATGTCGCCGATCCTGATCATCGCAACCCTCGCGGGTGCTGGCGTAAAGGCGCTGATCCTGGTGAACATGTTCACCGTGGTCGGGCTCACGATTATCTACGTGGTCGTGCGCCAGCGAGTAGTGAAGCACGATGCCACGCGCTAAACGGCGATGCCCATGTACATCATGCATCCGCCAACGCTCAGCACGAAAATGGCGATCAGCACCAACGTAACCCAAAGCAGCATATTTGAGCTGGTGGACGAGCTGGGGTGATGCATCGGCATGTGCATAGGCGGATGGCTCATCATCGGCGCCGGCGACGGCGGCGCACTGAAGTGAAACTGCGGCCCCGGTGGCGGCGGCGTGGGCGGCAGCGGCACATACTGCGAAACGCTGCCGTGCTTCAGCAGGTCATCCAGCGAAGCCAGTCGCGTCATGCCATGGCCCGCCTGTGCCAAAATCTGCGAGATCCGGTCACAGACTTCGCGTGCACTGGGCCTGCGGGCGGGTTCGCGCGCGGTCATGTCGATCAGCAGATACACAGCGGCGTCAGGTATGTGCCCGAACTTTTCGCGTTCATAGGGGATGTCGTTGTTCACGTGCTGGACGGCGACGCTGACCGGCGTCGTGCCTGAGTATGGCGGCGCGCCCGTGATCAAGTGCCAGGCCGTCACGCCCAGCGAGTACACGTCGCTGCGCTGGTCAAGGTCTTTGCCGCCGGCTTGCTCCGGGCTCATGTAGTGGGCAGTTCCGATGGCGGCGCCGGGCATGGTCAGTTCGGTCGTGGCCTCCACGGCGCGGGCCAGGCCAAAGTCGCCAAGTTTGACGCGGCCGTCGCGCGCTACGAATACGTTGTGCGGCTTGATGTCGCGGTGCACGATGCCCTGCGCGTGCGCATGGGCGAGCCCGTCGGCAATCTGCGCGATCACTTTCAAGCACGCCACGCCGTCGAGCGCCCCGTGTTGCTTCAGCAGTGCGGACAGATCCGTGCCATCCACGAACTCCATCACGATGTAGGGCACGTTGTCCTGCTCGTTCACATCAAGCACGCGCACAATGTTGGGATGGTCAAGCCTTGCCGCAGTGCGCGCTTCGCGCAGAAAGCGCTGCCGGGAGGTCGGGTCGGCGCTGATGTGCACGCCCATGGTCTTTACAGCCACCGCTACATCAAGCCCGATGTGGCGGCCACGGTAGACCCGCCCCATGCCGCCACGGCCGAGCTCTTTGGTGACCAGCACCTGGCCAAGTCGCATCTTGATGCTGGTTTCGTCGATGGGCTTGGTGCCGGTGTCGGAACTGTCAGAGCCGATCTCGAGCAATGTATGCTCATCGACCGGCTTGAAGTCGCTGTTGTCATCGGGGTCCATGGCCGGATTGTAGTGGCTCGGTGGCGTTCGCGGCAGAGCCTAGAGTGCCCTGAGCGCAAAGCCGAGCGCGCTCGTGATTTCGCGCTGTTTCGCCTTCAACTCGGCGCGGGAATCGGCGCCCAGGTTGAACACGCAATACCGGAAACTAGCACCGTCTTCGAATACGAATTCATCCACCATCTGGCCGGCAGCGATTTCGGCCCAGGCCAGTGTGCCAGGAAACCGCTCCATGACCCCGGCAAGTTGATCCGCGTCCGGTGCTTCCTCGACCAGCGTAGGCGCGAATACGCGCAGGGGCACGCTGGCTGCAAGCTTGAAGTCGCCCTCGCCCGGGGTCCAGGCCACGTCGGCGCCGGTAACCAGATCAAGCGCCAGGGCCATGGTATTGATGCCATCGACCTTGCCGTGCAGGTCGGCAAATTGTCCGCAAATGCGCGGGTTGACCTCAATGATGTGCGCGCGCCTGCCGTCCCAGGCCATCTCGATGTTGAAGAAGCAGCGCTTGAGCCCCATGCCTGCAATGCAGCGGCGGGCGATGCTACCCATCTGCTGCTGGGCCTCGGGGGGCAGCGAGGACGGATACACAAATCGCGAAAAGCTTGTCGTGCCCGGGTAGAATTCCGTATCCACGACGCCGATCACCTGCGGTTCGTCGTCGGCAACAAAGCCCTCGACGGTGACCTGTGTGCCCGCCAGTACCTCTTCGGCGATGAAGTAGCTGCCGTCCACACCCTTGCCGCCATAGCGATGCCACAGCGTGTTGAAGGGCAGCATGAACCCGTGCCTGAACTCGCGGACTTCAGGGCGATCCAGATGTGCGCGCAACTCATGCAGGGTGTTGATACGCCCCGAGAACATGCTGAATGCGCCCTTGACCGGTTTCACGAAGCACGGAAAGCCGATGGCGGGCTTGTCCGCGCTATCCGGGTCGATGGTGCAGAATTCCGCTGTGGCCTCTGGCACTGCGGCCTGCTGCATCTGGCGCGAAACGACCTTGTGTGACGCGCACAAAACGGCGCGGGGGTCAGGGCCCGGCAAGCCTGCCTGGGTGGCAATGGCGGCGGCAACCGTGGCGCCGGGGTAGTCGCTGGAAGAAAAGACTCCCGCAATGTCTGCGCGGCGGGCCATGCGGTCGATGTAGTCAAGGACCGGAAAGTCCGCCCGGCACTCGTCGTCCGCAGGTTCACCGAACTCTACGATAAAGCGCTCGTGCCAGTCTTTGCGACAGGCTTCAAGCTGGCGCCTGTCCCACATCGTGGGCATGACCAGCAGAACTCTGGGCAGGCTGTTCGGCATGCCAGCGCAGCGTAGCATAGGGCCATGCGCGTTGTGGAACAGTTCCCTTTCAAGTTCACAGAAGTCGAGCACCTCTGGATCCCGCTGCCCGACGGCACGCGGCTGACTGTGCGCATGTGGCGGCCCGACAGCGAGCATCCCGTGCCCGCCATTGTCGAGTACATCCCGTATCGCAAGCGGTGGGGCACCCACCACCGCGACGAACCGCTGCTTTGCCGGCCACGGCCATGCCGCGATTGGCATTGACCAGCGCCGCAGCGCCTGGGATGCCCGCGTGCGCACCGAGCACCGCCTGAGCACGGAAAACGGGGCACTGGTCCTGCGCGCATGCCTCGAAACCTGGGAGCACGACATCGCAGTCTTCAGCCGCCTGTGGGAAGCGCGATTCCCAAGAGCCTGAACAGGAACAGAAGTGCGAGCCGTTTGCGTGGTTGTAGTTCCGCGCTTCTTCGCTCCTGCGTGTTCGCAGGCTTGCTGCAGAAGCAAATCGAGCTACCTTTGCGTTCAGTAGATGGCCACGGTGGGCCGTATCCACCGGGCTGAATTTGTGACGGCTTGTATCCGTCACTCAACGGGAGAAAAACCATGATCAGCGTAAAGCTGCCTGACGGCAGCGCCAAGCAGCTATCCGCAGGCGCATCAGCCGCGGACCTTGCCAAATCAATCTCTGACGGCCTCGCCCGCGTCGCTATCGCCGCCAGGGTGAATGGCGCCATCGTTGATTTGCAGAAGCCGCTGCCCGACGGCGCGGAAGTCCAGATCGTCACCAAGAAGGACAAAGAAGCACTTGAAGTGCTGCGGCACTCGGCTGCGCACCTGATGGCCGATGCCATCCTGCGCATCTTTCCCAAGGCGCAACTCACCATCGGCCCGGTCGTGGATGAGGGCTTTTACTACGACATCTATTTGCCCGATCAGAAGATCACCCCAGACGACTTTCCCAAAATCGAAGCCGAAATGGCCAAGATCGTGAAAGCCGGCCACCCCTTCGTGCGCTGTATCAGCGGCTACGACGACGCCAACGAGCATTACGCGCGCTACAAGGCAATCGACGGCGGCCACAATAAGTTCAAGCAGGAACTGGTCGGCGGCATCAAACAGCGCGGCGAAGAATTAACTTTCTACAAGCACGGGGATTTCATCGACCTGTGTCGCGGCCCCCACGTGCCCGATACCAGTTGGCTGAAGTTTGTAAAGCTGACCAAGGTCAGCGGCAGCTATTGGCGCGCCGATGCCGCGAAAGAACAGCTTCAGCGCGTGTACGGCATCGCCTTTTTCACCAAAGCCGAGCTTGAGGACCACTTCAAGTTCCTCGAAGAAGCCCGCAAGCGAGACCACCGCGTGCTTGGTGAGCAGCTTGAGCTGTTCTTCATGGATGAGGATGCGCCCGGCTTTCCGTTCTTCTACCCCAAGGGCGCGACCATCTGGAACCTGCTGGTCAACTTCATGCGCGACAACCTGAAGCGCCGCGGCTACATCGAGGTGAAAACCCCGATCGTGCTGAGCGAATCGATGTGGCACACCAGCGGCCACTACCAGAATTACCTCGAGAACATGTTCTTCACCAAGATGAAGCTGCGCGACGAGAAGAACCCGCAGAAGATCAACGAAAACGTCCAGGAAGAACGTCCCATGGCGGTCAAGCCGATGAACTGCCCGGGGCACTTGATGCTGTACCGCACCCGGCTGCACAGCCACAACGAGTTTCCATTGCGCATCGCGGAAATGGGGCTCGTGCACCGGCGTGAACTGTCAGGCGTGCGGCACGGTCTGTTCCGGGTGCAGGCGTTTACTCAGGACGACGCGCATCACTTCTGTACCCCGGACCAGATCAAGGGCGAGATCAGCCTGCTGATCAACTTTTTCAAAGAGATCTACGGCGCGTTCGGCTTGGACGACGTGCACATTGAACTGAGCACCCGCCCAGCCAAGAGTATCGGAAGCGACGAAGTATGGGAGAAAGCGGAGAGTGCGTTGAAAAGCACCCTCGACGAAATGGGCGTGGTGTACAAGCTGAACGCCGGGGACGGCGCATTCTATGGCCCGAAGATTGACTTTCATATCCGGGACAGCCTGAAACGCTCGTGGCAGTGCGGGACCATCCAGCTGGATTTCAGCATGCCTCAACGGTTCGGCTTGGTCTACGTCGGCGCCGACGGTGCGCGCCACACCCCGGTAATGATCCACCGTGCCTGCTACGGCAGTGTGGAAAGGTTTATGGGCATCCTGATTGAGCACTTCGCCGGCGCGTTCCCGCTGTGGCTGGCGCCGTTGCAGGTGCAGATTATCCCGGTAAGTGAGAAGTTCATCGACTACGCCAAAGCGGTGAACGCCAAGCTGTTAGAGTTCGGCCTGCGCTCGGAGATCAACTTGAACGACGACCGGGTCGGATACAAAATTCGCGAGTCCAGCCTGCAGAAGATTCCCTATGCGCTGGTAGTAGGCGAAAAGGAAGTAGAGAACGGCAGCATCAACGTAAGAAGCCGCGACAAAGGCGAATTGGGCGAAGTGACCATCCAGAAGTTCCTCGAAGAATTAGAGGAATGGAAGAAGTAACAATCCAGGCCAAGCAACATGCTCAGCCCCGAGCGTAAGCTCGGGGCTTTCAGCGAGTGGCCTCGGCACCGCAAGCGGCGCCGCGGCTTCCCGGACTTTCCCGTTGAAGCCGGCACCAACCCCACCACCGGCGCGAGCACGACTGCATTTGCTGCTGCCCGCGGCTTTTTCGCAGGCGTGTGGGCCCGGAATCCAGGCCGGGCGTTGGGAGCACGGTCCTGACGGCCCGTTACGCGATGCACCCTGCGCCAGGCGTCGTCAGGCAACTGCAAAATCTGCGTGTTTCATTGAGTCGCAGTGACTACAATTTCCGTCCCCGCAACCCCTTCCTGGAGTCGAGCATGAAGTGCCTTGCAATCCTGGCATTGGCGTTGTGTTGCAGCGCGGTCAGTGCGCAGAACCCGACCATCACTGTCACGGCCCAGGGGGGCCAGAACGTTGCCTTCAACGGCACCATCAACATGGTAACGGGCTCAACATTGAACTCGGCCGACATTGACATCAACGTCGGTCACCCGACGCCGGGCACGCCGGTTTCCATCTCGGCGTCCATCACCAACCTTCCGGCGGCGGTAAACTGGAGCACAGTTGAGTTCTCGCGCGCCGCGACGCCGACGCCGTACCAGCACGAGGTGCTCTCGCCAACGGGCACATTCGGCGCGGCTGGCACCGTGCATGTCGTGACATTGACCGTTTCCGACGGCACCAACACTGCACAGTGGCAGTTCAGCATCTCGGTGAATGCAAGCGGCGGTGGCGGCGGAGGCAGCGACAAGGGCGGCGGCGGATGCGTCAGCGGCGCACCGATGCTGCCCGGCTGCGTCCTGATTGCCGGAACGCTCGCGGCTTGGCGACGGCGTCGTCGGCGCTAACGGGCCGGTTTCTTCCGACTGTCCTTTACCGGCAGCGCACCTGCAAATGCGAGGGCCCGCTCGACCCATAGCTTGACATTTGCGGCTGTGCGCACGCCTTCGGGGCCCACATACACCATGCCTTTCATGGGCTTGCCGGTGAAGTCCATGGGGTGCGCGTGTTTCAGCTTCAGTACAGCTTCGTGATTCTCGGCGCCGACGCGCAGCATCAGTTTCTCTCCGACCACGCCGCACGCCATGTTTCCGTTTACGATAAAGCAGAGCCCGCCGAACATCTTTCGTTCGGCAAGCCCGTTTGTGCCCTTCAGTGCCGTGCGGGCGCGCTCGGCAAGTTGTTCGTCGTAGGCCATACCGGAAAGGCTTCTCGTCCGCGCCGATACCGTAAGTCGCCCGCACTTCGGCGTCCAGCCGGTTCAAGTAGCCAATGGAACGCTGCGGTGATGGCAGTTGCAGTTCCGTACGATCGCGCGGGCGATGGGCGCTGGTTTCCCCCTATCAAGCGGCCCTTTTCCTGAGGGACCGGGGTCGCTAACGTGCCGGCCCTGAAGGAGAATGGCCATGGCAACTCATGACTTTGACCTTTGCATCATCGGCAGCGGCCCCGGCGGCTATGTGGCGGCGATTCGGGCTGCCCAGCTTGGCCTGAAAACGTGCTGCGTCGAAGACAAGCACTATGGCGGTATCTGCCTGAACTGGGGCTGCATCCCGACCAAGGCGCTGCTCAAGTCCGCCGAAGTCATGCACACCATTGAGCACAAGGCAAAGCTGCTCGGCATCAGCGTCGGCAAGATCGACCCGGACATGGCCGCAGTGGTCAAGCGCTCACGCGACATCTCCGCCCAGGTCAACAAGGGCATCCAGTTCCTTTTCAAGAAGCACAAGGTCACAGCGTTTGACGGCCGCGGCCGCATCGCCAAGCCGGGCGTCGTCGAGGTCACCGAGGCCAACAATCCCGCCGACAAGGCAGACCGCCCCAACAAGCCCGGCAAGGTTACCGAGACCATCAATGCCAAGCACATCATTGTTGCCACGGGCGCACGCCCGCGGCGCTTTCCGAACATGCCGTGGGACGGCAAGCGAGTGATCGGCCACCATGAGGCAATGGTGCTGGCAGAGCAGCCGAAGTCAGTGGTGGTGATCGGCGCCGGGGCAATCGGCGTTGAGTTCGGATACTACTTCCGTGCCTTCGGCGCCGAGGTGACGATTCTTGAGTTGATGGACCGGCTGGTGCCGTTTGAGGACGACGATATCAGCAAAGAACTCGAGAAGTCGTTCAAGAAGCAGGGCATCACGTCGCTGACCGGCACCAGGGTTGAAAAGGTCGAGAACAAGGGCAAGCACGTCGAGGTCACCTACGAGCGCAAGGGCGAAAAGGCCACCGTCAAGGCCGATTACTGCCTGGTCGCGGTCGGCATCACCGGAAACGTCGAAGACATCGGCCTGGAAGCCGCCGGCGTGAAAGTGGAAAAGGGGTTCATCCCCGTCGATGGCTACGCGCGCACCAACGTGCCCGGCATCTACGCAATCGGCGACGTCGCGGGTGCGCCGGCGCTTGCACACAAGGCCAGCCACGAGGGCCTGGCCTGCGTCGAGAAGATCGCCGGACATGACGTGCCGCCATTCAGCAAGGACGTGATCCCCGGCTGTACGTACTGCCAGCCGCAGATTGCCAGCGTGGGCAAGACCGAGCGCGCGCTGAAGGAAGCGGGCGTTGAGTACAAGGTAGGCAAGTTCCCGTACAAGCCGCTGGGCAAGGCGCTGGCGATTGCAGACAACGACGGTTTCGTGAAGCTGCTGTTCGACAAGAAGTACGGACAGTTGCTGGGCGCGCACATCATTCACGGCGAAGCGACCGAGCTGATTTCTGAGCTCGTGGTCGGCATGGATGTCGAGGTAACCAGCCACACGCTGATTCGCGCGATTCACCCGCACCCGACGTTAAGCGAAGCAATCATGGAAGCCGCAGCAGTGGCAGAGGGCGAGTGCGTGCACTTGTAGGAGCAACGCTTGCGTCGCCCACGAAGCAGGGCCGCAGCAGCAGTCCCAAAACAAACGCAACCGGGGCGGCTCAAGGGCCGCCCCGGTCTGGGTTCCAGGAGTCTATTCGTTGGTGGGCGTGTTCGGAGCGCCATCCTTATTGCCGGTCAGGTCTGTGACCAGCTCGTAGAACGCCAGTGCTGCCTTCGGGTCGCCCTTTTCTTTGGTGTAAGCGTCGGCGGCGTCTGCGAACGCCTTGTTGGCGCGGTTCCACTCGTCGAGCACCGCCTGCGTCATCAGAATCTTGTCGTCCTTGGGGTCGCGATGCTTCTTGAGCTCGTCAACGATCGGCTGGCCTTCTTTCTTGAAGTCGTCGACGTTGAACTTGCCTTCTCCGATCAAGGCCTTGTGCTTGTCGAGAAACGCAACCCACTTCGTGGCCGGTTCGTCGGCGGGCGCGCTGCATGCGCCAATGGTGAGAGCGAACAGGACGAGGGCCAGAAAACCAGCAGTATTGCGCATACAGTTCCTTTCCGGGATTTGAGCGATGCGACAGCATAGAAACCCTGCGCCTTCCGTCGCGCAGTTTATGCGGTTGAATGGCGGCATGGAACTGGACGTGCAATGGCTTGGTCGGCAGCCCTATGCGCCAATCCGGGAGCTGCAGAAGCAGCTTCTTGAGCAGCGCATTTCAGGCGCCATTGGCGACACGCTGCTGCTGGTTGAGCACGAGCCCGTCTACACCTGGGGCAAGCGCACGGACCCCGCGCACCTCGGCCCCGGCCCGGAAGGCCTGCGCGCGCTGGGCGCCGATACCTTTGAGGTTGAGCGCGGCGGCGAAGTCACGTACCACGGCCCGGGCCAGCTTGTCGGGTACCCGATAGTCAATCTTGCAAACCTGAAGTGTGGCCGCGACCTGCACAAGTACATGCGCGGGCTTGAAGAAGTAGTCATGCGCGTGCTGGCGGGCTATGGCCTGCGCGGTGAAAGGGTTGATGGGCTGACGGGGGTGTGGGTAGGGCGTTGCGAGTTCCGCGTTCCCAGTTCCGGGTTCAATGCCGTTAACCCGGAACCCGGAACCCGGAACTCAGAACTAGCCAAAATCGCCGCCCTGGGCGTGCGTGTGCGCAAGTGGTGCACGATGCACGGCTTTGCTTTGAACGTAAGCAACGAGTGCCTGCCGTGGTTCGACCACATCGTGCCCTGCGGCATCAAAGGCCGCAAAGTAACAAGCCTGGAGACCATGCTTGGCTCCGCGTCCAAACTGGACGACGTGCGCGAGCGGGTTGTCTTGGCGTTTCGCGAAACGTGCTGCCGCTAGCCGTCGCCTATACCCGCTATTGCAAAGTGACTTCTCGGTTGAAGTCTATATGGGCAACCTCGTTCCCACCGGACGGATAAGTCTCGCCGCGGAATTCAATGTGAACCCGCACTTTCGCACCTTTCTGCGCCGTGCCACTGAATTCCTTGATGGACTCCCTGCCAATCTTCCTGCCAAACACCGTCGGGCTCGGTTCCGACATCTTCGCAAATGAGAACAGATGGCCGTCCAGCGTTTCCAGGCTGAATACTTCTGCGCCTTTCTTGAGGTAGAAGAACAGCACGACATGTGGGTCTTCAAGGACCTCAGTGCGGCCGTTGCGGCGAAGGTCTTCTTGTTGATGGCCCGGGATCTCTTGCTTTGTCAGGTAGATGCCCAGTTCCCGGCCGCGCTCATTCCAGATCGCCAGTACATGCGGGAACTCCTGCACACTCCCGTCATACTCAGCACGAATCTTGGTAGTCGTCTTGTCGGTATTGGCCGAGTTGCCGGTCAATGACGCAGGTGCATCGCCGCCGCAGGCTGCAAGCAGCAGTACAATCAGCACGGCCAAGGAGTAGCGCATGGTTCGCCAGTTCTGCCGGGTAGGCATCGCATCTTCCGCACGGAATCACCTGGGTGCAAGGTACTTACCGCGCGCGACTGCCTCATTAGCATTTGCTCGCGGGCTTCTCGAACTTCGAGACCCCAGGAAAGCAAAGAAATTGTGGCTGGTGGGGCGCCAGATACCTGCGAGGCGAGGGAAATTCTGTCTGGCAAGCCCTCGGTGCTGATCTCGGACCCTGTGCGCGAACGCCAACCCGTCGCTTGCGCTCCGGGCTCTGGTTCTTCATATTCGGTGACATGGCAAAGGCCAAGACACCTGCGAAAGTTACCCGGACCGAAACACACTCACAGGCGGGCGGCATCCTGCTTGAGACACGGCTTACGCGTGAGCAGCAGCTGGAGCTGTTTCGCTGGATGGTGCTGAACCGCGAGTTCGACAACAAGATCAGCCTGCTGTACCGCCGCGGCCTCGTCATCGGCGCGGCCTTTTCCAGCCTGGGGCAGGAAGCCACAAGCTGCGCCAGCACTTTCGCCGTCGAGAAAGACGACATCATCGCGCCGATGATCCGTAATGCCGGCAGCACGCTGGTCAAGGGCCTGCCGCCGCGCGACTTTCTGGCCAATTACATGTACCGCATCAACAGCCCCACCGGCGGCCGCGACGGCAACACCCACATGGGTGATCTGCGCTACGGCATCATCGCGCCGATCAGCATGCTGGGTTGCAGCATTGCCCTTGCCAGCGGTTTTGTGCTTGCGGCGCGCATGAAAGGCCAGGAGCGCGTTGCCCTGACCTGGATCGGTGAGGGCAGCACCAGCACCGGCGAGTTTCACGAAGACGTCAACTTTGCCGCAGTCATGAAGGCGCCGCTGGTCGTGATCATCGAAAACAACCAGTACGCCTACAGCACGCCAACGTCGCAGCAGTGCGCAGCCGAGCGCTTCTCTGACAAGGCAATCGGGTACGGCATCAAGCACTCGGTAACGATTGACGGCAACGACGCCAACGCCGTGTACGAGACCAGCAAAGACGCCGTTGACCGGGCGCGGGCAGGGCAGGGCACGCAGTTGTTTGAGGTGCTTACGTTCCGGCGCAAGGGCCACGCCGAACACGACCCTGCCAAGTATGTGCCCAAGGACGTTCTCGAGCATTGGGAGAAGAACGACCCGCTACAACGCTACGGTGCCTATCTGAAAGAACTGGGCTACATTGACGATGACGGCATCCACGAGATGACGGCGAAGATTCGCGCCGACATTGAAGCCGCCGAAGAGTGGGTGATGCAGCAGCCAAAGCCCGACCCCGCAACCGTGCTGCAGGGTGTTTACGCCGACCAGCGCCACCCGGCGCACATGGACGACGAGTTCCTTTACGACCGTAAGTATCGGTGACCCCGGGCTAACCAACCGTCAAGCCCGGTATTGCCGATGCTGAACTCGAAAACCATCCTGCGACACCCGGACCATTGCTACTATCAGGCAGTGGCCTCGCGGAGATGGCCGGGCGGCCGCAAACAGTTTGAAAGTACTTTCAACCGTTCGCAGGCATCCCATGGACGAGCCGACGTCGTCCGGAATACGACCGCTTGCCCTGCGCACCACGACCGAAAGTCTGGGTGAAGGCCAGTCATTGCTGCTTCGCCCGCAGCAAACCGAACGTCGCCTTCTGATCCTGCTGCTGCCGCTGTTTGCCGTGGCATGCGTGACCGGCTGGGCAGACGTTGAGTTGACGGGAGATGCGCGCTGGTTTGAGCGGTATGTCATGTTGCCGGCGGCGGTGGTCTTCGTTGGGCTGCTGGTCTGGGCGATCCGGGCTCCGGCGCGCAAGGCTCGGCACGTGCGGGTCGTCACCCTGGTTGTGGGGCCGGGAGTGGTTCTCGTCGGTTTCGGGCAGCAGCTTTGGGAGTTCGCCAGCCATGGATTTGACGAAACGCACTACTTCGGCATGTCGGTGTGGTTGGTCCTTTCGTGCGCGCTGTACATATTTCTGCTGCCGTCGGGGTACGCATGGCGTTTCGCCGTGGCGTACTACCTGGTTTCAGTGCTGATGCTGGCGGCGTTTCTTCTCTACAACACAGCCCCCATCCCCAGGTTTGTGGTCAGCGAGATGGTGATGAACAACCTCGTCGCGCCCCCGCTGTTTATCGCACTGCTCTCGGCATTCACGCGTCTGCAAGTCGAATATATGAAGGCCCGCACTCACGCCGAAGACCTTCGAGAACTCGCGCTGGTCGACGGCTTGACCCGGTTGCCAAACCGGCGCGCGTTCGGGCAGTCGTTCAAGCGCGCGCGGGCCCGATTGCGGCGTAACAAGACCCCGCTGTGCGCGATGGTCCTCGACATCGACCACTTCAAGCGGGTCAACGACACACTCGGCCACCAGGTCGGCGACGAAGTGCTGGTTCGGCTTGCCACCGTGCTTACGAGCGAACTGCGCGGCACCGACGAGGTCTTTCGTTGGGGCGGCGAAGAGTTCGCCGTCCTGCTTGATGAGACGACAAGCGCCAGGTTGCCGGAAGTCGGCGAACGCATTCGGCTGGCTGTCCAGAACGCCCGAATACTGGATGACAGCCCGATCACCATCAGCATTGGCGCCACCCACGTGCAACCGCAGGACGACGAAGAATCAGTGTTCCACCGAGCCGACCTGGCGCTGTATCGGTCGAAGAACGAGGGCCGCAACCGCGTCACCGTGAACGACAAGCCGGCCGACTTCGTCGACTTTCGGCCCTGAGGCTCTTAGGGGTTGTACAGCGCACCGTCGTTCTGTGGATTCGTGCCGGCGAAGCCGAAGTCCTTGCCGCCCCAGACAATGATCTGGCGGCCGGTCCAGAATGCCTTGGCATTGAAGCGCCCGCCCAGGCTGGGCGTCGTCATCGTCACCCAGTTCTGGATCGAGTAGTCAAAGAACTCGCCGTCGTTCTGGGCCCAAGTGCCGAAGTGGTCCAGGCCGCCCCAGACAAACACGCCGTCGGTTGTTGCGACGGCGGCGGGCTGCCGGCGGATGATTGCCCACGTACCGATCGCCGTCCATGTGTTGTTTGAGGGGTTCCAGGTGGCGCCGTCCATATACGCATTGATGTTGCCGCCCCAAACGAAGAGTTCGCTGCCGGTCCAGACCACAGTGCTCTGGTAGGCCTGAACGTTCGGCGCGCTGGTGGCGGTGATAGAGCCCCAGCTGTCGCCGACCGGGTCATAGGTCGCGCCGTCATACAGGTCGTTGCCTGCGTCGTCGAACCCGCCCCACACCATCATCCTGCTGCCGCTCCAGACAGCTTTGTGGCGCTCGCGGCCCGCCAGCGTACCGGGCGCTGACGAGAGTGCTCGCCAGGTGTTGGCCGACGGGTCGTAAGCGGCGCCGTCCTTGAACGGAACCTGCGCCGCGGCTTGGCCGCCAAAGACGATCATCTCACTGCCGGTCCAGACGGCGGTGTGCAGTGCGCGGGCGCTCGGCGCGCCGGAAGAACTGAGTGTGGTCCAGGCGTTGCCGATGGGGTCATACGAATAGGTGTCATTGAAGTAGGTGGTGCCGTCCCGGCCGCCGAACACGATCATGCGCTTGCCGGTCCAGACCGCCGTGTGCTCAACCCGCGCCTGCGGCGCCCCGGTGGTGGACATCAGTGTCGAAGTGCCCGCGCCGGGAACCATTACATGACCTGCGTTTGTCGCGGTGAACTCGCCGCCGAACTGCAGGATCTTGCTGCCGGTGAACACCGCGGTGCCGCCGAGGTCAGCCTCAAGCGTGAACGATGCGACCCAGGTGTCGGAGTTGCCGGCGACCACCACCATCAATGTCATCGCCAGCGAAGCCGTGTTGGCAGCCGAGTCCGTAACCCGCACCGTGAAGTCAAAGCGCCCGAACACGCTGGGAGTGCCCGAGATCGCGGTGCCTGGCGTGCCGGATGCGCCCAGCGAAAGACCCGGCGGGATCTCGCCGCCGGTGACAGCCCAGGTGTATCCGCTGAACGAGCCGCCCGTAGCCGTAACCGGCTGATTGTAAGGCGTGGTGGTCGTACCGTCTGCCATCATTGCCACGGACGTAATGGAAAGCGGCGTGGCAAGCACGTCTATCTGCAATGCCGCCTGCGCGACCAGTGCCGCTGAATCCTCGACCTGCACTGTGAAGTTGTATGTACCCGCAATACTCGGCGTGCCGCTGATGCTGCTGGAAGGCGTGCCCGACACGGCCAGCGAAAGGCCGGGCGGCAGGCTGCCGCTGGCGATCGACCAGGTGTACCCGCTGCCCGAGCCGCCGGCGGCCGTGACCGCCTGCGAGTATGACTGGTGTTCGGCGCCGTCGGGCAGTGATGCGGTCGCGATTGCCAGCGCAGTACCGGCGCCAACGTCAAGCTGCAAAGCAGCGGTGGCGGTTGCGCCAACCATGTCGGTCACTTCGACGGTAAAGTTGAAAGTGCCCAGCACAGTGGCTGTACCGGAAACCGTTGCCGTGGGCGTCCCGGAAGGCGACAGGTTCAGGCCCGCGGGCAAGGCCCCCGCGATGATCGTCCAACCGTAGCCGGCGTTGCTGCCGCCGACCGCGCGGATTGTCTCGCTGTAGGGCTGGCCCAGCGCGGCATTGGCCATGGTGGTGGTCGTGATGCCCAGGATTGCAGGCGTGTTCGAGCCGCCGCCCCCTCCGCCGTTGCTTTCGCCGCAACCGGCTGCAAAGCACAGCAGCAGGGCCGCGGCCATGAGCATGACCTGCAGACGCTTGAATCGCATGGTTTCTCCTCAGTCCTTGATCGGTACCGCGGTGCCGCCGCAGTTCCGCCTCCGGATACAAAGATAGCCAATCGGCCGCAGCGTACGTAGGCTGCGACCCGAGAAAAGTTCCGGAACTGGAAACATGGCGCGCGCACGATCCAAAGACGATTCTGTATCCGGAAACGACGGCGAAGCCATCCGGCGGCGGCTTGGACGCATCGTGGCCGAGCACTCGTTGTCGACACTGGCCGAGCGCACGGGCACCCCGATCAGCAGCGTGCACCGCTATGTCAACGGCGGGCGCATTCCCGCCGAGTTCTGCGGGGCACTGGCGGCGGAGTTGTCGGTCAGCCCGATGTGGCTCCTGAACGGGCAGGGGGCGCCCTACCTGACCGACGTGGGTGGCATGGCGACCGTGCTTGCGTCGGGCATGCGCGAGGTCGTTGAGGCCATGAACGCGGCGTCGAAACTCAAGCTTGGGTCGCTGGCGCAACGACGCGACCTGAAGCTGCTGCACGAGCTTGCCGATGCGTCGTCGCGCCACGAGAAGCTGCGTGGGCAGCTTACGCGTGAAGTAGAGCCCGTGATCCGTGAGTGGCTTGGCGCGCTTCGAGAGGCCCTGAACAAGTTTGAGCTTTCGCGCGCCGACGACCTGGAAAGCGCGCTGTCGCGCCTGTTGCGGTTTACCGACGATGCAAGCCTGCTTCGCGAATTTGACCGGTGTCGCGCGCAATCAGCCTACATCCAGGGCCGCCGCGCCGATGCCGTGAACCTGCAACGCCGCAACCTGATGCTGCTGCTGGCCGAGGGCGCCGAGCTGCGCGAGATTGAGCTGCGCGAGTGCTTCAACCTGTGCGTGGCGCTCAGCGGCATGGGCCGCAGCGAAGAAGGACGCGCGGTTGCTGAGGCCACGCTGGCGCTGCGCGGACACGACAAGCCCCGCACCACGAACGCGTTGCTGGTGCAGTCGATGCTTGCGGCGTTCGAGTTGTCGCTGGGCAACGCCGCGCGTTGCGTTTCTGTGCTGGAAGAGATCTACCCCAGGCGCACCCAGCACGCCGCCCCGAACATTGAGATGGTGCAGGCCATGACCTTGCTGCGCGTACAGGGCTTCAGTGCGCGCGCCGTGCTGCACGAAGGGTTCTGGGGCCTGCCGGTCGTGATTGACGTGCTGCGCTTCGTGCTGTGGCGCGAAGACCCGGACGAAATCGCGTTCGCGGTGAAGTTCATTGAACAGCGCGACAAAAAACTGCTGCACGGCGCGCACCTGTATGCAGCACAGGCCCGCTGGGTGCTGCGTGCCTTGAGCAGCAAGCCCGCCAATGCGATGTCGGCAGGGCTGCTGGAACTTGAGGTGCGTTTTGCCAGCGACCAGCCGCTGGAGCAGCTTGAGCTCACGGTGCTGCGCGCGCAGCGGGCCAGGCTGTCAGCCGCTCGCGATGCTGCCACGCTGGCGTTGCAGGCTCACGAACTTCTAGTCGGGTTGCCCGGGGCGGTCCAGGCGGACGCGGCCGTCATCGGGTTGCATGCGCACAATGTGCTTGAACTGGCGCCGCGCCGAGCCGCGCTAAGGCCAGCCGCAGGCGAGATGCGGCAGAAGGTCGCGCGCTACCTGCACAACGGGTTCGGCATGTACCGTGACTTCGCGGCACGACATGGCATTGCCTGAAGACTGCGTATCCCTACAGACCGGCTTCGCACCACATGCATCTCTTGGCGAGCTTCTGGTTCTGGCGGTTGCACTTGGGACAGGTCCGCGGCTCCATCTCTGATTTGGCTTTGCCGTCGAGCTCGCCGTCCTGGATGTCGATAAAGTCCTTGAGGTCCTGAAACTGGGCCTCGGTGAACACGCCTGCCTGCTGGCAGATCGTTGCCAGTGACTTCACGATCAGGTTGAGCTGTTCAATTTCGTGTTGCAGCTCTTTGATGTCGCTGCGGGCGTCTTCGATCTTCCAGTTTGTCTTGGCCTCAAGCGCGGTAATCTTGGCGCCTTCGCGCTTGCTGGCCAATCCCATTACGCTCCAGAGCATGCCTTCCCCCTTTTTCCAGTCCGCGCAGCATACATCCGGATGCGCGGCGGGCCAAATGACAAGGGCGCGTCTTGAGTGTCTCGGCGCCGAAGTTGCCCTGCTTGCCGCCCCCGCAGGTCGGCAGCCATTCGCGGCCGTCTTCGCGCTCCTTCTTCTTGCTGCGTGCCCAGCTCGCCTTTGCCCTCGTCGTGCTTCTTGCACGGCGGGCAAAAGCCACCACGTCACGAATTCCACCCCTCCCTCGATAGAACGCCCCATGCAACCCCTGAGGCTGCACCGGGCGTGTTGTGACTTCGCTGAATCCTGCGAGGTTTACGCAACCTGCCGAACTGCTAGAAGTTGCGCCATGGAAGCCACCGGCATCAACCTCAGCGCGTTCGGGGCGACCCGCCGGCCACTTGTCGCCCTCGCCAAAGACACTGCCGACGGCGTGCACGTTCAGATTGCCCCCGCGCGGGCCTTCGGCAGCGCCAAGCTTTCCGACCGAGTTGACGACACATTCGCCGCCTGGCGCGCGAGCCTGCTGGAGATGGCGACGCCTATTGGCGTCGATGTGGCACTGGATGTGTCCGGCTTGACCAGCCCCATACGTGCGCCCGGCTCAAGCCAGCTATGGGAATTGACTCATCGGCCGCTGGATTTTGCCTTCTATGGCGCGGCGCCGCTGACTGACAAGATCGGCGAGTTCGGTCATCGTTTCCGGACCATGCTGGGCCTGAGCGAATTCGGTGGCAAGATCATTGAGGTCTCGCCCCTGGCGACCGTTGAGCTGCTGGGCTTCAAGGGCCAGTACGTGGGCGGCGGCGCGCACCACGGGCACAGCGGATGGAAAGCCGACGACAAGGGCAAGCGCGGCGACAAGCTGATGGCCAAGCTGCTGAGCGAACTTGGCGTGAACCCGCTGCCCGGTGCCGAGAAGTTCGGCAGCGATGAGCTGGATGCCATGCTGTGCGCGCTGACGGCGCTGGCAGTTGCACGCGGCGATGCGGTACGGAAGGGCCAAGAACTCGACGCCGACATCGCAGAGCGCTGCGCCCGCCGCGCAATTGCCGAGCCCAACCCAGCCCACAAAGCGCCGGCCAGCAGCGCCGTGCTGGCCGAGCCCTTCTGGGCCACGCTGAACGTAAGCGCAAAGGCCTGACGCAAACCGCCTTCATTTCAGCGCCGCAGAGGTATACTGGCCGCGGAGCACTGAATGCCGGTACCGATGCGAAAAGTCTTTCAAGAGGCCCGGGAGTTTTTCATGGGCGAGTCCAACGTTCAGAAGGCGGCAGAGAAAGTGTGCCGTTACCTTGAGGACATGAAGATCCCGTATGCGCTGTGCGGCGGGCTGGCCGTCAACCGCTACGGCCTCAAGCGGATGACCGAGGACGTTGACATCCTGCTGACACGCGAGGGTCTTGCACAGTTCAAGCAGCGCTGGCTGGGTGCGGGGTGGCTAGAGCGTTTTCCGGGCTCAAAGGGCCTCAAGGACCCGGAGAACAGAGTGAAGATTGATGTGCTGCTGACCGGTGAAATCCCCGGCGACGGCAAAACCGCTCCATTCGGTTTTCCCGACCCGGGCGCAGTGTCGCAGCCGGACGAAGACGGCATTCGTGTATTGAGCCTGGCGGCGCTGATTCAGTTGAAGCTCGCCAGTGGCATGACTTCGCCACACCGGCTGCAGGACTTCGCGGACGTGTTGCGCCTGATTGAGGCGAATGAGTTGCCACGTGACTACGCGGCCAAACTGCACGAGTACGTTCGCGGCAAGTACGACGACCTTTGGCAAGCCGCACAAACTGTGGACCCGCAGGAAGAAGCCTGATTGCTCAACGGGTGACCCATGGGGCCGTGGCTCCGTAACGCCCTGTCTGATGCGGTGTTGACGCGGTCGGCGTTTGTGCTGTCAATCCTAGCGCGTTCCTGAACCGACTCTTGCCCCGGAAGCAGCGCCGGTCTAGATACAGGCCATGGCAAAGCTGATCACATTCGTTGAGGCGATCACCGAGGGCCTGCGCGAAGAAATGCAGCGCGACCCGGACATCTTCTGCCTTGGGCAGGACATTGGCGTCTACGGCGGCGCATTCGGCACCACGAAAGGCCTGATCGACGAGTTCGGCCCGCAGCGTGTCTGGGACACGCCGCTTTCTGAAACCGCCATCATCGGCAATGCAATTGGCGCGGCGATGTACGGCCTGCGCCCCGTCGCGGAAATGCAGTTTGCCGACTTCGTGGCATGCGGCTTTAACCAGATCGTCAACAACGCGGCCAAGATGCACTACCGCTGGGGACCCAGGGTGCCGCTGACCGTGCGCCTGCCATGGGGCGGCGGCGTGTCGGGCGGCCCGTTTCACAGCGGATGCATGGAAGCCTGGTTCATGAATGTGCCCGGCCTCAAGCTGATCTGCCCCAGCACGCCACGCGATGCCAAAGCTGCAATCAAGGCGGCGATACGCGACGACAATCCTGTGCTGTATTTCGAGCACAAGCACATGTACCGCGACCCAAAACTGCGCCAGGAAGTGGGCGATGTTGAGCCTATCGAGATCGGCAAGGCGCGCATTGCCCGCCCGGGCACAGACGCCACGGTCATCAGCTTCGGCGTGATGGTGCATTATGCGGAGCAGGCGGCGCACAAGCTGGCCGAAGACGGCATCGAGGTTGAAGTGCTTGACCTGCTGTCGCTGCGGCCCTACGACACGCAGGCCATCGCAGCCAGCGTAGCAAAGACCAACCGCGTGCTGGTTGTGAACGAAGCCACGTTGATGGGCAGCGTCGCCGGCGAGTTCGCGAGCTTCATTTCAGAACATTGCTTCGAAGATCTCGACGCGCCGGTCATGCGCATGGGTGCGCTGGAGTGCCCGATACCCTACGCGCCCGAGCTTGAGCAGCAGATGCTGCCGGATGCCGCCAAGATTGAAGCCGCCCTTCGCAAACTGATCAGCTATTAGCAGACTTACGCCTGCGACGGCCCAACGCCGCAACCGAAGCCACGGCTGCGACGGCAAGCCACCATGGGCTGCTGCCGCCAAGCACGCACCCACTGCTGCTGCCGGCGCTCTTCTTCTTTGGCAGGGACAGATTGAAGTTGACGGTGCCCGGGGTGGTCGGGTTGTCAGGGCCGCCGCCGGTGACCGTTACCGTCGTCGTGCCCAGTGGAATCGCCTGCGCGATAATCCAGGTCCAGCTTACGCTGCGTACCTGGCCGATTGCCATGTTCATTGGCAGCGTCTGGCTGGGCCCGGTCGGCCCGGCAAACGAGCCGGTGATGTCCACGCCGCCCTGCGTAAAGGCAAACGTAATCGGCGGGGTATCGCCAAACACGCCGCCTGCGGTGCCGTCGTTGCGTATGATCAGCGTGACAGTCACGGTGCCGCCGGGGTTCGTCTGGCCGGTGGCCTGCACCTGCTGGTAGACCAGTGCGGGCGCGGGTGGCTGTCCGCCCGACAGTGTGAACGTGCCGCTTGGGTTGCCCAGCAGCGGGTCGCCGTTGCTGTCCGTTGCGGCCACATGGATGGTCACGACGCCGTTGGTGCACTGCGCTGTCGAAGTCACGTCAAACACGAAGTTCTGGGTTGAAGTTGCCGCAACGGTGGCCGGCAGCGCCGGCGTCGGGCCGGTGATGGTGTATTGGCTGGTCACCACGGCGCCCGCCGCGTGCGTGAGCGTCAGCGCAATGGTTGCGACGTCTGCGGGTGTGGCCCCGATGTTTTCGATGGCGACGGTGACCTGCGTGGTGCCCGGCGCAACCAGCGCCGTCGGGTTTGCAGACACGCTGTTCAAGCGCAGTGTCGGCAGCGGGTTGGCACCGTTGATGTTGACGTTGATCGAGAACGTCGCACCAAGGCTGTTCCAGCGCTGAATGGCAATGAAGATCGGGGCCGTGTTCGGCGCTGTCGTCCAGGTGCTGCCGGCGATGCCGTTGACCGTCACGACCGAGCCAGGGTTCGCTTCGTTGGCAAAGCTGGCGCCAAGCTGGCTGATCGCGCCTGTTGTCGCGTAGTTGGGCCCGAAGTTCTGGTCGAACACGATGAGATCAAGGTCGGTGTTGGCGCCGCCGTCGTAGATCAGTGATATCGCGACCGTGTGGTTGCGCTGCACGCCGGGGATGCGGAACCAGTCCTGGAAGTCCATGGCGCGCAAGCCGCTGTTCATGCCGCGTTGCAGTTCAAGGTATGTGTTGCCGCTGGCGAATGCCTGCGCCGCCGTGTCGTTGGGTTCTTTGGCGTCTTCCGGGGCGATGTCCACGTTCGCGGCGCTGATTGTGACTGTCAGGCTGTAGGTCTGGGTTTGCGCCACGCCGCCCTGCACCAGGTTGCCGCCGCTGACTACCTGCACCAGAAAGTCGCCCGACAACCACGGGGTGTTGCCGCTGTTGCCGACGCTGCCCCAGGTGCCCACGATCTCACTGGCAGTGGTGCCACCCTTGGTGACCGTGTCGGTGTTGTTGATGAACGAGAAGTCCACCAGGTCTGCGGCCAGGCCGGGCGTGGTCGCGTTGGGCTGATACAGCAGGATGTCCAGGTCGTCGGTGGCCGGGGCATTCACAGTCAGGCGTACGTTCAGGTTGTCGCCGTCGGCCAGGGTAACTTTGTACCAGTCCTGTTCGGTGCCGTCGGGATTGAACAGCAGGCGCAGGTTGCTGGTCGTGCCGGCTGGCAGCGTGGTCGCGCCGGCGGGGGTGTCGTTTTCGGTTGGGCTGCCCTCCAGCGCGTCGTCGCTGGCGGCGGTCAGCGTGAACTCGATGTCATAGTTGCCCATCACGTTGCCCACGCCGATTGTGCCGCCGCTGGTGTCCCACACACTTACCTGAAAATAATAGACACCGGCAGACAGCGCGGGCGTGGTGATCTGCTCGCTGGTGTTGGGCGTGTTGACCACGGCGATCATGGTGCTGGACCAGCCGTTGGGAAAGCTGTCGGTTGCACCCTCCAGCGGCTGCCCAGCGACGCTTGCCGGAATCATCAACCCGTCATCGCGCACCCAGTACACGTCGAAGTTGGTTGTGGCTGCCGGCAGGTTCAAGAAATTGTCCAGGTCCACGGTAATGATGGCCGGGCTGGTCAGATTGACCATGTAGTAGTCGAACCCGCGCCAGCTCATGGCCGTGAACACCTTGCTGTTGCCTGCGCCATAGCCGCTGGGTGTGGCGTCGGACGGGTTGCCTGACGAGAAGTTCGGGTTGGGCGAGTACCCGGGAAAGTTGTTGCCGACGCTGCCCTCAGCCGTGTCGAGGTTAGAAAACTCAATCGCCAGCTCATACGGAACCTGGCTGCCTGACGGCAGAGCAACCGGGCTGTAAACGCGAATGAGGTAGACCGTGGCGGCAGTCACCGCAATCGACGCGCGAATGCCGTCGTACAGGTCAAAGCCCGGGTTAGGATTGTTCGGCGAGGCAAGTGCCACATGGCTGCCCACCCCCGGGCCGGCCAGCACCGTGGCCCCGGTGGCGTCGGTGATCTGCATCTGGACCAGCGTGTTCAGCGCGCCAGTCTGGTTGAGGTAGACGGTCATGTTGCCGGCTGGCACGGGAAACGCGTTGCCGACCTTGAACCAGTCCTGGTCGTTGGCGAGCAGGAAAAGCTGGTCGTCAATCGGTTTGCCGGCCACAGCCAGGCTCAAGCCGGCAATCGATGCCGACGGCGCAATCATATTGAACATATCGGGCGCCGTGGCGGCGGTGTTATTGGGTTCCCACTGGTCGTTGGTCGCCTGCGCGGCAATCGGGGAGCACGACAGGAAACACAGCAGGGCGAGCAGCACGGCGATCTTGCGCACGGGGTGTCCTCCACATCATTCGCCGCATGGCCAAATGGCCTGCGGCCCTGCAGTTACGCAGGAAGCCGAAATTCCGAGCCCCAAGGGGAGTACGCATTACTCAGAGTAGTGTTTAGCGGAGTGATTTCAATGATTGTACACGCCGCCCCGGGGCGCCCGCATGCAGTTAAATTGCCACGACCCCCGCATGCGGGGTGGCAGTTGGTGGTGTGGGCGTCCCGCCCGCAGAGCCGTGGGCGTCTCGCCCACG